>NZ_QUDO01000001.1 GCF_003477525.1 Ruminococcus sp. AF41-9
TATCTTGGAACTTCAACATAATGATGCCTCCTTTCGTTGTATTCCCTACAAATAGGATAGCACATTTTGTTGAAGTTTCTTTATATTTATTTTATCTAGCACAACGAGTTAATTTATATTTACAGAGGAGAATGAAAAATGGAAAGCATCGTCATTGGAGTTGCCGGAGGATCAGGTTCCGGGAAATCTACTTTTACCAACAGGATCAAAGATTATTTCGGGGATGATGTAGTTGTCCTTTATCATGACAATTACTACCGCAAACAGGATGGAATCCCTTTCGAACAGAGAGTGACTGTAAATTATGACCATCCGGATTCTCTGGAGACAGAGCTTCTGGTAGAGCATCTGAAGCAGTTAAAAGAGGGAAAATCCATCGAGTGTCCGGTTTATGACTATACACAGCATAACCGTTCCAGAGAGGTCCTGAAGATCGATCCGAAGCCGGTCATCCTTGTGGAGGGAATCCTTCTTCTGGCAGATCCAAGAGTGCGTGACCTGCTGGATATTAAGATTTATGTGGAAGCAGATGCAGATGAGAGAATCCTGAGAAGGATTTCCCGCGATGTAGAAGAGCGCGGAAGAGATTTAAACGGAATCATCAATCAGTATCTGACAACCGTGAAACCTATGCACTATCTTTATGTGGAACCAACCCGCTCCAAAGCAGATATTGTGATCAACAGCGGCAAAAATGACGTTGCGTTTGATCTGTTTGTATCCAAGATCAGACTTCTGCTGGACAAAATGAAGCAGTCTTCATGATCCGCAAAAACAGTTCTCTGATGATAAACAGACAGCAAAGCGGACGGAAAATACCCGCCTGACAGATATATGAATGAAAAAACCGGTATGATGCGGGACCGGCGTATGGCACAGAGGTGATACAAATATGAAAAACGATCCGGAAAATGAATAATTTGGTTACAATCAAATTATTTTGCAAAAACTGACAGAAAATCTGAAATATTTTTTGTGCAATTTCAGTTGATAAATTGTCTGATAACGATTATAATATCATCGTAATTCGATTGAGATGAAAAGAGATGATGATTAAGAGGTTTTCTGCGGATTGCGAAAATCCGGACTGTCCTGACTGTATGACGTGAATGAACTTTATAGAAAAACAGTGCCGTTTCATTCCTGCATCTGCAAAAATGAAACAGCACTGTTTTTTTGTCAGGTCCGCAAAAAAGGAATCCGCAGATTACAGGTTACATCTGGCTGCCCTGAGAACCGCTGGACATCTGTCTTTCCTGTGCTTCGATCATCTTTTTCACCATATATCCGCCTACACTTCCGTTCTGTTTGGAAGTCAGGTTTCCATTATAGCCATCTGTAAGCGGGACACCAAGTTCGTTTGCAACCTCGAATTTGAAACGGTCTAACGCACCTTTTGCTTCCGGTACAGCTGCCTGGTTAGAAGATTTTGTGTTTGACATATCAATTTCCTCCTTGGTTGTTGTTTGGGATCATGATCTTTTTCTTTCGTTCATGATCTGTCTGGATGTTACAATGCTAGTATGTGAAAACTCAGAAATAATACACTGGAAATTTCCGCAAATGATGGAATGCATTTCCTCAGACAGGGAGAACTAATGGAAACAATAGAAAACAAAGCAAAATAATAGGAAAACGAACAAAATATTAACAAATTATGAATTGTGTATATTTTTTAAGATTTAATTGCGCTTTATTTAGTGATTTGTTATAATATAATTCAGAATTACGAGGGTGAAACGTAAAAACGATGTCAGACTTGGAAGTAAATTTCCGGATCTGAGATCAAAAATAATGTATGGGAAAATCGGAGAGGAGAAACTATGAACTTAGGTATAATCGCACATAACAGCAAAAAAGTACTGATTGAAGATTTCTGCATTGCTTATAAGAACATACTTGCCAAACATGAGTCTACGCGACAGGTACAACCGGACGAAGAATCGAAGAAGCGACAAGCCTCCATGTGCATAAATTCCTTGCCGGCAGCATTGGCGGAGACAAGCAGTTTATGGAAATGGTAGAACGTCAGGACCTTGATATGGTCATTTTGTTCTACAATCCGGTTATGATGGATCCGAAAGAACCGGATATCATGAGCATTGTGAAGAGATGCGACCAGTACAATATTCCTGTGGCAACCAATATCGCCACAGCAGAGCTTCTTATTTTAGGACTCGCAAGAGGAGACCTGGATTGGAGACTGAATCTGAAATGAGAGTAATCGCAGGAAAAGCAAGAAGACTGAATTTAAAAACCATTCCGGGAACGGACACCAGACCGACCACAGACCGGATCAAAGAGACTCTGTTTAATATCTTACAGCCGGAACTTCCGGACTGTCGTTTTCTGGATCTGTTTTCCGGAAGCGGCGGGATCGGGATCGAAGCGCTCAGCCGCGGAGCCGAATATGCCGTATTTGTAGAAAAGAATCCCAAGGCAGCAGCCTGCATTAAAGAAAATCTTGCATTTACAAAACTTGCCGAAGGTGGTAAACTGCTGAACATGGACGTACTGCAGGCACTGCGTTCCCTGGAAGGCAAGGGTGCTTTTGACATCATCTTCATGGACCCGCCTTATAATCAGGAACTTGAGCGTCAGGTGCTGGAATATCTCAAAGACAGCACAGTTGCGGATGCAAATACACTCATTATTGTAGAAGCAGACCTTAACACAGATTTTGATTATCTGGAATCTCTTGGATATCAGCAGCTTCGTTCCAAAGAATATAAAACGAACAAGCACGTATTTCTGATCAAAGCCCAGGCTGAGTAATATGTGCTGAGGAAAGCAGGAGAAACACAAATGAAAATAGCAGTATATCCGGGAAGCTTTGATCCGGCTACTTATGGACATCTGGATGTAATAAAAAGAGCGGCAGTTTCCTTTGACAAGGTAATCGTAGGCGTTTTGCATAATTCTGCAAAAAGTCCGTTGTTTTCTGCCCGGGAACGTGTTAATATATTAGAAAAGGCGGTACAGGACATCCCGAATGTGGAAGTAAAGGCATTCGAGGGTCTTTCTGTGAACTTTGCCAGAGAAAATCATGCTCAGGTGATCATCCGTGGACTCCGTGCGGTTACAGATTTTGAATATGAGCTTCAGATGGCTCAGACCAACCGTGTACTTGCACAGGATGTAGATACCGTGTTTCTGACGACCAGTCTGGAATATGCGTATTTAAGCTCCACGACCATGAAGGAAGTCGCTTACTTTGGCGGTGACCTGAGTAAATTTGCACCAAAAGAAATAACAGATGCAGTTATGGAGAAAATTCATTCCGGGAAGAACCAGACCCAAAAATAATTTTCAGCAAAATTTTTTAGAAAGGAAAAGCTATTTTCAATAGCGAGTGTACAATAATGAGCAGCAGAATTGAACAGATTATCGGTGAGATCGAGGAATATGTGGACAGCTGTAAATTCCAGCCGCTGTCTACTACCAAGATTGTCGTAAATAAAGAAGAAATCGAAGAGCTTCTGAGAGAACTTCGTCTGAAAACACCGGACGAGATCAAACGTTATCAGAAGATCATCAACAATAAAGATGCCATCCTGGAGGACGCACAGTCCAAGGCAGATGCCCTGATCGCAGATGCACAGGCGAAAGCACAGGAACTGGTAACTCAGCACGAGATCATGCAGAAAGCCTATGCACAGGCAAATGATACCATCAACGCAGCCAACAAACAGGCACAGGAGATTCTGGATTCCGCTACACAGGATGCCAACAGCATTCGTCTGAGCGCGATCACATACACAGATGATATGATGGCAAACATTGGCAGTGTATTAAACACAACACTGGAAGACGCAGGAGTGAAATATAAAACATTTATTGATTCTCTCCAGAGCTGTCTGGATGTTGTCAACCATAACCGTCAGGAACTTGCTCCGCAGACTGCACAGGCAGCAGCAATCACAGGTTCCTATCATGACGATGCAGCCAAAGCAGATGATGACGACGATGATGATTTATTAGACGATCTCGGAGAGAACTAAGTATATCATCCCTGCGAGTCCTGCGCTGATACATTTGGAAGCCAGGTAGGGCAGCAGACTGAGTTCCTGATTCAGGACGCTTCTTGTCTGTGCCAGAATACAGAAGCCCCCGGATGCCACTGCAGTGACAGATAAAACAGCACAAAATCTGCCCGGAAGGCCGGAAGCGGCGATCAGGCTGAGCCCTGTTGTAATTTCCGTAAATCCAAGCAGAAGATACTGATAAAAAAGCGGGAATGGCCAGTAATAACGGACACATCCTGCCAGAACAGAGAAAAGAAGGATATATCCCCCAAGCCGGGTGATCGTTTCAAATCCGTTCATAATAGAGACATCAAGAATGCCGCCCACTGAGACGGCTGCCGCAGATGTCTCTTTTTTTTCTTCGCGGATATTTAATCCACGGATATTTTCTTTATGGATATTTTCTTTACGGATATCTTTTTTGCGGATATTTTCTTCGCAGATATTCACTCTGCGGATATGGGGCGGTTTGTTATGCTCCCTGCCGGTCGATATGGATGTTTTTGTTTTTGGGTAAATCCTGAAGCGAAAGAATAACATACAGATAAAATCCGCCGACAGAAGACTGATAAACAGCCGGGACACGGGGACCGTTCCTTTCAGGCAATGCTGTCCCAGATAAGTGATCACAAAAGCGGACTGGCGTGATTACAGAAAGTGGTGAGATAATGAGCCTCTGAGCGGCTGATCTTACCTGCTTCATACAGATCTGAAGCGAGTTTGGCACCCATCGGATATCCGCAGAGCATGCCAAGCAGGAAAACATACCCTCCGTAGACATCCACTCCCAGCAAAAAACGGAACACGGGTGCCAGCGGGGTCAGAAGTTTTTCGATTCCGCCTGTATGGATCAGGATACCGGTGAGGATCATAAAAGGCAGAAGTGTGGGAAGCAGAGTGTTCAGCCATAGAGTCATGCCTTCCTTTGCGGATGCAAATCCTTCACGGGGATGCATGACAAGAAACACCAGAAGCAGAACACCCAGAAACAAAATTCCCCGGACAGCGAAAGTCTGACGGACGGGAATCACCTGCTTTGCCTGTTTCATATACGTCATTCCTTTATAAGCCTTGTTTTACTAAATCTATGGCAGTTTATGAAAATTAATACCATATTACAACAATCATTTTTATATTTGGAGGTAATCATATGGCAGTTTTAGAAAATTGTGAACCAAAAAGAGTATTTCATTATTTTGAGGAAATCTGTAAAATTCCGCACGGTTCCGGGAACACAAAACAGATCAGTGACTATCTGGTACAGTTTGCCAGAGATCACAAACTGAATTATGTACAGGACGAAATGAACAACGTGGTCATTTACAAACCGGGAACCGAAGGCTATGAGAATGCACCGACCGTTATTCTGCAGGGACATATGGATATGGTATGCGAAAAACGCCCGGATGTGGAACATGACTTTACCAAAGACGGATTAAATCTTTCTGTAGAAGGCGATTATATCTCCGCAAACGGAACCACTCTTGGCGGTGATGATGGAATCGCAGTGGCTTACGGACTTGCAGTGCTCGAAAGTGATACGATCGCGCATCCGCCTCTGGAAGTATTTATCACGGTAGACGAAGAGATCGGACTTCTTGGAGCAGTAGGGTTTGACTGCAGCGTATTAAAAGGAAGAAGATTTATTAATCTTGACTCTGAAGCAGAAGGAAGTATCTGGATCAGTTGTGCAGGCGGCGAGACAGGGATCAGCCATCTTCCGGTTACCAGACTGGAAGCAAAAGGAGAAAAACTGACGGTTAAGATCAGTGGACTGATGGGCGGTCACTCCGGCGCAGAGATTGATAAAAACCGTGCAAATGCCAATTCTTTACTGGGAACTTTCCTCTATGGCCTGAAGAAAAAATCATATTATGAGCTGATTAGTGTACAGGGTGGACAGAAAGACAATGCCATCACCAGAGAATCCACAGCAGAACTTATGATTCTGAAAGAAGATCTGGAAGCAGTCAAAGAATACTGTGCATGGATCCAGCAGGCATGGCGAGAAGAATACGCAGGAACCGATGAGGGAATCACGGTAACTCTCACAGACGAGGGCGAAAAAGAAGTAAAGGTTCTTCATCCGACAAGCAAGGAAAAAGTGGTCTTCTATCTTAAAAATGTACCGTTTGGTGTTCAGAAAATGAGCGGAACCATTCCGGGACTGGTAGAAACTTCCTCTAATATCGGTATCCTTACCACTACAGAAGATGAGGTAACTGCAACTTCCAGTATCCGCAGCTCTGTGGAAACAGCGAGAGATGCCATCTCTGATAAGATTGAATATCTGACAGAATTCCTTGGCGGTGAATACGAGATTCAGGGTGCATACCCGGCATGGGAGTATCGTAAAGATTCTCCGCTTCGTGACAAGATGGTAGAAGTTTACGAAGAAATGTACGGAGAGAAACCGAACGTAGTAGCCATTCATGCGGGTCTGGAGTGCGGACTTTTCTACAAAAAAATGGAAGGACTGGACTGCGTATCCATTGGACCGGATATGAAAGATATCCATACTTCTGAAGAACTTCTCAGCATTTCCTCTACAGAGCGTGTATGGAAATACCTTGTAAAAGTTCTCGCAGCACTTAAAAACTAAGTAAATATCTCCGATAAAATCATCCGGATCTCCGATCGATCAGGAAATCAGAGAAACTGATATCGGACCGGAAAGATTGAAATCAGGAAATCAGATTTAGTTCTATCTGCCTCCACTTCTGCATATACTGTAGCAGAATGTGGAGGTATCTTAAAATGTTCTATCTGCGTCATCTGAAATCAGTCAGATCAGGCAAAACTCCATTTCTGCTTAAGTCTGTATTGTCACTGACAATCCTGCTGCTGACGGTTGTCGTACTGCAGTCCATGCTGAAGCTTCGCAGTCAGGCATCAAGATTAAAGTCCGACACCTGCGAATCCTCAGATTTCAGGCAGCAGTATCTGCCTCCCGGAATTTATGAGCAGCTTCTGAGAATGGCACAAACAGGCAGGCGTGCAGCAGATACCGTTTTGCTCAGGGTTTCAGACAGAGAGTCAGCTGCCACATTATCAGTCAGCGGAGATTTTGCAGAAAGGTTTTCTGATCTGCTGACAGCGACCATGTTGAACACTGACTTTTATCCGGCGAAACCGGTTCCTGACAGCACCGCATATCAGAAATATAAACCCGCAGAATACGAAGAACTGAAAAAAAGCTACCAGTCCATCTGGTCAGATCTTGTATACTTTCCCATTCCATCCAGAGAAATCAACTTTGAGGACACGTTCGGAGCTCCCAGAGAATATGGAGGCCACCGCACACACGAAGGCTGTGATCTCTTCGGCAGAAACAAAACTCCGGGTTATTATCCGGTTTTAAGCATCACAGACGGTATCGTGGAAAATATTGGCTGGCTTCCTCTGGGCGGCTATAGAATCGGAATACGTGCCCCCAAAGGCGGGTATTTTTATTATGCCCATTTATCTACATACGAAAAAGAATTTCAGACAGGCGAAGAAATCCAGGCAGGTGACATCCTTGGTTATATGGGAAACACCGGCTACGGAGAAGAGGGAACGACAGCCATGTTTCCGGTTCATCTTCACCTCGGAATTTATATCAGAACACCTCACTGTGAAGAACTGAGCGTAAACCCTTACTGGGTCTTAAAAGCCATTTCTAAAAAAATCAGAAACTATTCATATTAGCGAGAATTTTTTTAAAATCTATGCTATAATAACACAATGTATGAAATGCAAGGAGCGAGTGAAAATGGAAATACAGTTATGGAGAAGCATTTTGTGCCCGTATGAACTGGCTGTGAGAGAGCTGGAAGTCAAATTCAATCACATTATTGAGGAATGTAAAGAAAACGATATTTACTGCCCAATCGAACAGGTGGAAGGCAGAGTCAAGAGCGTAAGCAGCATCCTTGAGAAAATGCAGCGCAAACATATTCCAATGGAGAAAATGGAAGAAGAACTGGAAGACATCGCAGGTGTGCGTATCATCTGCCAGTTTGAAGAAGATATTGAGACGGTCGCTTCCCTGATCCAGAAAAGAAGCGATATGACTATAAAGAGTGAGAAAAATTATCTGAAACATATCAAACAGAGCGGATACAGAAGTTATCATCTTATCATTTACTATACCGTAGATACGATTAAGGGACCGAAGAAACTTCAGGCAGAGATCCAGATCCGGACTATGGCGATGAACTTCTGGGCAACCATCGAGCATTCCCTTCAGTACAAATACAAAGGGGATATGCCAGAGCATGTGGCAGAACGTCTGAGCAAGGCTGCAGATGCCATCAATGCCCTTGACCATGAGATGTCTTCTGTGCGAAACGAGATCATGGATGCACAGAACTCTTCTCAGATGCAGTCCAACCTGGTAAAAGATATCCTGATCAATATCGAAAATCTCTACAAGATTGCAAACAAACGCGAGATCATGAAGATTCAGGACGAATTCCTGCGTGTATTCCGTACCAAGGATCTTCAGCAGCTGAAGCGATTCCACAGACAACTGGACATCATTTCAGAAGGATACCGTGCGCAGGCCGTGTACCATCATGTTTAACTATGTGGCAGAACGGTTCGCTGCTGAAAAAGAAAGGAACAGTAACAGCGGTCTTTTGAAACAGATCCAGTCTGTTACACAAATCAAGTACATACGAGGAAATAAGAATGCAGCAATTTTTACCGGTAAATAAAAAAGAAATGAAGCAGAGAGGGTGGGAACAGGTAGATTTTGCCTATATCACAGGCGATGCCTACGTGGACCATCCTTCCTTTGGTACGGCGATCATCAGCAGACTGCTGGAGAGCCGGGGATACAAAGTCGGGATCATCAGCCAGCCGGACTGGAAAAAGAAAGAAAGCATCCAGGTTTTTGGCGAACCGCGCCTCGGCTTTCTGGTTTCTGCCGGAAATATGGATTCCATGGTCAATCATTACACGGTGTCAAAGAAACACAGACAGAAGGATTCCTATTCTCCGGGTGGACAGATGGGTCTGCGTCCGGACCGTGCCGTGGTCGTCTACAGCAACCTGATCCGTCAGACCTATAAGAAAACGCCTGTTATTCTGGGCGGGATCGAGGCGAGCCTCAGACGTCTGGCTCACTACGATTACTGGGATAATAAAGTCAAACACAGTGTTCTGCTGGATTCCGGAGCGGATATGATCTCTTATGGAATGGGAGAGCACTCCATTCTGGAGATTGCAGAAGCTCTCGACAGCGGGCTTCCGGTGGAGGAACTGACTTATATCGCCGGAACTGTTTTTAAATGCAAAGATCTGTCCGGAATTTATGATCCGATCATTCTTCCGTCCTATGAGGAAGTAAAAGAAGACAAGAAAGCCTATGCGGACAGTTTTGCCGTACAGTATCAGAATACAGACCCGTTCAGTGCCAGACCAATGGCAGAATCCTATGGAACCAAAGGCTATATTGTCCAGAATCCGCCGGCACTGCCGCTGACACAGGAGGAAATGGATGATGTGTATGCCCTTCCTTATACGGAGCGGGTTCATCCGATGTATGAAAAGATGGGAGGAATCCCGGCACTTGAGGAAATTAAATTCAGCCTGACAAGCAACAGAGGGTGCTTCGGAGGCTGTAATTTTTGCGCTCTGACGTTCCATCAGGGCAGGATCCTTCAGACCAGAAGCCATGAGTCGATCATTGAAGAAGCGACCAGAATGACAAAGGATCCTGAATTTAAGGGATATATTCATGATGTAGGAGGACCGACCGCAGATTTCCGTCAGCCATCCTGCCAGAAACAGCTTACCAAAGGTGTGTGCAAAAACAGACAGTGCCTGTTTCCGACACCGTGTAAGAATCTTAAAGTGGATCACTCAGACTATGTGGCACTGTTGCGCAAACTGCGTAAGATCCCGGGGGTAAAGAAAGTCTTTATCCGTTCCGGCGTGCGTTTTGACTATGTGGTGGCAGACCGGGACAAGACTTTTCTTAAAGAACTGGTAGAGCATCATGTCAGCGGGCAGTTAAGAGTTGCACCGGAACACGTGTCAGACCAGGTGCTCCATTACATGGGAAAACCGGGTCACAGTGTCTATCAGCAGTTTCTGAAAGAATATGATGCGGCAAACAAAAAGACGGGGAAGCAGCAGTATGCGGTGCCGTATTTCATGTCTTCCCATCCGGGATGTACCATGAAAGAGGCGGTAAAGCTGGCGGAGTATGTCCGTGACCTTGGATTTACCCCGGAGCAGGTACAGGATTTTTACCCGACACCGTCTACGCTTTCCACCTGTATGTACTATACGGGGATTCATCCGCTTACAGGGGAGAAAGTTTATGTGCCGAAGAATCCGCATGAGAAAGCCATCCAGCGAGCCCTCATGCAGTACAAGAATCCTGCAAACAGGGAACTGGTACTGGAAGGTCTGCGTATGACAGGCAGGATGGATCTGGTAGGCTACGGTCCGAAATGCCTGATCCGCCCGATCCGTGAGAACAGTAATAACGGTGGCAGCGGCAGAAATGGAAATAACAGCCGAAGTGGAAATGGTAATCGAAATGGAAATAATGGCCAAAACGGAAACAATCGTCGAAGCGGAGGCGGTGGAAGTAACGGAAACGATAAACGCAATGGAAATCAGAAAAAGAGTACCATCCGCAATACACATAAGAAAAACACCAGAGGAGGACGTAAGTGAAAAATAAAAACAAAGTACCGAAAGGTGAATTTGGATATTTCAGAAGTGAGAAAAAACGCCGGCTGATCATCACAGCAATCTTGTTTGCAGTTCCGCTGTTTATCTTTTTTACATCCTGGATCTACTTTAAAACAAGAATGACCGTCTGGACTGTTGTGTCTGTGGTCGGCTGCCTTCCGGCATGTAAATCTATGGTAAGCCTGATCATGATCTGGAAATGCAGGCCGCTGGATGAAAAGCTGTATCAGAAGATACATGGACATCAGGGAAAACTTGACATGGCATATGAGATGTACATGACATTCTATGAAAAAAGTGCCTACATTGATGCCGTGGCAGTGTGTGGAAATACGGTGGCAGCCTACAGCAGTGATTCGAAGATAGATGCTTCTTTTATGGAAACAAATGCACAGAAGATCATCCGTAAAAACGGATACAAAGCTACGGTTAAGATTTTTACAGATATCCGTCCGTTTCTGGAGCGTCTGGATTCCATGAATGAGCATAAAGAGAGTCTGGAAGAGGGAATTAAATTTACTCCGGATGAGAAATATCCGGATCTTTCCAGAAATGAGCTGATCCGCCAGACGTTTCTGGCACTTTGTCTCTAAAATAATCAAGTCAGGGGCAAAATACCTTTTGACCCTGACATCATCTATATTTTATCAGAAAGAACAGAGAACAAAATAGTTATGAAAGAATTTATCATAGAAGAAAACGAAGCGGGACAGCGTTTTGACAAATATCTGGCAAAACTTCTCAAAGAAGCACCAAAGAGCTTTTTTTATAAGATGCTCCGCAAAAAGAACATCACTCTGAACGGCAAAAAGGCTACAGGAAACGAGAAACTTCTGAAGGGAGACAGTATCCGGCTGTTTCTCAGTGATGAGACGTTTGATAAATTTGCAGGAAGTGTGCAGGTGGCGAGAGCGTACTGTGATCTGGATATTGTTTATGAGGATGCAGACATTGTTATTGTGAATAAACCGGTGGGGATGCTTTCACAGCCGGCAGACGACGGGACGCCTTCGTTGGTGGAGTATCTGATCGGGTATCTGCTGAAGAAGGGTGAACTGACGGAGAAACAGTTAAAGACGTTCAAGCCTTCTGTCTGCAATCGTCTGGATCGCAATACCAGTGGAATGGTCTGTGCGGGAAAAAGTCTGGCAGGGTTACAGTTTCTTTCACGGATTTTCCATGACAGAACACTTCACAAGTATTATCTTTGCCTGGTGAAGGGGCGTATTGAGAAGGACAACCATATTAAGGGGTATCTGCATAAGGATAAGAAAACGAATAAGGTAACGGTAAGCAGGGAGAAGTCTGAGGATTCCATGCCGATCGAGACTGCTTATCATCCGCTTGGCAGCAATGGGAAGATGACCCTTCTGGAGGTGGAACTGATCACAGGGCGCACTCACCAGATCCGTGCACACCTGAGCAGTATCGGGCATCCGCTTCTGGGGGACGGCAAGTATGGAGATGCAGAGTTCAACAGAAAGTATGCGGGTTATGGCGTGAAGCATCAGCTTCTTCATGCATATAAATTAGTAATTCCGGAGACGGACCAGACCTTTGTGGCACAGGTACCGGATCTTTTTCATAAAGTCATCGTAGAAGAACACCTGGAGGAATGTTATCATGAAAATCTGGAGAGAAGTCTGGGATTATGCAAAGATGATCGTCGTAGTGCTGATCATCGTGATGTTTGTAAATAATGTAGTGCTGATCAATGCGAAGATTCCGTCAGAATCTATGGAGAAGACCATTATGACGGGGGACCGTATCTTTGGGTTCCGTCTGGCGTATGGGCTGAATATCAGTCTGTTTGGACATGAGATTTCGAAGAAGGTGAAAGATCCGGAGCGTTTTGATATTATTATTTTTAAGTATCCGGATGATGAGAAACAGCTTTTTATCAAGAGACTGATCGGATTGCCGGGAGAGAAGGTCCAGATCACGGATGGTAAGGTTTATATTAATGATTCGGAAGTTCCGCTGGATGACAGTTTTGTGGCGGAGACACCGCTGGGAGATTTCGGACCTTATGAGGTGCCGGAGAACTGTTATTTTATGCTGGGGGATAACCGGAATCATTCTAAGGATTCGAGGTACTGGAAGAATAGTTTCGTGACGTTTGATGAGATTGTCGGGAAAGCGATGATCCGGTATTATCCGTCTGTGAAGCTGCTGGGGTGACTGTGGGAAGCTTGCATATTGAAGCCTGAAGAGGCTGGAAACACGCGACTTCAGTTGTGTGAAGATAAAGTTTTTAATTTACAAGTTTGTTTTTGGTGGAAACGGAAAGCCGGGCAGCGAAAGAGAAGAAGGATGGAGTAAATTACAGTGGCAACATGGAACAGCAGAGGTTTGCGTGGTTCTACTCTGGAGGAACTGGTAAACAGGACGAATGAACAATACAGGGAGAAGGGGCTGGCTCTCATCCAGAAAATTCCGACCCCGATCACTCCGGTCCGCATGGATAAGGAGAACAGGCATATTACTCTGGCTTATTTTGAGCAGAGAAGTACCGTAGATTACATCGGAGCAGTGCAGGGGATTCCTGTCTGCTTCGATGCCAAAGAATGCTGCACCGACACTTTTCCTCTGGCAAATATCCATTCTCATCAGGTGGAATTTATGGAAGCCTTTGAGAAACAGGGGGGTGTGGCTTTTTTTCTTATTTTTTTCAGTCATGAGAATCTGTTTTATTATCTTACTCTGAGAGAACTTCTGGGGTTCTGGAAGAGGATGGAGGATGGAGGGCGTAAGAGTTTCCGGAGGGAGGAGCTTGCGCAGGAGTTTTATCTGGATAAGAAGGGGGGCGGCGTGCTGGTGCCTTATCTTGAGGGGATTCAGAGGGACCTGGATCGGAGGGATGAGTGAGAGCGAAAGGGACGCATGTTTACAGGATTAGGGATTGACAATTTCAGAAAAACATTTTATAATTTTATCTAGTTTCATATCAACTTGATAATTTGGTAACACGTTACCGTAGTAAAGTGAAGCAAGAACACATGAGGAGGAGCCACAACATGCAGCGTATTTTTCATACACCAGAAGGTGTAAGAGACATTTACAATGGCGAATGCAGCCAGAAAAGGAAGGTACAGGAGAAAATCCATCGTGTCTTTCATCGTTATGGCTATGAAGATATAGAGACCCCGACATTTGAATATTTTGAAGTTTTCAGCCGTGAGGTAGGAACGATTCCTTCTAAGGAATTATACAAGTTCTTTGACAGAGAGGGAAATACTCTGGTGCTCAGACCGGATTTTACGCCGTCAGTTTCCAGGGCGTGTGCGACTTATTTTTCACCGGATAAGGAACCGGTGAGCCTGTGCTATACAGGTAATACATTTATTAACAATTCCAGTTACAGAGGCCGTCTGAAAGAGACGACACAGATGGGCGTGGAGCGTATCGGGGATGAATCTGCGGATGCGGATGCAGAGCTTCTGGCGATGACCGTGGAGTGTCTGCTGGCAGCAGGTCTGACGGAGTTTCAGGTCAGTGTCGGACAGGTGGATTATTTTAAATCTCTTTTAAAGGAAGCGGAGCTTGGCGCAGAGGCGGAAGAGCGTCTTCGTACTCTGATCTCCCAGAAGAATTCTTTCGGTGTGGAGGAATTTGTGGCAGAGCAGAAGATCAAGGACAGTATGGTGAAGGCATTTGTGGAGATTCCGCAGATGTTTGGTTCTGAGGAAGTTCTGAAGAAAGCGAGAAGCCTTACCAACAATGCGTGTGCGCTGGAGGCGGTTGCCAGACTGGAAGAGATTTATGAGATCATGAAGACTTATGGATATGAGAAGTATATTTCTTTTGATTTCGGTATGCTCAGTAAGTATCAGTATTATACGGGAATTATTTTCCAGGCGTATACTTATGGAACCGGGGAGCCGATGATCAAGGGTGGCCGTTATAATGGTCTGATGAAGCATTTTGGCAAGCCGGCAGCATCTATTGGTTTTGCCATTGAAGTGGATAACCTTCTTCTTGCTCTTTCCAGCCAGAAACTGATTTCTGAGAAGGAAGAGAAGCCGGAAGTGATCGAATATGAGCCGCAGAACCGTGCAGAAGCGATCAGAGAAGCACAGAAGCTTCGCGCAGAAGGTCATAATGTGGCGTTACGTTTGAAGAAGGAGGATTAAGTAATCATGAGATACCTGACAGTTGCCCTGACGAAAGGCAGACTTGCCAATAAAACAATGGAAATGTTTGAGAAAGCAGGGATTACCTGTGAAGAGATGAAGGATAAGGACTCCCGTAAACTGATTTTTGTCAATGAAGACCTGAAGATGAAGTTTTTCCTTGCAAAAGGTCCGGATGTTCCGACTTATGTGGAGTATGGAGCAGCGGATATCGGAATCGTGGGTAAGGATACGCTCCTGGAGGAAGGCCGTAAACTTTATGAGGTGATGGACCTTGGTTTTGGAAAGTGCAAGATGTGTGTGTGCGGACCGGAGAGTGCGAGAGAAGTGCTTGAGAATAATCAGTTAATCCGTGTGGCGACCAAATATCCGAATATTGCGAAGGATTATTTCTTTAACAGAAAGCATCAGACTGTGGATTTGATCAAACTGAATGGTTCAATTGAGCTGGCACCGATCGTCGGGCTGGCTGAAGTGATCGTGGATATCGTGGAGACAGGAAGTACTCTGAAAGAGAATGGCCTGAAGGTACTGGAAGAGGTTTGCCCGCTGTCTGCCAGAATGGTTGTCAACCAGGTAAGCATGAAGATGGAGAATGAGAGAATTCGCAAACTCATTGAAGACTTAAGAAGAGTTCTGCAGGAGGAGAAGTAAGATGCGTACAGTAAAATTAACAAAAGAATCAACAAAAGATATTCTGGAAAATCTGCTGAAAAGAAGCCCGAATAATTATGGAAAGTTTGAGTCCGCAGTTGCACAGATTCTGGATAAGGTGAAAAAGGACGGGGATGAAGCTCTTTTTGCCTATACGAAGGAGTTTGACAAGGCAGAGGTGACAAAAGAGACGATTCGTGTCACAGAGGCGGAGATCGAGGAGGCGTATGCACAGATCGATCCTGCACTTCTGGGTGTTATCCGTAAGGCACTGGTGAATATCCGTAAATATCATGAGAAACAGATTCAGAACAGCTGGTTTACCAGTGAGACAAACGGAACTATGCTTGGTCAGAAAGTGACTCCGTTAAACCGTGTCGGTGTTTATGTACCGGGTGGAAAGGCTGTTTATCCGTCTTCTGTACTGATGAATATTGTGCCTGCAAAGGTAGCAGGGGTACCGCACATTGTCATGACAACTCCTCCTGGAAAAGATGGAAAAATCTGTGCTTCTACTCTGGTAGCTGCGAAGGAAGCCGGTGCAGATGAGATTTATAAGGTCGGCGGTGCGCAGGCGATCGGTGCGCTGGCATTTGGCACAGCGAGTATTCCGAAGGTAGACAAGATCGTTGGTCCTGGAAATATTTTTGTTGCTCTTGCAAAGAAGGCTGTTTATGGTTATGTAAGTATTGACTCTATCGCAGGCCCGAGTGAGATTCTTGTTCTGGCAGATGAGACTGCAAATCCGCATTTTGTGGCAGCAGACCTTCTGTCCCAGGCAGAACATGATGAGCTGGCGTGTGCAATCCTGATCACAACAAGCGAGGAGTTTGCAGCCAAGGTAGATGAAGAAGTGAAGGGATTTGTGGAGGTTCTTTCCAGAAAAGAGATCATTCAGAAATCTCTGGATAACTTCGGATATATCCTGATTGCAGAAGATATGGATGAGGCAATTGAAGCTGCCAATGAGATCGCTCCGGAACATATGGAGATTGTGACGGCAAATCCGTTCGAGGATATGATGAAGGTGAAGAACGCAGGCGCGATCTTTATCGGAGAATACAGTTCTGAGCCTCTGGGAGATTATTTTGCAGGTCCGAACCATGTGCTTCCGACCAATGGAACCGCGAAATTCTTCTCCGCACTTTCTGTAGATGATTTCATTAAGAAATCCAGCATTGTCTATTATTCAAAGGCAGCACTGCGTGATATCCATAAAGATATTATTCAGTTCGCAACTTCTGAACAGCTTACTGCACATGCAAATTCCATTGCAGTCCGCTTCGAGGATGAGGATAAATAAGAAGAACAGAGAGGACTTAATTATGGCACGAGAAGCTTCAGTAGAAAGAAATACAAAGGAAACGGAAATTAAACTGAAGATTAATCTGGACGGGACCGGATATTCTGACATTGAGACAGATGTGGGATTTTTTGACCATATGCTGGATGGATTTACCCGTCATGGGCTGTTTGACCTGTCCGTGAGAGTTCACGGGGATCTTCATGTGGATGATCATCATACGATCGAGGATACGGGAATTGTGCTGGGAACGGCTTTGAAGGAAGCGATTGGAGACAAGAAGGGAATTAAGCGTTATGGAAGCTGTATTCTTCCGATGGATGAATCTCTGGTACTCTGTGCCGTTGATCTGTCCGGAAGACCGTATTTTGCCTGGGATGCAGAGTTTACCACAGATAAGATCGGTGATATGTCCACAGAGATGGTGAAAGAATTTTTCTATGCGATTTCCTATTCCTGTGGAATGAATTTACATATTAAAGTGTTAAGCGGCGGAAATAATCATCATGTGGCAGAAGCGATGTTTAAGAGTTTTGCCAAGGCATTGGATGCAGCTACATCCTATGATCCGAGAATTACGGACGTTCTGTCCACGAAGGGCAGTCTTGCATAGCCGGATCTCTGTCTGATAAAAGTATAGTTAATAATAAAAGATGTTCCCGGAATGGCAGGAATAAAAAAATCTGTCAGACCTGCGGAACATCTTTTGAGATATAGAATATCTTTTGGAATATGGAATATCTTTTGAGATATATGAGAAAAGGAGAAGGATGATATGGAAAACACAGCAAAATTAAAATGCAGCATTGCATGGTCTGATTTTAAATTAAACAGCGATGGAATGGTTCCTGTGATCGCTCAGGATTATCAGACAAATGAAGTCCTGATGCTGGCATATATGAATGAAGAGGCTTTTAATACGACACTTGAAACAGGAAAAATGACTTACTGGAGCAGAAGCCGTAATGAACTCTGGACAAAGGGTCTGACCTCCGGGCACCTGCAGTTTGTGAAATCACTGACACTGGACTGTGACAATGATACAATCCTTGCAAAGGTGGAGCAGATCGGGGCAGCCTGCCATACAGGCAGCAGAACCTGCTTTTTTAACCGAATCAAGTAAGTCCCCTGCTTCAATTGCGAAAAGCAATAAGCAGTGGGTGGGGACTTGCTTGTATCAGGAGGAGTGGAAACTCCTTCTGATAAACTGCGGAGCAGTTATTCGGTTATGAGCAAGTAGCGAAGCGGATTGCGAATATCCGCTTGATAACACTGACAGAAACACAGGAATAAAACAAGAAGTCTGCCGGGAATTAGAGAATTTTTGTTATTGTATTGACATTTTCCACCAGATGTGGTAAAAAAAGAATATCCGAATTGAATATGTGCAATTGTTATAACGTCAGGGTCGCATCATAATTGATGTATAAAAGAGAATCCGGTGAGAGTCCGGAACGATACCGTCACTGTGAATGGGAGCGGCTTTCAGAAACCACTGGGAAACCGGGAAGGGAAAGCGGTGAGGAACAAAGTCAGGAGAACTGCCTTGGCGAGGAATTTAAGGACTGCGGGTTACGGTCCTGTATTCTCATAACTTACATAGCTCTTTTATAAACACCATGTATTTATGGGAAACAGCAGCCGCAGGGACTGTGGCTGTCTTTTTTTGCATACGTTTGTCCGGAAATACAAGAATAAAAGAGGAAATTGAAATGAAAAGAAAATCTATGTTAGCTTTACTGTTGGCAGTATCCATGACCTGTTCTATGACTGCAGCTACAGGCGCAGTTGCTTATGCATCTGACGACACAGCTACAGAGGAAACAGCAGACGAATCCACAGATGATGCAGAAGCAACAGAAGAAGACGCAGATGCAGCAGACGAGGAAGCAACCGATGCAGAAGATGCTTCTGAAGGTGATGAAGATGCAGATCAGAAAGCAGCAGATGAAGTAGCTGCCCTGATCGATAAGATCTATGTTCAGGAAAGAAATGATACAACTGATGAAGACTGCAAAGCAGCTAAAGAAGCATGGGATAAGCTGACAGATGCTCAGAAGGAACTGGTAGAAGGTGAAGAAGCAAGCCCTGAATATTTTGGACGTGACACAGGTGATGCTTCCAAAGATGATCCACGTAACCAGGATGAGATCGGTGAGAACGAACTTCTTGTAGTAAGCTTTGGTACATCCTTCAACGACAGCCGTGCAGAGGATATCAAAGGTATTGAGGATAAACTTGCAGAAGCATATCCGGACTGGTCTGTAAGACGTGCATTTACAGCACAGATCATCATCAACCATGTAGAAGCAAGAGATGATGAAGTAATTGATAACATGCAGCAGGCACTTGACCGTGCAGTAGATAATGGTGTTAAGAACCTTGTTGTACAGCCTACACATCTGATGCATGGTGCAGAATATGATGAGATGGTAGAAGCTATCGATGGATACAAAGATAAATTTGAATCCGTAGCAATCGCAGAGCCAATGCTTGGTGAAGTTGGCGATGACACTACAGTAATCAACGATGATAAGAAAGCAGTTGCTCAGGCAATCACAGATGCAGCATGCCAGGAAGCAGGATTCGATGATATGCAGGCAGCGGCAGATGCTGGTACAGCATTCGTATTCATGGGACATGGTACATCCCATACAGCTAATGTAACTTATGACCAGATGCAGACACAGATGGATGACCTTGGATTCACAAACGCTTTCATCGGTACTGTAGAAGGAAAACCGGAAGATACAGCATGCGAAGAAGTTATCGCAAAAGTTAAAGATGCAGGATTTAAAAATGTTGTTCTTCGTCCTCTGATGGTTGTTGCCGGTGACCACGCTAACAACGATATGGCCGGTGATGATGAAGATTCCTGGAAGAGCCAGTTTGAGGCATCCGGAGATTTCGACAGTGTTGACTGCCAGATCGAAGGTCTTGGAAGAATCGAAGCTGTAGAAGATCTTTATGTAGAGCATACAAAAGCAGCCATCGACTCTCTTGGAACTGCTGATGATGCAGAAGCAACAGATGATGCTGACGCAGAAGCATCTGATGATGCAGCAGCAGATGACACTGCAACAGATGATGCAGCAGAGACAGAAGACGCTGAATAATAAAAGAATAGTGCAGAGTAAGAATGCATAGTTATTTTGTTACTGAACATTGATTGAACAGTAACATGATTTCAATATTGCCCAAACGATTACTGCCCGGAGAACTTGCAAAAGTTTCCGGGCAGATATATTATATAATGAGAAAGAATGAGATTTTTTATCATTATATAATATATCTGATAAAAATAAAGTGAGATAAAGGAGAAAGATTACCATGAAAAAACGTTCCATTACATTAATGATGTCAGCACTTACCATTTCAGCAGCATTACTTGCCACAAGTCCGGTTCTGGCAGAAACAGATGCAAAAGATGCAGCAGAAACAACAGAAGAGAGCACGGATGCGAAAGATACAGCAGATGATAAAGATGCAGAAAAAGCAGAGAATACAGATGCAGAAAACACGGATGATAAGAAAGATGCATCATCTGCGGAAAATACACTGGAAGATGGTGTATATACTGCTGAATTTGACACAGACAGCGGTATGTTCCATGTAAATGAAGCAAATGACGGAAAAGGAACGCTTACCGTAAAAGACGGAAAGATGACCATCCATGTAAGTCTCGCATCCAAAAAGATCCTTAATCTTTTTGCGGGAACAGCAGAAGATGCGCAGAAAGACGGAGCAGAACTTCTCGAGCCGACTACAGATACAGTTACATACAGTGATGGAATGAGCGAGGAAGTTTACGGATTTGATATTCCGGTACCGGCGATTGATGAAGAATTTGACGTAGCTCTGATTGGAACAAAAGGCAAATGGTATGATCATAAAGTAAGCGTCAAGAATCCTGTAAAAGATGAATCTCAGGAAGATGCTGATACAGAAGACAAAGATACAGAGGATAAAGACGCAGGCAAAACACTGGCAGACCTTAACCTGGAAGATGGTGATTATACTATGGAGGTAACTCTTACAGGTGGTTCCGGCAGAGCAACCATAGATTCTCCGGCAGCGATCAAAGTAGAAGGGGATAAGGCGACTGCAACAATCGTATGGAGCAGCCCGAATTATGACTATATGCTGATCGACGGAGAGAAATATGAACCGGTCAATACAGACGGAAATTCTACATTTGAAATCCCGGTCAGTGTTTTTGACGCAGAGATGGAAGTAACAGCAGATACCGTAGCAATGAGCGAGCCTCATGAGATTGACTACACTTTAAATTTTGATTCTTCAACTGTAAAAGAATCAAAAGAAGCAGACAAAACTGAAGAAACAACCGATGAAGCATCAGAGGAAACAAAATAAACAGGGTCTGGTAAAAGATAGGAAATGAAAGAGATGAATCTGATAACATATACAAAAGAACATTTCAGAGAAAAAAATATTCTCTATGGTTTTCTGGCGGCGTTACTGTTTCTGGCAGTTTTCTGCTGTACCTGTACGGTACAGGCAGCCATAGACCCTGACCGTACACCGGAAGAGATTCCGGGACTGACTTTTGATCACACAATGGAGCTTTCCTATGCCGAAGAGTTCAGCGTGGATTATTATAACGATGGATATGCGCTGATCACGATCGATCAGGAAGGTGAATTTCTGGTAGTGCCTGAAGGAAAAGAAGTGCCGGAGGGACTGGATGAAGATATCACTGTGCTGCAGCAGCCAATTGACAATATCTATCTTGTGGCGACATCAGCCATGGACCTTTTTCGTGCAATCGACGGCATTGACCAGATCCGTCTTTCCGGAACCCAGGAGAGCGGATGGTATATTCAGGAAGCAAAAGATGCCATGGAATCCGGAAACATGATCTATGCAGGCAAATACAATGCACCGGACTATGAACTGATCCTGAATGAGGGATGTGATCTTGCGATTGAATCCACCATGATCCACCATAATCCGGAAGTACAGGAAAAACTGGAACAGTTTGGCATTCCTGTTATGGTAGAACGTTCCAGTTACGAAAGTCATCCGCTTGGAAGAACAGAGTGGATGAAGCTTTATGCAGTTCTGCTGGGAAAAGAAGATGTGGCAGAGACGGCGTTTAAAGAGCAGAGCGACAAGCTGGATAAAGTCCTCGCTTCTGATGATAAAGACACAGGAAAAACCGTGGCATTTTTCTATATCAATTCCACAGGTGCAGTCAATGTGCGTAAAAATAATGATTATGTATCCAATATGATCGAACTGGCTGGAGGCAAATATGTTCCGGAAGATACCGGAGAGAGCGATAATGCCCTGTCTACCATGAATATGCAGATGGAAGAGTTTTACGCCAAGGCAAAAGATGCAGATTATATTATCTACAACAGCACCATTGACGGCGAACTGTCCACCATTGATGAACTTCTTGCAAAGAGTAATCTTCTGGCTGATTTCAAGGCAGTGAAAGACGGCAATGTCTGGTGCACCGGCAAAAATCTGTTCCAGGAGACGACAGAGCTGGGAACCATGATCGAAGATATCCATACAATCCTTACGACAGACGACGATTCACTAGATGAACTCAGCTACATGCATCGACTGAAATAAAAATGATGTCAGGGTCTTTTTTGACCCTGATATCATAAAAATTATGTTATATGAGAGGAATAAAACACCATGGATGACAAAAAACGTGCAGCCAGATACTGGTTTGCTTTTCTGATACTGGCAGTATTGCTGGTTGTACTCTTTATCTGGAATGTAAATGCCGGAAGCATCCATCTGTCTGTAGGGGAGATTCTGAACATTATTTTCAGGCATCAGGGTGATGATACTGCCTACAATATCATATGGGAGATCCGTCTTCCGCGAATCCTGGCAGTCATTATTCTGGGAGGAGCACTTTCCGTTTCCGGGTTTCTCCTTCAGACGTTCTTTAACAATCCGATCGCGGGTCCTTTTGTACTGGGAATTTCTTCCGGTGCAAAACTGGTGGTGGCTCTTCTGATGATCTTCTTTCTCAGCAGATCGATCTCCATGGGGTCCGCAGCTATGATCATTGCGGCTTTTATCGGTTCCATGATTTCTATGGGATTCGTTCTGCTGGTTGCGAAAAAAGTCCACAATATGTCCATGCTGGTCATCAGTGGTGTCATGATCGGATATATCTGTTCGGCAGTCACAGACTTCGTGGTTACGTTCGCGGATGATTCTAACATTGTCAATCTGCATAACTGGTCACTGGGAAGCTTTTCCGGTATGTCCTGGAGCAATGTGCGGGTGATGGCAGCAGCGGTAGCGCTTACCATGATCATCGTATTTTTTATGTCCAAACCGATCGGAGCCTACCAGCTTGGGGAAGTATATGCTCAGAATATGGGAGTCAATATCAAACTTTTCCGTATTGCATTGATTCTGCTCTCCAGTGTTCTGTCTGCCTGTGTGACAGCTTTCGCCGGACCGATCTCCTTTGTGGGAATTGCGGTACCTCATATTGTCAAAAGCCTGCTGAAAACTGCCCGTCCGCTGCTGGTAATCCCTGCCTGTTTCCTGGGAGGTGCAGTATTCTGCCTGTTCTGTGACCTGATTGCCAGAACGGTGTTTGCACCTACAGAACTGAGCATCAGTTCCGTAACTGCCGTATTTGGTGCACCTGTAGTTATCTATATCATGATCCGCAGACAGAAACGCTGAGGGAAAGGAACCATTAAATGCAGAAGAACAGCAGTAAAGAACAAAATAGACAGAAAAACAAACAGCAAAATAACCAGCAAGGTGAAAAAGATCAGGGACATTATTTTTTTTATACAGACCAGCTTACCGTTGGCTATGACGGAAAACCGCTGATCAAAGAGATTAATATTCAGTTAAAGAAAGGTGAAATCCTTACCTTGATCGGACCGAATGGTGCAGGAAAATCTACTATTTTAAAAAGTATCACCCGTCAGCTTGCCACGATCAGCGGAACCGTTTATCTGGAGCAGCAGCTTATGGCAAAGATGTCCAATAAAGAAGTCTCTCAGAAACTGGCAGTCGTACTCACCGAGAGAATGCGCCCGGAACTGATGACATGTGAAGACATTGTGGCGACCGGACGCTATCCTTATACCGGAACACTGGGAATCCTTTCTTCAGAGGACAAAGAGAAAGTCAGGGCAGCGATGGAGACGGTCCATGCTTGGGATTTAAAGGACCGCGATTTTACTGCGATCAGTGACGGTCAGCGTCAGAGAATCCTTCTTGCCCGCGCCATCTGCCAGGAACCGGAGATTATTATCCTGGATGAGCCGACTTCTTTTCTGGATATCCGGCATAAACTGGAACTTCTTACCATCCTCAAACAGATGGTACTGGATCGCCAGCTTACTGTGATTATGTCCCTTCATGAGCTGGATCTTGCGCAGAAAGTATCGGATAAAGTGATTTGTGTGCATGGCGAATATATAGAGAAATACGGTGCACCGGAAGAAATTTTTACTTCGGATTATATCCGCCGGCTGTATGGAATTACCAGAGGCAGTTACAATGCGGACTTTGGCTGTGTGGAGATGCAGGCGCCGGAAGGTGAGCCACAGGTCTTTGTCATCGGAGGCAATGGAAGCGGAATACCGGTTTACCGCCGTCTCCAGAGACAGGGGATTCCTTTTGCGGCAGGTGTGCTTCATACCAATGATGCAGATTATCAGGTAGCCAGTGCACTCGCCGGAAAAGTGATCACAGAGAAACCATTTGAATGCATTTCGCAGGAGGCATTTGAGGAAGCCCTGCGAGTGATGGAAACATGCAGGGAAGTTATCTGCCCTCTACAGGAATTCGGCACCATGAATGCCAGAAACCATGAACTTCTCGAAATTGCCAGAAAGAAAAACAAACTGAAAAACTGACAGATGTTCCGAAGATTTTTAGAAAAAATCGGGGGTTTATCCTGAAATTATCAGTAAAAAAATCTCTCTGTTTTTTGCAATACAGCTTTGTATTCGCAGAAACAGGGAGATTTTTATGTTACATAAAATAATGTCGATAAAGCGCGAAAAGCAAAGAATCAGAGCGAAAATCGAAAAGATATGACGCAAACCGTGCAGAATGTGACACTCCGTTTGCCAAGCCAGACAAAATTTGTTAAACTTTTTTCAAAAACAAAACGTAAGATAAAGAGAGTGGAAAGATATGTTAAAGATTGTGATATGTGATGATGAAGTGATATTTACAGAAACAATGAAAGAAGCTCTGGCGAGAGAATTTGGATTACACGGACTGCAATGTGAATATTCCTGTTATACAGACGGAAAGAACCTTCTGCAAAAAGTCGGCCAGACAGAACCGGAAGACTTCCCGGATCTGATCTTTCTGGATATTTCCATGCCGGGAACCACTGGAATGGATGTGGCAAAGAAACTGAGGGAGAAAAAACAGAATCAGAAAATTGTATTTGTAACTGCGTATGACCATCTGGTGTTTGAAGCACTTCATTATTATCCACTTCAGTTTCTGCGAAAGAGCTGTCTGAAGGAAGATCTGCCGGGTATTATTCAGGAATATATCAACAGGAGAGAAGAGAAAAAAATATTTTTCCGCTATAAGCGGGGAACAGAATATCGAAATCTGGATACAGAAGAGATGATATATCTGTCTCATTTTCAGCATGCGATCACGATTCATCTGAATGGAAAAGAAAAGGAGAGATTTCGTGGAAGCATTCAGGAATGCGAAAAACAACTGCAGATTCCGGGATTTATAAAGATTAACCAGGGATGCATTGCCAATATACGCTACTGCAGAAGAATCAATGCCAGAAACTCTACCATTACAATGGAGAACGGAGCAATTCTGTCCGTGAGCAGAGAATGCATGGAGAAAACGAAAAGAGAATATATGAGACGCTGGAAATAAGATTGAAACTGGAGATAATATAAAATGATAACGAAACTGATGATAGCAATTGTGGTAATCCTGTTTATTATGGGAACCGGCTGCCTGATCCTCGATCAGCAGGACAAAAACAGAAAACTGGAAAAGCAGAATAAAGAACTTCAGACAACGGTGGATCTGCTGAAAGCCGGTCAGGAGGCAATGCAGAATGATCAGAAGCAGTATGCCCGTCTCTATCACGACTATAAAAATCATGCAATCTGCATGCAGCGGCTGATCGAACAGAAGAAATACAAAGATCTGGAAGTTTACCTGAAGGGTATGCAGGAGAACTACTTTTACGGAAAAACAGAAGAGGTTCCGGCAACAGGAAATGCGATACTGGATGCGGTACTTAGTGTTAAATTCAGCAGATGTAAAGAACTGGGCATCCGTACTTTCAGTATGATAGAAGGAGATTTTTCGCATATGGATAATTTTCATGTGATCATACTGTTGCTGAACATTCTTGATAATGCCATAGAAGCAAGCTGTCGTGAAGAAAATGAAAAAAGGATCAATCTGGTTGTTCGCAAAAAAGAAGAATATGTCAGCATCCTTGTGGAAAACAAAATCACGGCTTCTGTGCTGGATACCAATCCCAATCTGAAAACAACCAAAGAAGAATCCCGAAAACATGGAATCGGGATGGAAGAAATCCGGGATATTATAAAGGCAGCAGACGGACTGATGGAAGTCTATGAGAAAAACGGATTCTTCTGCCTGCTTGTTCTTCTCCCTGCGGAAATATCATGAAAAATGTCGATTTGGCACGTATTACTTGTCTTATGAATGGAAATCCTGTATTCTTATGATAGAAAAGTAAGATACAGGATTTTCTGATTTCAGAAATCAAGGAGGACGGACAGATGCACAAAAGAAAAAGATTTCTCAGCCTTGGACTGAGCCTGATGCTGGCAGTAGGAAGTATGACAGTGCCGACACTGGCAGCAGAAGATTTTACAGATGGGACAGATGCAGCCGTATATGAATCTCAGAATACAGAGATAAAGGGAAAAGAAGAGGATATATTCACAACAGGAATCCAGAAAGAGACTGATTTCGCAGAAGATTCTGCACTTACCGGGCGGATTACAAAGGAACTTCCAGATGGTTCTGTACAGGTAACCGAAGGATTGATACCTGAGACAGAAAACGAGGCAGACAGCGATGAACTGTTCGGACAATACGCAAACCAGTTTTTCTATGAAGAGGATAGCTCCACAGCCCCGGCGACATCCATAGCAGAAACTGCTCTTTCCGGTGTCCAGCAGGCTCTCTATGAGGAAATGAAAGCAAAGATCACCAGCATAGCAGCTAATGGCGGAACTACAAAATTTAAAATTACCTCTGACCTGGGGCTGCGCTGGCAGACTTCATCTTCCGGATCGTGGGCAGGACAGGAAGCCAGCCAGAAATTTAACAGCCTGAATACCAGCAGGATCATCACCTGCCTGCTGGCAGACTGTCCTTATGAACTGTACTGGTATGAAAAGACAGATATTACGCAGTGGACTTATAATTACTCTGTAACTGTAAGTGGCGGAAAACGTATTGCACAGATTACTGACCTGACAGTATCCATGCCTGTATGCAGCGGGTATGCCTATAACAGATACCAGGTCAATGTCAGTATGGTAAAAACAGCCAAAAATGCGGCAGCCAACGCAAAATATATCGTAAATGAATTTAAAAACATGTCAGAAGTGAAGAAACTGATCGCCTATAAAGAAATGATCTGCTACCTGACTGATTATAATTATGCCGCAGTTTCCGGCTCTTACAGAGGTGGCTACGGAGATCCATGGCAGTTGATCTGGGTGTTTGACGGAAATGATTCCACAAAAGTGGTCTGCGAAGGTTACTCCAAAGCATTCCAGTATTTGTGTGATCTCAGCGATATTACCTGCTTCACAGTCACCGGAGAGATGGACGGCGGAACCGGTGCAGGTGCCCATATGTGGAATATTGTAGAACAGAATGGAAGATACTATCTTGCAGATATCACAAACAGCGATGAAGGCACCGCAGGAGAAAACGGAGGACTTTTCCTCAATACACCGTCTTATGGAAGCCTTTCTCAGGGATATACTTACGAAACAGAGAACGGAAATATTTACTTCCGATACGATCAGACAACCAGAAACACCTACGGTACAGGCTCAAAATCTGTCCTGCAGATGACAAAGAAGACCTATGATGTGGACAATACCACAGTAAAACCTGCAAAACCAACTCTCAGCGGACTTTCCAACACCTCTGCCCGAAAACTCGTACTTACCTGGAAAAAATCCAGAAATGCCAAAGGCTATGAAATCTACCGCAGGATTGGAACTACAGGTTCTTATAAAAAGATAGCAACCGTCAAATCCGGCTCCACCCTCAAATACACCAATACCGGCCTGAAAAAAGGCACCAAATACTACTACAGAATCCGGGCATATTCCTACAATACACTGGGAAATAAAGTGTACAGCGGATGGTCAGCAGTGAAGAGTAAGACTTCGAAGTAAGGTAAAGACAATTGATACACACAAAGCATAGAAATAATAAAGTACAGAAAGAACAAAGTACAGAAAGAACAAAGCATAGAATAACAAAGCGCAGAAATACATAAGGCACAGAAAGAAAAAACAGGGTTCCTGCTCAGCAGGAGCCCTGTTTCTGACTGGAATGGTCAGCGATAACAATTTCGGCAGGCTTCATATCCCCAGCTTCTGGCATCACTGAGAGATACTTTTCGTGCGGTGTTGGGATTCATACGTCCGCAGTTGGGAATCCGGTGATATTTACTGCCTGTAGCTGAAAGCCATACAGAATCCTGAACAGCAGGTCTGGAAGTCTGTCTGATCTTAACCGTTACCTGACAGCGGAATACTGGCTGCCTACCGTGCAACGATCGTTGTACTGCCGGAAGATTTGGCTCTTACTTTTCCATTGGAGTTTACCGCAGCAATGTGGCTGTTCTGACTGCTCCATTTTACTTTGCCTGAAGAAACACCATTAATTTTTAATTGTCTGATAGTTCCCTTGTACATGGAAAGAGTTTGGTGATTGATAAAGCGATTTGTTGTGGCTGCTTCGACGGTTGTGGCTGTTCCGATTACCGGAACCGTAGAAGGCATTACCAGAGAAAGAGACAGGATCAGGAGTAACTGTTATTGTGCGAGGAGAGAACAGTAACATTTTTACGGGCAGCAAAGATAAGAAATGAAAGTACTTTCGAAAAAACAGAGAATTCTGTTTTCTGACATTCTCTTGTCATGTACAACTACACATGATACAATGACACACGACATAAAATGACAGGAGAAAGCTGGCAATGATACAGTAAAACTCCGGATTACAGCGACATATCATAGATATTATAGAGTTCATACAAAAAGATATAAAAAAGAAATAAAAGAATATGAAAAGATTTCAGGGAAAAAATCATGAAATCATGAACATTGAAAAAGCTTAAGGGAGGATATCAATCATGTGTGGAATTGTAGGATATACAGGCAACAGTCAGGCGGCACCGATTCTGCTGCACGGACTTTCAAAACTGGAATACAGAGGATATGACTCAGCAGGACTCGCAGTGCGTGACGGAGAAAAAAATGTAGAAATTATCAAAGCCAAAGGTCGACTGAAAGTTCTTGCAGAAAAGACGAACAATGGAGAGTCCGTTCCCGGAACCTGTGGAATCGGCCATACCAGATGGGCAACCCATGGAGAGCCATCTGAAATTAATGCGCACCCGCATATGAGCGACGATGGAAATGTCGTTGCTGTACACAACGGAATCATCGAAAACTACCAGGAACTGAAAGATAAACTTACACGTAAAGGTTATACATTCTATTCTTCTACAGATACAGAAGTAGCAGTCAAACTGGTAGACTATTATTATAAAAAATACCTTGGAACGCCGGTAGATGCCATTAATCATGCGATGGTCCGCATCCGTGGCTCTTATGCGCTGGCAATTATGTTCAAGGATTATCCGGAAGAAATTTATGTGGCAAGAAAAGACAGCCCTATGATTCTCGGCGTGGAAAACGGCGAATCTTATATTGCATCTGATGTACCGGCAATTCTGAAATATACCAGAAATGTGTATTATATCGGAAATCTGGAAATGGCCCGTGTAAAAAAAGGAGAGATTACTTTCTATAATCTGGACGGTGATGAAATCGAAAAAGAGCCAAAGACGATTGAATGGGATGCGGAAGCCGCTGAAAAAGCCGGATATGAACATTTCATGATGAAAGAAATCCACGAACAGCCAAAAGCCGTAAAGGATACTCTGAACTCCGTACTCAAAGACGGACAGATTGATCTTTCGGAAGTAGGACTTACAGACGAAGATATCCGAAAGATCAGCCAGATTTATATTGTGGCATGTGGCTCAGCCTATCATGTAGGAATGGCAGCCCAGTATGTGATCGAAGATCTGGCGAGGATCCCGGTTCGTGTAGAGCTGGCATCCGAATTCCGTTACAGAAATCCAATACTGGATCCCAATGGTCTTGTGATCATCATCAGCCAGTCCGGTGAGACAGCTGACAGCCTGGCTGCGTTAAGAGAAGCAAAAGAAAGAGGAAATCGCACACTGGGCATCGTAAATGTAGTTGGCTCTTCAATCGCCAGAGAAGCAGATAATGTTTTCTATACCCTGGCAGGTCCGGAAATTTCTGTAGCTACAACAAAAGCATACAGCACACAGCTTATGGCATCCTATCTTCTGGCAGTGCAGTTTGCAAAAGTAAGAGAAACCATTTCCACAGAAAAATATGAGCAGCTGATACAGGAACTGACCGCTATTCCGGAAAAAATAGCCAAGATTCTCGAAGACGACAAAGAAAGGATCCAGTGGTTCGCTGCCAAACAGGCGAATGTAAAAGATGCGTTCTTTATTGGCCGTGGCATTGATTATGCTGTCAGCCTGGAAGGCAGCCTGAAGATGAAAGAGATCAGCTATGTTCATTCGGAAGCCTATGCAGCAGGGGAACTGAAGCATGGCACGATTTCTCTGATCGAAGACGGAACATTGCTGATCGGTATTCTGACACAGAACAAACTTTATGAAAAGACAGTTTCCAATATGGTAGAATGCAAGAGCCGCGGAGCATATCTGATGGGTCTGACTACTTTTGGACATTATAACATTGAAGATACTGCTGACTTTACCGTTTATATTCCAAAGACGGATGAACACTTTGCCACTTCACTTGCAGTGGTTCCGTTACAGCTTCTCGGATATTATGTCAGCGTCGCCAAAGGTCTGGATGTAGACAAACCAAGAAATCTGGCCAAAAGTGTCACTGTAGAATAAGAAAAAAGTTACTGTTCAAAAGCAATGTCATTTACTTAAGAGAAAAATAATAGAAATATATCCGCCAAGCGCTATAGGCTTAGTATATTTAAGGATTTATCTAAAAACGGATGCACCTTGTTTGACAAAAAGTAGTTCTTTATAGCTGCTATTTTTCTTAATGCAACAAAAATATTGGAAAACATCTGTTTATGGGTAACCTTAATAAAGGTAAGCAAAAATTTATATTTTACTTCCCATTTATCGATAAAAGGTCTATATTAATTATGAGCAGTTATCATTATCGGTAACAAAAGCTCATAGGTAGTTTGAACCTGGCTTGGCGGCGAAAGGTTCTATTAGGCCTGATTACCTCGATATTATTGGCAATCAGGCTTTCTATATTTATTGCATTATTTTTAGTCCGGCTGCGTAGATCATCTCTGCATATTTTGACAGCTTCTGAGAAATTAACCTGATATTGCAGTTTTCGGGAACGATCCGGTAATTCAATATGCTGAGAAATAGCAGCACAGTAATTATGCATGATTGCTCTGGCAAACACTTCCTGAACGATATATGTATATTTTTTACTATGGAATGCTTTCAGGTATAACGGATATTTTAAGTCACGGTATGCATTTTCCTGTGCCCATCGGAGATGATAGAGTTCCTTGAGGTCATCCATATCAAATTCAATATCAGGAAGATTTGTAATCAGATTTTCATAAATACCTGGTGCAATCTCAATTCGGACAATCCGTAAGGATAGCAGATATTCTGTGGAGGTTTCCGAAATAAAATCCATTGGAACATCTGTATGAGCAGATGAAGAAGGAACAGGATGAGCATGAACAGTCACTTTCGGTAGAGGAAAGGGAAAAAGAATATCAAAAATTATTCCAGGAAGCAAGAACAATTATGGAAAAAGCAGAGCGTAAAAAGAAAGAAGAATATCAGATCATCAATCCTGTAAAATATCAGAGGTTTATATATCTGTCAGAACGGGCAATACAGTTTTCAAAAATCTCCAGGATGTAATATTAAGATTCAGACATTTCTAGACATGTCTGCACTTATTAAAATGCAGACGGGATATATCTGGTTGCTGAGAGATGGTGAATCAGCACTGGAAGATAAGGAAACAATGAAGAATCTGCTAAATGAAGCGGACTGGGTGGGTATTGGCAGCAGAAAACATGGAGAAAAAGATGTTGTTGAATTGGAGTTTTGGTTTGAACTGGCAGAAAAGTTAAAAAAGTAAATGAAGATGAAATGACTATTCCACATATATCATTACTGTGATAAAATGTGAGAAAAATATATATCAACATATGAAAAACGGAGGAGAGAGTTATGTTCGATACCATTCATCATATTGCAATCATTGGAAGTGATTATGAAAAATCAAAACATTTTTATGTGGATCTGCTTGGATTTAAGGTGATCAGAGAGAATTATCGAAAAGAACGTGATGATTACAAGATTGATCTGGCATGTGGGCTGCAGGAAATAGAACTTTTCATCATAAAAAATGCTCCAGCTCGTGTAAATTATCCGGAAGCATTGGGATTACGCCATCTGGCATTTAAAGTTGAGAATGTAGATGATACAGTAAAAGAATTGAATGGGAAAGGAATTGAAACAGAGCCGGTTCGCCTGGATGATTATACCGGAAAGAAAATGACATTTTTCCATGATCCGGATGGACTTCCATTGGAAATTCATGAGTAGAAAATAGCATAGGATAGAAAGAGACAGATGCGTCTGTCCCTGCCGAAACAGCTTAAGATCTATATGGAAGAAAGTATGGGATACATGCCCGCTTTTTATATCTTGAAAATGCCATTTTCAGGAACATGGACCATATCAAACAGATCTATATGCTCCGCCGCAAAATGGTGTCTGTGAGGTTATTGTAGTTTATGAAAGGGAGGACGCAGGATTAAAGCCGGATAATGGACATTATCTTTCTATTGATCTGGGACTGCATAATCTGATGACCTGCTATGATTCGGAAAATGGGGCATCTTTTATTCTTGGAAGAAAATATCTCTCCCTGTGCCATTATTATCATAAAGAGATCGCAAGGGTACAGTCCCAGTGGTACAGCCAGCAGACTGGACAGGGGATCCGTTATCCGAAGACATCCGGACATATCCGCAGGCTTCACAGAAAGAAAAGACAGGCAGTCAAAGACTATCTCCATAAGATTACCAGATACATTGTAGAGTATTGCAGGGAGAAAGAGATCACCAGTGTGATCCTTACCTCTGAGAAAGAATCAGAAACTGAAAAAAGAAAATGGATAGATACAGATGGCAGGTGACGGAAATCAAACGATTGAGGGAGGTTATTGGGGTATATGAGAGGGACAGACTGGCAGGAAGTAAACCGCAAAATTACAGAATTTTATAATGCAATTAAAGAATGTGAATTCTTTTTTGTCCGATCCGGAGAGGAGACGGAATATGCAGAAATTTCAAAATATGGACGTTTGGAAAAAGGGTATGATACGGGTCAGGAATGGATTGAGACGGACTGGTTTATAGAATTCCAGATATATATGGACAAAGACTTTATTATAAAACATATGAATGAAGAAATTTTTCCTGACGATTCGAAAGAAAGTGAAATACTGGCGCAGTTTGCTGGTGATTTTTCGATTTATACTTATGAAAATGATTATTTCTGTGACTGCTGGCTTCGCTACTACATTGGAGTGTCGAGAGAGGTACCGGCTGACACAGTAAGAGCGCATATAAACAATAATATGATGTTTTGATTAAATCAGGTAATTCACGCTACGTTTGGTATTCCAAAGGATGCAGGAAATAATTATATGGCGGGCATAAATGATTTGTTTGCAATCGTGTTGATTTTCAAGACGATGTTATCTAAAGATGTGTATTATAGCAGGAAGCCTGCTATTCCACCTTTACGCTAAAATGATTTCATGGTATCATTGTCGTACATAAAGATAGTGATACTGTGAAATTTTTTATTTTAAAAGTGGTAATAACAGGACAATCGCAGGAGGTAGAATAATAATGGGAAGTTATCTAAATCCGGGAAGTATGTTGTTTCGTGGGAGCCTCGGTCAAAAATATATATAGATAAAAGTGGGTTGATTGAAAAAATAAATGAATTGGTTTGCACGGAACAGAAATATGTCTGTGTCAGCCGTCCACGAAGATTTGGCAAATCTATGGCTGCGAATATGCTGGCTGCTTATTATAAAAAAGATGAGGATACAAAGCCGCTGTTTGATAAATTGCTTATCAGTCAGGCTAAGTCGTATGAGGAACATCTAAATCAGTATGATGTCATACGAATCAATATGCAGCAATTTCTGAGTGAGACGCACAATATGGAAGAAATGCTTTCAAAGTTACGTAACTATCTTATTATGGATTTACAGGAAGCCTATGAAAAAATCCGTTTCAGAGAGAAAACAAGTTTAGTTCAGACAATGAAAGACGTTTTTGCGTATACAGGATGTCCTTTTGTAATTCTGATTGATGAATGGGATTGCCTGTTTCGTGAATATCAGAAAGATAAAGAGGCACAGAAGAAATATCTGGATTTTCTGCGGGCATGGTTAAAGGATCAGGACTATGTAGGACTGGCTTATATGACAGGAATTCTTCCAATCAAGAAATATGGTTCTCATTCTGCGCTAAATATGTTCATCGAGTATTCAATGACAGATCCAGGTGATGTAGCGCAGTATTTTGGATTTACGGAAGAAGAAGTAGATACGCTCTGCCAGGAATATGGTATGAGTTTTGAAGAAACAAAAGCCTGGTACAATGGTTATGGGCTATGGACACATAGCCGTGACGGGGATCAGTTTTATTCTATGTATAGTCCTAAATCGGTAGTAGAAGCTATGCTGCGTCATAAATTTGGAACTTACTGGAATCAGACGGAGACTTATGAAGCACTGAAAGTTTATATTCAGATGAATATGGATGGTCTGAAGGATTCTGTGGTTGAAATGCTGGCAGGTGGCAGTGTCAGGATTAATACAGGTACTTTCAGTAATGATATGACAACTTTTGCGACAAAAGATGATGTACTCACGCTGCTGGTCCATCTTGGATATCTGACATATGATAGCCTGAAAGAGGAAGTATCGATCCCAAATAAAGAGGTATCGAAAGAATATGTGAATGCGATTAGCACCATGGACTGGAAAGAAGTAATTACATCTGTAGAAGCCTCCAGAAAATTACTTAATTCATTATGGGACATGAATGAAGAAGCAGTAGCAGAGGGAATTGATAAAGCACACAGAGAAATTTCAATTCTCCAATATAATGATGAAAATTCTTTAAGCTGCACGATCAATCTGGCATTTTATTTTGCAAGAGAATACTATACAATTGTACGGGAACTGCCCACAGGAAAAGGATTTGCAGATATCTGCTTTATTCCAAGAAAAATTCATGCAGACAAACCGGCAGTGGTTCTGGAGCTGAAATGGGATAAAAATGCAAAAGGAGCAATTTCTCAGATCAAAGAAAAAGACTATGTAGATGCACTGAAGGATTATCATGGAAATTTGCTGCTTGCAGGAATTAATTATGATAAAAAGACGAAGAAACATAGCTGTATCATAGAGAAAATGGAAAAAGTATAAAGTATAAAGTATAAAGGTAAGTGCCTCAAGCATTGACGCAGGTATTATAGCGGGAATTCTGCTATTTTACACTGCACCATGTTTTGAGGCACTTACGCACTTATTCCATGTTCAGTATAAAAATATACAAAATGTGACTCGAATATAGCAAGATATGACAAGGGTATTGAAAAAGTATCAGAAAATTTATAATATAGACAAATAGAACGCTGATACTTCGGGATATGGGAAGAACGGAGGCAACTATGCCAGGATATATCATTCATCTGACAGAAGCAAAAATAATCTGTAATCTTTTGAAAAATGGAAGCCAGACTCAGAAAAAAAACGTATATAAATCATACACGGAGCAGGAAGTTTTTTATTATGGTTCGCTATTACCTGATGCAGGTGGAAAAACTCAGAAACAATTTTCACATTTCTGGAATGAATCAGAAAAAGGGCAGATTATTATGAACCCGGATATAGATAATTTTCTGAAGAAATATGCATTGGTTTTAAAAGAAGATCCACTGTACGGAGGATATCTGGCACATTTGCATCTGGACAGGAGTTTTTGGCAAAATTACATAAAAGCAAGTGTAGAATTCCGGGATGCAGATGGCAGGCAGACGGAATCTGTAAAAGATTTGAAAACTGTGTGGCTGAAGAAGAATGATGAAGTAATTTTGCCGGAAGACTTTTTTTCAAAAGATTATCTGTATGGCGACTATACCAGACTGAATAAACTTCTGATAAGAAAATATCAGCTGGTGATACCGGGCTATCATATGGAGCAGAGTCATAAGATTAAAGAGGCGGATGGTGAAAAAATGAAGAATGTGCTGGAACATTTGGAAGGATATATTAAAAACAGCCCTGTTTGTACAGCAGAATCAGATCTCAGAGTTTTATCCATGCAGACTTTGGAGACATTTTTGAGAGAAACGGCACAGCAGTTTGTTGAGCTATATCGCGCATATACAGCGTTTAACTATGCAGTTCCGTCGTATCATCTGAAATATCAGACGACGGGAACTATGTTGAACTCCCAAGATTATAGAAAAATTGATCTGAGCAGCATGAAGCCAGGAGATATTTTTCTTAAAAGTGGACATGTAATGATGTACGTTGGAAGAAGCGAAGGCGGTTATGCAGTGTTTGAAGCAGATGCAAATGATTCCAAGTGTTCTTACAATGTATATTCTTACAGAACAATCAAAGGATATGGCTGTTATCGATTGAAAGGATTTAAAGATTAAATGATTAAATACATAGCAACAAGAATGGACTGTCGAGAAATAGACAGTCCGTTCTTGGTTTTGTGGGAAACTCGACTCAAAAATTGTCTACTAAATTTAGCTGATTTTCTAAAAATAATAGGGATTGAGATACTATTATCAGTTTCAGGGAAAGAAGTTTGAGACCCGTCCTGTATAATGGTATAAAAAGTACCTTTCTTTTGTTGAAAAAACGCGCTTATTGAGAGAGGATGTCGATGAAAAAGAAGAAAATTGAAAGAGAAGGGTGCTTCAGATCCTGTAAAAGACACTATGAAGAATAAGAAAAGAAACTAAAACAGCCCTCAGAGTTCTGTAAAAACAGCCTGAAATATCTTTTAAACATTTATCATGAATGATATGCTGCGAAAAGATTTCAGAAATAAAACAGAAATCCACTCTTGACAAAGAGATAAAAAAGCTTTATATTAATCCTCGGATTTAGATTTGGTGTGTTACTGGATAGCAGGCATTAACCAGTCATAAATGTTATTTTTTAATATTTATGGGGGTTAGTGCCTTTTTTGATGCATTTTTTGCGGCAAAACGCGGAATAATCATTTGTCAGAAGGTTTTAATCTCCCAGAAAAACAAGGCTGTTATTCAGACAGAAGCTCTTTATCAGATTAGATTTACAATGAAGAAGGAAAAAGGGAACTGATTTGAATGATATTGCCTGCACGATTTTAGGAAAAGGAGACAAAAAAACATGAAAGACAAAATCTTTGGAGTGTTGCAGCGTGTGGGAAGATCCTTTATGCTTCCGATTGCAATCCTCCCGGTCGCAGGTCTGCTGCTTGGCATCGGCAGTTCCTTCACAAATGAAACAACCATCGCTACTTACGGATTACAGAAGATCCTCGGAAGCGGTACATTACTGAATTCCCTTCTGATCATTATGAACAAGGTCGGAAGTGCGGTATTTGACAACCTGCCGTTGATCTTTGCAGTTGGTGTTGCCATCGGTATGGCGAAGAAAGAGAAAGAAGTTGCAGCTCTTTCCGCGCTGATCGCATATTTTGTTATGAATGTAGCAATCAATGCCATGCTTCTCATCAATGGTGAGATTACTGCTGACGGACAGATTGCAGCTGGTGTACTGGAAGGTACTGTGACTTCTGTATGTGGAATCCAGTCCTTACAGATGGGTGTATTTGGTGGTATTATCGTAGGTCTTGGTGTTGCGGCACTTCATAACCGTTTTCACAAGATTGTGCTTCCGAATGCGCTGTCATTCTTCGGTGGTTCCAGATTTGTGCCGATCATTTCCACAATCGTATATATGTTTGTGGGAATCCTGATGTATTTTGTATGGCCGGTAGTTCAGAATGGTATTTATGCTCTGGGTGGTCTGGTAACAGGCAGCGGCTATGTTGGAACTTTGATTTTTGGTATTATCAAACGTGCGCTGATTCCGTTTGGTCTGCACCATGTATTCTATATGCCGTTCTGGCAGACAGCAGTCGGCGGTACCATGGAAGTAGCAGGACAGATGGTACAGGGCGGACAGAATATTTTCTTTGCACAGCTTGCTGATTCTGCAAATGTGGCACATTTCAGTGCAGATGCAACCAGATATTTTTCAGGTGAGTTTATTTTTATGATCTTCGGTCTTCCGGGAGCAGCACTGGCGATGTACCGCTGTGCAAAACCTGAGAAGAAAAAAGCAGCAGGCGGACTTCTTCTTTCCGCAGCACTGGCATGTATGTTTACAGGTATCACAGAGCCACTGGAATTTTCCTTCCTGTTTGTAGCTCCGGCACTGTTTGTAGTGCAGGTGATTCTGGCAGGTGCGGCTTATATGATCGCACATATCCTGAATATCGCAGTAGGACTTACTTTCTCAGGTGGTTTTCTCGACCTGTTCCTGTTTGGTATTTTGCAGGGAAATGCAAAGACAAGCTGGCTGAGAATCATCCGGTGGGTATTATTTATTTTATTTTGTACTATGTGATCTTTACATTCATGATCAAAAAATTTGACTTTAAGACTCCGGGACGTGAGGATGACGATACAGAGACAAAACTTTATACAAAAGCAGATGTAAATGCAAGAAAAGAAGCCGGAAAGGCAGCAGGTGCGGCTGCAACAACATCCAGTGACCCGGTAAGTGAACTGATCACCAGAGGCCTTGGCGGAAAGAAAAATATCGTAGACGTTGACTGTTGTGCAACCAGACTTCGTATCACAGTTGCAGAGCCTGAGAGAGTTCGTGATGAACTTCTGAAACAGACAGATTCCAGAGGAATCGTGAAAAAGGGACAGGGCGTACAGGTTATTTATGGCCCTCATGTAACAGTTATTAAGGCAAAACTGGAAGAATATCTGGAGACTGCTCCGAATGAATTTGCGGAAGATGCGCAGGAAAATGTTCAGGAAACACAGAACAATGCTGTAACAGAATCCGGAAATGACGCGTCAGGAAATGCAAATGGACAGAATAACGTGGCAGCACAGAACCAGAGTGCAGGAACTGACAATGTGGGTAATACAGCACAGACAACAGCACCTGTAAAAGAAGAAAAGATCAGAAAAACAGCAATTATTTACAGCCCTGTAGACGGAATCGCAGCAGATCTTTCTACTGCACCGGATGAAGGCTTTGCAGGAAAAATGATGGGCGACGGCGCAGTAGTAACTCCGACAGAAGGCACTGTATATGCACCGGCAGACGGCGAAGTTGAGTTCATTTTTGATACAAAACACGCCATCGGCTTCCAGACAGATTCCGGTATTCCGATGCTTCTCCACATGGGAATTGATACTGTAAAACTGGAAGGAAAAGGCTTCGAAATTCTGGTAACAGAAGGCCAGAAAGTGAAAAAAGGCGAGCCGATGATGAAACTCGATTTAGAGTTCTTAGCCGCTAATGCTCCGTCTATCACTTCTCCAATTCTTGATACAGAACCGGAAGACAACCAGAGAATCAGACTTCTCGCAAACGGTGAAATTAAGGCTGGTGAACCGTTGTTTGCGGTGGAAACATTGGAATAATGTTATAGGATAGAAATAGCCAGGCTGAAAATAGCAAAAACAAAAGAACAGTTAGATGATTAAAAGAGTTAAATCTCTTGATCGTCGGACTGTTCTTTCTAGTTAAAAGTGGTATTTGACTGAGGAGTAGAGAATAGAAAGTTTTACAGAACTTCCAGAAAAATACAGAGAGGAATAAGGCTTCACCTGGATAATTGTTTGAAATGGTAAATTTCGTTGCAACCACGCACCCTATGGGTCAAAAGAGATGCAGGAGAGGTGACGTCTGCCAGATAATGATTCGGTTTAGCCAATATAGACATATATACCATCAATTTGGGAAAATTGGTGGTATTTTTATGAGCATTTTTATGAAGTATGTTGTTTAAAAGTATTTTTAGAAAATGCAACAAATTTGTATGACTGGTAGGATTTTGCATAAAAATATGATACACTTGAGTTATCCAAATTACAAAGAAAAAGGAGGCTTTTTATGGTTGCAGAAGAATTGTATATACTAAAGCATAAAGATCTGGACGTAGCCATGGTAAAGATCAGTACTTTTTCTGGAAGAATTGAATATATTCTGGAAATATATCTGCCGGAAGAACTTCCAGTCGGATGTGGTTCTGATGGTACCGGACTCATAGAATGGTGGAATATGCGGGCAGTTCCTGATGCAAGAAAAGGAATCCAGCAGGCACTGAGAATTTTGAATGAGGAGACGAGTCAGTCTCTAATGTTAGCGGCTTATGGTCTGAGCCTGACAGACCATTACTGGATGCAGCCTGTTTCCAGAGAATTGTACTGGAAGGATATTAATTTTTTTGAAAATGATTTTTCTGATGGGTTGGGCGATTTACTGACAGATACCGGGCGAAAATGACAGAAGAATGGCTGGATTTTATTGTAGATTGCCGAAGTGGAAAAGATCATGAATATGATATTGTAATTGGAGCCATGGCAGATGATCAGATTTACAATTTTGTTTCTGATTATATCGATGGTGTGATAACAAGAGAACAATTTTGGGTAAATGCTATAAAAACAGGTAAATGTTTCAGAAACATTATAGCGGATCAATACAAAATGAGGGGATTACAACGAGATGTACAGAGTGAGTAAAGTATTAAACAACAACGGTGTCATAGCCATTGATATGGACGAAAACCAGGAATATGTGATCCTGGGCAAGGGTGTCGGATTTGGGAAAAAGGTCAGCCAGCGTTTTGATAAGCCACAGGAGTGTACTATGTACCGCCTGGCACAGGAGACGGAGCGTGGATCTGCGAAGGAGCTGGTAAAGGGAATCGAGCCGGAATATCTGGAAATTGCAGATGCGATCCTGACAGAGGCGCAGAAAGTATTTGGAGATTCCATAGACAGAGGAATTCTCTTTCCACTTGCAGACCATATCTCCTTTGCTGTGGCCAGAATCCGCAGAAACGAGCAGATCAGCAATCCACTGACTGAAGATATCAAGGTTCTTTTCTACAGTGAATTTAAGGTTGCGGAAACACTGAAAACAATCCTGAAAGAGAGACTTCAGATAGAGATTGATGATCATGAAGTAGGGTACGTGGCATTGCATATTCATTCTGCAATTGGTGATGAGAAAGTATCTGTTGCCATGCAGACTGCAAGAGCTGTGAGAGAGTGCATCGACATGATTGAGAAAGCGACAGGCGAGCCGATTGATGTACTGTCACTGTCTTATAATCGTCTGATGAATCATATGAAATATATGGTGGCGCGTGCGTCTACAGGAGAGAAACTGAACCTGGATATGAATGAGTATATGCTGGATCAGTATCCACAGGCTTATGAGATTGCCGCTGATATCTGTAAGAATCTGGAAGGATGTATCGGGCATAAGCTGGACGAGACGGAGATTGGGTATCTGGCAATGCATATCCAGAGAGTCTATAAAGATGCGGTGTGAGAATTGGTGAAAAAAGAAAGTTCCCTTATTTCAGGAACTTTCTGAGCAGTTTTTCATAAACTTTTCTATATGGCTGGTATCTCATCGGGAGGTCCGGCCATGTTTTTTTGTCTACAATACTCTTGTAATGGGAGAAAGTATTGAAACCTTCTTTTCCATGGTAGGAGCCCATACCGCTTTCTCCAAAGCCTCCGAATCCCATCTCACTGGTAGCCAGATGAATGATCGTGTCATTCACACAGCCGCCACCGAAACCACAGTGTGAAGTTACTTTTTCAGCAACCGCTTTGTTGGAAGTGAAGATGTATAAAGCCAGTGGATGTGCCATGGAATTAATATTTACAATGGCTTCATCCAGTGAATCATAAGTCAGTACAGGAAGTACCGGACCGAAGATTTCTTCCTGCATGACAGCGTCCTGGAAAGTAACATGATCCATTACAGTAGGTGCAATCTGCAGAGTACCTGGATTGCAGTCTCCGCCGCAGACGACTTTGGCCGGGTCGATCAGGTTATGGATGCGTGTGAAGTGTTTCTCATTAATGATTTTTCCGTAATTTTTGTTATTCAGAGGGGTAGAACCAAACTGTTTTTTTATTTGTTTCTGAATTTGACGGATTAGTTCATCCTTGATTTCTTTGTCACAGTAAATATAATCCGGTGCCACACAGGTCTGTCCACAGTTGAGATATTTTCCAAATACAATTCGTCTGGCGGTCAGTTTGAGATTGGCACTTTTCTCTACAATACAGGGGCTTTTTCCGCCGAGTTCGAGGGTAACAGGAGTCAGGTGTGCAGAGGCTTTTGCCATTACTTCACGACCTACGTGTTGGCTTCCGGTGAAAAAGATATAGTCAAAATGTTCATTAAGCAGAGAAGTGTTCTCTGCACGTCCACCATTTACGACTGCTACATAATGCGGATCAAAGCATTCGTCGATGATAGATTCAATCACACGGTTTGTATTCGGTGAGTACGCACTTGGTTTCAGTACAACTGTATTTCCGGCGGCAATGGCATCTACCAGCGGATCGATTGTGAGCAGGAAAGGATAATTCCATGGGCTCATGACCAGAACCACACCGTAAGGAGATGGTTTTTTGTAACTTCTGGAAGCGAACTGAGCGATTGGAGTCAGCACAGTCTTTTCTTTTGCATAAGATGGGGTGTGGCGGATCATGTAGCTGAGTTCTGAGAGTACAAGACCTACTTCACACATATAAGACTCAAAATTACTTTTTCCCAGATCACGTTTCAGGGCTTCATTGATAAGCGGCTCATATTTCTGAATACAGACCCTTAATTTCTTTAAAGCTTCCAGCCTTTTTTCTACCGGTAAAGTAGCACCTGTATAGAAATAACTGCGTTGTTTCTGGACGATTTCTTTGATTTCTGTTTCTGTCATAGAACAAACTCTCCTTATCATCAAAGTTGGAATACTAGCAAGCGATTTCTGAATTATTTTCTGCAGGAATCAGCATGTAATAGAATTTCTCAAGTTCAGAAGCATCCATCAGTTTCGGCACTGGATACAATGGATTTGCTTCTTTATCTGCATAATGTGCCAGTTTCGGAATATCAGTTTCCTGAATTTCTTTTACAGTATTTCCAATTCCAAATTTCTCTTTCATTTCTTCAATTGCCTGGATAAAAAGTTCTGCTGCCTCATGATCCGGCATGCTTTTATCAGCAACTCCGGCAGCAACAGCCAGGTTGTGGAGCTTTTTGTCAATACAGCTTCCATATTCACGAAGCACCATCGGCAGCAGGACTGCATTGGCAAGTCCATGAGGAACATTATATTCTCCTCCAAGTGAATGTGCAACTGCATGTACGTATCCTACATAAGATTTGGTAAAAGCACAGCCGGCATAGAAAGAAGCATGGAGCATATTTCGTCTGGCATGAATATTATCGCCCTGGTCATGAGCAGTATAAATGTTCTCAAAAATCAGCTTTACAGCCTTTAAAGCATCTTTACGTGTATCAATGGTTGTGGAATTTCCGATATATGCTTCCACTGCGTGAGTCAGTGCATCCATACCTGTAGTGGCGGTGATAAAAGGCGGAAGGCTTAAGGTAACTTTCGGGTCCAGGACTGCATAGCGCGGGATCAGCGGAAAGTCATTGATTGCATATTTATATCTGGTATCCGCATCGGTAATGACAGCGGCGAGAGTGGTTTCACTTCCTGTACCAGCAGTGGTCGGAACTGCGATGAGAAGCGGCAGTTTTTTGTGTACTTTCAGGATTCCTTTCATCTGAGCCAGAGATTGTTTCGGTTTTACTGCACGTGCACCGACAGCTTTGGCACAGTCCATACTGGAACCGCCGCCAAAACCGATGATCACATCACATCCGTTCTCATGATAGAGATCCAGTGCTTCCTGGACATTTACAGTAGTAGGGTTGGCAACTGTTTTGTCATACATGGTATACGGGATACCTGCCTCTTTCAGGGCTTTTTCCAGACGTCTGGTAAGTCCGAGTCTGGCAATCCCTGCATCTGTAATGATCAGTACGTGTGTACATTTGTGACGCATAATGATCTCCGGAAGTTCTTTGACACTTCCTGCGATTTTCGGTTTGCGGTAAGGTAAAAATGGAATGGCAATGTGAAAAGCTTTTTGAAAAGCCCTGCAATATATTTTTCTGACTGGATTCATAATAAGTTTTCCCCTCTGAAATTAATGAATAAATGACCGGTACATCGTCCAGAACAAAAGAACTTCGCCCGAATCAATAGATAACTAAGAAAAATATAGCAAGGTGAAAAAGAAAAGTCAATATATTTTGAATATCAAAAATTATGAATGGCATAATATTCCTTTTTGCTGCAGTGAAATCCTGCCCGGGGGAATTTTATGTCATAGTAAGAATAATATAAAACAATTTCTTATGACATAAAAAATACTGTACATCTCATGAATATCATAAAACATGGGAGATACAGTATTTGACGAAAATTCTATTTTGTAGTTTACAGACAGGACAGTGCATACTGCAGGGAATCTTCCAGATGCTGTTTCATCAGATCTCCGGCTTTGGTAATTTCTCCATTTTTATACGCTTCGAAGATCTGCTTATGCATCTGCCCGATATTATGCTGAGGTTCCGCCTGCGTTTCATATAAATTAGAAAAGATCGTAAGCTGACTGCGAAGCTTTTCAGCTGCCAGTTTCAGGCGGCTGTTTGCACAATAATCGTAGAAGATTAAATGAAAATGGTCAGAATAGTTAATCCATTTCTCAGTTTCTTCTTTGGAAAGAGGTGACTGCTGGGCTTTTTCTTCCAGTTTCAGGGTATGGCAGATATTATCTTCTAATATCTTACAGATCTGTTCATGTTCAGGAGAATTTCCACTGTAAAGAATCGCAAGCCGGTCCAGATCGCCCATGAACTGATAAAGCTCTGTCAGATCCTGCTTCGATAATTCAATTACATTTACTCCGATATTAGAATAATAGCGAACCAGACCATCTTCTGTAAGGCGGGTAAGTGCCTCGCGAATAGGAGTGGAGCTGACTTCAAACTGCGCCTGGAGATTCTTAAGCGTTAATTTCTCACCCAGAGGGATTCTCTGATGCAGGATATCAGAGCGGAGAATCTGGTAAATTTGCTCGGATAAGGTTGATTTATTTAATGCCATGGTAGACTCCTTATAATTATAGTATAGTAGATTTTCGTTTTTAACCGAATCAAGTAAGTCCCCTGCTTCAATTGCGAAAAGCAATAAGCAGTGGGTGGGGATTTGCTTGTATCAGGAGGAGTGCAAACTCCTTCTGATAAACGGTGGAGCAGTTATTCGGTGTAGAGCCACGTAGCGAAGCGGATTGCGAATATCCGCTTGACTCAAAAAAGGTAAGTAGAGATAAGTTATTTATTCACATGCTACTATTTCGTAAGGTGATTTGGTATGAATATGCCAAAATCCCGAAATATATTGTACGAATTTGAATTTATGACTGAGACATAAATTAGGTTTGCGAAGCAAACAATACTCCTTGAGTTTAGCACGAGATGGTTCACATTTTTTGCCCTGTAAAGTATGTTATTGAACACAGAGCAGACAGTAACAAGAATAACTTTATCTGATGAACAGGAGAAGTAAGAACCGACTTATCCTTATATATTATTTGTAATGATATAGTTCCAAAGCATAAAAGTCAAGGATTTTATATTTTGCAAAATGCAAAATGCATATTGCAAAAATTCATCAAAAGTGGTACACTAATTACAATTTAAAACTTTAACGGGACAACGCGTTAAGGCGATCAAAAACAAGCTAAGAAAAATAAGAGTTACTGCGAACGGTGTGAAAGTGAACAGTGACAAGTAAGACAACCGGAGTGATCAGATGAGAGATGAAAAACTGTTAAAAGAGCTTACACAGCTCTGGGGCGTATCCGGATATGAGAAAGAGGTACGCAAATATATCGAGAAAGAGGCAGCTCCTTATGCTGATGAAATGCTGACAGATGCAATGGGAAACCTGATCGTGAAGAAGAGTGGTACAGGTGGACCGGATTCTAAGAAGATCATGTATGCAGCGCATATGGATGAGATCGGATTTATGGTAAAGACCATCGAGGCAGACGGAAGATTACGTGTCTGCAATCTGGGATGGAACTGGACAGGATCTGCATACAACAGCAGAGTACAGTTCAAGAACGGAACCATCGGTGTAGTAAGCTGCATGGGACCGATTGAAGAGGCTGCCAACAAAGCTGGCAAACTTTATATCGATATCGGAGCTACATCAAAGGAAGATGCGCTGAAATACGTAAATCTCGGTGATCCATGCGGATACCGCGGAGAATATCTGGAACTTCACAATGATCGTGTATGCTCCAAGAGCCTTGATAACAGAATCGGATGTTACCAGCTTCTGGAAGCATTAAAAGAGAATGACGGAACTTATCCGAATGACATCTATTATGTATTTTGTGTACAGGAAGAGTTAGGATGCCGTGGTTCCAAGACAGCAGCAGAGAGAATCCAGCCGGATATCGGAATCGCAGTAGACATTTCCCCGGCGCATGATTATCCGTGTGATCTGGAGGGCAGTAACGAAGTGGATGGCGGAATCGGCGTTAAGATCTGCGATCCGTCAGTTGTATGTGATGAAGATGTAGTAGAGGCAATGTACAAGTGCTGTGAAGAAAACAACATTCCATACCAGAGAGAGGTTATTGATCAGGGTGGTACAGATGCTTCCAGTATGAATCAGTCCCATTATGGTGTGCGTACAGGTGGAATCGTAGTTGTCACCAGATATCCACACTGCCAGAGCGCAGTAGCTTCCAGGAAAGATATTGAAGCTGGTGTAGATCTGATGAATGCATTTTCTAAATATACTTTTAAATTTTAAGTGAATTGCAGAATTCTTAAAGAAGGAAATTCAGACAGGAAAAGCAAATAAAATTGTTTAAGCCCTGCCTTAAAATAAGTAGTTTATAAATCGGCATAAAAAGAAAGAGGATCAATACTATGAGAATGAAAAAAGCCCTTGCAATTTTAACAGCTGTCTGCACAGTGACAGCCTCCATGTGCTTTGCAACCGTTGCACAGGCAGCAGACAAGACAGATCTTGTCATTGCACTTGATGCAGACATTGATACACTTCATGCAACTAATTATTCCACAGGTGTGGAACAGGATGTTTTAAATCAGATTTATGACACCTTAATGTACTATAATCCGGACGGAAAACATGATCCGGAACCGAGAATTGCTGAGAGTTATGAGATCAGCGAAGACGGTCTGGATTATACGTTCCATTTAAGAGATGATGTAAAATTTCATGACGGAGCAGCAGTGACAGCAGACGATGTTGTATTCTCTCTGGAGCTGTTCAAAGAGTCTGAATATCAGGGATCCCAGATTTCCATGCTGTCAAGTGTGGAAGCAACAGACGACAGTACAGTTGTATGTCATCTGGATACTCCATACGCACCATTCCTGCAGGGCGTTCTGACACCTTACATCTGTGAAAAAGCATACTATGATGAAGATCAGGATGCATTTGCAACAAACCCGATCGGAACCGGTCCATACAAATTTGTGAGCCGTGCAACAGGAAGCAACATCACTCTGGAAGCAAACGAAGATTACTACCGCGGAGCACCGGAAATCAAGAATCTTACATTTGAAGTAATTCCGGATGCAGCTACAAAGGCAATCGCACTTCAGACTGGAGAGGTAAATTTCGCAGAAGTGGATTCTTCCGTACTTCCACAGATTCAGGCAAACCCGCAGATCAAGATCGCAGAAGTGGAAACTTCCGGATTTGCCTATGTATCAATGAATCTGGAAAAAGAGCCATTCAACGATCCGAAAGTCCGTCAGGCTATCAATTATGCCATCGACAGAGATAATCTTGTTTCTGTATGTTATGACGGGGAAGCAGAAGTAAATTCCAATATCTGTGCAAAGGCAAGAAGTGGATATTCTGATGACCAGCCACAGTACACCTATGATCCTGAAAAAGCAAAAGAACTTCTTGCAGAAGCAGGAATTGAAACACCATATGATCTGGGCGAAATTCTTGTAGCTGAGAAATATTCCAACCTTGCAACAGTTATCCAGAACGATCTGAAAGCAGTAGGACTTGAGATGAGCATTTCCGTAAAAGAATTCAACTCTTACATCAGTGACCTGACAAGCGGAAATTACGGAATCACAGCTCTGACAATGACACTGGACGGTGACACACAGAGCCTTGAGATGGCATTTACATCTGATTATATTGGAACTGCAAATAATGCAAGATACTCTGACGAAGAGATGGATAAGCTCTTTGATGATGCAAGAACAGAGACAGACAATGATAAGAGAATGGAAATCTTTGACGAGATCTTCACAAAAGCACAGGACGAAGCAATTTACGCAGTTCTCTGCAATCCTCTCACCCTGTATGCATACGACGCAGACCTTACCTGCCCGGAAGAGTTCCCATTTGAGGGTAACTACTATGTATATGATTTCAACTGGGCATAAACAGATTTCTTATATAAGATTTCTTATATAACAGGAAATTCCGATGAATTTTCTATTATATAAAAAAAGCCCTCCGGGCAGGATTCTTTTTTACAGTACAAAATGAGTTATAAAAAGAGATAAGATAACTGAATTTGACTGAACCAGATGAATAATAAAAGGACTGTTGCATGAAGCAATAGACATGACTTACCCGAAAGTGTGTGTGAGTTTATGGAGATGCTTGTTGCAGCAGTCTTTTATGATATGACTGTTACAATATGAAAGGGGCACATTGTCCATATGGCTAAGTACATAATCAAGAGAATTTTATATATGATACCGGTTCTCCTTGGCGTAGCATTTCTGGTATTTACGATCCTTTCCCTGACACCGGGTGATCCGGGAACGATCATTCTGGGAATTACCGCCAAACCGGAAGACGTTGCTGCATTGAATGCGCAGTTTGGCTATGATAAGCCGTTCCTGATCCGATTCTTCAGTTACATCGGAAACATTATTTTTCATTTTGACCTGGGAACTTCCTATGCTTCCCGTCAGCCGGTGATCAATGATATCCTGGCAAGATTCCCGAATACTTTTCTTCTGGCACTGCTGTCCATGTGTGTTTCCTCCATTATCGGAATCTCACTGGGAATCCTTTCTGCAGTACGCCAGTATTCCATCACAGACCATGTATGCGTAGTGGTTGCACTGGTTTTTGCGTCCATGCCTGGATTCTGGCTTGGACTGATGCTGTTGATTTTATTTTCCCTGAAACTGGGCTGGCTTCCGTCATTCGGTGCAGCTTCTCTGAAGCACTTTATCCTGCCGACACTGACGGTTTCACTGACTTCGGCAGCAGGACTTTTGCGACTGACCAGATCTGCCATGCTGGAAACCATCCGTCAGGAGTATATCCGTACAGCCAAGGCCAAAGGTGCCTCCGGGAAACGTGTCATCTGGAAACATGCGCTGAGAAACGCACTTCTTCCGGTTGTAACAGCACTGGGAACTGGTTTTGGTGCATCCTTAGGTGGTGCGATCATTGCGGAGACTGTTTTCGCAATGCCTGGAATGGGAACTTTGATGACAACTGCAATCCGTCAGAAAGATATCCCGATGGTTATGGGAGCGACTTTATTTCTGGCAGTGCTTTTCAGCTTTGTCATCTTACTTGTAGATATTTTATATGCGTTTATTGATCCGAGAATCAAGGCGAAATACCAGAATGGAGGAAAGCATCATGAATAGAAGAAAAAAACATGCACAGCTTTCAGAATTCTGGCGTCGTTTCCGCAAGAATAAGGCAGCAGTTCTGGGACTGGTTTTGCTGGTGCTGATCATTGGAATGGCAGTTTTTGCAGACCTGATCGTACCTTACAGCAAATGTATTGAACAGGTTGGTGCTGACCGTCTGCAGGGACCGAGCCTGAAACATTTCTTCGGAACAGATGAACTGGGACGTGATCTTTTTGCACGAATCGTTCATGGTTCCAGATATTCTCTGCTGATCGGACTTGCGACCAGTCTGATGGCACTGGTAGTCGGTGCAATCCTCGGCGCAAGTGCCGGATACTTCGGCGGGGTTGTTGACAATGTGATCAGCCGTATCATGGACGTATTTATGTGCGTGCCTCCGATCCTGCTTTCTCTGGCAGTGGTAGCTGCTCTGGGAACAAACTTACGAAACCTGATCATTGCCATTACTGTTTCCTGTATTCCGGGAAATGTCCGACTGATCCGTTCTGTAGTCCTGACAACAGCAGAGCAGGATTATGTGGAGGCGGCGAAATCCTACGGAACCTCCAATGCGAGAATTATTTTCCGTTATGTACTGCCAAACGCAATGGGACCGATCATTGTAAATACAACCATGAGTATTTCAGATATGATGCTCTCTGCAGCGGGACTGAGCTTCATCGGAATGGGTATTCAGCCGCCGTCACCGGAATGGGGCGCACTGCTTTCCAATGCCCAGACTTATCTGTTTTCCGCACCGTACATGCTGCTGTTTCCGGGTATGTTTATCCTGTTATCCTCTCTTGCCTTTAACCTGGTAGGTGACGGACTGACGGATGCTCTGGACCCGAAACTGAAAGATTAAGAGCAGGTCTGAATTTCAGCATGCTCTGAGAAAGGTAGATTCTAATATGGAAGAAATTTTAAAGGTAGAGGACCTGTCTATCATTTATAAAACAGATCTGGAAACCGTTTATGCAGTAAATGGCATCAGTTTTTCCCTGAAGCAGGGTGAGACAATGGGGCTGGTAGGTGAGACAGGTGCCGGAAAAACAACCACAGCCATGGGAATCATGGGACTTCTGCCGAAAAGAACGGCCAGGGTCACTTCCGGTCAGATCCTTTTTGAAGATCAGAATGTCTGTACATTGCAAGAACGTGAGCTGGAGCGCATCCGTGGTCAGAAGATTTCTATGATCTTTCAGGACCCGATGACAGCTTTAAACCCTGTTCTTACTGTAGGCGATCAGATTGGAGAGGCTCTGTATCTTCACAACGAAGAGGGACTTTCACAGAAAGAAATTGATAAAAAAACAGAGGAAACTCTGGAGCTTGTAGGCATTCCGAAAGAGCGAAAGAACGATTATCCGTACCAGTTTTCCGGTGGAATGCGCCAGCGTGTAGTCATTGCGATCGCACTTGTCTGTAACCCGAAACTTCTGATCGCAGATGAACCGACTACAGCTCTTGACGTGACGATTCAGGCACAGATTCTGTCTATGATCTGTGATCTTCAGAGAAAATATGGCACGTCTGTCATTATGATCACGCATGACCTTGGTGTGGTAGCAGAAACCTGCGATAAAGTGGGAATTATGTATGCCGGTGAGATTGTTGAATACGGAACGCTGGAGGATATTTTTACAGGAAAAAATCATCATCCGTACACAACCGGTCTGTTTGGTTCAATCCCGAATCTTCAGGAAAATACCCGCAGACTTCACCCAATCGAAGGTCTGATGCCGGACCCGACAAACCTGCCAAAGGGATGCAAATTTGCACCGAGATGCAGCCACTGCACGGAACTCTGCAAAAACAGACAGCCGGGAGTATGGGAAAAAGACGGCCATCAGATCAGATGTCATCTGTTTTCTTCACCGGAAATGAATTCTGAAAATGCAAAGGAGGCAGGCAAATGAGTGAAATACTTCTTGATGTCAAAAATCTGAAAAAATATTTTAAGACAAATGCCGGAATGCTTCATGCAGTGGATGATGTCAGTTTTTCCATAGAGAAGGGACATACCATGGGAGTGGTAGGAGAGTCCGGATGCGGAAAATCTACTCTGGGAAGAACCCTGCTTCAGCTTTATGAGCCAACCTCCGGTGAGATTGATTTTAAGGGAAAAAATATCGCAAATCTTTCCAAAAAGGAATTTCATCAGGTGCGTCCGAAACTTCAGATGATCTTTCAGGACCCGTATTCCAGTCTGAACGGACGTATGACAGTTCAGCAGTTGATTGCGGAGCCTTTGATTGTTAATAAGGTATGTAATAATAAGAAAGAGATTCAGGAGCGTGTCAGCGAAATCATGGATACGGTAGGTCTGTCAGAGCGTCTGGCGATGGCTTATCCGCATGAACTGGATGGTGGAAGACGCCAGCGTATCGGTGTTGCCCGTGCATTGGTATTGAATCCGGAATTTGTTGTCTGTGATGAGCCGGTATCTGCCTTGATGTTTCCATTCAGGCACAGATTCTGAATCTTCTTATGGATTTGCAGGAACAGATGGGACTGACATACCTGTTTATCACACATGACCTTTCCGTTGTGAAGCATATTTCTGATGAGATCATGGTTATGTATCTTGGTAAATGCGTTGAGAAAGCACCGGCAGAGGAGATTTTCCGCAATCCGGTACATCCATATACAAAAGCGCTTCTGGCAGCGATTCCGATTCCGAGTATTGAGTCCTGTCATAAGAGGAGAACACTTTTGCAGGGTGAGGTTACGAGCCCGATCAATCCGAAACTGGGATGTCGTTTCGCAGCCCGCTGTCCGCTGGCAAAGGAGAGCTGCCGTACAGGGGAAATGCCACTGGTAGAAGTGTCACCTGGACATTTCTCAGCGTGTCCGGTACAGGGTTAACAAAATATGGAGGGAATCGAGAATGAAGAATCAAGAGTTTAACTGGCCATATGCCAATGAAATAGGACAGGAAGAGATTATCACCAGTGATGTGCTGGTGCTCGGCGGCGGACTTTCCGGATGTTTCGCAGCGATCGCAGCGGCAAGAAGAGGTTTGTCTGTTACTCTGGTAGAGAAAGGTGCCACAGAGAAGAGTGGTTCAGCAGGAACCGGTTTTGACCACTGGGAATCTGCCTGTACAAATCCATGTTCAGAAGTAACACCGGAAGAAATCGCAGAAGCTTATGTCAATGAACAGGACTGGTACAGCAATGGGATTGCGCATTATATTGAGTGCCGCGAGGGTTATGACCGTCTGGTAGATCTGGAATCCTTTGGCGGAAAGATCCGTGATACAGAGGACGAATTTGTGGGAGCGGAGTTTCGTGATGAGAAAACGAAGCTGATGTTTGCCTATGATTATAAGAACAAGTTTACGATCCGTGTGTGGGGTTCTACGTTTAAACCGGCGCTGGTGAAAGAGATGAAGCGTCTCGGGGTCAATATTATGGACCGGACAGAAGCGACAGCTTTGCTGGTTGCGAATGAAAATGGCAAAAAGCGCGGTGCGGGTGCCATGGGTATGAATGTACATACCGGAAAATTCTATATTTTCCGTGCGAAATCCACGATCCTTACCATGTCACGTCCTGCCCGTGTATGGCTTTTCAATGCGGATACGATCGGGCTTTGTGAATTCAGACCGATGCAGAGTATCGGAAGTGGTCACGCAATGGGATGGAGAGCAGGAATTGAGTTTACCATGATGGAGAAATCTGTTCGTGCAGAATTTTCCGCAGCAGGAAGAAGTTTCCCTCCGTATGGTGCAGGTAATAACCATAATACCTGGTATGCAGCTACGATGGTGGATGCAAGAGGCGTGGAGATTCCGTATGTGGATCGTGACGGAAAAGAATTGAAGACGGTTTCGGAGAGATATTATCCGGCGAAAGGACAGAAGTTCTTCTTAAAGGGCGGCGTTATTGACAACCCGAAATATGAATACAGAGGACCGGAGACGGTTGATTTCGCAGAGCTGATTAAACGTGGCTATCAGCTTCCGTTCTATGCAGATTTAAGCCGTATGCCGGATGCAGAGCGCAGGGTAATCTGGGGAATGATGGTCGGGGAGGAAGCCAAGACTAAGATTCCGATCTTCCAGAATTATACAGAGCGTGGATTTGATCCGGAGAAACATATGCTTCAGAGTTATGGTACAGGATGGCAGTCTGCAAGTTTCCTGGATCAGGAGAGACAGTTCTTTGGTGCACCGGGCGGAATTATGCATGACTGGGATCTGAAGACGAATATTGATGGTATCTATGCGGCAGGTGACCAGCTTTATGCTTCTGACTGTGCAGGATTTGCGTGTGCGACAGGATATTATGCAGGTCGTAAGGCTTCTGCTTATGCGAAGACCGTAGAGCTTGCAGATTTTGACAGAGCGGATGCAGATGCGGAGAAGAAGCGTCTGTATGCACCGCTGTATGCGGACAGAGAGAATGGCATGGGCTGGAAAGAGCTGAATATGGCGATTTCCAAGGCGATGCAGAATTACTGTGGTGGTGTGAAGTGTGAGGCACTGTTGAAAGAGGGGCTGGATCTGCTGCAGAGTTTTGAGAGGGAGATTGTGCCGGTGCTTGTGGCTGATAATCCGCATGATCTGATGCGTACGCATGAAGTTCTGGATATTCTTACAGTGGCTCAGCTTGTGCTTCATGCGTGTCTGGCGCGTAAGTCAAGTTCTGCTCCGCTGTGTTTTACCAGAAGTGATTATCCGGAGATGGATCCTGTGGAGGATCGTAAGCATATCGTGATCCATCAGGAGAATGGTCAGGCGGTGACAAGGATTGTTCCGCTGGATTTCTTTGGAAAGCTGAAGGATGAGTATGAGAAGCGGAATCAGGATTATATTACAGAAGAAGCACAGACTCCGGACCGTGCGGAGAAATATGTGACTGCGGCTGAGACTGAGGTTCAGAAAGAAGCACAGGAAGCTGGCGGTGCAAAAGCTGACTTTGAAGTAGAGCCGGTACCTTGCAGTACGAATCCTTTGAAGTATGATGAAAGTAAGTGCATCGGATGCAACCGCTGCGCAAATGTATGCCAGTGCGATATCCTGCTCCCATCACCGGAGAAAGGGAAACATCCGATCATTATGTATCCGGGTGAGTGTTATTATTGCGGTGCGTGCGTCATGGTCTGCCCGAAAGATGCAGTTAAGCTGGCACATCCGCTGATGAACAGGGCTAAATTTGTGGAAGTCAGACACTGATCAGACATTAAGAATAAGCGTTTAAAAGACAGTTTCTATTTTTGAGATAGAGGCTGTCTTTTTTTTAAGTGTAGAAATTTTACGAAACTGCGAAAATTGGTTGACAAGGCAGTAAGTTTACACTAACATAAAGTTAGATAAGCATAACAATGTTATGAATCAACTTGTTGTCACACTAGATGAACAAAGCTATGCTGTAAAAATTGCTCAGTTGGAGTGAACAAGAGGGAGGAATGAGAAAAATGTTTCTGCAGATACAGGGCATTAAGAAATCTTTTGGTACCGGGGACAGTCGTGTGGATGTGCTGAAAGGACTGGATCTTGAGATAGAGAGAGGAGAGTTTTGCGTTTTACTTGGACCGTCTGGGTCGGGTAAATCTACGCTGTTGAATATTATCGGTGGAATTGACAGTGCGGATGAGGGAAATCTGGTCATAGACGGGGAGCGTCTGGCGGATATGTCGGAGAAGAAGCTGTCTTTGTACAGACGTAAGCATCTGGGCTATATTTTCCAGATGTACAATCTGATCCCGAATCTTACAGTGAGGGAGAATATAGAGGTCGGTGCCTATCTGAGCGATAAGCCGCTGGATGTGGACGAGCTGCTTCATACACTGGGAATTTATGAGCATCAGAGAAAGCTGCCGAATCAGCTTTCCGGTGGTCAGCAGCAGAGAACTGCGATCGGCAGAGCTATCGTGAAGAACCCGGATATCCTGTTGTGTGATGAGCCTACCGGAGCACTGGATTATAATACTTCGAAAGAGATTCTGAAACTGATTGAGACTGTGAATCAGAAGTATGGGAATACAATCGTGATGGTAACGCATAATGATGCGATCAAAGATATGGCAGATCGTGTAGTGAAGCTTCGAGACGGTATGATCCGTAAGATTATATTAACGAACATAAGATTCCGGCTTCAGAGCTTGACTGGTAAGGAGGACGAAGAGATGAAGAGTCCTTTAAGAAAGCGTTTACCCAGAGAGTTAAAGAGTGAGATCGGGAAGTATCTGGTAGTGTTTATCCTGATGGTTGCTACGATTGGTTTTGTTTCCGGTTTCCTTGTAGCAGATGGAAGTATGCTGACTGCCTATAATGAGAGTTTCGAAAAATATAAGATTGAGGATGGAAATTTCCGTACGGCAGAGCAGATTTATAAAACGCAGAGGGAAGAAATTGAAGACCTGGGTATGAAGCTGTACGATAATTTTTATCTGGAGGAGCCTCTGGATAACGGAAGTACCATGCGTATTTTTAAGAACAGAGAGGAGATTAACAAGGTCTGCCTGATGGAGGGCAGCCTGCCTGAGAAAACCGGGGAGATCGCCATTGACAGGATGTATGCAGATAACAATGGTCTGTCAGTGGGGGATACTCTGACAAGCGGAAAAAGGACCTGGAAGGTTACGGGACTGGTGGCGTTGTCGGATTACAGTGCTTTGTTCCAGAACAATAATGATTCCATGTTTGATTCTGTGAAATTTGGCGTTTCTGTTGTAACAGAGGAAGAATTTGACTCTCTGGATCAGAGTAAGTTACAGTATAATTATTCCTGGATCTATGATCAGAAGCCGGAAACAGAGAAAGAGGAAAAGAAAGTTTCCGAGGATCTGATGGAGGATATCGGGGGGATTGTGACACTGGAATCTTTTGTACCGCGGTATGTGAACCAGGCGATCATTTTTACCGGGGATGATATGGGCGGCGACAAGGCGATGGTAACCATGCTGCTTTATATTGTTATAGTGATCATGGCGTTTGTGTTCGGGATTACTATCAGCAATACGATCCGAAAGGAAGCGGGCGTGATCGGTACGCTGCGTGCATCCGGATACACCAGACAGGAGCTGGTGCTTCATTATATGACGCTGCCGGTTCTGGTTACACTGGCTGGTGCTTTGATCGGAAATATCCTTGGATATACAGTGTTTAAGGATGTCTGTGCAGCGATGTATTACGGAAGCTACAGTCTTCCGACTTATGTGACTATCTGGAATGCGGAAGCTTTTCTGCTTACGACTGTGGTGCCGGTGATTATTATGCTGGTGGTCAATTACGGAGTTCTGAGACATAAACTGAAATTATCTCCTCTGAAATTCCTGCGCAGGGATCTTTCTTCCGGACGCGGGCAGAAGCGGGCAATCCGTCTGAGTCCGAAGATTAAGATATTTTCCAGATTTCGACTGCGCGTGATCTTCCAGAATATGAGTAATTATGTGGTATTGTTTATCGGAATTGTGTTTGCCAATCTGCTTTTGATGTTTGGCCTGCTGCTGCCGTCTGCGCTGGCACATTATCAGGTGGAGATTCAGGAGAATATGCTGGCGAAGTACCAGTATATGCTTCAGGTTCCGGTCAGTGCGGTAAGTGGTAATAAATTTGAAAGTCTGATGTCTCTGCTGGAGTTTTATATGGATTCTCAGACGGATAATGAAGATGCGGAAGAATTTTCAGCTTATTCACTGAATACGCTGCCTGGAAAATATAAGAGTGAGGAAGTTACGTTCTACGGAATAGAACCGGACAGTAAATATGTGAAGATTGACTTTGCAGATACAAGGGCTGAAAACAGTTCAGATGCGGATGCAGAGGTGTATATTTCCAAAGCATATGCAGATAAATTCCTGCTCCATACCGGAGATACGATTACTCTGAAGGAGAAATACGAAAAAGATGAGTATTCTTTCAGGATAGTGGGAATTTATGATTATACGGCGGCTCTTTGTGTGTTTATGCCGAGAAGTGAACTGAACAGATATTTGATCTGGGGGATGATTATTACAGCGGCTATTTCTCGGATACAGAGATTACGGATATCAAGGACCAGTATATTGGTTCTGTGATTGATCTGGATGCGCTGACCAAAATTTCCAGACAGCTTGATGTTTCGATGGGAAGTATGATGGGCCTGATCAATGGATTTGCCATTATGATCTATATGGTGCTGATCTATCTGCTTTCCAAGATCATTATTGAAAAGAATGCCCAGTCTATTTCCATGGTAAAGATTCTGGGATACACGAATGGGGAGATCAGCAGATTATATATTTTTTCTACTTCAATCGTAGTGGTGATCTGCCTTCTGGTCAGCCTTCCGATTGAGACGGCGCTTATGAATGTGTTGTTTCGTGAAATGATGCTGGCGAGTATCTCCGGCTGGATCACTCTCTGGATTGACCCGATGATTTATGTACAGATGTTTGCAGCAGGAATTATTACCTATGGGCTGGTAGCTCTTCTGGAATTCAGAAGGGTGAAGAAAGTTCCGATGGATGAAGCACTGAAGAACGTGGAATAGGGTGATGAGTGTCTGCTTTGTGTCTGATGGCGCATGAACATTAACTGGAGCTTGATGATGGAATAACTGTTTATTCTGACAAAAATTTGACATTATCCGGGATTTGTGGTACGGTTAGCAGGAAACTGTAAGATCAATCAGTTGGAATAGGAGATTATTATGAGAAAAAAATCAACTTCAAGAGCAAAAACAACAATCAAGGAAGCTACAACAAAGGCTACAGAGGCAGTGAAAGAAACTGTTGAGAAAACAACTGTAAAAGCTGCTGAAGTGATCGAAGAAGCGAAAGATGCTGCCAGCGATATCGCAAAAGCTCCGGTTGTAGAAGAAGCAAAGGAAACTGTAAAGAAAGCAGTAAAAGAAGTGACTAAAAATATCGACATCAAGAAAATCGTAGAGACAACGATCGAATTACCTGGTTTTGCAGTTACAATGAGCTCCATCGAAGAAGCAGTGAAAAAAGACATCAAAGAGAAAGACATCGCAGGAAAAGAAATCAGTATTTATGTAAATGCTGAGCAGAAAGCCGCTTACTATACAGTAGATGGACAGGGATCTGACGATTACAGGATCGACCTGAATACATTATAATTGAAAGAGTGTAAAACAGCAGGGAGGCTTATTCAGAGGGCATTTCCTGCTGTTTTCATTTGTTAATAAAATTATCATACAATTTAGAAATTATTTTATCCATTAATTTTTCATAAAGCAGAAACAGGAAGCCCTGCTGGAAAAAGTGAAATAAGAATTTTATAAAAAGTCAGAATATCGTAGAAATCTGTCAAAATACAGATAGCGTATCTCCATAGAAAAGACTATGATAAAAACAGATAAACAATAATGTCTGATCAGATATGAAAAAAATTGTAATTGTTATGGGGGAAATATGACAAATATGCTATCGAACGGTAAAGATGATTTTTACCGACAGATGTTTAAACTGACGATTCCGATCATTATTCAGAATCTGCTCAGTGCGGCAGTTAACTCTGCCGATGTAATTATGCTGAATTACGTCGGACAGTCTGCAATCTCCGCAGTGTCCCTGGCTGCCAATTATTCCAATATCCTGTTTATGGTATATTATGGACTTGGCACTGGCGCATCTCTTCTATGCGCACAGTATTTTGGAAAAAATAATCTACAGGCAATTCATGCAATCGAGGGAATTGCACTTCGTTTCTCAATCGTAATTTCCGGAATTGTTGCGTTGGTCGCTTTTTTTGCACCTCAGCTTATGATGAAGATTTTCACATCCGATCCTGAGCTGATTTCCATTGGTTCTTCTTACCTGAGAGTTATGGGTATTACTTATTTATGTTGGGGTGTCACAGAAGTTTATCTGGCAATTCTGCGCAGCGTCGGACGAGTAACAATCAGTATGGCTTTAAATATGCTGGCTTTCATTCTGAATATTATTCTGAATGCTACGTTCATTTTCGGACTGTTCGGAGCACCAAGGCTTGGCGCTGCAGGTGTTGCGATCGCGACAGCTTCTTCCAGACTGGTAGAACTTGTTGCCTGTGTGATCGTCTCTTTTATGAGCAAAAATGTAAAGCTGAATCTGACCTATATGTTTATCCGCAGTAAAGTATTATTCCATGATTTTATGAAGCTGTCACTTCCGGCACTTGGAAATGACGTATCCTGGAGTGTGGCATTCTCCATGTATTCTGTAATCCTCGGACATCTGGGCACAGATGCAGTTGCAGCAAACTCACTGGTCACCGTTGTCCGTAATATTGGTTCTGTCTTCTGTTTTGCGATTGCCAGTGCAGGAACAATTCTTCTTGGTAATGTAATGGGAAAAGGAGATCTGGAAAAGTCAAAAGTATACGCTTCCAGAATGCTGAAAATGACTGTGATTGCCGGTGCGATCGGTGGTGTGATTGTATTTGCCATCACGCCTCTGGTAATGAGATTTGCATCTTTAAGTGACGGTGCGATGCATTATCTGAAATATATGCTGCTTATCAATACTTATTATATTATGGGTTCTGCTGTGAATACAGCATTGATTGCGGGTGTTTTCCGGGCAGGTGGAGATACGAAATTTGGCTTGATCTGCGATACGATTGATATGTGGGTATACGCAGTACCGCTTGGATTCTTTGTAGCATTTGTCCTGAAACTTCCGGTTCTCTGGGTATATTTCCTGTTATGTACAGATGAATTTGTAAAATGGCCATGGGTATTCCATCATTACCGTCAGGGAAAATGGGCACAGAATATTACAAGAGAAGATTTATTTGAACAGGAAATAGCAATAGAATAAAAAAGAAAAAATGAGTAATTAAAAGTGATATGGTGTTATTTGAATAACTGCGCGTCGCATTCTCGTTACTTTAGTGATGAGTTAGACGCGCAAATTTTTTCATAAATCATAGAACAAATGTTTGCAAAGAGCAATTAGATATGTTAGAATATAATCAGAGAGAAGGCAGTATAAGATAAATCAGAGCAAGGCAGATATTTCTGCTGTCGTGAAAGAATATAATGAATTAATGCTAAAATAACGGAGGTTTCCATGAAACGACCCCCCTTACTGGTCAGTCTGTTAATTTCTCTGGGAACCGGAGTGATTGCAGGCTTTCTTACGTTCGGAAGTATGGCACAGTATCAGGAAATGTATCATCCGCCGCTGGCACCTCCCGGCTGGGTATTTCCTGTTGTCTGGTTACTCCTGTATACGCTGATGGGAATTGCCTCGTACCGTATTTATCTGAAAAATCCAAAAGCGGAAGTGTTGAAACTGTACCTGATCCAGCTTGCAGTGAACTTTTTCTGGCCGGTTTTCTTTTTTAATCTGGGGTGGCAGTTGTTTGCGGCAGTCTGGCTGCTGGTGCTGTGGTATCTGGTATTCGTCATGATAAAAGAATTTGCCCGGATTGATGAAGGCGCGGCAAGACTGATGATCCCATATCTTGTCTGGCTGACGTTTGCCGCGTATTTAAATATCGTGATCGCGCTGCACAGATAATGTCTGATGTGTCACAAAAACTGTTTACTTTATCGTGTATATGTCAATTTTTCGGCACATACAATATCTATGCTATACACGTTATAGTTTCTGAATGCCTTATGTATTTATACATAATGAAGAAAAAAGTACACATACTATATCCGACAAATACAGAAGAAATGCAGAGACCGTATTCGGATTCAGGCTATGAGAACAGGAGGACATAAAAGATGGATAACAGTACGAAAAAACTGCTGGAAGAGTGCAGTGTCGGATGTAAGATGGGAATTGAAAGCATGGAACAGGTAGAACACCATGTGACGGATTCGGGGATTGCAGGGGTGATTGAGAAATACTGCTCCAGACATAAGGAACTGGAGGCAGAGGTTTCAAAGATGCTTATGCGTGCCGGACAGCCGGAAAAAGAACCGGGAGTTATGGTTTCCACCTTTTCCTGGATGACAACAGGAGTGAAGATGATGACTGGGGAGGATGAGAACAAACAGGCAGTAAAAATCCTCCTGAATGGCTGCAACATGGGAATCCAGTCGATCACGGAAGCCATGCACCAGTGCAAAGATGCATCTGCTGAAAGCATTTCACTTGCAAAAAAACTGATCCGTACAGAAGAAAATCTGAGGGATGAGATACAGAAATATTTATAATTAAGTCCAGATAAGTCAGGGGAACAAAAAACAGGAAATATGGACCCGGACAGCAAAAAAAATTAAAAGCGCAAAGTTAAAATATCCTCTTCAGGCAGACAGGGTGAACAGCCGGAATCTGTGAGAAGAGGATATTTTGTTTAAGATTTGATCCTTCTCAGCTTGTGGCAAGAGTACGATCCCATCTGAAGCAATATGAGCGCCTGACATCCGGCAAAAATAACAGCAATGAAAACACACCGGATCAGATCTGTATTCAGGATCTCCGCAGATCATAGAGACGGTCTGGGGCACAGGATACCGTTTAAAAATGTGAAGAAAAAATGAATTTTCCCAAAATAAGCCAGTATCTTTTTCCATGCGGTTGATTTTAAAAATTGAGTATGTTAGAATAAAACAGGTTGATGTTTGACTGAAAGGTCATTGAGACAGCAGGGATCAGACCGGTTACAGGTTACTGTAAACAGACGAAACAGTAATCTGACGGTGGAAATGATACCTGCATTTTGGGAAAATAAAATGGTCGCATTGTCCGGCAGAAGACGGATCATGCGATGGAGGATATGCATATTTCCGGAAACAGGGGACGGGAATATGCCGCAGAAAGAAGGGAGCAATTTAGATATATGAAAAACAAGTATCTTACCAGGTTTATGTGTCTGACACTGGCATCCGGGATGATTTTATCCGGATCCATGCCTGTGTTTGCGGCCGAGGAGACTGTATATACATCAGATGAATTTGGATCCAGCTCAGACGATTTCAGTTCTTCCGGGGATGATACAACAGGGGATATTTCATCGGAACCTGATGTGCCGTCCGAAGATCCGACACCAGAACCTGCGGACCCGACACCTGTACCGGATACACCGGAGCCGGAACCGACGGTAACACCTGTACCGGACACGCCGACGCCGGATACACCAACACCGGAACCGACAGTAACACCTGTACCGGACACACCGACACCGGAGCCGACAGTAACACCGATTCCGAATACACCGACACCGGAGCCGACGGTAACACCGGTTCCGAACACACCGACACCGGAGCCGACAGTGACACCGACACCGGGAACGATGACTACCGATAATGCCATGGCAGTGATCAACCGGATCAATGAACTTCACCAGCAGAGCATTACTCTGGAGAAGAAATCACTGGTTCAGAGTATCCGTACGGCATATGAGGCGCTGACAGATGATGAGAAAAATCAGGTAACCAACTATGGCCTTCTGCTTCAGATGGAGAATAGCATCACAGAACTCGAAGCAAAGCAGAACAACCAGAATAATCAGAATGTAACTCCTGCCAATCCTTTTTCTGATCAGGCGAATACAGTTGCGGCACAGACAGGAACTCCGGTTTATTATGCGTCCAATATTCACGCTGGCAAGGATTTTTATCTGGACAGCCTGAAGAATAATTATAATCTGACTTTCTCCGATGATTTCGCATCTGTGATGGATGAAATTGAGAAAGAATACAAAGAGAAGAACAAACTGACAGATGCCAGTGATGCTTCCGGAAGTAAGACAACCACTTCCGCGGACAGTCTTCTGGTAAGAAACTGGCAGGATATCCTTGCAGTTTATGTATATCAGCAGAGCCAGCAGGGAAAAACAGAATATACACTGGATGCTTCCTGCAAAGATGATCTGGCAGAAATTTTTGCAGAACTCAATCCGGTTGTCAGGGACAAGCAGAACATCACACATGTTACATACGGCAACCGTAAGATTAATTATTATATTAAAAAGAATAAAATTTCCAAACAGGACCGAAAGATCCTTAAGAAATATGTAGAGACAGACTGTAAGCTTCTCTGTGCAGTCGTAACAGCAGCGAATGGATTTGTACGTGAGAGCGTAGGGGACGATGTTTCCGAAGAGAGAGTAAATGTTATTTCCGCAGCTTATTCACTGGTCGGCAAGGTTGGTTACTTCTGGGGCGGCAAATCCACAGTGATCGGAGAGGATCCGAGCTGGGGAAGCACCGCACAGGTTTCCGCAGTCGGAAGTAAAAGCACCGGAACTCTTCGTGCATATGGTCTGGACTGCAGTGGTTTTGTTACCTGGGCAGTGATCAATGGCTATCAGGATCAGAGCATGCAGGCAGCAGTCGGAGACGGAACTTCTGAACAGTGGGAAAAGGCAAATGTGGTAACAGAGGCCGATGCACAGCCAGGAGATCTCGTATTCCAGAAAGGTCCGGAGAATGGAAGCGATAACCATGTAGGTATCCTCTGCGGTAAGACGGATGCAGGTGACTGGATTGCCGTACATTGTTCTTCCGGTAAGAACGGGGTAACTGTAGGCGAGGCTTACAGCGCAAGTTTCCGCTATATCCGCCAGCCATCCTTCTACCCGACGGCAGAAGAACAGCAGCAGATGCAGAGCAGCAGTGTTGCCACTACAACGACCACAACGGACATAACAGACACGAATGCATTTACAGGTAATGCAAATGTGGCAGTTGGAAATACCTTACAGAGCGCGATCAAATCCAGTGCATTTACCGGAAATGAAGATAAGACAACAGGATTGATCTCTGATACTACAACTACAGTGCCAGTGACAATAATACCAACACCTGTTCTGATCTCAGATAAGATCGATCTTTCCAAAGAGAATGTGGCAGTCTTTAAGGCAAACTAAAAGCAGCCGATAAAAACGGAAAACAGAAACGACAGATAAAGACAAAAGGAATGGCAAAGGTGCCCGGACAGAAGCACCAGCCGTTCCTTTTTTTGATAAAAAATAATCAATATCTGTATCCGGCTGACGGAAAGCAGGACGGGCAGAGACATCTGTGCAGCTTCCTGTCAGGGATGGCTGAAAAGATGGTCTGACGAATATGCCGGATAATGTGAGGAATATGTCGGGAAAAATGTGAAAATCCGGAAACAAGAATTGACAAAGAATACTAAATATGTTAACTTTAACTTACGCGAATAAGAATTTTGACGATGACAGGAAGGGAATAGTATTCCATTTAAAGGAAAGTGTATTCCGGACAACAAATGAAAACAGGATATAAAGTGACAGGCAGAGGTAACTGCATATTGACTCTTTATTAAGGTTGCTGGCTGTATTTGACGTAGGATCGGATACAGCATTTTTCGTACCTGAAAACAGACAGATTAAAAATAAATACCGCAATATATCCGGAAAAGAGATGGATGTAAATGGCATTACGACGTGAAAGAATGAGGCTTGGTGACTTGCTCATCAAGCAGAATGTATTAACAGAAGATGAATTAAAGAAAGCTCTTGCACTGCAGAAGGGAACCGGTAGGAAGATCGGTGAAGTTCTCGTTGAGAATGGGTTTATCACAGAGGACATGATCGTGCGGGCACTCCAGATGCAGCTTGGTCTTAAGGTTATTCAGCTGACAGGTGTTACGATTCCGAAGGAAGTCAGAGGTCTGGTAGGAGTAGATCTGCTGAAAAAGTATACCTGTATTCCTTTCGAACTTGATCCCTATAACGCAAATATCCTTCATCTGGCGATGGCAGATCCGATGGATATGGCGGCAATCGATGATATTTCTATTGTAACCAACTTACAGGTAGAACCGTATATCGCATCCACCAGAGACATCCTTGCGGCAATCGATCGCTGCTATGGTGCTTCTGAGACACTGGATGCAGCCAGACGATTCACACAGGAGAGAGCACAGCTTCGTGGAAACACGGACGATGACGACACAGATGTAGATGTCAGCGATGCGCCGATCGTACAGCTGGTACGTTCCCTGTTGGAACAGGCAATCCGACAGAGAGCCAGTGATATTCATATTGAGGCACTGGAGAGTAAGGTTCGTGTCAGATATCGAATTGATGGTGCACTATATGAACGTATGGTGTATGACAACAGTCTGCTGCCTGCGATTTCAACGCGTATCAAGATTCTGGGCGGTATGGATATTTCCGAGAAAAGAAAGCCGCAGGATGGCCGTATGTCCATCATGGTAGACAGGCAGGACTACGATATCCGAATTTCTTCCCTGCCGACCGTACATGGAGAGAAGATCGTTATGCGAATCTCCTCCAAGCTGAACCTGACCCGAAATAAAAAAGAGCTGGGATTATCGGCGGATGAGATGGCACGTTTTGACCACATGCTGGCAAGCCCGTTCGGAATCATTCTGGTAACGGGACCGACAGGTAGTGGTAAATCCACGACTCTGTATACAGCTTTGAGTGAACTGAATAAAGAAACCGTAAATATCATTACGGTTGAGGACCCGGTAGAGGCGGATATTGAGGGAATCAATCAGGTACAGGTAAATAATAAAGTGAATCTTACTTTTGCATCTGCCCTGCGTTCCATTCTCCGTCAGGACCCGGATATCATCATGATCGGTGAGATCCGAGATCAGGAGACAGCGGCGATCGCAGTACAGGCATCTATTACCGGTCATCTGGTTGTTTCTACCTTACATACGAATAATGCGGTGGGAACCCTGAACCGTATGGCAGATATGGGTGTGGAGAGATACCTGATCGCAGACTCTGTGGTCGGAGTTATTGCGCAGCGACTGGTGCGTAAGTTGTGTGGACACTGTAAGAAAATGCGTCCGGCAACTCAGGATGAGAAGCGGGTAATGAAACTGAATCCGCTGGAGGATGTGAATATTTATGAGCCGTGTGGCTGTGATTTCTGTAATCATACAGGATATTATGGCCGAGTCGGCGTGTTCGAGATTATGGAAGTCAATGATGAGATCAGGGATCTGATCTCGGAGAATGGTTCTACTGAGGAGCTGGAACGCGCTGCCAGAAACAGCGGGATGAGAACTCTGAGGGAGAATGGTATCCGGTATGTGCTGGAGGGTGTGACTTCTGTAGATGAAATGCTGAAGGCATCTTATGAGTGATGGCTTTGACAGCAGATATCATAGATAAGAGAAAAAGATTATCTGAGAAAGAATTTCTGAACAGAGAGGAACCTTGATTCGAACATCAGGGGACAAATTAAGAAAATGTACAATTTAGACGAAATTTTGATACAGTCAGTAAAAGCGAAAGCTTCAGACATTCATCTGACAACCGGAAGAGCACCGAGCTACCGTATCAATGGCGTACTTGCCCGATCGAGGGAGAGCGCCTGACACCGCAGATGCTCGAAGACCTTCTGATGCCGCTGATGGATGTACGTCACAGAGGAGAACTTCAGGATAACGGTCAGACGGACTTTGCGTATGCGATTCCGGGTGTGGGACGTTTCCGTGTCAATGTGTTTAAGCAGAGAGGAACGCTGGCATCCGTTATGCGAAGTCTTCCTTTTAATATTCCGGAACCGGAGCAGCTGGGAATCCCGGCTGAGGTTGTGGAGATGACTTCGAGAAAGCGAGGTCTGATTTTGGTCACGGGACCGACCGGCAGTGGGAAATCTACCACGCTGGCATCGTTGCTTCATGTGATTAACAGGACTTATCCGTACCATATTATTACGTTGGAGGATCCGATCGAGTATCTGCACAGGCATGATAAGTCGGTGGTGAACCAGAGGGAGATCGGAAGTGATTCCGCGGATTATGCACAGGCGCTGAGGGCGGCCCTTCGAGAGGATCCGGATGTGATCCTGGTTGGAGAGATGCGAGATCTGGAAACGATTTCAACGGCGATCACGGCGGCTGAGACGGGACATCTGGTGTTCTCGACTCTGCATACGATCGGAGCGGATAAGACGATTGACCGAATTATCGATGTTTTTCCACCGAATCAGCAGCAGCAGATCCGTATTCAGCTTGCTTCTGTGCTGGAGTGTATTGTGTCCCAGCAGCTTCTGAAGAAGGCGGATGGCAGCGGTCGTGTGGCAGCGCTTGAGGTGCTTTTTGCGAATAATGCGGTGCGAAATCTGATCCGTGAGAGTAAGACCTATCAGATCGCGTCTATTATGCAGACGAATAAGAGAGCTGGTATGCAGACGATGGATGATGCGCTGTATGATTTATATATGAGGAAGCTCATTGATGCGGATAATGCGGTGACTTATGCGCAGGATCCGGTGAGCATGAATAAGAAGGTTTGTTTTGAACCGGATTTTGGCGGCGGAAATGGGATGGGGATGTTCTGATTCCTGATTTTTGATTTCCGATGGCGGAGTGCGGCTGAGATAAAAGGAAAGAAGTGATAAGATGCCAGGTTTTACTTACGTGGCAGTGGATAAGAGGGGTAAGGAAAAGCGTGGAAATGTAGAGGCGGACAACAGGGAAAGAGTTGTCGAGATCCTCAAGAATGACGGGCTGATTCCTGTTTCTGTGAAGGAACAGGGTGTCTTGAATAAAGAAATTGATTTTTCTATCGGGAAGAAGGTAAAACCGAGGGATTTGAGTGTTTTCTGCCGACAGTTTGTAAGTATTACGCAGGCGGGTGTTCCTATGAAGGAAGCTTTGCAGATGTTATCGGAGCAGACGGAAAATAAGTGGCTGAAACGTGCGATTTCGGAAGTCCTTCTGAGTGTGGAAAAGGGTAATACGCTGGCGGATTCCATGAGAGGGCAGGCGGATATTTTTCCGCCGATGCTGATCAATATGGTGGAAGCCGGTGAGAACTCCGGTAGTCTGGAGATGGCGTTTGAGCGTATGGCTGTGCAGTTTGAGAAAGAAGCGAAGCTGAAGGCGACGATTAAGAAGGCTACGATTTATCCGATTATTCTGATCATTGCGGCGATTGGGGTTGTGGCGGTTATGATGCTGTTTGTTATCCCGATTTTTATTGACATGTTTGCGGATCTGGATGTGGAGATGCCGGCGATTACCATGTGGGTTATGAATACGAGTAAGTGGGTAACTGCGAACTGGTATATCATACTGGCTGTGATTGTGGCTGTTGTGGTGGCTTATAAGATTATTTATAAGACGGAACAGGGGCGTTTTATGATCGACCAGGTTAAGATGAAGATGCCGCTGTTTGGTAAGCTGACAGTGAAGACTGCATGTGCGCAGTTTGCCAGAACTATGAGTACTTTGTTATCGTCTGGTATTTCAACGATTGATGCACTGGAGACAGTCTCTAAGATTGTAAATAATATTCATTATACAAATGCGCTGATGAAGGCGAGGGAGGAAGTTATGAAAGGTATTCCTCTTTCGGAGCCTCTGACAGCATCTAAGATTTTTCCGCCGATGGTTTGTCATATGACGGGTATTGGTGAGGAGACTGGTAATATTGAGGAGATGCTGGAGAAGCTGGCAGATTATTATGATGAAGAGGTGGAGATGACTACGCAGAGTGTGCTGGCGGCGATGGAGCCGTTGATTATTGTGTTTATGGCGCTTGTGGTTGGTACATTGGTTATTGCGGTTATTTCGCCGATTGGGGCTATGTATAATGGGCTGGATAATCTGTAAATTATTATTTCTTAATGAAATTAAATGGTGGGCTGTGAGAAAAAATATCGCAGCCTAAAATAAAAGAGGATTATAATTTAATTAAATACAGAGAAGCAAATATTTAGTTAAATTCGCGAGTAGGAACCGCGTTAAAAGTTTCTGAATATATGAATTTGGATGTATCACAGCTTGCATAGGGGCTGTGTTCATCATAGAAAATCATGGAAATGTTGAATTTTTCTTGAAACAGACGGAAGGGGGCTAGTGGAAAAAGGAAAGTTGAAGTGATTTTTGGATACTGAGAATCATAATTAAATGAATTAAATCCGAAAAAGCTTGTTTTGAGGAAATGAGTTGCCGGGTGGACGCTCCGAAACGTAAATGTATTTGCTTACGGCTTCGGAGCCAGTCATACTAGGCATTCGAAAATCTGCTAAAACCATGAGCAGCCCTCTCAAACTCGCTCCGTTGCGAACTTCGCTCAGACAGTGAGACGGTCTGCTCATAACGCAGATTCCCGAATACCAAGTATGACTAAGACTCCTGTAGATGTAAGCAAATACATTTACGTTTCGGAGCTGGTATTGGCTATTCAGGGTGAATAATTTTATTTCTCAGTAAAGAATGAAATTAAACAAAGTAAATGTAACATGAAAACTGAATAACGAGTTTATAAACATAACTCCCTCCCTCCTGGAAAAGAGATTTTTACAGGGGGGGGGTGGGGAGCCTGTAGTGGGTTCCCGCTCGTTGAATCAATCATCGGATAGTGACATTCGTGATGACAGCAACAGGAGAGTTATGTATTCATCGAAAAGTTGAATATATTGTCTGGCATATGTAAAATGCCGCTCTTGTATCTTTCGACATGATATGACTCTATCCGGATTGAAAAGAATTTAATTAAATTTGAAGGAGATTGAGTTATGTTTAAATTTCTGAAAGACAGAAAGAAGAAAGATAATAAGGGATTTACTCTTGTTGAGTTAGTTATCGTAGTTGCTATCCTTGCAATTCTGGTTGGTATTCTTGCACCACAGTATACAAAGTATGTTGAAAAATCAAGAAAGGCTGCTGATGCTTCTAATCTTGAAAACCTTGTAACTGCATTTAAGACGGCTGCTTCTGATGGTGATGATAAGATTGCTGCTGGAACTTATACAATTACAATTGCAGATACAGGAAGTAAGATTACAAGTGGAACAGGAGATTCTGCTTCTGATGTATCTACAGGAGAAGGAAAAGCTGGTACGTTAATTGCTTCATATGCTGGAAGCGATTGGACTGGTACAAAATTAAAATCATCTAAATGGGAAAAAACAGCAGATGGTTCAACCTCAACAGTTAAAGCGATTAGTGCTATTTTAGTAGTGGAAAATGACGGTTCAATTTCCGTTACTTATGATCCAACTAATATTAAAGAACAGACAAGTAAGTAAAAATAATTAATTTTTCGATGAATGCATAACAATTCTTTGCTATGTATGAACGAAGTTACTATCTCGATAAAACGAAAGTTAAGGAGATAGTAAAATGTTAAAATTATTTAACAGAAAGAAAAAAGATAACAAAGGTTTTACATTAGTAGAACTTGTAATTGTAGTTGCTATTCTTGCAATTTTAGTTGGTTTACTTGCACCACAGTATACAAAATATGTTGAGAAATCAAGAAAAGCTGCTGATGCTAGTAATATGAACGAACTTATAAAAGTAGTTCAGACTTTTGCTGGTGATACAGACAACGAATTAGCGGCTGGAAAATATACAATTATTATTGGTGCAACAGATGCAACAAATACAGATATTGTAGCTGAAACAGGAAAAACTGTTCCAGAAAAACTTGAAACTGAATTGAATTCAGCTTCTCCAAGTTGGGATACTAAATTAACAACAAAATCTAAAAAATGGGGACCTTCTGGAGCATCTTCTGATATTAAAGCTCAGATTGAAGTTAAAGATGATGGTGGAGTTGTTGTGACATATTCACCGAAAGCATTTGCAGATTACATGGGCGGAGCTGAAATCCAGTAGTTAACTATAATATTACTGAAATCAAATTGAAAGGAAATAACCTATGCTTCTTTTCTTAGACATAATCCCCTACATAACAATCTTCATCTTCGGAATCACCATCGGCAGTTTCCTGAATGTCTGTATCTATCGAATCCCTCTCGGTGAGTCGATAGCGACAGCCCCCTCCCACTGTATGACCTGTGGGCGGAAACTGAAGTGGTATGATATGGTTCCGGTGTTTAGCTGGTTGTTGTTAGGCGGAAAGTGTCGTAACTGTAAAGCAAAAATTTCAGTACAGTATCTGATCATAGAGGGTGTCAATGGTATCCTCTATGTGGTGATATGTGTGGTGAATGGGCTGGAGTGGAGCAGTGTGATTTACTGTTTCATGGCTTCAGCGCTTCTGGTTTTGAGTATTATTGACTGGCGGACTTTTGAGATTCCGTTTTGTCTGAATGTGTTTCTGTTTGTCCTTGGTGTGGCTGCTGTGATTCTGGACAGGGGAAATGTGGTGGATCATCTGATCGGTATGATCTGTATCAGTGGTTTACTGGAAGTCCTTTATCTGGTGAGTGGTGGCAGAGCAATCGGCGGGGGTGACATTAAACTGATGTTTGCCTGTGGGCTGATTCTTGGATGGAAGCGAATTATTCTGGCTTTTCTTCTGGGATGTGTGATTGGTTCTGTGATTCATACGGTTCGTATTAAGGTGAGTAAAGTGGGACATATGCTTGCCATGGGTCCTTATCTGTCAGCGGGAATTTTTCTGGCTGCATTGTGGGGAAATACATGGATTAGCTGGTATTTATCAAAACTGGGATTGTGATCAATGATCACGGTGATAACTGATTGACTGAAGAACAAGTTGAGTTTTTCAGTTACAAAAGTACATTTTACGTTACTGGTTACGGAATGAGCAGTAATCGTTTTACAATGGTGTAAAAGTGTATTTTTGCAACTGAAAACGTATGGAGGAACGCAAAGATGGCGAAAATTTTAAGCATTGAAGCGGAGGCATCTCAGGTCAGAGTTGCGGAAATCGAAGTTCGTGGAAAAAAAGGAAGGATTTTTAACTGTTTCTGTATCCCGGCACCGCAGGGGGCTGTGGAGGATGGGCAGATTCGCGATACAAAAAGTTTAGGTGATGCTTTAAAGGGGGAACTGGCTCAGCGTAAGATCAGGACGAAGAAGGTTTTCTTTGCAACGGGTTCTACCAGGATTGCCAGCAGGGAGATTCGTATCCCTATGGTAAAGAAGAATAAAATTCAGAGTATCATAGAAGCGAATGCCACGGACTATTTTCCGATTGATGTTTCTAAATATATGCTGTCTTATAGTGTGATTGATGTGGAAGCGGAGAAAACACCGGACAGTAAAGAGGAAAATAAACAGTATCATCTGATGGTTTACGCTGCACCGAAAGCAATTTCTGCTGCCTATCGTGAGTTCGCGGAGAATGCAGGGCTAACAATGGCAGGCATTACTTATACAGGTGACAGTATTTATCATGCAGTCAGAGATACTTATGCGCAGGGAACTCATATTCTTGTTAAGATTGAGTTAAAGGGTACCAGTATCACTGTAATCCGTGATGGTGAGCTGGCATTGCAGCGTAACATTAATTATGGTGTGGACAGTGCGGTTGAGACGGTGAGGGCTTTTCCTGAGTTTGGTGACAGACTGGATGTGGGAGAAGCATTGGAAGTGCTTTGCGGAAGAAACTGTATTCATCCGTTTCTGGATATGGCTCCGGCAGATGATCTGGCATCGGATGAAGAACGGATGCTGGATACAGCAAAGGGGGAAGTGACAGAGAGTCTTCGATATCTGATCGGTAATATTTCCCGAATCATGGATTATTATATTTCCCGAAATGCGGGAACGAATTTTGATTCGATTGAGTGCTGTGGTCTGGGAGCGCAGGTACAGGGACTGATGACTCTGATGACGAATGAGCTGGGACAGAATGTAGAAGTTCTTGGTAAAGTGGAGAATTATGCTTTGCCGAAGTCAGCGGGTGAGGGTCAGGCTTATCTTTATGCGGCGGTTATGACACCGGGAATTTCCGGTCTGAACCTGATGGAGAAGGCGACCAGAAAGAAGAAAGAAGTCAAGGAAACGCTGAGTGGTGCAATTGTGATCTGTGTGGTTGGAACTGTTGCAGGTGTGGCTTTGACAGCGGCGGGATATGCGAATCGTATTTATCAGGAGCATATTCAGGAGCAGTTGAATCAGAGAATTTCGGAAGAAAGTTCGATTGAAGATATTTATAATGCCTATAATACAGCGAAGGGGCAGTTTGAAAATTACCAGAATATGTATCAGTATACCAATACTCCGAATGAAGGACTGAAGAGTTTTATTGAGGAGATGGAGGAGAAGATGCCGTCTGATATTACAGTGGAAAGTTTCAGTTCTACAGGTACGCAGGTAAGTTTTTCCATGCGTGTGACGAGTAAATCTGCGGCTGCGAATACGCTGATGCAGTTACGGACGTTTGAGAGTCTGTCTACTGTGACGACGACGGGGATTGATGAAGCAGAAGACGGAACAGTATCTATGAGTGTGCTTTGCACTTATGCAGATCCGGCACCGATGGATGCGGCGACAGAATAAGGAGGCAGATGTATACTATGGACATGAAGATTTCTATGCGTGATAAAAAAATGCTGCTGATGTTTCTGGGCGTTGGTGTTTTTGCAGCGGGATATTTTCTGGGATATCGTCCGCAGATGGAGGAAGCGGAGAGTATTCAGGCGGCAAATGTGCCTTTGCAGGATCGACTGGATGATCTGCTGAAACTGGCGGAAAATAAGGATTTTTACATAGAAGAGACAAATTCAATTCAGGAGCAGATTGACAAGTATACTTCGGAGTTTCCGGTGAATGTCCGGCAGGAGGATGGAATCGTTTTATCCATGGATATGGAGGATTCTCTGGATATGCAGATTTCCAATGTAGGCCTTGGAACAAGGGAATTTGTGGCTTCTCTGGATGGAAGTACCGAGGATGAGCTGGTTGATATGCCGGATGAGACATTATCCGAGCAGGCAAATGCTCAGACCGAGGCTCAGATTGATGAGATTGAGGGTACGGATGTCCGTGGGGATAAGGAAAGACAGATTGCGTCAGATGCGGAAGTGGAGGATATGAACAGTACGACTTCTGTTCCGGTTCTTTACCGTACACAGGACAGTATGCAGTTTACCGGAACTTATGCGAGTCTGAAGGATATGGTGGAATATCTGGCAGATCAGAGTGGGCGAATGACATTGGATAATGTGAGTGCTTCTTTTGATTCCAGTACAGGAAATCTGACAGGGAGTATCACCGTAAACCTGTTTTCGATGGCTGGTACCGGAAAGACTTATACAGAACCTGATGCCGGAAGCGTGGCTTATGGTACCAATAATATTTTTGGAACAATTGAAAAGTCAAAATCAAAGAAAAAGAATAAAAAGTCTAAAAAATCTGCGGATACAGAAGAAACGCAGAATGCGAATACTGCGGACAGTACAGAAGAACAGGCAGCTTCCGCAGATACTGGTGCTGACGGCCAGAATACAGCGAACAGTCAGGAAGGAGAGAATACGCAGGATGCAGCAGCCCCTGCTGACGGTGGAAATCAGTCATAATAGAGAAAGTATGTTAGAGGGGAGAGTTACAGGGCCCCTCTATCTGTGTTTTCAGGGAAGAAGTAAAAGGACAGAACGAAACAGAAGGGAGCATTGGAATGAACAGGAAGAGAGGGAAAAGATCAGATGTAGGTATGTCATTGCTGGAAGTGATCGTTGCGGTCAGCATTTTTTCCATAGCAGCGATGGTGCTTCTTCAGAGTTTTGTAACGTCTCAGAGAATCAATAAAAAGTCAAACCTTTATCTGGAGGCAACGACTGTGGCACAGAATATCATGGAAGAGATTAAGTCTAAGGATTTTGAGGATGTGTCGCTGGCGTTTAATTATCCGGTTGATATTCTGACAGGGCAGACACGGCTTGCGTTTTTGAATTCTGATGTTGGAAAAATAAATAAAGGCACAGCAGATGCCATAGGAGTAAAGGAAATTTTGAAAGATGGGAATGATTATAAGGATGTGCATCTTTATAATCCGCTGGATGGAGATGATACTTCAAGAGTAACTGCTTCTGTTATTTCCAAAGATGAGGGAGTAACATATGACTTTAATCCCAGAAAGACAGGAAGTAATGCTTCTAAATATTATTTTCAGCTTACAAATGTGACAAATAATCATGAACCTTTGATGCACTGGTAGAATTTGACGGAGGGAAAAGTTCCGGATATAAGAAAAAAACAGTAACAAATAATGAAGAGGGAAAAAATGATTACCTTGCACCGAATATTGCCAAGCTGGATACGAAGACCAATGCTTTTCTGATCATGGAGAAGAACTGGGATGAGAATGCTATGGAGCAGATTGCAGTTGCACAGCTTCAGGCTGCACAGAAACTGTGGCATCAGGATCTGGATGCCTATATCAGAGATGCTTCAGAAGAAGAACAGGCAGCATTGACAGAAGAATTTACTTCCCGCTATCCGGAACCACAGAAGCTGGATCCGGAAGATATTTATAATCAGACGAAGCGAACACTTTATGTAAAGATTGATGAGAGCGGCGGAGTGGTCAAGGCTCAGGCAAAATATATTCTGAATACATATGATTATGTGAAAGAAGGGGGAAACAAATATCAGCGAATGGATATCTGCCCGTGCAATGGAAATTCTGAGAAGGAACAGGTGAGAGGGTGTTTTTGTACATATGAAAGTGCTTACTGGACTTTCTACAGCTCGGAAGCAGATGCAAAGCTGAAAAACCTGTATATTTTTTATTATCCGAATTACGAATCCAAGAGCAGTACAAAACCGTTGGATAAAATTGTAGTGGAGAATACCGATAATTATGCGGTAAATGTGTATGTGACAAAGCAGAGAGATGAAGCAAATAATGTACCGACTTCTATCCAGGAAAATTCCTATCGTATGTCATTGACGATCAAGGAATGTCCGGCTGCATTGGGACAGACAAACTGGAACACAAACCCCAGTCTTTACAGAGCGCAGACAAAGCTGAGAACAAATCTGGATTATAATATCAGTGATTTTGATAAGATCCTTACACGTCCGCGAATCAGTCAGATGCAGCTGACCTATCAGTCTGTCACAACAGCAGGAAAGGATGACAAAAAGAAAACCGGTTCAGCAGCAAAGCAGATTCTGAGTTATAATGGTCTGGATGATAAGAAGGAAACAGATCGTATCTATACAGCGAAGGTCAGTGTTTATAAGGCAGGAGCGGCAGATGAGGGATTTCCGAAGGATGAGCTGGTAGTAAGTCTGGACGGTGCAAAAGAAAACTGATGAACAGGGAGTAAACATATGAATGACTGGAAAAAAAGAGCCAGAAAACAGAATAGAGGTTTTTCTTTGCTTACAGTAATCGTTGCTGTATCTTTTATCGGGATTTTGGGACTTCTTGTTCTGTATATGGCATTGAGCAACTTTCAGATGAAGATTACGGATCTAAAGGGAAAAGACAGCTTTTATACTGCAGAACGCGCCATTGAGGAGATTCGTGTGGGTCTGCAGGAGGACGTAGGAAATTCTATGTCAGAAGCGTATATCAAAGTTCTGGAAACTTATAATAAGGATGGAAGTTCTAAGGATGTGGTGCTTGATAAACAGAGACAGAGTGAATTTGTGAATGAGTTTATTAAGAAACTGGCCGCCAGATTACAGAATGGAACTGATCAGAGTGAATATAGCCTGGAATATCTGACTGCGTATCTGGATTTGAATAACAGTGATAAGTTTGATGATACAAAAGAAACGTTACTTGTTACGACACCATCTGATAAGACCCCTGTTATGACGAAAGATAAAAACAGTGGGATTCTGCTGAAAAATCTGAAGGTGATTTATGTAGATCCGAAAGGATATGCTTCTGTTATTGAGACGGATATCCGTCTGGGCATTCCGAAGGTACAGTTTCCGACACCTTCCACACTTCCTGATCTTATGAATATGATCGTAGTAGCAGATCAGGGGATTGTCTGTGAAGCAGGAGGAACTGATGCGACAACGATATCCGGAAGTATTTATTCCGGTATTCTGAAAGATATTTCAGATAATACGATTCTGGAAAATAATCCGCGTACCAGTATCTGGGTCAAACCGGGAGCAAACCTGGATATCCAGAATGGAGAAAAAATAGTAAGTGCAGGGGAGATTTATACAGGTCAGAATGCCACATTTATCAGTGAAACAGGGGTAACACTCTGGGCTGAAGGCGTGAAACTGTCGTCTGCGCAGGTAAATCTTCTGGGAACGACATATCTGTCAGATGACCTGACTATTGAATCGGGAAACAGCAGTAAGGTGACCGTGCAGGGAGAATATTATGGATACGGCTCTCCGACATCTGCCAGACGATCACTGAATCAATATCTGTACAATGATGCAAATGACAGATGGAGCGATACTGCTTTGAGCAGTGCGATTGTGATCAATGGAAAGAATACAACTCTGGATCTGTCTGGGGTAAGAAAAATGATGCTGGCGGGCAGAAGCTATATTGGTACCTCTAATGTAAATTCCATAAGTGGAAAAAATAATGATAACGATATTATGATGGGGGAAAGTATTACTGTGAAAGGTACGCAGCTGGCGTATCTGCTGCCGCCGGAGCTGATTGATACTTCTAAACTGAAGAATACATCTGATTCTGAAGAGGAGATTGATATTAAGAATCCAATGTCATATTTAGATTATGAGAAATGTGGTCTGATGAGTATGAGTTCCGTTCCGGTGAAAATGGATGAAAAAGTGGAGGCACTGGGAAATCAGTCATTGAACGATATTGGCGTGGATTCTCAGAAACCGGTGCAGGAAGTTTTTTATAATAACAACGTGGATGAGGGATATGTCTATTTCTATCTGAATTTCAGTGATACCTCTGAAGGAAACCGTGCTGCTTCTGATTTTATGTATAATTATTATATGAATAATTCTACAGTAAAAACGAATATAGACAAGTATCTGTCTTTTTATTTCAATAATATGAATACGGGAATTAAAGTAAAGGATATGAAGAATTACATTCGCTATGTTACCAATGGAAATGTTCTGTCATATCAGGGTGGTGAAGCAGAAGAAAATGGAACATCTGCGCAGGGAAAGATGACAGTGGCTACCAGTCCTGAAAGTTCTCAGGCACTCCTTCAGGAGCAGGAGAATTATCAGGACACCTGGTATGCGCTGAACAGAAAGATGATTACTAGTGTGGACCTTCTGAATACGGATGTAAAAGATTCTGATGGATTGCTTCATGATGAAACAGACAGCAGCAGAAGTGTGTTCGATAATCTGGTCAATGAAAAAGAGATGATTCAGTTCTTGCAGCAAAAACGACCTGGAACGTTGGATTATACTTTTGAGGCCAGTGAAGACGATGGCGGACTTCAGGCAATTATGACGCATAATGGAAAGAGCAGTACTTTTCAGGTAAAAAATGCGGATGGTACAGTTGTGACAAATACTGTGACAGGAACAGATACAGCTCTGAAAGTTGATTCCGGCATGGCACAGAAATTACGTCTGATCGTATGCACCGGTGATGTGGAGATTGGAGCAGGAGTTCATTTTCAGGGAATTATCATGGCAAAGGGAAAAATTACTCTGGGAGCTGGTGCAAGTCTGGAATCTTCACCTCTGGAAGCTGCCAAGGTATTTCAGGCGCAGATGGCATCAGATGAAAATATGTCACCTAAGAGCTTTTTCTGGGAAGGTGACAAATATGTTCTCGGAAATACCAATACGTCAAACGAAACAACAGATACCGGACGTGTTTCAGATACTTATGATCTGGCTGATTGCGTTACCTATGAAAACTGGAGAAAAGAGTAAGGTTGAATATGAAAATGTGTAATTGGAAATTAAAACATATTCCAAAGAAAAATCAGGGTTTTACTCTCGTAGAGATGGTGATCACGGTAGCTATTTTTGCTATTTTACTGGGGATTCTTTCACCTTCTTTAAATTCTGTGCTGGGATTTCGTGTGCAGCGTGCCACCAATTCCATAGCTTCTGCTCTGGATAAAACAAGGCGGGAGGCTATGAGCAGGCTGGTAGGGGAAATGAAGCTGGAATATCGGTCTGACGGGTATTATATTACTTATTATCTTGACAGGGGAAAAGAAAGTGCGACAACATCTAAGATTAGAGATGATGATTCAGAGAAGATCGCACCTGCCGGAACACGGATCAGTTATACAGACAGTACGGGGCATACTTATAATTTATGGGAAGGGGAAAAGAACTCCTTAATTCTTACATATAATCGTGCAACGGGAGGTTTCCTGCCGATTCAGTCGAATGAGTGGGAACAGAATCAGATTCTGGAAGAACTCAGAGCAGGAAATGATATTCCTCTGGAACGGGATGAGAATTTACCTTATTGCCAGACAATCACAGTGAAAGGCGGAATGCGTACCCGGGAGATTACCCTGAATAAAGATACCGGAAAATATACGATCGCTGCAAAATAAAGAGATGTGGACAAACTAAGAGATTGTGAAATTTTCAGAGAAAAATGAAAGCATGAGGGGATATGATAGATCGAATGAAAAAAACACAACAGGAAACAGTCAGAAAAATGAAAAATAACAGTGCCGGTTTTACACTGATTGAAATGATTGTTACAGTGGCGATCATTTCAATCTTCTCCGGAGTAGTGGTGACTCTGATTACTACGGGTTCAGGGTTGTTCAGAGGTGTATCCGGAAATACAAAGTCACAGGTGGATGCACAGGAGACACTGGATGCAATCGAAGACATGGTGATTGATGCCAACCGGAGTGTTTATTATGCGTATGGGTCGGGTACTAATATGGGAGAGGAAATCAGCAGCGATATTGATGATTCCAATTCTGCAGCAAAGACATTTATTACCTGTAACGAATATGAAAACGGAGACGGAACCAGCAGGTATGTGTTTGACGTGCTGGATTGGGAAGGCAGCGAGGGAAAGCTTTATTACAGCCAGCGTGAATACACAAAGGCAAGCAGCAGTACAGAAGAGGAAAATAATAGTACCGAGAATGAGCAGAATTCACCGCAGTCGTTGAATGAAAATGGAGATGTAACTGCATTTGATAATGGGATGGCCACTTTTTCAGCAGGTGAAAATGGTGGAAGTGGAATTGCATCAGGCAGCGGTTCGAATACGGCGAAGGATTCTAAAGAGCTGATCGCACGTTCTGTATTTGCGGAAGGAATTGAAAATTTTACAGCAGATGTAACAAAGGTGGAGAGCGATAGAATTGTCCGATTTCGTCTGACTACAGAAAACAATGGAAAGAAGGTAAAAACCCTTCATACAGTAAATCTCAGAAACCGGATCCAGGTTATGAAACCGGATGATGCTTTTGCATCTGCGGGCAGTACCGATGTACAGATTTCAATCATCGGCGCACCGGATTCTATTGATGCAGGAAAATCTGAAATTCTGGCATATGATGTGGTTGTAAGCGGAGGTATTTCTATTGATCCGACCACAGTAAAATGGGAAATTGTAGATGGAACAGACAAGGGAAATTTTCCGGATCTGGATCTTACCTATGGAAAACTTTCTATTAATAATGATGCGATGGGAACAGTTACGGTCATTGTATCAGCAAAAACTTCGGATGGAAAGCAGACAGTGACTTCTGCCCCGGTAACGATTAAGATTAATAATACAAAAACAGTAACAGGGATAAGAACAGATAACGCAGAGATAATATTAGGTCTGGATACAGAAAATACAGTTAGCTATGATTTAAATGATTATATAAAATGGTCAGAAGTATATAGTGATCATACAAATTCTGGAAATTCTTATGTAAAGGTTTCATGGAGTGGGGGTGGAAATGGAACTTTAATTAATGAGAATGGTTTAATCAGTATTGAAAAAAATGCAGGTACATCTGTAGCGAATGGAGTCATTTCTGCAAATGTTGTCTATCAACATAATGGGAAAAATTTTGAATCAGAAGCAACAATCAGGCTGGCTCGACTGGAAATAATAAATCCATCTGGAGAGTATTATTTAGGAGATGCTAAAGTTTCGCCAGATATAATTATTATATTGGGGGAGAAAAAACAGATATTCCATCGAACCCACAGTTTACAGTAGATGGTATGCCTTATCAGATTGGAGAGGCATTTAAAATAGAAGAAGATGGAAACTGGAATGCAAAAGCGACTGTTGTTGTAAATAGTGGAAGTCTAGCGATAGGACATACAACATTTAGTGTGGATACAGATTTTCAACGAATGAATATTTGGTGTAAAAATCGGGCACACGGACAGAATACTACAACGGTATATCCTGGAAATACATATACTTGTTCCTACTATAATTGTGATTCTGGATTTTTTGTAGATGCAGATCGAACTGACAGTTCGTGGAAGTATAGTGTACAATGGAAGATTTTAAAAAAGTCAAGTGAAGATACATCTGTTAGTAATGACTTATTTTATAATGATATACACACAGCGGAATTGCAGGTAGGAGAAGATGAAAAAGGTTTTTCTATGTCGGCAGAATTGACATTTTATGTAGATGATGAAAATGGGATGGTAGTAAAAAAACGTTATAAGGGGATTGCAAATATAGGTGTTGTACATGGCGTGGAAATAACATCACCACGGACATCAGTTATCATTGGCAATAAATATCCATTAAAGGCTGAAGTGATAGAAACACATTTATCTAATCCATATACATCAGAGAAGGGCAAATACATTACAAGCAGAAAAGAAAATGCTTTGACAATACCTAGATGGAGCATTGATCCGTCTTCTGGTGGTTTGGATACAACAGGAGTTTTACCATGGGAAGTTCAAATATGGCAAAGAGATACTACATTAAATATTTTTGTGGAAAACTATCATCTTCCCTGGGTCGGAACAGGGAATAAACCGAAAACATATACAGATTCGGTTTCAATTGAGGTTATAGAACCGTCAATTACTTGTTTTAAGATAGAAGATGAAGAGAAAAATCAAAGCGCAACGATAAAAATAGATGACACCGTGAATTTAAATGCTGTTTTGGAAATTGATGGACAGGAAATAAATGATACAAGTCTCACATGGAAATGTTACAAAGATGGTAAATTGTGTACGGATATTTTACCATATTCTAATAATTTCTTTAATAAATTTAAGTTAGAATACGATAAAAAGAAAGCTGGAACATATAGTATTACGGCTGTTTACAAGTCTGCCAGAGGAACCGAGACAGAATCTGAACCTTATACAATAACAGTTCTTGATAATTAGAGATGTCTAAACGAGGAGGAAATAGTTGAATATGAAAATCAGGCATAAAAAAGTTCTATTATCCAGTATTGCAGTAGTAGTAGCAGGAATACTTGGAATCGGAGCACTGCTTGAATCCAGTATTTCTGTGCAGGCATCTTCTGCAATGATGCCGGGAATTGAGGAAATATTAAATGAAGCATCACAGGATGCACCTTTCAGGATTCTTGAAATCGTGGATTCTGAGGGTGAAGCCGAACTTGGATACTATATATCCGGGCAGGAACCTTATATAAAGCTGTATAAATATGCAGATAAAAATGGTAATGTTATGAAATTTTCCAGTCTGAAAGACGGGCTGAGTAAACTGCCGGAAAAGGAACGCTGGGAATTTGCTACAAATGAAATAACGGATGAAAACGGAAATATCTCTTATACAGGAAGGAATATCAGAGATCTTTGCGGTGATTCTGTGGAAGAATATCCGCTTGCTTATTCTGATTATGAGGAACAGTATTTTGTATCTTCGGAAGATGGATGGGAAAAGGTTGATTTCGTAGATGCAGATGGAAATTCAAGAACGGATACTGTAAAAATCAAGGGCCATTATCAGGAGAACACTGCTGGAAATGGAAATTATACAAAGCAGGAACAGACTTATTATCCAATCCGTAAGGAGGTAGATGAGGATAACGCCAAACCAGATAAGTATCGTGAAAATATAGAGAATTTTTACTATTCTGACGGTGATGAGGCACAGGCTCCTTATGCCCTGGAATTTAAGGAAGTGGATAATGAGGATGTAAATAATGCTCTGGCAGACGAAAATGACAAAGGGCAGGTGACAATCCTTCCGGAATATGATTATACAAATGGGAAGTATGGTTATTATGAAAATGTATATGCAGATCTGACAGAAGAAATTGCATTAGACATTGAAAAGAACATTTACAAATTCCCTGGAGAAAATCCGACAGTAAGTGAAGATGCGGTATTGATTCAGGACAATACACCTCAGGGGGCAGTGGCATTTACAGCAGGAACAGAAGAAGATTTTACAGCAGTAAATGATGGAAGTGAAGTATCTGATTCAACGACAGAATCTGATTTCGGCAGTGGGGAATCGGAGAGTTTTTCAGAAGATGCTTTTTCTTCAGGAGAGATTAGTGATGGTGTTTCTTCCGGCGAAACACAGGCAGAGTCAGGACAGAATCCTGATTCAGAGGGTTCACAGACTGAAGATGGAACGAATCCTGATTCAGACAATACCCAGTCTGAGAACGGAACGCAGAACGATGCAAATAAGTCAACAGACCGAACAATTTTAATTGGATTTGCAGATGAAGAAACAAAGGGTTCAACAGAAAATCCATATATTTATCTGGGCGAAAATATTGAGGCTTATCCATATTATAAATATACGCTGGTGGGTGATTTAAAAAAAGTAAAAGAACTTGCACTCGAAAATCAGAAAAAAGATGCTGAAAGTGTAGCGAATAATACAGAAATTGTCCGTAAAGAAAGGGATATTACTCTGGGAGATGGACAGTACTGGTACTGGCAGACAGATAAAGGCAGCGGTCAGCTTTCAAAATATCCTCTTTCTATTGTGTCCGGACGTCAGTCTGTACCGTACAGCGATATAAAAAAAATAGACAGCAGTCTGGATTATAATTACTATTATACGGTAGAAAAGGCATATTTCTGCTGTAAAGCATCTATCACTGCCCCACAGCTTCCGACAGATTACCAGTATTATGGATGGTATTATGCATCTTACCCTCAGAATGATGAAAATGTTTATATTAAAGTCAGTGACGGGGACGGAAAGGCACCTACTCATTATATTTCTGATGCAGAATATAAGCTGACTCCGGGAACCGGAGATTATGATTTTGTTCCGAATGAAGAGGAAGAAGAACAGAATGTTGAAGTAAATCATATGTATTACAAAGGTGGATATGTAAATCATGACTGGTTTAAGCGATATGTATTTCATTTGTCACCTAAGAGCAGTGATGAAACAGCCACAGATCAGGAAGAGACAGTCAAAGATCCATTTAAGGCATTTAATATCGAAGTTGTTACTATGACAACAGAAGAATTTAACAGACAATATGGAAATGGTGTAGCAGCTACTTCGGCAGATGGGACAGACATTTCAGAAGCTGTTGTAAGTGCAGGGGAAAATGCTGAAGCTGAAAACGGTGATGAGCCGGAAAGTGATCATACAGATGGAAATGGAGAGGAACAGGAAAGTAACAGTGCAGACATAAATGAGGACGTACAGGAAAGTAATAGTGCTGATATCAATGAGGATGCACAGGAGAATAGCAGTACAGATATAAATAATGACACACAGGAAGACAACGATATAGAAGAGAATAATAATAATACACAGGACACATCTGATGTTGCGAATGAGGAAAACGTACAGACTGAAGATAATGGTGAAACTTCTGAAGTTGAATCTATGATAAGCGAAGCAGGTGTGGAACTGGTATCCATTGAAAAGGAAATCAGTGATAACAGTAATAATGCGGATGATTTTCAGGATGGAACCGAAAATGGCGAAACGGAGGAAAATACAGTATCCACAGATGCATTATCCGATGGAGGAGAAGCAGTTCCTGAATTTACAGATGATTCCGGGGATACAGGAAATGCTTTCTCAGCCGGGGAAACATCAGGTGAATCAGATACAGCCAGTCAGTTATCAGAATATGACCTGATTTATGTAAATGGTACTATTTCAGCAAATGCAGCCCAGGCAATCGGGAAAATACCTGTAATGATTAACAGTGTAAAAGCGGCAGCTTCAACTGAGTTTTTGGATGCTTTTTCCTCTTTTGCGAATGAAACGGATGCGGATGGACATTATGTAAATACATATGTATACTTTTTTAAAAATACTTTTTCACAAGATGATCCTTCAGGTCTGATCAATATAAATTTTGATACGAATTTTAATTCAGAAGCAGGGGGAAGTGCATTTACAGATGCAAATGCAACAGAGGGCTTTGAGGAGATTCTGGAATATATCGAAAGTGAGAATCAGTATCGAAAGCTCGGAACAGCAGAAAAAAGTGATGGTAATGATTCAAATATCAGTGATGGAAAAATAGAACTTCTCAGTAGTAAAATCAGTCAGGCAAGAGCTATTGAGTATATCATCAATTATCAGTATAAACGTAATCTGTTGACAAAAGATGAGATTAATGTTCTGGAAATTGAGCCTGCGAAAAGTTCCGGATATTTAAGTGAAGAGAGCGTCAATTCATGGCTTGGAAATGCGGAACGGGATACAGATTTTATTAAATCATATAGTGTATGTTGTGCATATGACCAGGTAGCTGCGACTAACGGTGATTATGCTCCGGCTTCCAATATGTTTGATGGAAAAAGTTCTACAATCTGGCATAGTGACTGGAAGAATTATTTACAGGGACATCCTAATAATGAAAGCCATTATATTAATGTCAAATTTAAGAAAAAAATGACGATTACGGGATTTGATTATCTGCCTCGTGAGGGGAATTCTAATGGAGCCCAGAACGGAAAGGTAAAAGACTTTATCCTGCATGTCTACAGTGATGAGGATTGTAAAACGGAGCTGTACTCAGAAAGTTATTTTTTTGATTATACAGATCTCAAGTCAGACCATCAGTTAAAAAAATTCAGATTTGCCAATGGAAAAAGTGTATCAGATGTCAGAAGTGCAAAGATAGAAATACTGAGTGCCGGCGATGACAAGGCTGCAAGTACTCAGTATCTGAGTAAAAGATATGCATCCTGCGCAGAGCTTTCCTTTTCCACAAAATCAGAAACATGGACTCCTGATATAAATATTGATGTTATGACAGCCTCAGAATATGTAGGACATATTGACGATATTAATTCCAAATATGACATGATTTATATCGGAAATGATGATTCAGCACGTAATGATCTGATCAATGGTGTTTCACCTATGCTTTATACACATGTCGGGGCAGCCGTGAATGTAAACAGCATTCATGATCTGAGCCAGGATATTAAGAAATTAAGTCTTATGGGTATGCTTAATATCGATTATGTTGTAAATTCAGAAGGCAAAAAGATGATGCAGGATACCCGCCTGTATAACATAGGCGAAAATGGCGAAACCACATATCCGGGGCTTGGATCATTCAGAGGCTCAGGCAATGATATTACGAATCAGCAGTATGAGGAATTAATGGATTTTGTAAAAAGCGGATATCCGGTAATATTGGCAGATTCTCTGGTTGATAATGGTTTGCCTTCAACAAAAACAGTGGATAATTCTTCTTATTATTACCGGTTTATCAAAGATGCGCTGTCATATAGTAATGTTTCAACAACGAGCAATTTAAAAAATATGGATCTTTCTTTTTTTACAAAGCTGTCAAAACCTGTTATTGAGTTTACTGATAATGGAAAACCTCTGGAAGTACCGCGAGTAGGAGAATTTGAGAGCTCATCAAATGGAAGCGGCTATCTGACAGGTGAGAATCTGCGGTATGAATTTGTTGTAAAGAATGATTCAGAAGCATATCCGGCAAATACGACATATAATTGTGAACTGTTCTTTGATCTGAATTTTGACGGTAATCTATCCAGATTGGAGGAACAGGATAAATATATGGAAATACAGGATGAGGATGGCAATGTACTGACGAAAACAGATGGCGTTTATCAGTTAAAAATCAATCATAGGTATATTGTTACAAGAAAGATACCGGAAGATTACTTTAAAGTTATAACATGGAAGTTACAGCTTACGAGTAATGCCAACAGCAGTGTCAGAACTTCTGTAATGGGCTATGCGAAAAGAAAGAAGAATTCAAAGCAGACAATTAATGTATTACAGATTATCCCAACGAAGCCAAGTGGGGGAGCTGACAATCTGGTCACCTGGAATCTTTATAATGCATGGGATGATAAAAACAGCACTTTTTACAGGCTGATGAATGCGGTAGAGGATTTTACACTGGACATTAAGACTGTGACAGTAACGGAGTATGAAGAAGATACCTCTGTTTTGGATGACAGGCAGATGCTGATACTTGGATTTGGAGATATTTATGAAAATATCAAAAATGATGAGGGGCAGGTTGATAAAATTGTAAAGTTCATTCAGGATGGAAAAAGTGTTATTTTTACACATGACACTACTTCAAATATGAACTGGAATTATAAGGAGTTTACCAGCGAAAGTAATCCTGTAACTGTGGATGGAAAAGCAATCAAAGACGGATATCTGTGGCGTGGGGATGTTAACAGAAAAGACTGGGGATATTCGTTAAATACTCTTTTCAGAACAATTTCGGGACTGGATCGATATGGAATTACAAATACGAAAGAAACTTCTGTAAAAAATGGTTCAACGTCTATTTCTGCACTGCTTAAACAGGGAAATATGTTAAGTGCGAGTGACACGGATGTAGATTTTTCATATATGGAGCAGATGGCAGGCGATGTGGCATATGTGACAAATTCAAATTGCTCTCAGAGTTATATGCAGACACAGGGATATGTAAATAAAGAGATTTCGAAGATTAAATCAGGTCAGACAGTAACACAGACAACAAAGGTAAATGATGGAGTTATTACAGAATATCCGTATAAATTACCGGATGATCTTACTGTCGCCGGTACACATGGTCAGTATTATCAGCTTGCACTTGAAAAAGACAGAGACATTAATGGGGTAAGTGATGGAAAAAATGACATTGTTGTCTGGTATTGCCTGAGTGGTAATTATTATCAGGATTCGCCGAATGATGTCAGAAATAACTATTATTTTTACAGCAGAGGAAATGTCATTTATACTGGTGTAGGACATAGTACAGTAACCGGTGAAGCAGAGATTAAACTGTTTATCAATGCGATTGTTGCTGCTGCAAATGTAACTGCTGTAAAGCCGGAGGTGAATTTTATAACAGAATTAAATCCGGCGGCTAAAATTGAGAAGACAAGATATTATGCAACAGACCAGACAAGCTGGAATCAGGATGAAATAAATGTTCTTAACAATGATCAGGAGTTCTTTATTAATGTAAAAGACTATAATATGGTCAGCTCCAGCCTGAGTCTGGAAGACCAGAGCAAAGAAGATATGAGGGTAGATTTCTATATAGGTGGAACAGAGGAGAGTAATAAAATAAATGATAAAATTAGAGAGATGATACCATATGGAAATAATGTAGAACCTGTCAGACTTTCCGATGGAAGCTTTCACATTGAAAATAATGCTTACCGCATTACTCTTTCCGACATCGAACAGTATTTATGGGACGATGATGCGGGAAGTTATCTGCCAAACTGTAAGCTGTATGTAAAAGTAACAAGCACCGTTTCTCTGTATGGAAAAAATATAACCAGTGTATCTGAAGCCTCTATCGACCTGAAACAGCGTCAGCTTTTTGATCTGGATTAAAAAATCTGATGGTGAGATGACAGCTTCTTATACTCTTGCTAAATTTACAGGATATATGAATAATAGCAGTGAAAAGTAGTCTTGCATCATGTAACTGCCTTTATTGTTATGGGGCTGTCGCACTAACGTGCGGCAGCTCATTTTATATCCAACACAAAACGCTGGACTTCGAAAAGCCCGGCGTTTGTGGTATAATCAGTTTATGCTACTAAACAAAATAATACAAAAAGATTATACCTCATTTTCTCTGTATTATCAAATCAAACTTCCGCTAGATTTAGAGATTTCTATTCCATCTGATGATTCGGTTCGTCTGGTAAGTGCCTTTTAAAACAGTTTGAAATAAAGCATGCTGAAAGGGATGCTTGGGGATGAACTGCGCTTTACTGTTTTTACTGCTGTTCTATCTACGGATACCAGACAGTTCGTCTTCAATCCATTTATCTGTATTGAAGTTACTGTCAAAGAATTTCACGATCACACCATAAGGCTCCGCATCGCTGCAAAATGCATTGGCTTCGTCTGTGTCTACGTGCATGGCGAGGTGATAGCTTCGGTGTACCCTTACAACGACATCTGCGTAGATCAGGGCACGGCCGTAGCTTTTGGTGAGGACGAATACTTCGTCATTGTCTTTGATATGCAGGGCAAGTGCATCTTCCGGAGGCATATGGATGTGGCGTTTGGCTACGATGACGCCTTTGGGAATTTCAATATCACCGCAGGGACCGCTGAGAATACAGCCAGGTGTGTTTTCGATATCTCCGGACTGGCGGATTACGCCGGGGATACCGAGTTTTCGGACATCTGTCAGGGAAAGTTCTACCTGAGTTTCCTTACGGAAGGGACCGAGAAGTGCCATGTTCTGGAAGACTCCTTTGGGACCTTTGACAGTGACTCTTTCCTGACAGAGATACTGACCGGGCTGGCTTAATTCTCTGATAAAATGAGGTCTGCTGCCTTCGCCGAATAATTTTTCAAAATCTTCCTGTGAGATGTGCAGATGTCTCGCAGATGTTTCGATTGGTATTTTTATGCTCACTTTTTGTACCTCCACAAATACATTTCCTGCTACTGAGTGTAGCTCGTTTTGAGGAAAACTGCAAGTCAAAATTGGCGAAGCACGGGAAAGAAAGATTGGAAAAAGATTAAAAAAGATGCGTTTCAATATTTACAATCCGGACAGTTGTGGGATATAATAAAATGACTATCGTATCGGAGAATAATACGAAAAAGAACAAAAACAAACGAAACAGAATGAAAGAAGAAAGAAGAAGGAATCGAATAAAGAATTTTGAGAATGAAGAAAAGACGATTTCCTGTTGCGAAGGTTTTTCTGCTGGCGGTGCTTCTGATAATTCTGCCTCTCGCTGGCGGCTATCTGACGGGAAAGAAGTTCCCGGGAGAGCCGACGGAGGTAAAAAAACTTCGAGGTCAGCAGGTGGCACAGACAGATGAGGGACATCAGGAGTATTATTTTCATCTGCTGGATGAAAAGGGGCAGAGAGGATACCGGGAGATGCTGGAGGGAATTCGAAATCTGGATGAGAAATTTTATCTGTCTCTGTCAGGAGAGGATGAGATCGACAAGGTATATCATGCAGTACTGAAAGACCATCCGGAGCTGTTCTGGATACATAACAGAGAGAAAGTCTATAAGACGACTTTTGACGGCAGGGATTACTGTCAGTTTTCTCCGGGGTATTCTTATACAGAGGCGGAACGTCAGGAGATTTTGCAGGCGATGGAAGATGCTTACCGGGAAGTGCTGGAGCAGATTCCGGACGGTGCGGATGATTATCAGAAAGTGATGACGGTATACACGTATATTATTGACAACACGGAATATGTGGTTTCGGAAAATGACCAGAGTATTGCCGGAACTTTCTGGAAGAAGCAGGCGGTGTGTGCCGGATATGCAGGGGCAGTGCAGTATCTTCTGGAGCGTCTGGGCGTAACCTGTATTTATGTGGAAGGGGATGCGAAAAACAGCACACAGGGACATGCATGGAACATTGTGCGGTTGGACGGACAGTATTATTATGTGGATGCTACGAATGGTGACCAGCCGGATTTCCTTGAGGGGGATGCGGCATCTCTGGCGGAACATAAGACAACGATCTATGATTACCTGTGCCCGTTTCCGCAGGAATATGAGGCGAATTACACAGCATCGGATGAGCTTGAGGTTCCGGCATGTACTGCTACGGATAAGAACTTTTATGTGATGAATGGTGCCTGCTTTGATAGTTATGACAGGGACAGTATTTATGATCTGTGCAGGCTGAGGATCGATAATAATGCGGCAGTGGTGCGCTTTAAATTCAGTACGCAGGAAGCTTATGAGGCAGCTTATGCGGATCTGATCGTAGATGGAGGGATCCAGGAGATTGCCAGATATTATATGTCTGTGCATGGGCTCTCTCAGATTTCCTACCATTACGGAGTTCTGGATCATATGAAAACGATGTACTATATGTTTTAATTGAATCAGGCAGCGAAGCGGGTTGCAAATCTGCCGGATCTGACTGATCGAAACAGATACGGGAACAGACATTTCTCAGACATTTGACTTTGTCTGAGAACAGGGAAGAAAGAGAGGACAGGAAAATGAGTAATATGACAGATATATTGAGAGGAGTTCTGAACCTGACCGGAAATCTGCTGGATTCAGATTTGCTGAATCGGTTTATGATGGCGATTTTTGCAGCGATCCTGATATTTGGAGTCTTAAACTGTATTCTTGGATACAGACTTCTGCGTTTCTGGATGATGCTTGGCGGATTCTTTGTCGGTGCAGGACTTGCTTTTGTGATCGTACATGGAATGGGAGTTGAGCAGAAATCAACCTGGCTTGTGGCAATGATCGTAACGGGAGTTATTTTTGCAGTAGTTGCATTTCTGATCTATAAGGCCGGTGTGTTTATTCTGGCAGCAGGAATTGGCTGGGCATTGAGTATTTATTTTCTGCATCCAACCAGTTCTGCCGTATTTTTTGCGTGTATCCTGATCGGAATCGCATTGGGTTCCATGGCTGTGAAGTATTGCAGAGAAGTACTGATCATAGCGACCAGTCTCATAGGAGGTCTTATGGCAGGAATTTCTCTGGCAAAACTTGGGGATCTGGCAGATATTCCGTACGGTCTGGGAATGGGTGTTGGTTTTGCTGTTCTCGGAACCCTGATCCAGTTTGCGATCAATAAACCGCAGATGGAAGCAGAAATGGATGAGGATGGCGAAGAAGAAACAGAGGATGAGAAAGAGGACGAGGATGAATCGTCTTATGATCAGGAACCTCGCCGCAGACGGAGAATGGAATCCGAATCTGTGGAACCTGAACCTGTGAAAAAATCATTAGACAGACCGCGAAAATCTGCAAGACCTGAAACACAGAGAACTGTTTCAAAGGTGCAGATGTCAGACAGAAAAAACGGAAGAAAAATATAAATGAAATAAGAAAAAGATACAATAAAGATATCATAATGATGCAGTAACAGAAGGGGTAGTCAGCGACAGAATGGCATTGCTGAAGAAAGCTGGATTTCTGGCGGAACAGATGCTGTTTTATAAGCCGGAGAAGAGCTGAAGCGGGAATTTCAGAAGCTGGCAGAGAAAAGATTTACGAAGACATTTAAGACAGGGCAGAAAGGACAGGCGCGAGAAGATGGCAAAAGAAGCAAAGACAAATGCAATGAGAATGCTGGACAGACAGAAAGTAAAGTACGAAGCTTTTTCCTATGAGTGTGATGAATTTATTGACGGACTTCACAGTGCGGATAAAATAGGTGCACCGTATGATCAGTCTTTCAAAACACTGGTGATGGAAGGCAAAAGCGGCGGTTATTTTGTGTTTGTTGTACCGATCGAGAAGGAAGTAGACCGGAAGGCGGCTGCGAAGGCTGTGGGAGAGAAGACGGTTGATATGATCCATGTGAAGGATATCACAAAGATCACAGGATATGTCCGCGGCGGATGCAGCCCGCTGGGAATGAAGAAACCGTATCCGGTAGTGTTTGATGCTTCGGCAGGGAATTTTGAGGAGATTTATGTCAGCGGCGGACGGATCGGACTGACTCTGAAAGTTCCGCTTAGTGATCTTCTGAAAGTAACCGGAGGAAAGCTGGCAGATATTACAGCGTAACAGACAGGAATAAAAAAGCATTGTAAAGGAAAACCTCTGAAGGAATTCCGATACAATGCTTTTATTTTCTTTTACTCTTGAAGAGAAATTATCTGCTTCGCTCTGTCTGGCATTTTAGTTATCAGAAGCGTCTTCTTCGTTGATCTCGAATACGTGACGTTTCTTAGCCATTTCATCGCTTGCAAGATATTCATCATAAGTAGTGATCTTGTCGATCATGGTTCCGTTTGGAAGGATTTCCATGATTCGGTTGGCTGTGGTCTGTACAAACTGGTGGTCATGAGAAGTAAACAGGATAACACCCGGGAATTTGATCAGACCGTTGTTCAGTGCTGTGATGCTCTCCATGTCGAGGTGGTTGGTTGGCTCATCCAGGATCAGGATGTTTGCACCGGAGATCATCATCTTGGAAAGAAGACAGCGGACTTTCTCACCACCGGAAAGAACGCGTACACGTTTGATGCCGTCTTCACCAGGGAAGAGCATACGTCCGAGGAATCCACGAACATAAGTAGCATCCTTGATCTCGGAGTACTGTGTCAGCCAGTCTGTAATAGTAAGGTCATTATCGAACTCAGCAGTGTTGTCCTTAGGGAAATATGCCTGGGAAGTGGTAACACCCCATTTGTAATTTCCTTCATCCGGTTCCATTTCACCAACCAGGATTTTGAACAGAGTAGTGATTGCCTGTTCGTTGGCACCGACGAAAGCTACTTTATCATCATGTCCGAGTGTGAAAGAAATGTTATCCAGAACTTTTACACCGTCGATGGTTTTGGAAAGGTTTTCCACCATAAGGACTTCGTTACCGATCTCGCGGTTTGGACGGAAGTCGATGTATGGATATTTACGGCTGGACGGACGCATGTCGTCAAGCTGGATTTTTTCCAGGGCACGCTTACGGGAGGTTGCCTGTTTGGACTTGGAAGCGTTGGCACTGAATCGGGAAATAAATTCCTGAAGTTCTTTGATCTTTTCTTCTTTCTTTTTGTTGGCTTCTTTCATCTGTTTGATGAGGAGCTGGCTGGATTCGAACCAGAAATCATAGTTTCCGGCATAGAGCTGGATTTTGCCATAGTCGATATCTGCGGTATGAGTACATACCTTATTTAAGAAGTAACGGTCATGGGATACAACGATGACAGTGTTGTCAAAGTTGATCAGGAATTCTTCCAGCCATTCGATCGCCGGGAGGTCCAGATGGTTGGTCGGCTCGTCGAGAAGCAGGATGTCCGGGTTTCCGAAAAGTGCCTGGGCAAGAAGAACTTTGACCTTCTGGCTGCCTGTCAGGTCAGCCATCTGTGCGTAATGGAATTCTGTGTCAATGCCAAGACCGTTCAGGAGTGTGGCAGCATCGGATTCTGCTTCCCATCCGTTCATTTCGGCAAATTCACCTTCCAGTTCGCTGGCACGGATACCGTCTTCGTCTGTGAAATCTTCTTTTGCGTAGATGGCATCTTTTTCTTTCATGATCTCATACAGTCTCTGGTTTCCCATGATAACGGTGTCGAGAACTGTATAGGCGTCATATTTGAAGTGATCCTGCTGCAGGAAAGAGAGACGCTGTCCGGGTGTGATGACAATATCACCGTTGGTAGGCTCCAACTGTCCGGAAAGGATCTTCAGGAAGGTAGATTTACCGGCACCGTTGGCACCGATCAGACCGTAGCAGTTGCCTTCTGTAAATTTGATATTTACATCTTCAAAGAGCGCTTTTTTACCCACGCGCAGAGTAATGTTGTTTGCTGAAATCATAATATACCTCTTTTTTCATAAATCATGTAATGGTTGTTTCCTATAAAATAGGAGAGTAATTATCGCTTACCATTGTACCGTAAACTGAGAAATTTGCAACTGTTTTTTGCTTTTTCCGGTTCTTTTGTTTACAAAAAAAAGAACAACTGGTATAATAAACCTATCTGTTTTTATCCAATATATTGTAAAATCGTTACTGTGAACAGAAGAAACAGTAAGAGAAATGATTCATTGCGAAGATAAATTAGATCAGAGAGGTTGCAAAGGCTATGTTTATTACAAGAGAGAGTGATTATGCAGTAAGAGTCATACGAGCGCTGTGGGGGGAGAAACGGCTGAGTGTGTCAGATATCTGTGAGAAAGAATCCGTGACTGCACCGTTTGCCTATAAGATTCTCAAGAAACTTCAGAAAGCGAAGATTGTCCGCGGGTATCGCGGCGTACATGGCGGATATGCCCTGAATAAAGGGCTTGATGAGCTGACATTATATGATATTTACGCGGCGATTGATCCGGATATGTTCATTATTGAATGTCTGAATCCGGAATACAGTTGTGTCAGAGACGGACAGGACGGAATGCCCTGCCTGGTACATAAAGAGCTGGCTTCTGTCCAGAGGGAACTCGAGAGCCTTCTGAAACGGAAAACGTTACAGCAGATCATGGAGGAGGCGTGATGCCTTCTCTTTTTTTGACTGATGATGTTTTATCGTGGTGCTGAATAATATGCGCTACTGTGTAATATGTGTTACTGCATAATATAATGAAGCGTTATTGTTTCGCAGCGATTGCAGAATCTTTGTAACATTTTAATAAAATTAGTCTCGGTTAACTCTTCCGCTGAGTAAATTTTTTGCAGAAAAAGTGTCAGAAAGCCTGTTTTGTACCTCATAAGATACAAAATATGCCAAAACAAATTGGACACAAACGAAAGATTATGTTATAATCTACAATGAAATTTGAGGCATACCTTACTTATGCCTTGAAATAAATAACTAATTTTCATCAACCTTTAAGGAGGAAAAACAAACTATGGCAAGAAAGATGAAAACCATGGATGGTAACCATGCAGCTGCTCATGCTTCATATGCATACTCAGATGTAGCCGCTATTTACCCGATCACTCCTTCATCTGTTATGGCGGAAGCAACAGATGAATGGGCTACCCAGGGAAGAAAGAACATTTTCGGACAGGAAGTTCAGGTAACTGAAATGCAGTCTGAAGCTGGTGCAGCCGGCGCTGTTCACGGATCTCTGGCAGCTGGTGCTTTAACAACAACTTACACAGCATCCCAGGGTCTGTTACTTATGATCCCGAACCTTTATAAAATCGCTGGTGAGCAGTTACCTGCAGTATTCAACGTATCTGCACGTGCACTTGCTTCTCATGCACTTTCAATCTTCGGTGATCATTCAGACGTTATGGCCTGTCGTCAGACCGGATGCGCAATGCTCTGCGAATCATCCGTACAGGAAGTTATGGACTTAACACCTGTTGCACATCTTGCAGCAATCAAAGGTAAAGTTCCGTTTATCAACTTCTTCGATGGTTTCCGTACATCTCACGAAATCCAGAAGATTGAGACATGGGATTATGAAGACCTCAAAGACATGGCAGATATGGAAGCAATCGCTGAATTCCGTAACCATGCTCTTAACCCGAATCACCCATGTCAGAGAGGTTCTGCTCAGAACCCTGACATCTTCTTCCAGGCAAGAGAAGCATGTAACCCATACTACGATGCTCTTCCGGCAGTAGTTCAGGAGTACATGGATAAAGTTAACGCTAAGATTGGTACAGATTACAAATTATTCAACTACTACGGAGCTGCTGATGCAGAACACGTAATCGTTGCTATGGGATCTGTAAACGATACAATCGAAGAGACAATCGACTACCTTGCAGCAGCAGGAAAGAAAGTCGGTGTTGTTAAAGTTCGTCTTTACAGACCATTCTGCGCACAGGCACTTGTTGATGCAATTCCGGAATCTGTAAAACAGATCACAGTTCTTGACAGAACAAAAGAGCCGGGTGCACTTGGCGAGCCACTGTACCTTGACGTTGTAGCAGCATTAAAAGACAGCAAATTTGACGGTGTGAAAGTATTCTCCGGACGTTATGGTTTAGGTTCCAAAGATACTACACCTGCACAGATCGTAGCTGTTTACGAAAACACTGCTAAAGAAAAATTCACAATCGGTATCGTTGATGATGTTACTAACCTTTCCCTTGAGACAGGTGCTCCGATCGTAACAACTCCTGAAGGAACAACAAACTGTAAATTCTGGGGTCTGGGAGCTGATGGTACTGTAGGTGCCAACAAGAACTCCATCAAGATCATCGGTGACAACACAGATATGTACGCACAGGCTTACTTTGATTATGACTCCAAGAAGTCCGGTGGTGTTACAATGTCCCACTTACGTTTCGGTAAGAAACCGATCAAATCCACATACCTGATCCACAAAGCAAACTTCGTAGCATGTCATAACCCATCCTACGTAAACAAATACAACATGGTTCAGGAACTTGTTGATGGCGGTACATTCCTCCTTAACTGTGCCTGGGATATGGAAGGTCTTGAAAAACATTTACCAGGACAGGTAAAAGCTTTCATCGCTAACCACAATATCAAATTCTACACAATCGACGGTGTTAAGATCGGTATTGAAACAGGCATGGGACCAACACGTATCAACACAATCCTTCAGTCTGCATTCTTCAAACTGACAGGAATCATTCCGGAAGATCAGGCAATCGACCTTATGAAAGCTGCTGCTAAGGCAACATACGGACGTAAAGGTGATGATGTCGTACAGAAGAACTGGGCAGCTATCGACGCTGGTGCTAAACAGGTTGTAGAGATCCAGGTTCCGGAAAGCTGGAAGAACGCTGAGGACGAAGGTCTTCATATGACTCATGCAACAGAAGGACGTCAGGATGTTATCGATTTCGTTAACAATATCCAGGCTAAAGTTAATGCTCAGGAAGGTAACTCCTTACCTGTATCTGCATTCAAGGATTATGTAGATGGTACAACACCATCCGGTTCTGCTGCATATGAAAAACGTGGTATCGCAGTTAACGTTCCTGTATGGAATCCGGAAAACTGTATCCAGTGTAACAGATGTGCTTATGTCTGCCCACACGCAGTTATCCGTCCGGTAGCTCTGACAGCTGAAGAAGCAGCTAATGCTCCTGAAGGCATGAAGACATTAGACCTTACAGGTATGAAAGAATACAAATTCACAATGTCCGTATCCGCACTTGACTGTACAGGATGTGGTTCTTGTGTAAACGTCTGCCCAGGTAAGAAAGGTGCAAAAGCACTCGCTATGGAAAACCTTGAAGCAAGCGCAGACGAGCAGAAATACTTTGATTACACAGTTAAACTGCCGATCAAAGAAGATGTTATCGCTAAATTTAAAGAAGCAACTGTTAAAGGCAGCCAGTTCAAACAGCCTCTGCTTGAGTTCTCAGGAGCTTGTGCAGGATGTGGTGAAACACCATATGCTAAACTGATCACTCAGCTGTTCGGTGACAGAATGTACATCGCAAACGCTACAGGATGCTCATCTATCTGGGGTAACTCCTCACCATCTACACCATACACAGTAAACGCTAAAGGACAGGGTCCTGCATGGTCTAACTCTCTGTTCGAAGATAACGCTGAGTTTGGTTATGGTATGCTTCTTGCTCAGAGAGCTATCCGTGATGGCTTAAAAGCAAAAGTTGAAGATGTTGTTGCTAACGGTTCTGATGAAGCAGTTAAGGCTGCAGGTCAGGAATGGCTGGATACATTCACTGTAGGTGCTACAAACGGCGCTGCTACAGACAAACTTGTTGCTGCTCTTGAAGCTTGCGGATGTGACAAAGCAAAAGAAATCCTTGCTCAGAAAGATTTCCTGGCTAAGAAATCCCAGTGGATCTTCGGTGGTGACGGATGGGCTTACGATATCGGATTTGGTGGTGTTGACCATGTTCTTGCTAGTGGACGTGACATCAACGTTATGGTATTCGATACAGAGGTTTACTCCAATACAGGTGGACAGTCTTCTAAATCTACACCAACAGGTGCGATCGCTCAGTTCGCTGCAGGCGGTAAAGAGACTAAGAAGAAAGATATGGCTTCCATCGCTATGAGCTATGGCTATGTATACGTTGCTCAGATCTCCATGGGTGCTGACTTCAACCAGACTGTAAAAGCTATTGCAGAGGCTGAGGCTTATCCGGGACCATCTCTGATCATCGCTTATGCTCCATGTATCAACCATGGTATCAAGAAAGGTATGGCAAAAGCTCAGACAGAGGAAGAATTAGCAGTTAAGGTTGGATACTGGCACAACTTCAGATTCAACCCGGCAGCAGAAGGAAACAAGTTCTCACTTGATTCCAAGGCTCCGAGCATGGAAGAGTATCAGGCATTCCTTGACGGCGAGGTTCGTTACAACTCTCTGAAACGTCAGAATCCTGAAAAAGCTGCAAGACTGTTCGCTAAGAATGAGGCTGAGGCTAAGGCTAGATTTGAATATCTGCAGAAGCTGATCGCTCTTCATAGTGCAGAATAATCTTTCGCTTTTTACTTTTTGAACGATTGATAAATAATAATATAAAGTAAACAGATAGAGCTGTTTAGTGTGTCCAGACGATTATGGGCCGCGGTACTTTGATGCCGCGGCCTTTTTTGATGTATTTTTGAGGAAAATAAATCAAGATTTGACAATGAGAATATCTTTCACTATAATCATTAAGAGTTTGATGTGATTTATAAAATGGTTTAGAGACCGTTAACATGATGAAGTGGTAGAAAGGAATAGCCATGAAGAGATTTATAAGCAGTGACAGTAGAAGAGATTTTTATATTTTATATACGCTTGTGTTTGGAATTATTTCTTTTTTTATCTATTGGCAGTTTGAAGGGAATGGGAAGTCTCTGGTGTGGAGTCATGACGGGATTCCGCAGCATTTGAATTCACTGGCATATTATGGACGTTATTTGAGAGAAGCACTTTATACGATTTTTGTGAAACATAAGCTGTCATTGCCGATGTGGGATATGAATATTGGCTATGGTTCTGATATTCTTACCACGTTACATTATTATGTGATTGGTGATCCGCTGACATTGTTGTCTGTGTTTGTACCGGCAGATAAGACGGAAGTGTTATATGAGGTGCTGATATTCCTGAGAATTTATCTTGCGGGGATTTCGTTTAGTATTTTCTGTTTTTACCATAAGAATCCGAAGCAGGCAACTTTCATGGGAACATTGATATATATCTTTGCAGGATGGACGATTTATGCTGCAATGAAGCATCCTTATTTTTCCAATCCTATGATTTATCTGCCATTGATTTTAGTTGGAATTGATAAGATTTATAAGAGAGAGAAACCGTGGCTGTTTATCTGGGCGACTGCGGTATCTGCCATGTCGAATTTCTATTTTTTCTATATGATCTGTATCTTTATGTTTATTTATGCTGCATTTCGTTACTTTGGTATTTTCAGCCGGAGAAGGAGAAGTGTGAAGGATGTATTGGTATGGCTGGTGAAGTTTATCGGGTATTATGCGGTGGCGTTGATGATTGCGGCGGTTATTTTTCTGCCGGTCATTATGACATTATTTGGTACGGACAGATTTCAGGCGGAGAATTATGTGCCGTTATTATATGACAGGATTTATTATGAGAAGTATCTGGGTGATCTGATCGGGGAGAATATGATCCAGTGGGGTGTTGCGGGATATTCTGCGGTTGCCATGGCAGGGGTGTTTGTTCTTTTTTCGAAGAAGAGGAAATATCTGGATCTGAAGTGGGGATTTGCGCTGTTGAATCTGTTTTGCTGGTGCCGTTTGCAGGTCATGTTTTGAATGGATTTTCGTATGTTTCCAATCGGTGGATCTGGGCTTATGGGATGTTGATCGCCTATATTTTTGTAAAGGCTTATCCGGAGTTTTTTACGCTGAATGTGCAGGAAAAGAAGAAAATTTTTATGATGTCTGTGGTTTACTGTGTACTGGCACTTCTGGCTAAAGCGGCGAGGACGCAGAGGAACATGGCGGGGGTGCTGGTTCTGGTGCTGGCTGTGTTTACGGTGACTTCTTTTGGAAATATTTTTCTTCAGGGAAAGTATCTGTGCGGGATGCTGAGCGGACTGCTGGTGGTGAGTATTCTGCTGAATGTGTCGTATCAGTATTCGTATGAAAAGGGATATCTGGCGGAGTTTGCAGATGCGGAGAAAGCGGTGGATAAGCTGGAATCGAATACGGATAAAGCGGTACTGGCGACGAAGGATGAGAGTGTTTACCGTTATGACCAGTATGGGGCACTTCCCTATGATAATACTTCGATGTATATGGGGACGAACAGCACTGCATATTATTTCAGTCTTGCCAACACCAGTATCAGTGATTTTTTTGGTGAAATGTATCTGAATACGCCATGGGAGCAGCATTATGAGAATCTGGATGGCAGAACGATCCTGGACAGGCTGGCTTCGGTGAAGTATTTTGTGATCAGTGGGGATAATTTCCGCTATCTTTCCTATGGTTATAATAAGGAGAAGGGAACAGCGGGAAGTGGAAATGGAGAGTGCAGGGCTTATGAAAATGAGAATGCACTGCCGCTGGGATATACTTATGACAGCTATATTCCGGCGGAAAAGTATCAGGAAATGGATGTGGTGAAGAAGCAGCAGGCATTGATGGACGGCGTGGTGCTGGAGGAGAGTACGCTGCCGACGGCTTCCACTTATTTTGATGATGAGAATATTGAATACCGGGTGGAAGCCGGGGATGGCTGTTCTTTTGTGCCGGAGAAAAATAAGATTGTGGTGACGAAAGAGGGCGCGCAGGTGAAACTGGTTTTCCGTGGGCTGACAGACAGTGAAAATTATCTGATCGCTGATAATCTGGATTACGACAGTCTTTCTCCAAGGGAGCTGATCGGTGACAGGCAGTGGGATAAAATGTCAGACTATGAGCGAAATAAAGTGCTGGATGAGGACAGGCAGTGGCGTTACTGGAAGGAAACAAAAGAAGCTGCCATGACAATTTCTGTCAGTGATGTTACTAAGACCATGAAGATTTTTACAGATAAATATAACGGTTACAGTGGACGGCATGATTTTCTCTGCAATATGGGATATTCCAGAACCGGGCTCGGACTATGACGATCACTTTTGACAATACGGGGATTTATACTTATGATAATCTGAGAGTGGTCAGCCAGCCGGTGAGGGGGATTGAAGAAAAGACGAAGAATCTGGGCGGAGAAGTGCTGGAAGATGTGAAGCTGGGAACTAATGAGATTACGGGAAGCATTACTGTTTCGAAGAAGAAGGCACTGGTACTGTCTGTTCCGTACAGTGAGGGATTTACGGCTTATGTGGATGGAAAAGAGACGAAGCTTCAGAGAGCAAATACCATGTTTATGGCACTGGAACTGGAACCGGGAACCCATGATATCCGCCTGATATATTGCACTCCTTATCTGAAAATGGGAGGAATGCTTACTGTTACGGGAATCGTAGTGTTTCTGGGACTGGTATTGATAAGGAGAAAAAGAGAAAATGATATTGGCTGACAGGGGATAATACCTGGGAGACATCAGGGTATAGAACAAGGAACGGGAATGGACATTTTTGTAAATTCGTGTATAATAGAACGGGAAAAATGGTTATTTGTCGGCTGTATCCGGTGAGATGCCTGAATGTTGGAAGAAACAGGGGTATCCTGTGTATGGAGAATGGCTGGAAAAGAGACAAAAATGAGGAATGACATCATGAGTAAATTATCAGTAGTGCTTCCTGCGTATAATGAAGAACTGATGGTGGGGAAAACCTGCCGTGTGCTTGCGCAGATTCTTACAGAAGCGAAAATTCCTTATGAACTGGTGGTTGTGAACGATGGTTCCAGTGACCGGACATGGGAAGAGATTCAGAAGGCCGGGGAGAAAGACTCGAATGTGACGGGGGTCCTTTTTTCAAGAAATTTCGGGAAAGAGGCTGCGATTTTTGCGGGACTTGCTCAGGCAGAGGGAGACGTTATAGCTGTTATGGACTGCGATCTGCAGCATCCTCCACAGACATTGATCGAGATGTACAGATTGTGGCAGAGCGGTTATGAAGTGATTGAGGGTGTGAAATCGGACAGAGGAAAAGAGGGCTTTTTACATAAAGAGTGTGCCGGCTTTTTCTATGATATCATGTCTAAGGCGACGAAGGTTAATATGAAGGATGCTTCGGACTTTAAGATGATGGACCGGAAGGCTGTGGAGAGTATTCTGTCCATGCCGGAAAGAAATATGTTCTTTCGTGCGACTTCTTCCTGGGTGGGATTTAAGACGACCAGTGTGGAATTTGAGGTGCAGGAGAGAGAAGCCGGAGTTTCCAAATGGTCACCGTGGTCACTGGTGAAGTATGCGTTTACAAATATTGTGGCGTTTACGACGTTTCCTTTGCAGTTTGTTACAATTACCGGGCTGATCTGTTTTATCTGTTCGTTGATCCTTATGATCTATTCACTGGTTCAGTATTTTGCAGGATCGGCAGTGGAAGGATATACCACACTGCTGATGGTTCTTCTGTTGATCGGCAGTGCCATGATGATCAGTCTGGGAATTATCGGATATTATATTTCGAAGATTTATGAAGAGGTCAAGCGCAGACCAAGATATATTATCTCTAAAGTTATTAAGAACGGAGAGAATCAGAAATAATCGGGCAAGTGTATTAAGGGTGAGATATAAAAGAACAGAAATAAAAGGATAAACAAATCATGAAACAATGGATCAAAAAAATGTATGAAAATTCAGTGATCCGTTACATCTTTTTCGGAGGATGTACGACGATGGTCAATCTGGTCAGTTTTTTTGTACTGCGAAAACTGAAGGTGGAACTGAATGTTGCAAATATTATTTCAATTATACTGGCAATTTTGTTTGCCTATGTGGTAAACTCTAAATATGTGTTTCAGGATAAATGCGAGACTTTAAGAGACCATATTCAGCCATTCTGTAAGTTTATCAGTGCCCGTCTGGTTACGATGGTAATTGAAGTGGGCGGTGTCTGGCTTCTGGTATCTGTGATGGGACTGAATGATATGATCGGAAAGTTTCTGACACAGTTTATTGTGTTGATATTAAATTATGTGTTCAGCAAATTTTTTGTATTTACTACCGGGAAGAAGAATGCAGAATAAGGAATGGAAATGCAAAAAAAGGAACATGGTGCAGGAGAGGGACAAAGTAAAAAGAAAAATTAAGAAAATCAAAATCCCGAGACATACAGCGCGAATTTATGCGATTAGCATAAATTCTGTGCATCGCGAAGCGTGTTACTGAGAACGGAGTGAACCGTAACAAAAATAAATTGAGAAAAGAGGTAGAAACTCATGAAACTGGAAGAGGCGATTGGAAAGATTGGACCGCTGGATCAGGCGGCGATGGAGATTGCACAGAAGAGATGGGACAGTATTGCGAAACCATTGCATTCTCTTGGAAAGCTGGAGACTTTACTGATTCAGATTGCGGGAATTACGGGAAGTGCGGAGATTGATCTTTCGAAGAGAGGTCTGGTTGCGATGTGCGCGGATAATGGTGTTGTGGAAGAGGGCGTGACCCAGACCGGTCAGGAGGTTACTGCGATCGTGGCAGAGAATTTCCTGAGATATGATACTTCTGTCGGTGTGATGTGCAGGCAGAATCACGCGGAGATTTTTCCGGTGGATATGGGAATGGTGACAGATACAAAAGTTCGTACGGATCATAAAGTTGCCTATGGTACCAAGAATATGACCAAGGGTCCTGCCATGACCAGGGAGCAGGCAGTCAAAGGAATCGAAGCCGGAATTGCGATGGTGGAGGAACTTAAGGAGAAAGGATATCAGATTCTTGCAACCGGGGAAATGGGAATCGGAAATACGACTACCAGCAGTGCAGTGGCTTCTGTTTTACTGAAACAGTCTGTGGAATCCATGACCGGACGTGGAGCGGGACTGACGAGTGAGGGTCTTGTGAGAAAGATTGCGGCGATCCGGAAGGCGATTGAGGTGAACCAGCCGGATCCGGAAGATGCGGTTGATGTTCTGGCGAAGGTCGGAGGGCTGGATATTGCCGGAATGACAGGAGTGTTCCTGGGTGGTGCAGTGTATCATATTCCGGTTGTGATGGATGGTTTTATTTCCTGCGTCGCGGCACTGATCGCCATGGAAATCTGTCCGGCAGCAGGGGATTATATCATTGCCTCTCATGTGTCTAAGGAGCCTGCTGCACATCTGATCCTGGAGCATATGAAGAAAGAAGCGATTTTGCATGCAGATATGTGCCTGGGTGAAGGTACCGGTGCGGTGGCGTTGTTCCCGATCCTTGACCTTGCGGCTGCGGTTTATAGTTCTATGAGCACATTTGATGAGATTCATGTAGAACAGTATGAGGAACTGAAGTAGGAAATCACAGTATGAGGGAATAAGGTATGCTGACACTTGTGACTGGAGGAAGCGGAAGCGGGAAATCTGCTTTTGCGGAAGACAGAGTGCTTTCCTTTGGGGAGGCGAAGAGGATTTACATAGCAACGATGCATCCGTTTGATGAGGAGAGTCATAAAAGGATTGAACGGCATCGTAAGATGCGCGCAGGAAAAGGCTTTGAAACTGTGGAATGCTATACGGGACTTAAGAAAGTACGTCTGCCTGAGAGTGATAAGGACCGCGTGGTACTGCTGGAATGTATGTCGAATCTGGCAGCGAATGAGATGTTTGAGGAACAGGGAGCACATGAGCGGACTGTGGAAGAGATTCTTTCGGGACTTGAGAATCTGATGGAACAGGCAGCCCATGTGGTGATCGTGACCAATGAGATTTTTTCAGATGCTGTTGTGTTTGACGGAGAGATGGATTCTTATCTGGAGTATCTGGGAAAAATCAATCAGGAGATTGCGAAGAAAGCAGATGAAGTGACAGAAGTAGTCTATGGGATTCCGGTGTATCATAAGTCGGTGCAGAAGGGCGCAGAAGAGAGAAGCAGCAGTAAGTAAGCTGTAAAGCTGTATCCGGTGCAGATACCGGAGAGTGATGAATTATAGGAAAAAGAGGAAGAAAAAATGAAATCTCTGTGGAATAATTTTAAGGTGGCATTTGCCATGTTTTCCAAGATTCCCATGCCGCGTGCGGACTGGACAAAGGAAAATATGAAGTATATGTTCTGCTTTTTTCCGTTTATCGGAACGGTGATCGGGGCACTGACCATGGCAGTGGCATATGTGGGACTGCGGTTTGGATATCAGCCGGGATTTGTGACAGCAGTGTTGGTTCTTATGCCTGTATTTGTGACTGGCGGGATTCATGTGGATGGGCTGCTGGACACTTCGGATGCGCTTAGTTCCTGGCAGGAAAGAGAGCGAAGACTGGAGATTCTGAAGGATTCTCATGCAGGAGCATTTGCGGTGATCACTGCTGCGGTATATTTTGTTACATGGTACGGAGCATACTCTCAATTGTATGGTTCTGAGAATATGAAAGCGATTGAAATCCTGAGTCTGGGATTTATGGTTTCCCGATGTCTGTCCGGAATTGGCGTGCTCACATTTCCGAAGGCGAAGTCTGACGGTACAGTGGCAGAATTTTCCAGAAATTCTTCAGATATGACTTCAAGAAATATTCTGGTTGTGTATCTGATTCTTCTGGCTGCTGCAATGATCCGGATCCAGCCGGTGTGGGGAATTGCCGCTTTTGCTGGGTCACTGTTGATCTTTGCATATTATCATCATATGGCCATGAAATATTTTGGCGGGACAACCGGTGATCTTTCGGGATTTTTTCTGTGCATCTGTGAAGTGGGTATGGCAGTGCTCCTTGCGGTTGTTTCTAATCTGATCGTAAGGTGACTGTGCCTGCTGCTGTTCGCTGGCAGTATCCCGTGAGGTGCTTTTTGCGTTTACGGCAGTTCTGAAAAATGCTTTATAAAATTCTGAAAAATTCTGTATAGTTAAGAGGAAAAAGAGATGGAAATGATAATTGGCGGTGCGTATCAGGGAAAAACAGCATATGCGAGACAAAGATATCCGGAGCTGGAGTGGGTGGATGGTGCTTCGGTGTCAGAGACGGAACTTATGTCTGCGCAGGGAGTGCTGAATTTTCAGGATTATATCCGCAGAGAATTAAAAGAGGACAGAGAGGTTTCGAACCTGGCAGAGAGGCTGATAAACGGGAATCCTGGACTTGTGATTGTTTCTCAGGAAGTCGGGTATGGAGTGGTTCCTGTGGATGCGTTTGACAGAAAATACAGAGAGGCTGTGGGACGTGTGTGCACAAAGCTGGCAGCTTACAGTCAGAGGGTAACGCGGGTAGCCTGCGGGATTGGAATGGTGATCAAAGGTGATTAAGTTGTGGCTGATCAGGCATGGAAAGACGGAAGGAAATAAACTTGCCCGCTATATCGGAACGACAGATGAGCCGTTATGCCAGGAGGGCACTGACTTTCTGAAAAAGATGGATTATCCGGAGGTGCAGGATATTTATGTAAGCCCTCTGAAACGATGTGTGCAGACAGCAGAAATTCTTTTTCCGGGAAAACCGGTACATATCATCGAGGAACTGGCAGAATGTGATTTTGGTGAGTTTGAAAACAAAAATTACAAAGAGCTGGAAGGGAATGCGAAGTATCAGGCATGGATAGACAGCAATGGCACGCTGCCGTTTCCGGGCGGAGAGAGCAGAGAAGCGTTTAAGAGCAGGAATCTGCGGGGATTCGACAGAGCAGTGACCGGATGTATCCGGAATCATGTTTCAGAGGCGGCGCTGGTAGTTCATGGCGGTACGATCATGAATATCATGGAAGAATATGCGGACATCCGGAAACCGTTCTATGAGTGGCACGTTAAAAATGGAGGCGGCTATGAGGTGGAACTGGATGAACGTATGTGGCAGAAGGGAAGAAAGCAGTTAAAGACAGTGTCTTCCATTATGGAAGGATAAGGTTAGAGCTGGTATCAAAAAGAATATGGCAGAGACCGGAGAAGATAAAAAATCCGGGTATGAGAGAGAACAGGGTAGTTCCTATGTATGTGGATGCCCTGTTCTCTTTTTTTACATCATACAATTTATAAAGGAACTTTTTGACAAGATATCTGAATAAATGAGGAAAATTCTCTTCAAAACCGAAAAAACTTTGACGAATTAATGCTATAAAACCTAAAAAAAATTTGAAAAACCAAAAAGATTTTGTAATTTCACTTGCATTATGCAGAGAAGTATGATACATTATTTATATAAAATTCCTAAACAATAGGTGAAAAGCAATAGTGAATTGGTAATTTTTAACAAGTAAAAGGAGGAACTATATGCTGGTAATTGGTAATGGAAGAATGATCACACGGGACGCATCCAACGCATTCGTAGAGAATGGTGCTGTAGCAATGGATGGTAACACCATAGTAATGGTGGGGGTAACTGAAGAAGTAAAGAAGGCTTATCCAGATGCTGAGTTTATTGATGCGAAGGGTGGGGTTATCATGCCGGCATTTATTAATGCCCATGAGCATATCTACAGCTCCTTCGCACGAGGATTAAGCATTAACGGATATAATCCACAGGGATTTCTGGATATCCTGGATGGATTATGGTGGACAGTTGACCGTCATCTGACATTAGAGCAGACAAAGCTTTCCGCATATGCGACTTACATTGATTCTATCAAGAACGGTGTAACAACAGTATTTGACCATCATGCAAGTTTTGGACATATTACAGGTTCCCTCAATGCTATCGAAGAAGCAGCGAAGGATCTGGGTGTGCGTACCTGCCTCTGCTATGAGATTTCTGACCGTGATGGTATGGAGAAATCAAGAGAATCTGTAATGGAGAACGTGAATTTTATCAAACATGCGCTTGCAGATGACAGCGACATGATCGCCGGAATGATGGGTATGCATGCATCCTTCACAATCTCTGATGAGACAATGGCTCTGTGCAATGAGCTGAAACCGGAAGGCGTTGGATATCACATCCACGTAGCGGAAGGTATCTATGATCTTCATCAGTGCCTGAAAGAGCATGGCAAACGTATCGTTGACCGTCTTCATGACTGGAATATCCTTGGACCGAAGACTTTACTCGGCCACTGCATCTATGTAAATGAACATGAGATGGATCTGATCAAAGATACAGATACCATGGTTGTACATAATCCGGAATCCAACATGGGTAATGCATGCGGATGTCCTCCGACCATGAGAATGGTTCAGAAGGGAATCCTTACAGGTCTTGGCACCGACGGATACACTCATGACATGATGGAATCCTGGAAAGTTGCAAATGTTCTTCACAAACACAGTCTCTGCGATCCGAACGCTGCATGGGGTGAGGTTCCGCAGATGCTCTTCGAGGGAAATGCGAAGATCGCAAACAGATACTTCAAGAAACAGCTTGGCGTTCTGAAAGAAGGCGCAGCAGCAGACGTGATCGTGATCGATTATGATCCGCTGACACCAATGAACGAGAACAACATCAACGGACATCTGATGTTTGGTGTAAACGGAAGCATGGTTCAGACTACTGTATGTAACGGTAAAGTCCTGATGAAAGACCGTGAAGTTCTTGTATGTGACGAAGCGAAAGTTATGGCAGACTGCCGTCAGGCTGCAAAAGAACTTGCAGATGACATTAACGGCTGATCTGTAAGAAGATAAGGCGGGTAGAAGAAGAAAAAGTGTAAAGACAGGCCAGGCAGAGAAAGCCATAAATTTTCTGCCTGGCTGAAATAAACGTAAATAAAAAAATAGAACGGATGGGGAGAAACCATACCGTATAAAATAATGGAGGATCGGATTATGAGTGAAGTCATGACCTGTATGCCCTTTGAACAGTTAATGAACTGGGTATTGGAAGAAAAGAAAACAAAAGGAACCGTATTCGGACAGCACAGAGCTTATGTGGCAGACGCTGACAAGAAGCTGAATATTTTTGAGAGAGATTTAGAGACACCGATCGGACCTGCAGCAGGACCGCACACACAGTTAACACAGAATATCGTAGCTTCCTATTATGCAGGAGCACGTTTCTTCGAACTGAAAACAGTTCAGAAGATGGATGGTGCAGAGCTGGCAGCCTGTATTAACAGACCGTGTATTCTTGCAGAGGACGAAGGATACAACTGCGAATGGTCTACAGAGCTTTATGTTCCTCAGGCAATGGGTGAATATATCAAAGCATGGTTTATTCTCCATGTGATAGCAAAAGAATTCGGACTTGGCACACAGGACGGATTCCAGTTCAATATTTCTGTAGGATATGACCTTGCAGGAATCAAAGAACCAAAAGTGGATACTTTCATCAACAGCATGATGGAAGCAAAAGACACAGAAATTTTCAAAGAATGTAAACAATGGCTGTTAGACAATATCGACAGATTCGAGAAAGTTACAAAAGAAGACATCGAAGCAATTCCGTCCAACATCTGTAACTCCGCAACCATCTCTACTCTCCACGGATGTCCTCCAAACGAGATCGAGAGCATTGCAAATCATCTGTTCAAAGAGAAACACCTGAATACATTTATCAAATGTAATCCAACCCTTCTTGGATATGAATTCGCGAGAAAGACCATGGATGACATGGGATATGATTACATGATGTTCGGTGATTTCCATTTCAAGGATGACTTACAGTATGAAGATGCAATCCCGATGTTCAAGAGACTGCAGGCACTTGCAGATGAACTGAACCTTGCATTTGGTGTGAAGATCACCAACACATTCCCTGTAGACGTTACAAGAAATGAGCTTCCAAGCGAAGAAATGTATATGTCCGGAAAATCTCTTTTCCCATTATCCATTTCCCTGGCAGCAAAACTTTCCAGAGAATTTGACGGAAAACTTCGTATCGCTTATTCAGGCGGTGCTGATTACTATAATATCGACCGTATCGTCGGATGTGGTGTATGGCCTGTAACAGTGGCAACTACACTTCTGAAACCGGGCGGATACCAGAGATTCACTCAGATGGCAGAGAAAGTGATGGCTGATGGTGCCAAAGAGTGGACAGGCATTGATGTAGCTGCACTTGAGCAGTTAGCTGAGGATGCAAAGAAAGACGCTCATCATGTAAAGAGCATCAAACCGCTTCCTAAGAGAAAAACAGATTCCGAAGTACCGCTTCTTGACTGTTTCTTTGCTCCATGTGAAGAAGGATGTCCGATCCACCAGGATATCACAACTTATGTGAAACTGGCAGGAGACGGAGATTATGCACAGGCATTAAGAGTCATCCTTGAGAAGAATGCGCTTCCATTTATCACAGGTACTCTCTGTGCACACAACTGTATGTACAAATGTACACGTAACTTCTATGAAGAACCTGTAAATATCCGTAATACCAAGCTCATCGCAGCTCAGAACGGATATGATACCGTAATTAATGAGATCAAAGCAGGCACAGCAGACGGTAAGAAAGTAGCTGTTGTAGGTGCAGGCCCTGCAGGTATCGCTTCTGCATACTTCCTTGCAAGAGCAGGCGCTTTCGTAACTGTATTTGAGAAAGAAGAGAAAGCCGGCGGTGTGATCCGCTATGTGATCCCGGGATTCCGTATCTCCAATGAAGCAATCGACAAGGATATTTCTTTCATCGAGAAGATGGGCGTTGAGATCAAGACTGGTACAGAGATCACATCTGTTCAGGAATTAAAAGCACAGGGTTATGATGCAGTGATCGTAGCAGTAGGTGCAAACAAACCGGGTACTCTGAAACTTGAAAAAGGTGAGACAGTCAATGCTCTGAAATTCTTAAGAGATTTCAAGGCAGCAGACGGAAAAGTTGCACTTGGCAAGAATGTAGTTGTAATCGGCGGCGGTAACACTGCCATGGATACAGCAAGAGCAGCGAAACGTACAGAAGGTGTAGAACACGTTTATCTGGTATACAGAAGAACAAAACGTTACATGCCTGCAGCAGAAGACGAGTTACTGGAAGTTCTGGAAGAGGGTGTAGAGTTCAAAGAACTCCTTTCCCCTGTATCTCTGGAAAACGGCAAACTTCTCTGCAAGAAGATGGAACTTGGAAACATGGATGCTTCCGGACGTGCCAGCGTAACAGAAACAGGCGAAACAGAAGAAGTTCCGGCTGACACAGTGATCGTTGCAGTGGGTGAGAAAGTTCCGACTGAGTTCTATGAAACAAACGGCATTGCTGTCAATGAGCGCGGAAAAGCCCGCATCAATGACAAGACAATGGAGACAAGTGTAGAAGGCGTTTATGTTGCCGGTGACGGCGCTAAGGGTGCTGCTACGATCGTAGAAGCAATCCGTGATGCTCAGGTTGCAGTAAAAGCAATCCTTGGACATGATATTGTAAAAGGACAGCCTGTACCTGGAACAGAAGAAGACTGCTACGCGAAAAAAGCAATCCTCAAAGAGAGCAAAGAGGCTGCAAACGAAAGCGAACGCTGCCTGACATGTAATAAAGTATGTGAGAACTGTGTAGACGCATGTCCGAACAGAGCAAACATCTCCATCAAAGTTCCTGGAATGGCAATGAACCAGGTGATCCATGTGGATTACATGTGTAACGAATGTGGCAACTGCAAGAGCTTCTGTCCGTATGCAAGTGCACCGTACAAAGATAAATTCACATTATTTGCTTCTGAAGCAGATATGGCAGACAGCACAAACGATGGATTTGCAGTGATCAATCCAGAGACAAAAGAGTGCAAGGTTCGTCTCCTTGGTCAGATTTCTGACTGCAAGGCAGATGATGCAAATGATAAGCTGTATGAAGGTCTTCGCAGACTGATCTGTGCAGTGATCGATGATTACAGCTATCTGATCATGAAATAATCAAAAAAGAAATATAAGATTTAACGCTGTCCACAGCAGAAACAGGCTGTGGACAGTGTTGCATATCAGGCTGAATTGCGGCCGCATGGAATTTATGCTGATCTTCACAGAGAAAGTTCTGTAAAGCGGGGGAAAGAACGGAAAATAAAAATCAGCAGATTTATGCGGTATCACAGGCAGACAGAAATTGACAGGAGGAAGACTCCGGCTGACTGCCCCAACAGGCAGACATGCGTAAAAGAAAGGAGAGTCCAATATGGCAGTATTTACAGTCAATGGACAAAAGGTCGAACCGGCCAGAAATCAGAAACTGCTGCGTTTTTTAAGGGATGAACTTCATCTGACATCTGTAAAGGACGGCTGCAGTGAGGGAGCCTGCGGAGCCTGTACAGTTATTATTGATGGAAAGACATGCAAGGCATGTGTCCCGGATACAGATTTACTGGATGGAAAGACAGTGATCACAGTAGAAGGACTGACTGAATGGGAGCAGGAAGTTTATACATATGCTTATGGAAAAGCAGGGGCTGTACAGTGTGGTTTCTGTATTCCGGGTATGGTAATGTGTACAAAAGCTCTTCTGGATGTAAACAAAGAGCCGACAGAGGATGAAATCAAATATGCACTGCGCAACAATTACTGCCGCTGCACGGGATATGTAAAGATCATCGCAGCAGTCCGGCTGGCTGCGCAGGTGTTAAGGGAAGGTGTGATCCCGGATGATCTGGATCCGGACTGGAATCTGGGCCATCGTGTATCCAGGATCGATGTGGAAGAAAAGGTACTGGGAACCGGTAAATATCCGGATGATTTTTACTTTGACGGAATGCTGTATGGGGCGGCACTCAGAAGTAAATATCCGCGTGCCCGTGTCCTGGAGATCGATACGGCAGCAGCGAAAGCACTTCCGGGAGTGGAGGCAGTATTAACTGCAGAGGATATTCCGGGTGAGAATAAGATCGGACATCTGAAACATGACCAGTATACGTTGATCCCGGTGGGCGGACTGACACACTATCTGGGTGATGCCATTGCTGTTGTAGCTGCGAAGGACAGAGAAACAGCGGAGAAAGCAAAGAAGCTGATCAAGGTGAAATATGAGGTTCTGCCTCATGTGCATACCATAGAGGAAGCGGCAGCAGAAGGCGCTCCGAAGGTATTTGATGAAGAAGAAAATAATATCTGTGCGCATAAACATATCAGCAGAGGAAATGCGGATGAAGCGATCCGCAATTCGAAATATGTGATCAGTCATCATTTCGAGACTCCATGGACAGAACATGCTTTCCTTGAGCCTGAGAGTGCGGTGGCTTTGTATGATGAGGACGGAGATATTTTTGTATATTCCACAGACCAGTCCGCACACCAGACCTTACATGAGTGCTCCCTGTTACTTGGAACGGATAAGGTAAAGGTACAGAATGCGCTTGTTGGCGGCGGATTCGGCGGAAAAGAAGATATGACGGTACAGCATCTGGCTGCACTGCTCACCTATGCGACAAAGAAACCGGTCAAGATGAAACTTTCCAGAGCAGAGTCCCTGCTGGTTCATCCGAAGCGTCATCCGTTTTATATGGATATGACCATGGGCTGTGATGAGAACGGTAATATCATGGGAGTAAAAGCAAAGGTGGCATCAGATACCGGTGCATTTGCCTCTCTTGGAGGTCCGGTGCTGGAACGTGCCTGCACACATGCGGCAGGCCCGTATCATTATGAGAATTTTGAGATCGAAGGAACTGCTTATTACACCAACAATCCGCCGGCAGGAGCGTTCCGTGGATTCGGTGTTACGCAGACCTGCTTTGCAACCGAGACACTGTTGAATATGATGGCTGATGAAGTGGGGATCACACCGTGGGAAATCCGTTACCGCAATGCGATCCGCCCGGGTGAGACACTTCCAAATGGTCAGATCGTAGATAATTCCACAGGTCTTGTCGAGACGCTGGAGGCAGTAAAGGATAAATATAATGCCGCTCTGGAAGAAGGAAAACCGGTCGGAATCGGATGTGCCATGAAAAATGCCGGTGTTGGTGTCGGTATCCCGGATACAGGCCGTGTGAAACTTGTGTTTGAGGAGGACAGAAAGCTTCATATCTATTCCGGTGCTTCCTGTATCGGCCAGGGACTTGGCACTGTTCTGACACAGATGGTAGTGACCAACACAGATCTGAAACATGAAGATATTGTGTATGAGAGAAGTAATACCTGGTTTTCACCGGATTCAGGTACCACTTCCGGTTCCAGACAGACTCTGGTAACAGGAGAAGCCTGCCGCAGAGCCTGCGATAAGATCATGGAAGACCGCAGGTCAGGTAAGACGGTTGATGATGTGATCGGTAAGGTTTATTATGCGGAATATCTTGCAAAGACAGATCCTCTTGGTGCCAATGTACCGAATCCTGTTTCCCATGTGGCTTACGGCTATGCGACACAGGTATGCATTCTGGATAAAAAAACAGGCAAAGTTGAGGAGCTGGTTGCAGCTCATGATGTAGGAAAGGCTGTCAATCCATTGTCATGTGAGGGACAGATCGAGGGCGGTGTGGTAATGTCCATGGGATTTGCCCTGAGAGAAAAGTATCCGATTGATGAGAACTGTAAACCGATTGAGAAATATGGTTCTCTGGGTCTGTTCCGTGCGCATGAGATTCCAAAGATCGATGCGATCGTGATCGATAAACCGGGATTAAATGTAGCCTGCGGAGCGATCGGGATTGGAGAGATCACTTCTATTCCGACAGCACCGGCGATTGCAGATGCGTATTTCAGACGGGATGGCGAGAGACGGTACAGTCTGCCTCTGACTGGAACACCATATGAAAGGAAGTGCTGAATATGGCAGTAAAGAAGAAATTTCCATACAGATCAGCGGTTGTGGCATGTAATGGGGGATGCAGATCGTCTGAGGGGGAAGCAGGATGTGCAGATGGCTGTATCGGCTGTGGAGCCTGTGTAGATAAATGTAAGTTCGGAGCCATTTCCATCAATGAATATGGGGTAGCAGAAGTAGATGAAGAGAAATGTATCGGCTGCGGAGCCTGCGCAAAAGTCTGCCCGCAGAAGGTGATCCATGTTCACGAATGTGCCAACTACATTGTAGTAAAATGCTCCAATAAGAAAAAAGGCGCAGAAGCAAAGAAACAGTGTGAAGTCAGTTGTATCGGCTGCGGAATCTGTGAGAAAACCTGTACGGCAAGTGCGATCAGAGTGATCGACAACTGCGCAGTGATTGAAGAGTCCATGTGTTTAAGCTGCGGAATGTGTGCTGTGAAATGTCCACGCCATGCAATCCATGACCTGAGAGGAATCTTTACCGCTGTCAGATAGTGTTACCGGGTACGGGGTGAACAGTAATCAGATAGTTTCTCTTTTGGAAATAAAAATAACAAAATATTTGTAACAGATTGAAATTTAATGCGCAATATGCTATACTAAAACAACAGAACAAGCAACAAATTATGCAATTAAAAAATGAGTTCGCCTGATGTCTGAAAACGGGCGAAAGAGAAAAGCATGGTTCGGAGCCGGACATCAGTCCTGAGGGGAACAGAAGAATACCTTGGGGGTGAGTCCGGCTTTTTCTATATTTTAGAGAATGTCTGAAAGAAGGATACGGCAGAATTTTTCGTTATGGATGGGGTGACGGCAAAGGCTGTCCGCTTATGGGGAAGCGGCAGAAATTTCAGATATTCTTTAAGGTATTTCAGAATGTACCATTTGCAGGAAATACTGAAAAATAAAATAGAACAGAGAAGGTGAAAACATGATTGGAAAGAGTGTTCCGAGAGTAGATGCCTATGACAAGGTAACAGGACGTGCGAAATTCACAGATGATATGGCTCCTGCCAACTGTCTGATCGCAAAAGTCTGTCATGCAAAGATCGGTAATGGTATCGTAAAATCAATTGATACCAGTAAAGCAGAGGCTCTGGACGGCGTAGTAAAAGTAGTGACTTTTAAAGACGTACCGAATCATTGTTATCCTACACCAGGACATCCCTGGTCTGTAGAGACTGCTCATCAGGATGTTGCGGACCGAAATATTCTTACAGGCAGAGTCCGTTATTACGGAGATGACATTGCGGCGGTAGTGGCAGAGGACGAAATTACAGCACAGAGAGCAGTGAAATTAATTGAAGTGGAGTATGAAGAATATCCGGTGGAAATCCATCCCCGTAAATCCATGCTGGGAACCAACCCGCCGGTTCATGAGGAGAAGAAAGACAATATCCTTGTAAGCTCCAATTATTCTATCGGGGATGTGGACAGAGGTCTGGAGCAGTCTGCAACTGTAGTAAAACGCAGCTACAAGACTCCTATTGTACAGCATTGTCATATCGAAAATCCGATTTCTTATGCCTATATGGAAAATGGCAGGATCGTAGTTGTGAGTTCCACACAGATTCCGCATATTGTCCGCCGTGTGATCGGTCAGGCACTGGGAGTTCCGTGGGCAAAGATCAGAGTCATCAAGCCTTATATCGGCGGTGGTTTCGGAAACAAACAGGACGTGCTGTATGAGCCGTTAAATGCATTTCTGACCATGCAGGTGGGCGGCAGACCGGTGAAACTGGATGTGAGCAGAGAAGAGACTTTCTGCAATACCAGAACCCGTCATTCCATCGAATATGATCTGACAGCAGGCGTGGACAAAGACGGATACCTTCTTGCAAAAGATATGGTGGCAATCTCCAATCAGGGAGCTTATGCTTCTCACGGACATGCCATTGCAGCCAACGGACTGACTTCCTGGAGACTGCAGTATGCCTGCCCGAATATCCGTGGAAAGGCTTATACAGTTTATACCAATACACCGGTAGGCGGTGCAATGAGAGGATATGGAATCCCGCAGGTATGCTTCGGTATTGAGTGCTTCATGGATGATATTGCGAAAGAAATCGGGATGGATCCGCTGGAATTCAGGAAAAAGAATCTGATCCATGGATATTATGAGGATGCTTACCTGAAACCGATCGCTGCGAACACCAATGGAATTTTTGAATGTCTGGAAAAAGGTGCTGCCTATATCCACTGGGATGAGAAACGAAAAGAATATGCGCACCAGACCGGAAAGATCCGCAGAGGTGTGGGAATGTCACTGTTCTCCTATAAGACTGGTGTATGGCCGATTTCCCTGGAGATCGCAGGTGCGAGAATGACGCTGAATCAGGATGGAAGCGTAGGTCTGATGCTTGGAGCGACAGAAATCGGTCAGGGAGCAGACACTGCATTTTCCCAGATGACAGCGGAAGTTTTAAACATGGATATCAGTGAGATCCATATTCAGTCTGTGCAGGATACGGATGTGACACCGTTTGATACAGGTGCCTATGCTTCCCGTCAGTCCTTTGTCACAGGAACCGTGGTAAAAGACTGTGCAAATCTGCTGAAAGAAAAGATCCTGGCTTATGCCAGACAGTTAATGCCGGAAGAGACAAGAGAACTGAGTCTCGATCATGGCTGGATTATGGCAGGGGAAGATCAGGCAATGTCTCTTGCAAATCTTGCGCTGGAGAGTTATTATAGTCTCACAAATTCATCTGTACTTACAGCCGAAGTTTCGGAACAGGTGAGGAAGAATACCATTGCTACAGGATGCTGTTTCGCAGAAGTAGAAGTGGACATCGAGCTTGGCAAGATTAAGATCCTGCATATCATCAATGTACATGACAGCGGAAAACTGATCAATCCGAAACTTGCCGAAATGCAGGTACATGGCGGTATGTCCATGGGAATGGGATATGGTGTTTCTGAGCAGCTTCTTCTGGATGAAAAGACAGGCAGACCTTTAAACGGAACTCTGCTTGACTATAAACTGATGACCATGATGGATACTCCGGATATCAAAGCGGATTTTGTAGAACTGGATGATCCGGTAGGACCTTTTGGAAACAAAGCTCTGGGTGAACCTCCGGCAATTCCGGGAGCACCTGCCGTCCGTAATGCAGTTTTACATGCAACGGGTGTCGCATTTAACGAAAATCCTCTGACACCACAGAGATTGATCGATGGCTTTATGAAAGCCGGTCTTATTTAAAAGGAGGGGGATTTTATGTACGATATTGAGAAGTATTATGAGGCAGAGAGTGTAGAGGAGGCAGTGAGACTCCTGAATGAACATCCGGGTGCAAGGATCATTTCCGGCGGAAGCGATGTTCTGATCAAAATCAGAGAGGGCAAATTTGCCGGTACCTCTCTGGTAAGCATCCACGGGATTGAAGAGATCAAGGGTGTGAAGATGGCAGACAACGGTGACATTTATATTGGCGCGGGTACTGTTTTTTCACATATTACCAATGATGAGATTATTAAAAAGCATATTCCGGTGCTGGGAGAGGCAGTCGACCAGGTTGGCGGACCGCAGGTCAGAAATATTGGCACCATCGGCGGAAATATCTGTAATGGTGCAGTCAGCGCAGACAGTGCGGCATCGGTCTTTTCCCTGAATGCCATGCTTCGTCTGGAAGATGGAAAAGAGGGACGCCTTGTCCCTGTCAAAGATTTTTATCTGGGACCCGGACGTGTGGATCTGAAGCAGGGAGAGGTTCTGACTTATGTGATCATTCCTGCGAAAGATTATCAGGGATATCACGGACATTACATTAAATATTCCATGCGAAATGCCATGGACATTGCGACGATCAGTTGCAGTGTGGTAAGCAAGGCTGATCTGGCGGCCGGAGTTCTGGAAGATGTGCGCATCACTTTTGGAGTTGCGGCTCCGGTTCCGTATCGCTGTGTGAAAACGGAAGAGGCGTTAAAGGGAGCAAAACTTGATGAAAGCCTTTATGAGAAGGCTGCACAGCTTGTACGTGAGGAGATTAATCCCCGTGATTCCTGGAGAGCATCTAAAGCATTCCGTTTGCAGATCGGCGGAGAAATCGCATCCAGGGCACTGAGACGTACCATTGAACTTGCAGGAGGTGACAACGCATGAAAAAGCAGATGCAGCTTGTATGTTGTACAGTAAACGGAAAAGAAGTAGAAGAATATGTAGATGTAAGGGAATCGCTGCTTGATATGCTGCGTAACCGTCTGGGACTTACTTCTGTGAAGAAAGGCTGTGAAGTAGGAGAGTGTGGGGCATGTACCGTTATTATAGACGGCGAAACCATAGATTCCTGCATTTATCTGGCAGTCTGGGCGGAAGGAAAGAATATCCGCACTCTGGAAGGGCTGGAGAAGAACGGAGAACTTACCAGGATTCAGGAAGCATTTATTGAGGAAGGAGCCGTGCAGTGCGGTTTCTGTACCCCGGGATTTATCATGTCAGCAACCGTATTGCTGGAACGCGGGGAAAAGCTCTCAAGAGATGCCATCCGTAAGCATATGGCGGGAAATCTCTGCCGCTGTACCGGATATGAGAATATTGTCAATGCAGTAGAGAAAGTAATGGATGAGAACGCCGAAAAGGCTGTAGATTAACCAGCAGAGCAACTTATAAGCAATTTGTGAAACAAACTGAAGTAACAGGATAAAGCATAAGAGGAAAGACAGAAAAAATGACCAATGTAGAAAAAACCGGAAATGAATTAAAGAATGTTGTGATAGTAAGAGGAGGCGGTGATCTTGCCAGCGGTACGATCCACAGACTGTACCGCTGCGGATACCGCCTGCTGGTACTTGAATGTGACAGACCAACTGCGATCAGAAGGATGGTGTCTTTCTGTGAAGCGGTCTATGACGGGCAGTCTTCTGTGGAAGGTGTGCTCTGCAGAAAGGTCAGCACTGTACAGGAATGTGAAGCAGTGTGGAGCGCAGGACAGATTCCTCTTATGGTGGATACAGCAGGAGAGATTCTGAAGAAATACAGACCCAAAGCTCTGGTAGATGCGATCCTTGCAAAGCGCAATCTTGGAACAACAAGGGATATGGCAGACCTGACCATCGCTCTTGGACCGGGATTTGTAGCAGGAGAGGACGTGGATTATGTTGTGGAAACCATGCGTGGACATAATCTTGGAAGAGTGATTTCAGAAGGTCATGCAATCCCGAACACGGGAGTGCCGGGGGTGATCGCAGGATATGGAAAAGAACGCGTAATCCATGCTCCTGCGGGTGGAGAAATCCACTGTCTTTCCAGAATTGCAGATATTGTAGAGAAAGATCAGGTTCTGGCATGGATCGGAGATACGCCGGTCAGAGCCTCCCTGACAGGTGTTCTCAGGGGAATTATCCGTGATGGCTTTACAGTTCCGAAAGGAATGAAGATCGCGGATATCGATCCACGTAAAGAACAGAAGAAAAACTGTTTTACCATATCCGACAAAGCCCGCTGTATTGCGGGAAGTGTCGTGGAAATTCTGCTTTCAGAAGGAGTGATGCCATATGAAGCACCAGATAGATTTTCTGGAACTGCTGCAGATTGAGTATGAGAAATATCCGGTGATCGCAGTGGTCGGAGGAGGCGGCAAGACAAGCCTGATCTTCCGGCTGACAGATGAGCTTCTTGCCAGAGGGAAAAAAGTGATCATCACCACAACGACTCATATGGCAGGAGAATCAGAACTGCCCTTTGTGCGGGGCGGAGATGCCTGCGGAGTAAAAGAAACCCTGGAAAGGGAAGGATATGTGATCGCAGCAGAATACGAAGAAGAAACAGGCAAATATGCAGCTCTTCCAGATGAAAAACTGGAAGAATTGAAAGAGTTGTGTGATGTGATGCTTGTGGAAGCGGATGGAGCGAAACATCATCCTGTAAAAGTTCCGGCAGAATGGGAACCGGTGATTCCCGCGTGTGCGGATCTTGTGATCAGTGTGATCGGTCTGGACTGTCTGGGTCAGCCGATCAGCCAGAGTGCATACCGTATGGAACGTACCTCTGAGTTTCTGAAGAAAAGTCTGGATGCACCGATCACAGAAGAGGATATTGTGAAAATTGCAACTTCCATCTGCGGACTTTTTAAAGATGTGGAAGAGAGAATTTACAGGGTTTATCTGAATAAATCCGATGTTCTTGCAGGGAAAGAACCTGCGGAGTATATTGTAGAGGAACTGGAAAAGAAGCATACCACAGCAGCATATGGAAGCCTTTGGGAGGAATAATCAATTGAAAATTGCAATGATCATGCTGGCGGCTGGAAACAGCCGCCGTTTTGGTGGGAATAAACTGTTATATGAAGTGGATGGGATGCCAATGTATCTTCATGCACTGGAACAACTGAGAAAAGCAAAAGAATCTTTGCAGGAAGATTTGACAGAACTGAAGATCACAGTCGTGACACAGTACGAAGAAATTGCGAAAACTGCACAGGCACAGGGGATACAGGTCCTGTTTAATCCTCATCCGGAACTGGGAATCTCATCTTCCATAAAGATTGGGCTGAATGCAAATACAGATGCAGATGCGCAGCTTTTTACGGTATCTGATCAGCCATGGCTCTCCTGGAGAACCATCTGTGAGCTGATCCGTGAATTTCAGAACAGTGAAAAAGGAATCGCCTGTGTTTCTTATCAGGGAAAAATGGGAAATCCCTGTATTTTCCGAAAGAAGTATTATGAAGAGCTCTCCAAACTGGAGGGAGACAGAGGCGGAAAGAAAGTGATCATGAAACATCCGGAAGATACGCAGATCATTGAAGTGTCAGATGAGAGAGAGCTGAAGGATATTGATTATAAATTATAAGCATTATAAGCAGTAAAAAAAAGTTCTGGTGCAAGGTCGCCAGAACTTTTTTGGAATATGAGTGTTCGCTATATGACAGATATTTCAGTTTTCTGAGTTTTCAGCCTGGTTTTCGGCTGTTATTTTCTCAAAAAAGGTTTTTGAAAGATGGCTTTTTATATTTTTTGAAAATATTTGCTGATAAATTAAAGATGGATTTTGGTTCCTGTTTTTCCCTGGATACCGTCTTTGGCTTTTTCCAGTAAAGTGATCATGGCAGTTCTTCCCTCTTTGGAGCTTGCAAAATCAACGGCAGCCTGAACTTTCGGGAGCATGGAACCAGGGGCAAACTGTCCCTCGTCAATATATTTCTTAGCGTCATCTACAGTCAGGTCATCTAACCATTCTTCGTTTTCCTTGCCGAAGTTTACAGCTACTTTTTCCACTGCTGTAAGGATGATCAGCATGTCTGCATCCAGCTCTTTGGCCAGAAGACAGCTCGCAAAGTCCTTATCAATAACGGCTGATGCGCCTTTGAGATGATGACCGTTAAGAACTACAGGAATTCCGCCGCCTCCGCAGCAGATAACAATTTTATTTGCATCTACCAGGCTGTTGATCGCATCCTGTTCCACGATCTCAACAGGTTTTGGAGATGCAACGACACGGCGGTAACCACGTCCGGCGTCTTCTTTCATGATATGTCCGTAAGCCTGAGCCTGATGGTCTGCTTCTTCTTTGGTAAGGAATTTTCCGATTGGTTTGGACGGGTTTTCGAAAGCAGGATCATTCGGGTCTACACGCACCTGTGTGACAACTGTGACAACAGGTGTACGGACAAATCCACGGATACGAAGTTCCTCTCGTAAAGCATTCTGCAGGTCATATCCGATATATGCCTGGCTCATGGCAACACAGACGGAGAGAGGAGTGTTCGGCTGGTTTTCGTCTTCTCTGGAGAGAGCAGACATGGCATTGTTGATCATACCGACCTGTGGTCCGTTTCCATGTACAACAACAACCTGATGACCTTCTTCGATCAGATCACATAATGCTTTGGCAGTAGTTTTTACAGCTACCATCTGTTCCGGGAGAGTGTTTCCCAGAGCGTTTCCGCCGAGTGCAATAACGATTCTTTTTCTTGTAAACATTTGTAAAAACCTCCTGATTTAAGGGCAAAGAGGGCCGCCGCAATAAACATTGTGTGCTTTCTGCGACAGCCCTGCCTGCTATACAATATAGTAATAAGTGTTTAAAAATTATTTCATGATTCTTGGAGCTGCTTTTACTTCAAGTTTCTTCAGGATATCCTGTGGTTTCTCAAATTTGGAAAGCATGATCATAGCAGCGATGATGTATGGTTTGAAGCTAGCTTCTTTGTATAACGGGATTCTGTAACGATCGAATACAGAAGCGTCAACCTCACCTGTTTCACAGCTTACGCCTGTGATATCAGCCGGCAGGCAGTGCAGGTAAAGAGCTTTTCCGTCTTTTGTTGTTTTCATCAGTTCTTCTGTACAAGCCCAGTCTTTGTGCTGTGCATTCTGTGCAAGAAGTTCTTTCTCTAATTTATCGATTCCGTCGAAGTCGCCTTCTGCGTAAAGGTTTGTACGTTTTTCCATAGCTGCAAATGGAGCCCAGCTCTTTGGATATACGATATCAGCGTCTTTGAAAGCTTCAGCCATATCATTTGTCTTTGTAAAGGAACCGCCGTTAGCTGCTGCATTTTTCTTGGCAATTTCTTCAACTTCCGGCATTACATCGTATCCTTCCGGATGAGCAAGAACAACGTCCATACCGAAACGTGTCATCAGACCGATAACACCCTGCGGAACGGAGAGTGGTTTACCGTAAGATGGAGAGTAAGCCCATGTCATGGCGATCTTTTTGCCTTTCAGATTCTCAACACCGCCGAATTCATGGATGATGTGGAGCATATCTGCCATACACTGTGTTGGGTGGTCAACGTCGCACTGAAGGTTTACAAGAGTAGGTCTCTGCTCGAGGATACCATCTTTGTTTCCTTCTGTAACAGCTTCCATGAATTCTTTCTGGTAAGCATGTCCTTTTCCGATATACATATCATCACGGATACCGATTACATCAGCCATGAAAGATACCATGTTTGCTGTTTCACGAACAGTTTCACCATGAGCGATCTGAGATTTCTTTTCATCAAGATCCTGTACTTCCAGACCAAGAAGGTTACATGCGGAAGCGAAGGAGAAACGTGTACGTGTGGAGTTGTCACGGAAGATAGAGATTCCAAGACCACTCTCGAATACTTTTGTGGAGATGTTGTTCTCTCTCATGAAACGGAGAGCATCAGCAACTGTGAAAACAGCTTCCAGTTCTTCATCTGTTTTGTCCCATGTCCAGAAGAAGTCGTTGTTGTACATTTCTTTGAAGTTTAAGCTGTTTAATTTATCAATGTAATCCTGTAATGTTTTCATAAAATAAATACCTGCTATGCGTTTGATAGCTTATCCTTTCCTGATATGAAATAAAATATTGATGTTGTCATGCTGTATTCAGCACCATATGTAAAGATGTCTGAAAATGTAATGAAGTGTTACTTTTATCTGTATCCCTGCCCGTAAAGAGCAGGGATTCTGTCTGGACACATATTAAGCCTTTGGGATCCCGAGGATCCGTCGCCTAAAAATTAATTTTAAAATTTACTGATGAAATTATTTGCAGTATGCAGTTGGAAGAGCAGCGTATACAGCAGCGCATCTTACAAGGTCAATTTTCCATGTTTTTTCGTTCGGAGCATGAGCCTGTGCTTCTGCACCAGGTCCGAATCCGATACAAGGAATGCTGTTACGTCCCATGATTGTTACACCGTTGGTAGAGAATGTCCATTTATCTGTCAGAGGACGTGCTTTTCTCATCTCTTCAGTCTCAGCGTTTCCAAGACGTTCTTCGCCGTACAGTCCTTTGTATGCTTCTTCAAGAGCCTGTGTTACTTTGTGATCTTTCGGGATTACCCATGTCGGGAAGTAGCACTCGATCGGATATACAAGGTCTGTGTAGGATGGACGGTTGTATTCATACATGGATACAGTTACGTCATCGCCATATTTCTTAACAGCCGGAAGAGCACGGATCTCATCCAGGCAGCTTTCCCATGTTTCGCCTGCTGTCATACGACGGTCAAGAGAAACGGAGCAGGAGTCAGCTACTGCACAGCGGCTTGGAGATGTGAAGAAGATTTCGGAAGTAGTAACGGTACCACGTCCAAGGAAACGAGCTTCTTCCCATTCCGGATTGTATTTTTCATCGAGCATTTTTACAAGACCTTTGATCTCTGTAGTATCGGCTGCATCGTTTTCATTTAATGCACGGATGTCCTGGAGAATATCAGCCATTTTGTAAATAGCGTTGTCACCACGTTCCGGAGCAGAACCATGGCAGGAAACACCTTTTACATCTACGCGGATTTCCATACGTCCACGCTGTCCTCTGTAGATACCACCGTCTGTTGGCTCTGTGGAAACAACGAATTCAGGACGAACACCATCTTCATGGATGATGTACTGCCAGCAGAGACCGTCACAGTCTTCTTCCTGTACAGTACCTGTTACGAGTACCTGATATTTATCATTTAAAAGACCAAGGTCTTTCATGATCTTAGCGCCGTATACAGCAGAAACGATACCACCCATCTGGTCTGATGTTCCACGTCCGCCGATTTCTTCGTCAGATTCGAAACCTTCATATGGATCGAATTCCCAGTTTTTGATATTACCGATACCTACAGTATCAATATGAGCGTCAAAACCGATCAGAGTTTTGCCTGTTCCCATGTATCCGAGGATATTTCCCATTGGGTCGATCTCAACTTTGTTGAATCCGACTTTTTCCATTTCCTCTTTGATTCTCATGATATGTCCTTTTTCTCCACAGCTCTCGCCAGGAATGCGAACCAGGTCGCGAAGGAATCTGGTCATATCATCTTTATAACCCATTGCAGCTTCGTTGATTTTTGCGTAATCCATTTTTTTATCCTCCCAATATGTATATAAAAATATTTAATAAGTTTCAAAGTGATGAGTTTCGCAGTATGCAGGTGTCTGGCTGTAAAAGTTGTAACTTCTTTAGAAATCATCTACAGCAGTTACCGGTATCTGCGATTATTTACTTAAAGATTCGTCTGTTCCGTATAATCCGTCCCATACGATCTCGCGGTAACGAACAGGATCAGTGTCACCTTCTGTAGAAATAACAAGCACTACGGAGTTTTCGTCCAGTTTCAGAGCTTCCTTTAAGTCTTTTGCGTCTTCGTCATGAAGAGCAGTGTAGCACAGACCAAGCGGAACGGAACCGGATTCACCGGAAACGATATGTGGATCATTTTCCAGCGGGTTTGCGTAGATACGGGTTGCTTTTGCACTCATCCAGTCCGGACAGGATGCAAATACATCTACATGGTTTTTCAGGATATCCCATCCGATGGTATTTCCTTCGCCGCATGCAAGACCAGCCATGATTGTCTGAAGATCTCCGGTAACATTTACCAGATTACCTGTCTTTGCAACAGCGGAACGGTACAGACAGTCAGCAGCACTTGCTTCACAGACAGCCATAACCGGCGGGTTATCTTTATATTTATGAGCAAAGTAACCGACAACGGCACCTGCCAGAGAACCAACGCCTGCCTGAACGAATACGTGTGTCGGACGTTCAACACCCATTTCTTTTAACTGTTCATCAGCTTCGAGAACCAGTGTTCCGTATCCCTGCATGATCCAGGATGGAATCTCTTCATATCCGTCCCATGCGGTATCCTGAACGATGATGCCGTGTTCTGTTTTTGCAGCTTCAGCGGCAGCCATTCTTACACAATCGTCGTAGTTTACTTCTTCGATCGTAACAGTAGCGCCTTCTTTTGCGATATTGTCAAAACGGGTCCTGGTTGTTCCTTTTGGCATTCTTACGACTGCTTTCTGTCCAAGACGTTTGGCAGCCCATGCAACGCCACGTCCGTGGTTACCGTCTGTAGCGGTGAAGAAAGTTGCCTGTCCGAATTCTTCTCTTAATTTATCAGATGAGAGAACATTGTATGGCAGTTCGCTGATATCGCGTCCAAGTTCCTGAGCGATATAGCGTCCCATTGCGTAGGAACCTCCAAGTACTTTGAAAGCATTTAACCCAAAACGGTAGGATTCGTCTTTACAGAAAATATTCTTAACTCCGAGATATTTTGCAAGAGAAGAAAGATTCTGAAGAGGAGTCACACTGTACTGTGGGAAACTTTTATGAAACTCGTTTGCTTTCTTAACGTTTTCTTCGGACATCAGTTCCAGATGTTTGTCATCTGATTTCGGAACTTCATTTACTGTCCATTTTAATCCTTCTGTCATAAAATGACCTCCCTAAATTTTCTTTTGGTTTTTTGATTTCCTGTTTGTTTCTAAAACTATCATACCATAAATTTTGGATTTTGCAATAGAAATATACAAAATTTTTTAGGTTTTTCAAAAAAAAGTTAGGTACGTTAATATGTACATTGATATCAGGGCTCAGATGTGGTAAAATTATAAATAGCGTGCCCCTTTTATAATAGGTAAAAACAGAGGTGCCAGAGGCAAAGTTCAAGAGAGGAGAAAAATGATATGGCAGTATTTCGCACGTTTCAGGCATTGCGCCCGATACAGGAAAAAGCAGCAGATGTGGCTGCGCTTCCATATGATGTGGTGAACAGGGAAGAAGCAAAGAAGATCGGAGATGAGAACCCTTTTTCTTTTCTTCATGTAGACAGACCGGAGATGGATCTGGAGCCGGGGATTGATCTTTATGATGAACGGGTCTACGAAAAAGCCAGAGAAAATCTTATGGAAATGGAAAAGAAAGGAATTCTGGTACAGGATAAAACATCCTGCTATTATATTTATGAACTTGTAAGAAAAGGAAAAACGCAGACAGGGATTGTAGGCTGTGCTTCCATAGATGATTACAGAAACGGTGTGGTAAAGAAACATGAGCTGACCAGAGAAGATAAAGAACAGGACAGGATTCATCATGTGGATTCCTGTAATGCGAACACAGGTCCGATTTTTCTTGCATGCAGATACCCGGAGAACCTGCTGAAACTGATGAATGAATGGAAAACTTCTCATAAAGCAGTTTATGATTTTACAGAAGAAGATGAGATCACGCACAGGGTATGGGTGATCGACGAGCCGGCTGTGATTTCCTCCGTGAAGGAAGAATTTGCGGGAATTGATTCTCTTTATATTGCAGACGGACATCACCGTGCGGCTTCTGCTGTAAAAGTGGGATTAAAGAGAAGAGAGCAGAATCCGGGGTATACAGGGGAAGAGGAGTTTAACTATTTCTTATCTGTTGTATTTCCGTATGACCAGCTTTGTATTCTTCCTTATAACAGAGTAGTCAGGGATCTGAATGGACTGACCGTGAAAGCATTTCTTGCTGCGATGAAGTTCCATTTTGAGCTGATGCTCATGCCGGGATTCCCGTGTAAACCGGTGGAGAAACACTGTATGGGAATGTATGTGGACGGGCAGTGGTATCACCTGAAAGCATGGCCGGATGTCTATGAGAAAAAAGATGTGGTCGGTCAGCTTGATGTATCAATTCTTCAGGAAAAAGTTCTCAGTCCGATCCTTGGAATCGAGGACCCGCGTACAGACCAGAGGATTTCCTTTGTGGGAGGAAATCATAAGGCAGCAGAACTGGCGAAACTGGCAGATGAAACCGGCGGAGTTGCGTTTGTCATGTATCCGACATCCATGGAAGATCTGATGAAGATCGCAGACGAAAGCAAACTGATGCCTCCGAAGTCCACCTGGTTTGAACCGAAGCTGAGAAGCGGGCTGTTTATACATAAGCTGTAATGCTGCTGTTTTCGCTGTTTCCGATAATACTGTGATTTTACTGTGATTTTTCGAAGAAATATCAGCTCTTTTTGAGGCGTATAAAGTCACTGACTCTGGTTATAACCAGATGTGTAACTGAATGTAACCCGGAAAAGGCATAAAAAAAGAGCTTCCTGAAACTCGGAAACTCTTGACCTTTACTGCATTTAATCGGGGCAACAGGATTTGAACCTGCGACCTCACGGCCCCCAGCCGTGCGCGCTACCAAGCTACGCCATACCCCGCAACGAATATGAGTATAACAAATCATGCTCATGATTTCAACTGTTTTTCTGTAAAAACATTTAAAATCTATATCTATTAAAAAAACTTCCGGGGGGATGACTCCCCGGGAAGCCATAAATTAACACTTGACGAATGATTCCGATATATGTTAATATCTTTTTGGAAAAAATATAAGAAAAATGCATTGATAAGGAATAGTACACACGGACCGGAGCACAGAGAGCTGCTGGGAGCTGAGAAGCAGTAGAAGGAATTTGTGGAACTCGCCTTTGAGCAGCTGCCTGAAATTTTTAAGAGTAGGTGCAGACGGTGTCCACCGTTATATGGAGAGGATATAAGGATGACAGTTCATTCCGTATCCCGTGAGTGTATGACATTGTTCATAAATAAGAGTGGTACCGCGTAAGATAATAGTATCTTTCGTCTCTTGCAGATAAGTCTGCGGGGATGGAAGATTTTTTTATGCTGTTTTTTCAGTCAGGCAGGATTCTTTTTCTGCTTCCTGTCCGGCACGGAAAGAAAAGACTGAGATGACATGACAATAGCCCGCGAGACTAACACAATATTAATTATACATTATACATATGGAGGAAGAGAAAATGATGAATCCAAGCAAGTATCAGAGACAGTATTTCATGCCACCGGTCAAATGCATGAAATGGGCAGAGAAAGAATATGTAGACAAAGCACCGATCTGGTGTTCTGTAGACCTTCGTGACGGCAACCAGGCACTGGTAATCCCAATGAGTCTGGAGCAGAAGATTGAATTTTTTAAACTTCTTGTAAAAATCGGTTTTAAAGAGATCGAGGTAGGTTTCCCGGCTGCTTCTGAAACAGAATATGAATTCCTGCGTACTCTGATCGAACAGAACCTGATCCCGCAGGATGTAACGATTCAGGTACTGACTCAGGCAAGAGAGCATATTATTCGTAAGACTTTCGAGGCTGTCAAAGGTGCGCCGAAAGCAATCGTACATGTATACAACTCCACCTCTGTAGCACAGAGAGAACAGGTATTTAAGAAATCCAAAGAAGAGATTCTGAAGATTGCAGTAGACGGAGCTGCATTATTAAAGAAACTGGCGGCCGAGACAGAAGGTAACTTCCAGTTCGAATACAGTCCTGAGAGCTTTACAGGTACAGAACCGGAATATGCTCTGGAAGTCTGCAACGCAGTTCTGGATGTATGGCAGCCGACAGCAGACAACAAATGTATCATCAACCTGCCTGTAACTGTACAGCATTCCATGCCGCATGTATACGCAAGCCAGATCGAATATATGTGTGAGAATCTGAAATACCGTGAGAACGTTATCGTATCTCTTCATCCGCACAACGACAGAGGATGCGGTGTGGCAGACTCTGAGATGGGCTTACTTGCAGGTGCGGACAGAATTGAAGGTACCTTATTTGGAAACGGTGAGCGTACAGGTAATGTAGACATCGTTACACTGGGCATGAATATGTATTCCCAGGGTGTAGATCCGAAACTTGATTTCTCCGATATGCCGCATATCTGTGAAGTATACGAAGAGTGTACAGGAATGCAAGTCAACGAAAGAAGCCCATACAGTGGAGCACTTGTATTTGCAGCATTTTCCGGTTCCCATCAGGATGCAATTGCCAAAGGCATGCACTGGAGAGAAGATAAAGATCCGGATCACTGGAACGTACCATATCTTCCGATTGACCCGACAGATGTCGGCAGAAATTATGACGCAGATGTGATCCGTATCAACAGCCAGTCCGGCAAGGGCGGTGTCGGATATATTCTTGAGACGAAATTTGGTCTTAACCTGCCGCCGAAGATGCGCGAGGCAATGGGATATGCCACAAAGGCGGTTTCCGACCATAAACACAAAGAGCTTCATCCGGATGAAATCTTTACCCTGTTCAAACAGACATTTGAAAATGTTGTGGAACCATACAGCATCAATGAAGTTCACTTCCGGCAGACAGCAGATGGAATTTCCACAAAAGTTACTTCAACTTTCAAAGGCAGGACAATCACTACCGAAGCAATCGGTAACGGACGTCTGGATGCTGTCAGCAATGCATTAAAGAAAGCATATGAGCTGAAATATACACTGGAGACTTATCAGGAGCATGCTCTGGAACGCAGCTCAAGTTCCAAGGCCATCGCTTACGTTGGTATTAAGAAACCGGACGGAACCCTTGCATGGGGTGCCGGTGTAGACCCTGACATTATCAGAGCTTCTATTGACGCTCTTGTGACAGCAATCAATAATCGCTGATACAGAAAATAACTTTACATAAGATAAAAATTATCAAGCACCTGACAGGCAGACCGGATGGCTTTCTGTCAGGTGCTTTTTTGTATTTCTGAAAGTACAAAAAAGCCTGTGTGTACGGGATAATGTACAATAAAACCGGAAAAAATAAAAGAAAGATTTCAGGATTGTATTTAATTAAAATCATACGAAAAACCAATTGACATAAAGTGTTAGCTTGCGTATACTTACAGCGTGGACAGGAAAGTGTCCTAAAACAGTACAAATTACATTTTATTATCTCACTTTAGGCTAGTGAGAAATGCGCGGAAATATTTTAGAGAAAGAGGTAAAAGAATGAAAAATTTTGAACAGTGGAATGGCTTTAAAGGGAACCGTTGGAAAGAAAAGATCGACGTTCGTAACTTTATCAAGCTGAACTACACACCATATGATGGAGATGATTCCTTCCTGGAAGGACCTACAGAGGCTACAAACAAACTCTGGGGCAAACTTCAGGAACTGCAGAAAGCAGAGCGTGCAAACGGCGGAGTTCTGGACATGGAGACAGAAGTTGTCACATCTCTGACTGCATATGGTCCTGGATACATTGACGAAGACCTCAAAAACCTTGAGAAAGTAGTAGGACTTCAGACAGACAAACCTCTCAAACGTGCATTTATGCCATACGGCGGTATCAAAATGGCTGAGCAGGCATGCGAAACCTATGGATACGAAGTAAGTGATAAAATTAAAGATATTTTCAATAACTATGAATTCAAAACTCATAACCAGGGCGTGTTCGACATCTATACACCAGAGATGAAGATGGCCCGTCACAACAAGATCCTCACAGGTCTTCCGGATACTTACGGACGTGGACGTATCGTAGGTGACTACAGACGTGTGGCTCTGTACGGTATCGATGCTCTGATCGAAGGAAAAAAGAAAGACTTCGCAGCGTGTGACCGTGAAGGTATGAGACGTTATGACTTCCAGCTTCGTGAAGAAATCGCAGATCAGATCCGTGCGCTGAAAGGCATGAAGCAATGGCTCTGGCATATGGCTATGACATTTCCCAGCCTGCAAAAGATGCAAGAGAAGCATTCCAGTGGCTGTACTTCGGATATCTGGCAGCAATCAAGACACAGAACGGTGCTGCAATGAGTGTTGGACGTATCTCCACATTCCTTGATATCTATATTGAAAGAGATATTGAGAACGGAACTCTTACAGAGAAAGAAGCTCAGGAGCTTGTTGACCACATGGTAATGAAATTCCGTATGGTAAAATTCGCACGTATTCCTTCTTACAACCAGTTATTCTCCGGTGACCCGGTATGGGCAACTCTGGAAGTAGCAGGTATGGGAATCGACGGACGTCACATGGTAACAAAGAGTGACTATCGTTTCCTTCATACACTGGAAGATATGGGACCGGCTCCGGAACCGAACCTTACTGTACTTTATTCCTCAAGACTGCCTGAGAACTTTAAGAAATATGCTGCAAATATTTCTGTTATAACAAGTTCTATCCAGTATGAGAACGATGATGTTATGCGTCCGGTATGGGGCGATGACTACAGCATCTGCTGCTGTGTATCTGCAACAGAGACAGGTAAAGAGATTCAGTTCTTCGGTGCCCGTGCAAACCTTGCAAAATGCCTTCTGTATGCGATCAACGGTGGTGTTGATGAGAAGACAAAACAGCAGGTAGGACCGGAGTACACACCAATTACTTCCGAATACCTTGACTATGATGAAGTCATCAGAAAATATGACAAGATGATGGACTGGCTGGCTCACCTCTATGTAGGAACCCTGAACATGATCCATTACATGCATGACAAATATTACTATGAAGCAGCAGAGATGGCTCTGATCGATACAAAGGTTGACCGTTCTTTCGCAACTGGTATCGCAGGATTCTCTCATGTAGTTGACTCTCTTTCCGCTATCAAATATGCGAAAGTAAAAGCAATCCGTGATGAGGATGGAATCACTACAGACTTCGAGATCGAGGGTGACTTCCCACGTTATGGTAATGATGATGACAGAGCAGATGAGATCGCAACAACACTGCTTTCCACATTCCTTGAGAAACTGAAACACATTCATACTTACCGTGATTCCAAGCCAACCACATCTATCCTTACCATTACTTCCAACGTAGTATATGGTAAAGCTACAGGTTCCCTTCCGGATGGAAGAAAGATGGGAGAACCTCTTGCACCTGGTGCAAACCCATCTTACGGTGCAGAGCAGAACGGACTTCTTGCTTCCCTGAACTCTGTTGCAAAACTTGACTATGAAGATGCTCTTGACGGTATCTCCAATACTCAGACCATCAACCCGGATGCGCTGGGACACAGTGATGAAGAACGTACAGAGAACCTTGTTCATGTACTTGACGGATACTTTGATCAGGGTGCTCATCACCTCAATGTAAACGTATTTGGAAAAGAAAAACTGATCGACGCTATGGAACATCCGGAAAAAGAAGAGTATGCAAACTTTACAATCCGTGTTTCCGGATATGCTGTTAAGTTCATTGACCTTACAAGAGAGCAGCAGTTAGACGTTATCGCCAGAACCTGCCATGACAGAATGTAATCAGAATGGATGATAAGCAGATGAAAGGTTATGTTCATTCTTTGGAAAGCTTCGGGTCCGTTGACGGACCCGGAGTAAGATATGTGATTTTCTTAAGCGGCTGTGCGATGAGATGTCAGTTCTGTCACAATCCGGATACCTGGAAAATGGGTCAGGGACAGGAGTATACGGCAGATGAGCTTTTGAGTAAGGCACTGAGGTATAAAGTCTACTGGGGAAATAAAGGTGGTATTACTGTGAGTGGCGGGGAACCGTTGCTGCAGATTGATTTTCTGACGGAATTGTTTAGAAAGGCAAAAGCAGCAGGTGTTCATACAACTCTGGATACCAGTGCAAATCCTTTTACAGATAAGGAACCGTGGCATTCCAGGTGGCTGGAGCTTATGAAATATACAGATCTTGTGCTTCTGGATATCAAGCAGATTGATGAGGCGGAGCATATCAGGCTTACGGGGCATTCCAATAAGAATATTCTTGCGATGGCCAGAGAGCTTTCGGATATGAAGAAGCCGGTATGGATCAGACATGTGCTTGTGCCGGGGGGCAGTGACAAGGATGAATATCTTCACCGGCTGGCAGATTTTATTCATACGCTGTCTAATGTGGAGCGTGTGGAGGTGCTGCCGTATCATACGCTTGGAAAATTTAAGTGGGAGAATCTGGGGCTTGATTATCCACTGGAGGGGGTTAATCCTCCTACACAGGAACGGATTGATAATGCCAGGGAGATTCTTGGAGCTATTTAAGTGAAAAATGGGGGACTGTCATATGGGAGAAAATCCTGTATGGCAGTCTTTTTTGTGTGGTAAGAAAAAAGAAAGAGAGAAAGAGAAAGGCGGACGCCAGGCAAATGCATCTGAAAGCAATATGCTTCTGCCCGGCTGATAATAGGAAATCTCATAAATTTATATCCCCCGGGTAGGCTTGTTGGAAGGATGTGAGTTTGTTATAATCTTGTCAAATGAAAGCGAAAGCGGAGGAATATAAATTGAAAGATTTATTATCAGAGATTGAGAGTTACTGGACGACCCGTGCGGAAGGGTATTCAGAGGTGAATCATAAAGAACTGAATGGAATGCAGAAGGGGGCATGGCTGGAAGTTTTGAAGAGCCAGTTTCCGGAGAAGGCGAAGGAAGAGCTGAAGATTCTTGATATTGGTACTGGTCCGGGATTTTTCCCTGTGATCCTGGCTGAGGAAGGGTATCAGGTGACTGCTGTGGATTATACGCAGGAGATGCTGGATACTGCGAAGAAGAATGCGGGAGAGCTTTGTGAGAAGATTACTTTTTATAAGATGGATGCGCAGAATCTGGAGTTTGAGGATGGTGTGTTTGACGTTGTGATCAGCAGGAATCTGACCTGGAATCTGAAGGATCCGGAGCGGGCGTACAGGGAGTGGTGCCGTGTCCTGAAACCGGGCGGCAAGCTGCTTAATTTTGATGCGAACTGGTATGGCTATCTTTATGATGAGGAGAAGCGTCAGTCTTATGAGGAAGACAGAAAGAGCGTGGAGAGTGAGAATCTGGATGATCATTATCTGTGCACAGATATTGACCGTATGGAGAAAATTGCGCTTCAGATGCCGTTGTCTGCCATTAACAGACCTTCCTGGGACAGAAAGCTGCTTAAGGAGAATGGTTTTGCTTCTGTAGCGGTAGATATGGAAGTGTGGAAGCGGGTGTGGAGTCAGGAAGAGAAGTTAAATTATCATTCTACTCCGATGTTTATGATCAGTGCAGTGAAGAAAATGGAATGGAGTCCATGGGAGGATGCGGAAAACAGTGTAAAAGGCTGTGAAGATAATGTTGATGATGAACTCTGGTCAGTTCCGGGGAGCAGGAGGAGTGGATTTCTGAAGCTGGGCGGAGGAGAGTTTTCGCTTCCTTATACGGTGATCTGTGGAAGAAATCCGGGGAAAACGGTTCTGATCACTGCGGCTGTTCATGCAGGTGAGTGTGTGGGTGTGCAGGCAGCAGTGGAACTGGCAGAGAAGCTGGATCCGGAGAAAATACACGGGCGTGTGATCATTGTGAAGACGGTCTGTCGGAAAGAGTTTGAGGAGAGGAGCGGAAGTATCTGTCCGGAGGATAAGAAGAATCTGAACCGGGTATTTCCGGGATGTCCGCAGGGAACGAGAATGGAACGTCTGGCTTATGCAGTTGTACAGAAGCTGCACAGTGTGCAGATTATTATATTGATCTTCACAGTGGGGATGATTATGAGGAACTGACCCCGTATATTTATTATGCGGGAAAGGCTGATCCGGATGTGTCGGAGATGTCACGAAAGATGGCGGAGCAGGCAGATGTTCCGTATATGGTGAAGTCGGATGTTGCTTCCGGAGGTTCTTATAATTATGCAGCATTATGCGGAATTCCAAGTGTTCTGATCGAGCGTGGACAGATGGGAGGATGGAGTCCGGAAGAAGTCCATTCTATGCGAAAAGATGTCAGAAATATTCTGTGCGTTCTTGGAGTTTATGATGGACTGAGAAGTTACAGTAATTATTATCCGATGGAAATCGGACAGGTTCGTTATCAGTTTGCAAATGTGTCCGGTTTGTGGTATCCGGCAAAGAAGCCCGGAGATCTTGTTAAGGCAGGGGAGTTTCTGGGATGTACGAAGGATTTTGAGGGAAATGTTCTGGAAAGCAGTTATTCGGATCTGAACGGGGTGATCCTGTATCAGGTGGCAAGCCTTCAGGTGATCAAAGATGGTCCTATGGTTACTTATGGAAGTTTCAGCCAGAGACGGGATGAGCGTAAGGAAAAGATCACAAGTTACTGGACGAAACGAAGTGACAGTTTTCTGGAACAGAGAAGATCAGAGCTGCACAGTGAGATGGCTGAAAAGTGGCTGAGTGAGTTACAGGCTTTGCTTCCGGAACAGGATGGCAGACTGAAGATTCTGGATGTTGGCTGTGGAGCCGGATTTTTCTCGATTCTTCTGGCGCAGCATGGACATGAGGTGACCGGAATTGACCTGACTCCTGATATGATCGTGCATTCACGGGAGCTGGCTCAGGAGGAAGGCGTGTCCTGTAGATTTGAAGTGATGGATGCGGAGAATCCGGATTTTGCGGATGAAACATTTGACGTGATCGTTTCCAGAAATCTTACCTGGACGCTTCCGAATGCAGCAGGGGCATATAAGGAATGGAGCCGTGTTCTGAAAAAGGGCGGAAGGATCATTAATGTAGATGCGAATTACGGAGCAGATGATTTTGCAGATACGACCGGACTGCCGACAAATCATGCACATTTTAAGGTTGGCGATGAGATGATGCGTGAGTGTGAGGAGATTAAGCGACAGCTTCCGATCAGTTCTTATGTCCGTCCGGCATGGGATCTGGAAACACTGGGAAAACTGGGATTTGGGAAGTTTTCCATTGATCTGGGAGTCAGCGGTCGTATTTATACGAAGAAAGATGAGTTTTATAATCCGACCCCGTTATTTATTGTCTGTGCGGAGAAGTAGAATTGCTTACTGGAATCAGCTCTGTTACTGTATGGAGTAAAAAATAATGTATGTTGTATGAATGATTTCTCTGTATACAGTAACGCGAACTCTGTCTAAATGTTACGGAAATATAAAAAATGCTTGACGAAATTAACAATATTAAGTATAATTTTCTTATAGATTACAAAAATGTTACATTTACGTAATGAAAGCAGAGCGGAGGCAGGTGATACTGACTTCTGTTCTCATGTAAAAATCATAAGGAAATAGAAGGTATGAAAGTTCAAAACAGCTTAAACAGAATGGGGAGTTCTTTTAAGGGGTTGCTGCTGGTCGTCATGTGTACCTGTATGGCTGCTGCTTTGTCTGTAGGGGGCAGAGTGGCGGAGCGTAACAGCCGGAGGGAAGCTTATGCGTCGTCAGGAAAGAGTGAGGAAGTGGAGATCAGCACGGTGTCTTCTGCGGATGGTGCAGGAGTTGATCTTCTTCCTACCGGGATTGCAGGAGTGGTATCCGGAGTAGAGGAGTCTGCTTCCGGGAGGAAAACGGTGGAGCGGATTGGTACCTCCTGTGAGCAGGTAATGGTAGGACAGCGTATCAAGAGGATTGAAGACCGGCTTGCAGAGTTTGATGTGAGTTCTTCTATGGAGAGCAGGGTAAATGCGCTGGATGAGACAGCGGTTACCATGGCTCAGCGTGCAGCGATGATGTCAGATGAAGATTATGATACACTTTTACATATTGTGGAAGCAGAGGCCGGGACGGAAGACGTGAAGGGACGTATTCTGGTTGCCAATGTGATCATGAACCGTGTGAAGAATGAGGAATTTCCGGATACTGTCACAGAGGTGGTATGGGAAAGAACAAACGGAGTTCCGCAGTTTTCGCCGACATATGACGGCAGGATCAGCGAAGTGACTGTTTCGGAGGAGACGAAAGAGGCTGTCAGGCAGGTTCTTAACGGTGTGGATTATTCGGAAGGAGCACTGTTCTTTATCCAGAAGTCAGAGGCAGAGAAGCATAATGTCTCCTGGTTCGAGAAGGATCTGAAGAAACTGTTCAAGTATGGTGTCCATGAATTTTATACATATCCGGATGCAGAGGAAGGTTCTGTGGAATCCTGACTGTACAGGGAGAGTACAGCGGATAATTTTTTCCGGATAATAGACAAAATGATAAAAGGATAAAAGGATAAGGAAAAGCAGCGGAGAGGAAGGCCTGATAAAAAGACCGGAATCTGCCGCTGTTTTTTGCGCTGTGCTGGTTTTTGCCTGATGTGCCTGCTTTGGGCTGTGTCATAGTGTATCTGAACAGTAACGGGGATTTTTTTTAGAAAAGAGTTAGTGATATTTTAGGATGGCATTTTACTAAAGTATATGCTATAATGTCCTCAATTGGTTCCTGTATGCAGGCAAAAGCCGCAGATGAGGGGGACCGGCATTATTGCATACTGCATATGATTTGCAGAATACATGGTAAGATATGAATAACTTTGGAAAGGCAGGAAATATCATGCAGGTATTATACAAAAGCACAAGAGGTAAAGAAGAAACCGTAACAGCATCTATGGCGATTCTGAAAGGACTTTCTGAGGATGGCGGCTTATTTGTGCCAACAGAAATTCCGAAGCTGGATGTCTCTATGGAGAAACTTGCTCAGATGAGCTATCAGGAAACCGCTTACGAGGTTATGAAACGTTTCCTTACTGATTTTACAGAAGAAGAATTAAAAAACTGCATCAATAATGCCTATGATGACAAATTTGACACAAAGGAGATCGCGCCTCTTCATGAAGCTGACGGTGCTTATTTCCTGGAACTGTATCATGGTGCGACAATTGCATTTAAAGATATGGCATTATCCATTCTTCCACATCTGATGACAACTGCAGCGAAGAAAAATCAGGTAAAAAATGAGATCGTGATCCTTACTGCAACTTCCGGCGATACCGGCAAGGCTGCCATGGCAGGATTTGCAAATGTTCCAGGAACCAAGATCATTGTATTCTACCCGAAACATGGTGTCAGTCCGATTCAGGAGAAACAGATGGTTACACAGAAGGGAAACAATACTTATGTAGTCGGCATTACAGGAAACTTTGACGATGCTCAGACCGCAGTAAAGAAAATGTTCAATGATAAAGAACTGGAAGCAGAGCTTGACCAGGCTGGATATCAGTTCTCTTCTGCGAACTCTATCAATATCGGACGTCTGGTTCCGCAGATCGTTTATTATGTATATGCATATGCATCACTGGTACGTCAGTGCAAGATCAAAGATGGTCAGGAGATCAATGTGGTAGTACCTACCGGAAACTTTGGAAACATTCTGGCTGCTTATTATGCAAAACAGATGGGACTTCCGGTTCATAAACTGATCTGTGCTTCCAATGACAATAAAGTACTGTATGATTTCTTCCGCACAGGAACTTATGACAGAAAACGTGATTTTATCCTTACAACTTCTCCATCCATGGATATTCTGATCTCCAGCAATCTGGAACGTCTGATCTATCGCATCGCAGGCGGTGATACAGAGAAATGTGCAGAACTGATGCAGTCTCTCACAGCAGGCGGCGAATATACGATCACAGAGGAAATGAAAGCACAGCTTTCTGATTTCTATGGAAATTACTGTACAGAAGCTGAGACAGCAGACACCATTGCAAAAATCTTTAAGGACAGCCATTATGTGATCGATACACATACAGCCGTTGCAGCAGGTGTTTATGACAAGTATGTGAAGGATACAGAGGATAAGACTCCGACAGTGATCGCTTCCACAGCCAGCCCGTATAAATTTACAAGAAGCGTGATGGATGCGCTGAAAGTGGAGACAGAGGGCAAGGATGATTTCACACTGGCTGATGAGCTGAGCGAACTCTCCGGTGTAAAACTTCCACAGGCAGTAGAAACCATCCGCACAGCACCGGTTCTTCATGACCGCGTGGTAGACGCACCGGATATGCCGGCAGCAGTAAAAGATATTCTGGGAATTAAATAAAAAATATGCATTTTATGTTGAAAAAGCGTATACACTAGAGTATAATAAAACCAGTTAAGAAAACTGAATATCCTGAAATGTGCGAGACCCCTTCTTTTTTTGAACCTACATCGACTTTAACGGGAATTCAAGATCGCAGGCCGGATGTCAGGCCGTCATTACGCAGCGGAAGGCAGAAAGTCTGTTGAGGATACCCACCTAGCTACGGCTAGGCGTCAATGGGAAGGGAACGGCATTTCGGGACTTAATGAAAAAATACAGAGCCGTAACAAGGCTCTTTTTTTCGTAAAGCTGCCGGGACACTGGTGCCTGTATGGAAGAAAACGTAGTGTTTTACGGACAGAGATTTACGGAAAAAACAAAAAATATATGGGAGGTTTGAAACGATGAGTGTTTCAGAGAGAAGATTTGGCGTACTGCCAACAGGAGAACCGGTCAGAATATTTCATCTGGAGAATAAATCCGGGGCTTATATCGAAGTGACAGAATTTGGTGCACTTCTTGTAAAAGTGTGTGTGCCGGACAAAGATGGAAAACTGACAGACGTGGTTTTGGGATATGATGATCTGGAATCCTATGAAGTGAATGGATGCTTCTTTGGTGCAACGATCGGAAGAAGCGGCAACCGTATCGGTGGAGCGAAGTTCTCTGTTTACGGAAAAGAAGTCGTTCTTGCGCAGAATGAGAATGATAACAATCTTCACAGTGGTCCGGACGGATTTGAGAAAAAATTATGGAAAGTGGCAGAAACCTCTCAGGAGAAGAATTACATAGTATTCAACCGTATCAGCCGGATGGAGAGAATGGATATCCGGGAGAGTTTGATGTATCCGTGAAATATGAATTTACAGAGGAGAATGAACTGAAGATCCATTATCAGGGTGTGTGCGATGAGCCTACGATCGCAAATATGACGAATCATTCTTACTTCAACCTGGCAGGTGAAGGCAGCGGCACTGCGATGGATCAGTATCTGACTCTTCATGCGAAATATTATACACCGGTTATTGACAGCCATTCCATTCCTGCCGGAGAGTATGCAGAAGTTGCAGGAACTCCTATGGATTTCAATGTTTCAAAGAAAATCGGACAGGATATTGACGCAGATTTCGAACAGCTTAAATTTACAGGCGGATATGACCATAACTATGTAACAGACAATTATGCGAAAGGCAACCGCCGTCTGATCGCAACTGCATACAGTGACAAGAGTGGCATTGCCATGGATGTTACTTCTGACTGCCCGTGCGTACAGCTTTATGCCGGTAACTTCATTGAACAGGAAAAAGGCAAAAACGGACATATTTATACAAAGAGAGATGCGTTCTGTCTGGAAACACAGGTGGAGCCGAATGCTATCAATGTAGAGAACTTCCATTCTCCGCTTCTGGAAGCCGGAGAGCAGTATGATTCTACAACTTCCTATCGTTTCTATACCAGAGACTGAAGATAGGACACGGTAGTCCGGAAGGTACATCGTACAGATAACAGACAACATATTTTCTGGTTTTCTTTCATATATTTTATGTATGAAGAAAACCAGATTTTTTTATGGGACAAATTGTCTGCTGCTCGCATTTCTGGGCTGGGGGATTCTCTTTAATACTGCATTGGAAAAGCAAATACTGCAAGATGGAAATATGCAGAGCAGTGATATGCACAGCAGTGATATGCAGAGCGATGGTGTGCAGAGTGATGATACACAGAGCAATCATATGCAAAGTGATGATATGCGGGCAAATGCTACGCAGACTGATGATGTACAGACCAGTGATATGCGGGATGAGAATATGGAAATCAGCGAAAAAAACGGGGCGGAAGAAGGGAAAACTACACCGAAAAAAATCCGGGTACTGCTCATGGACAGCGGGTATCGCAGTTATGAGCATGCGGAAGTTTCCGGTGTCTGTAAAGGAAAGGTGTTTTCCTATACAGCGGACAGTCAGGAGTTTGAAAGTGGTCCTGTCACATTAAACGGCGGGAAAAAGGGAATTGAAGTGACGTCGATAGAGAGACAGTGCGGAAATCCCGTATATTATGGAAAACTGGAACTGATCAGGAACGGAGAATCGCTGAACCTGATCAATGAGCTGTCTCTGGAAGAATATCTGAAAGGGGTAGTGCCCAGTGAGATGCCGCCTTCTTATGAGGAACAGGCTCTGATGGCGCAGGCAGTCTGTGCCAGAACTTATGCATGGAAACAGATGCAGGGAGAAGGGGTAAGCGGATATCCGGCAGATGTGGACGACAGTGTCAGTTATCAGGTCTATGGCAATATTCAGCCACAGGAATCTACCAGTGAGGCGGTGGAGGAGACAAAAGGGCTGATCCTGACCAGAGAAGGAGAACCTATAGAAGCCTATTATTTTTCCACGTCAGCGGGAGCCACCAGCACAGATGAAATATGGGGAGCAGAAGAAGCGGCACCATATCTGAAAAGCGTGGTATGTGAGTTTGATGAAAATTCTCCGTGGAGAGAGTGGAAAGTAACCATTCCCTGGGAGAATCTTCAGCAGAAAGTTTCAGAAAGAACCGGGACACAGGAGAAACTGCTTTCAGTGGAGGTGGTAAGGAAAAATGAAAGCGGTGCGGCGATAAGCTTCAGGTGGTAACAGAATCCGGGGATTTTTCTGTGGATCAGGAATATGAGATCCGGAAATTACTTTCCCCACAGGAATGCACGATCACAGAAAAAGACGGAACAGAGACAGACGGCGGAAGTCTTCTTCCAAGTGCATATTTTACCCTGAAACAGAAGAAAGGGGAATCTGTGGAGGTCACTGGCGGAGGATATGGACATGGTGTGGGAATGAGCCAGACTGCTGCCAATGAGATGGCGAAAGAGGCGTATTCTTTTGAAGAAATCCTGAAATATTTTTTTAATGGAATTACAATTGAAAGTATGGTATGATAAAAGACAGAGGAAATCTGTAAAACGGAATGGAGAAAATTATGAAGAGGAAAAAGTGGTCAATTGTAAAACTTCTGACTGGCTTTATGAACCGGGTTTCCGGGGATCACGTAGGGGCGTATGCGACACAGTCTGCATATTTCCTGATTTTATCGTTTATTCCGTGTATCCTTTTTCTGACTACCCTGGTTCGCTATACACCACTTACCTATAATGTTGTCAGGGATGCGATCATAGCATTTATTCCGGAGAATCTTCAGAGCTTTGTGCTGGGGATCGTAGTGGATGTGTACAAAAGGAGCACCGCGATCGTTCCACTTTCCGCTCTGGTGGCTCTGTGGTCGGCCGGGAAGGGATTACAGTCTATCATCAATGGCCTGAATACCATTTATCATGTAAAAGAAACCCGTAACTGGCTTCTGACCAGAATTTATGCGGTGTTTTATACCCTGTGTCTGGTGATCGCGCTGGTTGTTTCCCTGCTGATGCTGGTACTGGGAAATGAGATTCAGAAAGCGTTATCCAGATATCTTCCGTTTCTTGCGAAACTGATGGGAAAGATTCTGGGAGCCAGGGCGTTCCTGGTATTCGGGGTTTTGTTTTTTGTATTTTTGCTGTTATATAAAGTTCTGCCGAACAGGAAAGCAACTTTTAAAAGTCAGATTCCGGGCGCATTTATCATCGCTGTGGCCTGGTCTGTGTTTTCCTATGGCTTTTCTTTTTATTTTGAAATTTTTCCGGGATTCAGCAATATGTATGGAAACCTTGCCACGATCATCATGGTCATGCTGTGGCTGTATTTCTGTATGAACCTTCTCCTGTACGGTGCAGAGATCAATGCATATTTCGAGAATGAATTCCGTCTTGCGCACAGATCAGTAAAAGGAATCCTGGCTCATGAGAAAGAACGCATACAGTCAGCAAAGATTTCGGCGCAGGAAGCAAAACAGCAGGAAGTAAAACTGCCGGAAGAAACGGCAGAGATGGAGACAGAGGGAAAACCGAAACGAAGATTGAGAAGACGCAGGAAGAAAAGCGGGGAACGAAAAACACAGAAAAATGGCACTTGACAGATTTTTAAGTCTGTGGCATCATTAATACTGTTAATAATGAAAAAGGCTTAGAAGGTGTTTCCAGGGATTTATTTTCCTCAGAGAGAGGGAGTCGGCGGCTGAAAGCTTCCTCAGGTTCAGATATTTCCTGAATTTCCCACCGGAGCTGCGTTTCTGAACAGCACTGCAGAAAGACTGAGAACGCGAGTGAGCGTATGGCAGTCAGAGAGTTGTGGACAGTAGGAGATGACGTGACTGCGCGTTAAGCAGACCGAGAGCCTGTAGAAGGTACAGGAAGCAGGGTGGTACCGCGGATATTTTACTCCGTCCCTTTATTGGGACGGAGTTTTTTTATTTTAAGAAAATATTTTCATAATTTTCATATGATGAAAAATTATGACCGCACAGAATTCTGCTATTTTATGATAAAGGAGAAAGAAAAACATGGATATGAAAGAAAGACTTCAGGAACTGGCTGAAGCAGCCAGAAAACGAATCGATGAATCTGAAGGCCTGGATAAACTGAATGAAGTACGTGTGGCATACCTTGGTAAAAAAGGTGAGCTGACAGCAATCTTAAAGAGCATGAAAGATGTTGCTCCGGAAGAACGTCCGAAGGTTGGACAGCTTGTAAATGAGACAAGAACCAAAATTGAAGCGCTGCTTGATGAATCCAGACAGAGACTGGAAGAAGCAGTCCGTGAAGAGAAGATGAAACAGGAAGTCATCGATGTTACATTACCTGCAAAGAAAGCGAAAATTGGCCACCGTCATCCGAATACCATCGCTCTGGAAGAAGTAGAGCGTATCTTCATTGGCATGGGATATGAAGTGGTAGAAGGACCGGAAGTAGAGTATGCAGATTATAACTTTACAAAACTGAACATCCCGGAGAACCATCCGGCACGTGATGAGCAGGATACCTTCTTTATCAATGATTCTATCCTTCTTCGTTCCCAGACTTCACCGGTTCAGGCACGTACGATGGAGAAAGGCAAACTGCCGATCCGTATGATCGCTCCGGGACGTGTATTCCGTTCTGATGAGGTGGATGCAACACATTCTCCTTCCTTCCACCAGATCGAGGGTCTTGTCATTGACAAAAATATTACGTTTGCAGACCTGAAGGGAACTTTACAGGAGTTTGCACAGGAATTATTCGGACCTGAGACAAAGACGAAATTCAGACCACATCATTTCCCGTTCACAGAACCAAGTGCAGAGGTTGATGTATCCTGCTTTAAATGCGGCGGTAAAGGATGCCGTTTCTGTAAAGGTTCCGGCTGGATTGAAATCCTCGGCTGTGGTATGGTTCACCCGAACGTATTAAGTATGTGCGGAATCGATCCGGAAGAATACACAGGATTCGCATTCGGTGTGGGTCTTGAGCGTATCGCCCTTCTGAAATATGAGATCGATGACATGAGACTGCTTTATGAAAATGACATCCGTTTCCTGAAACAGTTCTAAATCATATCAAACGGTATCGGAAATACAGTGTAGCTATTTACGACAGGTAACTTTCAGAATCTTTTTAAGAGGAGATTTCTGAAAAAGCTGCGGTGACTGAATAAATGTGATTGAATAAATATAAAAAGAGGATTAACAAAAATGAATACTTCATTATCTTGGATTAAAATGTATGTGCCGGATCTTGACGTGACAGCACAGGAATATACAGATGCCATGACACTGACAGGAACAAAGGTGGAAGGCTTTGAAAAACTGGATGCAGATCTTGACAAAATCGTGATCGGACAGATTGATAAGATCGAGAAACATCCGGATGCAGATAAACTGATCATCTGCCAGGTAAATATCGGAACAGAATCTGTACAGATCGTTACCGGTGCCCCAAACGTAAAAGAAGGAGATAAGGTTCCGGTTGTTCTTGACGGCGGACGCGTAGCAGGCGGACATGACGGAAAGAAAACTCCGGGTGGAATTGAGATCAAAAAGGGAAAACTTCGTGGAATCGAATCCTGCGGTATGATGTGCTCCATCGAAGAACTCGGAAGCACAAGAGAAATGTATCCGGAAGCACCGGAATACGGAATCTACATTTTCCCGGAAGATGCGGTTGTAGGTGAAAGTGCGATCAAGGCACTTGGACTGGATGACGTTGTATTTGAATATGAGATCACATCCAACCGTGTAGACTGCTACGGCGTACTGGGAATTGCAAGAGAAGCAGCAGCCACTTTCGGCAAAAAGTTCTGCCCTCCTGTTGTAGAGTGCAAAGGAAATGATGAGAAAGCATCTGACTATGTAAAGGTTACTGTAGAAGATCCTCAGCTCTGCCCGCGTTACTGCGCAAGAGTTGTAAAAAATGTAAAGATCGGACCGTCCCCGAAATGGATGCAGAGATGTCTGGCAGCCAACGGAATCCGCCCGATCAATAACCTTGTTGATATCACAAACTATGTAATGGAAGAATTTGGACAGCCAATGCACGCCTATGATCTGGATACCATCACAGGGAAAGAGATTGTTGTACGCCGTGCAAAGAATGATGAGAAATTCGTGACACTTGACGGCCAGGAACGTACCATGGATGATCAGGTTCTGATGATCTGTGACGGTGAGAAGGCAGTCGGCATCGCCGGTATCATGGGTGGTGAGAACTCCATGATCACAGACAATGTAAAGACAGTTCTTTTCGAAGCTGCATGCTTTGACGGAACAAACATCCGTCTTTCTTCCAAGAGAATCGGTCTGAGAACAGACGCTTCCGGTAAATTTGAGAAAGGTCTTGACCCGAACAATGCACAGGCAGCCATCGACAGAGCATGCCAGCTTATGGAAGAACTTGGCGTAGGTGAAGTTGTAGGCGGAATGGTAGATGTATGCAGTGAAGTCAGAGAGCCATCCAGAGTTCCGTTTAAACCGGAGAAGATCAACGCACTTCTGGGAACAGATCTGACACCGGAAGAAATGCTTGCATATCTTGCAAAAGTAGAGCTGACCTATGACAAAGAGACAAATGAGATCGTAGCTCCTACTTTCCGTCAGGATATTCATTATGTGGCAGATGTAGCAGAAGAAGTTGCCAGATTCTTCGGATATGACAAGATCCCGACAACCCTTCCGACAGGTGAAGCTACTACAGGTAAGCTTCCATTTAAACTCCGTATTGAATCTGTAGCACGTGATATTGCTGAATACTGCGGATTCTCTGAAGGAATGAGCTACTCTTTCGAGAGCCCGAAGGTATTTGACAAATTAAGACTTCCGGCTGACAGTGAACTTCGTCAGGGAATCGTGATCAGCAACCCTCTGGGAGAAGATTACAGTGTAATGAGAACCACAACCTTAAACGGTATGCTCAGCTCTCTTGCCACAAACTACAACAGAAGAAATAAAGATGTTCGTCTCTATGAACTTGGAAATGTATATCGTCCGCATTCCCTGCCTCTGACAGAGCTTCCGGATGAGCGTATGCACTTCACACTTGGTATGTACGGAAACGGTGATTTCTTTGACATGAAGGGTGTCTGCGAAGAGTTCTTCGAGAAAGTCGGCATGAGAGATAAAATAGACTATGATCCGAACAGCGGCAAGACTTACCTCCATCCGGGAAGACAGGCAAACATGATCTACGACGGTAAAGTGGTAGGATACCTTGGAGAGGTTCATCCTCTGGTAGCTGACACTTATGGAATCGGTGAGAAAGCATATGTGGCAGTGATCGATATCCTTACTGTTCTTGAATTTGCAAGCTTCAACCACAAATACACAGGAATTGCCAAATATCCGGCAGTAACCCGTGACTTAAGTATGGTGGTTCCGAAAACAGTTCTTGCAGGACAGATTGAGCATATTCTGACACAGAGAGGCGGAAAGATTCTGGAGAGCTATCAGTTATTTGATATCTACGAAGGAAACCAGATCAAGGAAGGATACAAATCCATGGCTTATTCTCTGGTATTCCGTCATCATGACAAGACTCTCGAAGAGAGCGAGATCACAGCAGCAATGAAGAAGATCTTAAATGGTCTGACTGACCTTGGAATCGAGCTGAGAAGTTAATGTTGCTTTATGTATTAAGACATGGGGTGACCCGGTGGAATAAGCTGAAGAAGGTGCAGGGGACAATGGATATTCCCCTTGCGCCGGAAGGCATTGAACTTGCCGAAAAGACCGGGAAAGCATTAAGGGATGTCCCGTTTGATATCTGTTTTACCAGTCCTCTGACAAGGGCAAGGCAGACAGCACAGTGTGTACTTGGAGACAGGGAGATTCCTGTGATCGAAGATAAGCGGATCCAGGAGATTGACTTCGGAGTTCTGGAAGGAACTCAGTTTAAAGATGCGCAGGGAAAGATAGTCAGCCGCGAAATGGAGATCTTTTTCGAAGATCCGCTGAATTTTAAAAGACCGGAAAACGGAGAAAATATTTCCGATATCCTGAAACGTACCAGAGAATTCTGGATCGAGAAAACAACAGATCCTGCACTGGCTGACAAAACAGTCCTTGTTTCTTCTCACGGATGTGCAGTGCGTGCTCTGCTCCAGAATATCTATCAGGATCCGGCGCACTTCTGGCATGGATGTGTACCGCCCAACTGCAGTATTAATCTGGTAGAAGTAAAGGATGGAAAGATACGTCTTCTGGAAGAAGATAAGGTTTATTCCTGATCAGATGGTATTTTTTTCGGAGATTTGACAGGAAAAGTACCTTAAAAATATAAAAAAACATAAAAAGAAGTCCGGAAGAGATTTGTGTGCTGATGCAGATTTTTTCCGGATTTGTTATTACCGGGCATGTGAGGGGAGATTTAACTGAATCAGGCAGACAGGGAAGCGGACTGCAAGTTACTGAGAACGGAGCGAACAGTAACGACTGCAATATTCACTTTGGAAGAACACAGGAATTTCACTTGTAGATGATATAGTATTGTGATATGATAAACAAAAAAGGTAATTGTCTGTAATTTTATGCAAATTTTGCAAATAACCACAGGAGGTGTATTATGGGCAAAAGAATTATGAACGTACTGGCTTTCCTGGCAGTTCTTGGAGGCAGTGTTGCCTTGACCATTATTACCGGAAGAGGATCTGTCAGTACAATGGTTTACAACTTTGCATTTCTGGCGGTGATGGCTGTGATCTATCTCGTGGGAATGCTGCTTGGAATGTTCCGGGTGGACGGAATCACGCAGGCACTGCAGAGAGGAACCGAGGAACTGACCGGTATTTTCAGAACACCGGGAAAAGTAAAAAATGAGAGTCTGGCATATCTGAAAGGCATTTTTGACCACAGATATCTGGATGAGAAAATGGACAGCTTTGTCAGCAGTATGGAGAATACACAGGAAGGAATCGGAGATATCGAGGAATATATCAATGAAGATGAGATTGACCTTCATGTACATAAAAAACTTCTCGAAATGGCTCCGGATATTTTTACCAGCCTGGGTATTCTGGGAACTTTTGTAGGTCTTGTATGGGGCCTGAAGAATTTTGAGCCATCCAGTTATGAGACAATGACAACTTCTGTTTCCACACTTCTGGACGGTATCAAGGTAGCATCCTTACTTCTATTTACGGAATCGCTTTTGCACTGATCTACAGTTCCGGAATGAAGAGCATTTATGCGGGAATGAATGAGAAGCTTCAGGGCTTTCTGGAGAAATTTCATATCTATGTACTGCCGACAGCGGAAAATGAATCCCGCAATCTGATGGTTGCCAGCCAGAAGCTTCAGACAAAAGCCATGAAGCAGATGGCGGAACAGCTTTCCACACAGATGGCAGAGAGTTTCGAGAAGGCGATCACTCCGACATTCCAGAAGATGAATGAGTCTCTGGATGTTCTGACGGAATCTGTCACCAGATGCCAGCAGGATGCAATTCAGGAGATTTTGCGTTCCTTTATGAGAGAGATGAACAGCTCGTTTAAAATGCAGTTCAAAGATTTTAATGAGGCACTGGAACAGCTTAAAAAGGCGCAGAGAGACACAACTGATTATACAACAACTCTGTATCAGACCATGAGTGAGCAGTTAAATGACTCCTATGTGAAGCAGAATGAAGCCATGAAAGAGCTGGTCAATGAGCTTGGAAATGTGCAGGGACGTTATATGTCCACTGCCACAAGGATCACACAGGATAATCAGGAAATTCAGAAAATGCAGCAGCAGGATTACCAGCGAATTGCAGATTATCTGAAAGAGTCCGAAAAAACTTCAGCCAAATTCTGGGTTGCCTGCAATCAGACCATGCAGAAATACGTGGAAAGTGCAACTGCAGGAATGGAAAAAGTATCTGCCGCAAACCAGGCAAGCGAAGAAGTGCTGAAAGCCAACAGACAGGTGGTAGAAGAGCTGAATGCGAAACTGGAAGAGTTTGTTTCTTATCAGAAAGTAACCTGCCAGACAATGGAAGAGGTGCGCAGGCTGTTTGCGGATATTTCTGTGGAAAAAGAGGACAGCAACATTTATCTGTCTTCCGGCAGAGGAAACCAGACAGCAGCCGTGCAGACACAGAAAGAGTCCATGGAAGAAGTGCGCAGACTTCTGGAAGAACAGGGAGAACGTCAGGAAGCACTCCTTGAGGAAATGAACAAGAATATGAAAGGAATTTCCAGAAACACACAGAAAGGGAAATTTGGCTTATTCAGATAAGAAAAGGAGAGAACTATGCGCAAAAAAAAGAAATCAGAAGACAGCGGATTTAATGTCTGGCGTTCTTATTCTGATATGATGGCCGGTGTACTGCTCCTTTTTGTACTGATCATGTGCGTTACGCTTTTTCAGGCACAGAAAAGTTATGATGAAAGCATCAAAGAGCGGGACGATAAAATTGCGCTCCAGGAACAGTATACAGCAGAAATCCTGGCGCAGCAGAGTGAACTGGATGAAAAAGACAGCCAGCTCAGTTCTCAGGATGAACAGCTTGACAAACAGAAAAAACTTCTCGCTGAACTGGCTGCACAGTTAAAAGAACAGCAGGCGACACTGGATCAGCAGCAGTCTGATCTGGATGAGAAAACTTCCCTGCTTGCCACACAGCAGCAGAAGATCGACAATATCATCGGTGTCAAGGCGGATGTTATCGAGGCATTGCAGAAAGAATTTGCCAAGAATAATGTGAGCGTGGATATTGATTCCCAGACAGGTGCCCTGACTTTAAATGCCAGTGTCCTGTTCGACTATGACAAGGCAGAGCTTACAGATGCAGGAAAACAGGAACTTGCAGAAATCCTGCCTATTTACTGTAAAGTTCTTTTGCAGGATGATTATAAAAAATATCTGGCAGAGATCATCATAGACGGATATACAGATACAGATGGTGATTATTATTATAACCTGGAACTTTCTCAGAAACGTTCTCTGGCAGTAGCAGAATATCTGACAGAGATCAGAGAGAATTTCCTGAATGCGGATCAGATTTCCGACCTTCAGGAGTATCTGACCGTCAATGGACATTCCATGGCAAATCCGGTTCTGGATGCAGATGGAAATGTGGATAAAGACGCTTCCAGACGAGTTGAAGTAAAATTCCGTCTGAAAGACGATGAAATGATCGATGAACTGAATCAGATCATGAGTGCGGAAACCAGTTCTTCTGACAGCTCAGACAACACAGCAGATGCTGCTGAGGAAAAGAGTGTTTCAGACGATACAGGCAGCACTTCCAAAAGCAGTAAGAGCAGTAAAAAGAGCAGCAGCAACTAAAAGTATTGCAGAAACAGACCACAGGTTCCGTCCGGGAACTTCATGGTCTGTTTTTGCACTGCTAACGATTAATTTTACCAATATGCGGATTTACAGAGAAAAATTTAAAAAAATGTGGTATGATAAACAGGTGTGTACATGAACCATGAAATAACTACCTTCTTTCCGGAATGGATTGTTTTGGAGAGCAGTTATTTTCCTGCTGTTTTCTGACAGAACAGTAAGTGATTTGATTCATCTGTACCAGAACATAAGAGGAAAAAGGAGAGAATTCAGTCATGTCTTTAAAAATCGGAAGAAATGATCCATGCTGGTGTGGAAGTGGAAAGAAATATAAAAAATGCCATGAGGCATTTGATGAAAAGATGGAAATGATGAAGCAGAAAGGATATGCAGTGGTTGATCGCAGCCTGATCAAAACTCCGGAACAGATTGAAAAGATCAAAGAAAGCTGTAAGATCAATATCGCAGTTCTTGATTATGTGGCAGAGCATATCCGCCCGGGAATCTCCACAGAAGAAATTGACCGCTGGGTACATGAGGAAACTGTGCGCCACGGAGGAATCCCGGCACCTCTGAACTATGAAGGATTTCCAAAGAGTGTATGCACTTCCATCAATGATGTTGTGTGCCATGGAATCCCGAATGAAGATGAAATCCTGAAAGAGGGAGATATTATCAATGTGGATGTTTCCACCATCTATAATGGATATTATTCAGACTCTTCCAGAATGTTCTGCATTGGAAAAGTAAGCCCTGAAAAAGAGAAACTGGTCAAAGTTACCAAAGAATGCATAGAGATTGGTATTTCCAAAGTAGTGCCGTGGACTCCGATCGGAAACATGGGAAGTGCCGTTCATCAGCATGCGGTAGAGAACGGATACTCTGTAGTCAGAGAAATCGGCGGACATGGAGTCGGCCTTGAATTCCATGAAGATCCATGGGTAAGCTATGTTTCAGAAGAAAATACAGGCGTTCTCATGGTACCGGGCATGATGTTTACCATAGAGCCGATGGTCAATATGGGAAGCGATGAGATTTATACAGATGAGATCGATGACTGGACCGTCCGCACAGATGATGGACTGCCGTCTGCACAGTGGGAAGTAACCGTACTGGTGACAGAAACCGGCTGTGAAGTGATCTGCTGGTAAGTGCCTGTTCAGAAATCAGCCGGACTGAATAAAAATCCGGCAAAAACAGAATGCAAAGAATTGAAAAAACTCTTGCATTGTGTCAAAACATATAGTATAATCACTACTGTTGTGAAAAAAAGATGGTCCTCTGTTACGCGATAAGTATTAAGAACATCCATTTAAGAATAGGAGAGAATGAAATGAACGAAATTATCAAAAACATCGAAGCAGCTCAGTTAAAAGCTGAAGTACCGGCATTCAACACAGGTGATACTGTAAGAGTACACGCGCTGATCAAAGAAGGAAACCGTGAACGTGTTCAGGTATTTGAAGGAACAGTTCTTAAGAAACAGGGTGGAAGCAACAGAGCTACATTCACAGTAAGAAAGAGCTCTAACGGAGTAGGCGTTGAGAAAACATGGCCGCTTCATTCCCCACATGTTGTTAAAGTAGAAGTAATCCGTCGTGGTAAAGTACGTCGTGCAAAACTGAACTACTTAAGAGACCGTGTAGGTAAAGCTGCAAAGGTGAAAGAGCTTGTTAAATAATTTCATGAATTTTAGAGGAAGGGACAATAACTTGTGTATTGTCCCTCTTTTTCCATCTGTCAGGAGATTTGAATGAATATAAAAAAATGGAAAGACTCCCCGGGGATACAGGGAACAAAGGAGAAACTGGAAACCAGGCTGGAGGACCAGAAATTAAGGGGTATCCTCACCTGGATTTTTGAGATTGCAGTGGCTCTGGTGTTTGCTGCCCTGGTTGGAATTTTTATGTTTCAGTCAGTGACCATACAGGAGAGTGCAATGGAACCTACTCTGTCCGTCGGGGATCGTTTTTTTGTCAATCGTGTGGTCTATAAATTTTCTTCTCCGAAAAGAGGAGATCTGATCGTTTTTAAGACCAGCGGAAGCGATGATGCGGCACTTCATATCAGCCGTGTGATCGGACTGCCGGGAGAAACCATACAGATTTCCGATGGGAAAGTCCTGATCAACGGAGAGGTTTATGAAGAAAACGGGAATTTTCCGGACATCAGTAACGGAGGGCTGGCAGCGGATTCTGTTTCACTGGAGAGCGGAGAGTATTTTGTTCTCGGAGACAACAGAAATAACAGTGAGGACAGCCGTTACGGAGATATTGGAAATATAAACAGGAAATATATCGTGGGAAAATTATGGTTTACCATTTCACCCAGAGAAAAAACAGGATTTTTGAAAGGTTAGGTATTTATGAACGTACAGTGGTACCCTGGTCATATGACCAAGGCAAAGAGACAGATGCAGGAAGACATTAAGCTGATCGATCTGATCATTGAGCTGGTGGATGCCCGTGTGCCTCTTTCCAGCAGAAACCCGGATATTGATGAACTGGGAAAAAATAAATCCAGACTGATCCTGCTGAATAAGGCAGATCTGGCTGATGAACGTCAGAATGAAGCGTGGAAAGCATATTTTCAGTCAAAAGGTTTTTATGTTGTAAAAGTAGATTCCAGAAATGGTTCCGGAATGAAAACCATACATAATGTAATTCAGGAAGCATGTAAGGAAAAGATAGAGCGAGACAGACGCCGTGGGATCAAAAACCGTCCGATCCGTGCAATGGTAGTGGGAATCCCGAATGTAGGAAAGTCCACCTTTATCAATACATTTGCAGGCAGAGCGTGTGCAAAGACAGGAAACAAACCTGGTGTTACAAAGGGAAAACAGTGGATCCGCCTGAATAAAGGTGTGGAACTGCTGGATACTCCTGGAATCCTGTGGCCGAAATTTGAGGACCAGCAGGTGGGAATCCGTCTTGCGTGTGTGGGTTCTATCAAAGATGATATTCTGAACATGGAGGAACTGGCACTCTGGCTGATCGATTATCTCCGCAGCAGTTATGAAGGGATTCTGGCTGAGAGATATCAGATCACGGAAGAGGGAACTTCTGTTGAGGTGCTGGAACAGATTGCCCGTGCAAGAGGATGTCTGAAGAAACAGGAAGAACTGGATTATGCGAAAGCTTCTCTGATCCTGTTTGATGATTTCCGTTCCGGAAAGATCGGACGGATCACACTGGAAAGGCCGGAAGAATGAAAACAATAAGCGAAATCAAAGCCGAGTTTGCTGCCTCAGAGATGAGCAGCTACCCGGCTTTATATGAAAAATACAAAGATGATACCAGAAGCGGCGTACAGAAACTGATCGAACAGTGCCATAAAAAAGAAGCGGCACTGGAAGCGGAGAAGCAGAGAATCGAGGGAATGAAAGTCTATGAACATAAATATGAACACCTGGGATATTTATGCGGAATTGACGAAGTGGGCAGAGGACCGCTGGCAGGCCCGGTTGTGGCATGCGCCGTTATTCTGCCACAGGACTGTCACATCCTTTACCTGAATGATTCCAAGAAGCTTTCTGCCGCAAAAAGAGAAGAATTATACGATGTCATCATGAAGGAAGCGGTTGCAGTGGGAATCGGTATGAGAAGCCCGGAACGGATTGATGAGATCAATATTCTTAAGGCAACCTATGAAGCGATGAGGGATGCAATCAGTAACCTTTCTGTGACACCGCAGCTTCTTCTGAATGATGCCGTGACCATACCGGAAGTGATCATTCCGCAGGTTCCGATCATCAAAGGAGACGCCAAGAGTGTTTCCATCGCCGCAGCCAGCATCGTGGCAAAAGTTACCAGGGACCGCATGATGGAAGAATATGATAAAGTGCTGCCGGAATATGGATTTGCATCCAACAAAGGCTATGGATCTACGGCTCACATTGAGGCATTAAAGAAATACGGCCCAAGCCCGATCCACAGAAAAACTTTTATCACACATTTTGTATGATATAGAGCAGAGAAATCTGCGGATATCATTTACAGAACAAAAGATACCTACACGAAATAAGAAAATGAGTGATTTATCTGAAAAGTAATACCAGAAATACGGGAACTTCTTACGAAAGAAAAGCAGCAGAATATCTGGAACAGCAGGGACTGGTGATCTTAAAACACAATTACCGGTGCAGGCAGGGAGAGATTGATCTGATCGCCAGGGATAAAGAGTATCTTGTTTTTGTGGAGGTCAAATACCGCAGTCAGAACAGGGCAGGGTATTCTCTGGATGCAGTGAATCCGGCAAAGCAGAAAAAGATCAGTAAAGTGGCGAGATATTTTCTGGCAGCAGAGTATCATTGCACAGAAATTCCCTGCCGTTTTGACGTGATAGGAATTGACGGAGGATGTCTGCACTGGATTAAAGATGCCTTTGGTTTTTGCATATGAAATTACAGCAATCAAAAAGTAAGGGAAAAGAAAACATGAATAATACAAGAGAAAAGAAGATCAAATGGAAAAATGCTCAGATGCCGGAAATGAATGTGAAAAATGTAAAAGGCGTGACCTATCTTACTTATCCTGCGTTTGAAGGAGTGGAGGGGATTGTTCATGGATTCAGTACGCGCCTTGGCGGTGTGAGCCAGGGAATTTACACTTCTATGAACCTGAGTTTCACAAGAGGAGATGAGGAGTCCGCTGTAAAAGAAAACTACAGAAGGATTGCAGATGCTATTGGTTTCAGTCTGGATGACCTTGTCACATCTGATCAGACTCATACAGCGAATGTGCGGAAGGTGACAGAAGCTGACAGAGGAAAGGGAATCCGGATTCCGAGAGATTACACAGATGTGGACGGAATGATCACGGATGTTCCGGGGATTGTTCTGGCTACTTTTTATGCAGACTGTGTTCCTCTTTATTTTATCGATCCGGTACATCATGCGATCGGTCTGTCACATTCCGGGTGGAGAGGAACGGTACAGAAGATTGGAGCCGTGACAGTCAGAAAGATGACTGAGGAGTACGGAAGTGACCCGAAGGACATTCTGGCAGCAGTAGGACCGTCTATCTGTCAGGACTGCTATGAAGTGAGTAAGGATGTCGCAGAGGAGTTTCGCAGTGCATTTGCGAAAGAATACCGGGATCGTCTGTTTTACAGAAAAGAAAACGGAAAATATCAGTTGAATCTCTGGGAAGCAAACCGGATTGTTTTTACAGAAGCCGGAATCAGCGAAGAACATATTTCCATGCCAGGTATCTGTACCTGCTGTAACCCGGAATTTTTGTTTTCACACAGAGCTTCACAGGGGAAACGGGGAAATCTGGCAGCATTTCTTGGAATTTGTGGAAAAAAATAACAGAATTCAATTTGCGGTTAAATGAAAAATCTGCAAATAAATAAAAATCTGCAGTTAAATAAAAATGAAATATAAAATGAAAATGTAAAAAGGAATCCTCCCTGTCTGGAAGATTCCTTTTTCTTTTACTGTATTAATTCGTTTGTTTCTGCGATGATATCAGAATCCGGAAATTACTTTCCGTTTACTTTCTGCATCAGGTTCATGATCTTTTCGTTGCTGGAACGTACTTTTTCAACAGAAACATCATGGTTGATGATATCGATGATACTTGCAAGGTACTTGCTCATATTTGCTTCGATATAATATGGTCTGCTGAGAAGTTCCGGAATACGGTAGTTCAGGTTGGTGGTGATCACGCGGTCGAGCCAGCCTTTTTCATAGTATTCGTCAAATTTATCCATACCGTCTGTGAAAAGACCGTAAGTGGTGCATACAAATACACGTTTCGCATTACGCTCTTTTAACTGTTTGGCAACATCCAGCATACTTCCACCGGAGGAAATCATGTCATCAATGACTACTACATCTTTGCCTTCTACGGAGTCACCTAAAAATTCATGAGCAACGATCGGGTTCTTTCCGTTTACGATTGTGGAATAGTCACGGCGTTTATAGAACATACCCATGTCTACGCCAAGGATATTGGAGAAGTAAACGGCTCTGGACATTGCTCCTTCGTCAGGGCTGATGATCATCAGGTGATCATTGTCAACGCGGAGATCCGGAACCCCTTTGATCAGCGCTTTCAGGAACTGATAAGTCGGGAAAAAGTTGTCAAATCCGTTTAACGGGATAGAGTTCTGTACACGAGGGTCGTGGGCGTCGAATGTGATGATGTTGGAAACACCCATATCGCTTAATTCTTTCAGAGCCAGTGCGCAGTCAAGAGACTCTCTCTTGGTACGTCTGTGCTGGCGTCCTTCATAAAGGAACGGCATGATTACATTGATACGATGTGCTTTTCCTGTTGCTGCGGAGATGATTCTTTTCAGATCCTGAAAATGATTGTCAGGAGACATGTGATTCTCATGACCGCATACAGTGTAGGTTTCACTGTAGTTGGTTACATCCACCATGATATAAAGGTCAGTACCACGGACGGATTCCTTAATGTAACCCTTTCCTTCACCGGTTCCGAAACGAGGGCATTCGCACTCTACAAGGAAAGATTCCTCACTGTAACCCTGCGGGATTACACTTAACTGTTTTTTTGCAACCAGTTCCTTACGGAATTTTACAAGTTTTCTGTCAACCTCTTCAGCGAGTTCCTGGCAGCCGAGAGCTGCGATGCGGATTGGTGCAACCGGCATGGATTTTTCCAACAATTCTATGTTTGGCATAATATTCCTCCTAAGTAATTTTATACTCAAAAAATAGATTTCTATATCATTTATAACATTTGCCCTAAATCACGTCAAGGAATTTATTGATTTTTGAGTAAAAAATTGTTATGATATAGAGGATGTTGAGTTTAGATATCTTACAGCAGATTGTAAAAACTGCGTAAAGTTACAGACAGACCTGACAGAGAACCCACATAATTGAAATCACAGTGAGGACGGAGTGGAATCGGTATCCTTCACTGGCGACAGGTCCGCGTCTGACCGATAATACCGATTGTAAAGCGACAGGGAAACAATGATGGAGTTATGATTATTCATGAAGAAAAATTTACATGTTATTTCCAGGGTACTTCCGGGAAGTATTGGGGAAGAACTGGAACTGGAGCCGGGAGATATTCTCGTTTCCATAAACGGACAGCCTGTGGAGGATGTCTTTGATTATCGATATCTGATGAATGATGAACTGGTGGAACTTCTGATCCGTAAGAGGAACGGAGAAGAATGGGAGCTGGAAGTAGAGAAAGATTACGAAGAAGATCTGGGCGTGGAATTTGAGAACAGCCTGATGGACGATTACCGTTCCTGCTCGAACCACTGTATCTTCTGTTTTATTGATCAGATGCCGCCTGGAATGAGAGAGACCCTGTATTTTAAAGACGATGACTCACGACTTTCTTTTTTACAGGGAAACTATGTGACACTGACCAATATGAGCGACTATGACCTTGAGAGGATTATTAAATTTCATCTTTCTCCGATCAATGTTTCGTTTCAGGCCATGAATCCGGAACTTCGCTGCAAAATGCTTCATAACCGTTTTGCGGGGGACGCGCTGAAAAAAGTGGACAGGCTCTATGAAGGCGGTGTGACCATGAATGGACAGATCGTATTATGCAAGGGTGTAAATGACAGGGAAGAACTGGAATACAGTCTTGAAAAACTTTCTGCATATGCACCGGTGCTCCAGAGCGTATCCATCGTGCCGGTGGGACTTTCGAAATTCCGTGACGGTCTTTATCCGCTGGAGTCTTTCACGAAGGAAGATGCGGAACATCTGATCGAACAGGTAGAGCACTGGCAGAAGATCATGATGGAGAAACACGGCATTCACTTTGTGCATGCATCAGATGAGTGGTACATCCTTGCAGGAAGGAACATGCCGGAAGAAGGAAGGTATGACGGATATCTTCAGCTTGAAAACGGTGTGGGAATGATGCGCCTTCTGGAAACGGAAGTAAAAGAACGGCTTTCACAGCTGGAAGGGGATGACAGAAAAATTCAGGCATCTGTTGCAACCGGAAAACTTGCAGCACCGTTTATAAAGAAAATGACAGAACTGGTTCAGGAAAAATTTCCGAATATCAGTGTCAGTGTTTACACAATAAAAAATGAATTTTTCGGAGAAAAGATCACAGTTTCCGGACTGATCACAGGACAGGATTTAAAAACACAGCTAAAAGACAGGCAGCTTGGGGAAAAGGTACTGATCCCCTGCAACATGTTAAGGAGCGGTGAGGATGTATTTCTGGATGACCTGACTGTGGAAATGATTAGCGAAGCGCTGGGAACAGAGATTGTAGTTGTAGATGAACCGGGAGCAGATCTGGTAGACTGCCTGATCAATCCTCCCGACCATAAAAAAATAAGAAGGAGACAAATATATGAGCAAACCAGTAGTAGCAATAGTGGGGAGGCCTAATGTAGGAAAATCCACGCTGTTTAATGCGCTGGCAGGTGAGAAGATTTCAATCGTAAAAGATACACCGGGCGTTACCAGAGACAGAATTTATGCAGATGTAACCTGGCTGGATAAAACATTTACCATGATCGATACCGGCGGTATTGAGCCGGACAGCAGTGATATCATTCTTTCTCAGATGAGAGAGCAGGCACAGATTGCCATCGATACAGCAGATGTTATCATCTTTATCACAGATGTACATCAGGGTCTTGTGGATTCTGATGCGAAAGTCGCAGACATGCTCAGAAGAAGCGGCAAGCCGGTTGTTCTGGCAGTAAATAAAGTAGACAGCATGCAGAAATTTATGATGGATGTCTATGAGTTTTATAACCTTGGAATCGGAGAACCGATTCCGATCTCTGCTGCAAACCGTATGGGACTTGGAGACATGCTGGATGAAGTGATCAAAGATTTCCCGGAAGATGCAGATACTTCTGAGGAAGAGGATATTCCGAAGATTGCCATCGTAGGAAAGCCAAACGTAGGAAAATCTTCTCTTGTCAACAAACTTCTGGGAGAAGACCGCGTGATCGTTTCTGATATCGCAGGAACCACAAGAGATGCGGTAGATACAAAAGTAAAATGGCAGGGAAAGGATTATATCTTTATTGATACAGCCGGACTTCGCCGTAAAGGTAAGGTAAAAGAAGAAATCGAACGTTACAGCGTGATCCGTACCGTTACAGCCGTAGAGCGTGCAGATGTGGTGATCGTAATGATCGATGCTTCCGAAGGCGTCACAGAGCAGGATGCAAAGATTGCCGGAATCGCTCATGAGAGAGGCAAGGGCGTGATCATTGCAGTCAATAAATGGGATGCCATTGAGAAAAATGACAAGACCATTTATAAACATACAAACCGCATCCGTGAAGTTCTGGCTTATATGCCATATGCAGAACTGGTATTTATTTCTGCGAAAACAGGACTGAGAATTTCCCGAATGTTTGAGACGATCGATGCGGTGATCGAGAACCAGACTCTCCGTATCCAGACCGGTGTCCTGAATGAAATCCTTTCAGAAGCAGTGGCAATGCAGCAGCCGCCGTCTGACAAAGGCAAACGTCTGAAGATTTATTACATGACTCAGGTAGCGGTAAAACCGCCGACATTTGTAATTTTTGTAAATGATAAAGAACTGATGCATTTTTCCTATACCAGATATCTGGAGAATAAGATCAGGGATGCCTTCGGATTTGCCGGAACTTCTCTGAAATTTATTATCCGTGAGCGAGGAGAAAAAGAGTAAATTATGGAACGTTTGATATGTATAGCGATTGGTTATGTATGCGGACTGTTTCAGACGGCCTACATTCTGGGAAAAGTATATCACACAGATGTCCGCAAGCAGGGAAGCGGAAATCTGGGGTCCACAAATGTGATGCGTACCCTGGGAAAGAAGGCAGGGGCATTGAACCTTCTGTGCGACTGTCTGAAGTGCATCATTGCGATCACGGTCGTGAGAATGATCTTCCGGGCGGATTATGCGGATATTCTGCCCCTGCTCAGCCTATATGCGGCAGCAGGATGCATTCTCGGACATAATTTTCCTTTTTACCTGAATTTTAAGGGAGGAAAAGGAGTGGCAGCTTCTGTCGGACTTGTGATCGCATTTGACTGGCGGATCTTTGTGATCTGTGCGATTGTGTTTTTCGGACTTTTCTTTCTGACACATTATGTTTCACTGTGTTCCATCAGTGCATATTTTGCAGCACTGGTCAGTATGATCATTTTTGGCCAGATGGGTTCTTATCATATGGCATATTCTTATATGATGGAACTTTATATTCTGATGGCACTGCTTACCGTGCTGGCATTTTACAGACACAAAAATAATATTCAGAGACTGCTCAACGGGACAGAAAACAAGATTTATCTTGGAAAAAGTAAAAACAAATAAAATGAAAAAGAGGTGTTTATATGGCAAAAATCAGTGTACTGGGAGCGGGAAGCTGGGGAACGGCACTGGCTCTGCTTCTTTACAACAATGGTCATGATGTGATCCTGTGGTCTGCACTTGGGGAAGAGATTGATACACTCCGTGAAAAGAGAGAAAATGTAAGCAAACTTCCGGGTGTAAAGATTCCGGAACCGATCGATATCACTGTTGATCTGGAACGCAGCCTGAAAAATGCGGATGTGGCAGTTCTCGCGGTTCCATCACCTTATACCAGAAACACCTGCAAACGAATGGCTCCGTTTCTCAGGGATGGACAGATCATTGTGAATGTGGCAAAAGGCGTGGAAGAAAAGACACTGCTGAATCTGAGCGAGATCATCGAGCAGGAACTTCCAAAAGCAGATGTCTCCGTGCTTTCCGGTCCCAGCCATGCAGAAGAAGTTGGAAAAGGTCTTCCGACTACCTGCGTGGTCAGTTCCCATAAACGTGAGACAGCAGAATATCTTCAGGGAATTTTTATGAGTCCTGTTTTCCGGGTGTATACAACTCCGGATATGCTGGGAGTGGAACTGGGTGCTGCGCTGAAAAACGTCATCGCGCTTGCAGCAGGAACAGCAGACGGTCTGGGGTATGGAGATAACACAAAGGCAGCCCTGATCACAAGAGGCATCGCAGAAATTGCCCGCCTGGGAACGAAAATGGGGGCAAAAGCAGAGACTTTCTATGGACTTTCCGGTATCGGAGATCTGATCGTTACCTGCGCAAGTGTCCACAGCAGAAACCGAAAAGCCGGGTATCTGATGGGAAAAGGCTATACTATGGAAGAAGCCATGAAAGAAGTGAAAATGGTAGTGGAAGGTGTTTATTCTGCAAAAGCTGCCAAAGAACTGGCTGAAAAATATGAAGTGGAAATGCCGATCGTTACAGAAGTGAATAAGGTACTGTTTGAAGGCAAATCAGCAGCAGAAGCTGTGATCGATCTGATGGTACGTGACAAAAAAGTGGAAACACCAATGCTGCCGTGGAATGATTAATACAGCAGAAAAACAGGAATAAGAAATAAAAAATAAGAGGTCTGACCGGCCTCTTATTTTTATTCTGGCTAAAATGCAACATCACGTAAATCTTCCGGAATACTTGCACTGCGGTAATTCTGATTCAGGGTATCCAGAAGATCCATATCTTCCTGGTCAATAGAGAAATCAAAAATATCTGCGTTGCTTCGGATACGGTCAGGATGAACGGATTTTGGAATAACGGAAAATCCTTTCTGTACAGCCCAGCGAAGTCCGATCTGAGCAGGAGTTTTACAGTATTTGGTGCCTAATACACAGAATACATCGTGATCCAGATAAGCACCACGTGCAAGCGGAGCATACGCCTGTACCTGGATTCCTCTGCTCTGGCAGTAATCAATCAATTCTTTGTTATAAAATAAAGGGTGACATTCAATCTGGTTGACAGCAGGCACCACATCGGATACTTTGGCAAGTTCCTCGAAATGGCGGATCTCAAAATTGCTGACTCCGATGGAGAGGGCACGTCCGGATTTCTGGATCTCTTCCAGAACTTTCCAGGTGCTCAGATAACATCCGGGAACCGGCCAGTGGATCAGATAAAGATCTACATAATCCAGTTTCAGGCGATCCAGACTGCGCTCGAAGGCTCCGCGGATATCGCCAAGACGCTGTGCTGTGTTCCAGACTTTGGTAGTAACAAAAAGTTCACTTCTGGGAATCCCGCACTGTGCGATCCCGCGTCCTACATTTTCTTCGTTTTTGTAAACAGAAGCAGTGTCGATCAGACGATAGCCATTTTCTACGGCGGATACGATCGCACGTTCGGCTTCATTCTCACCAGTGGCCTTATATACACCAAGCCCCAGAAGAGGCATCTCTCTGTTTGTATTCAGAAAAACGGTATTTTTCAAAACAATTCCTCCAATTCTTCTTATATACTTCACGTCACTTGGTAAAGTATAACATAAAAATGTGAAAGAAGTACAGAGAATTTATTACAAATTTACTACATGGAAAGAGTTAATAAGTGTTAATAAATTAACGTAATAGTTAAACAGTTAACACACATCGTGAAATGAGCCAGATATCAGAGAAAATTTCAGAATTTTTTGGTAATTTTTTATGCTAAACACCTTGCGAAAATGAAGAAAACGATGTATAATATCAATAAATTGATAATTTATTGTCATGAAAACAAGCGCAGATTCTATGGATTTCGCGAGTTTTTCGATAGAAAGGGGCATTTAATCATGCATTTAATCAAAGATGAAAATGGGAATCTTGTCCAGCATGGACACGGACACACCCATGAACATACTCATGAAGATGGCGTGACACATACTCATGAGCATACTCACGGTGAAGGCCATGACCATGACCATGGACATACCCATGAAGACCGTGCCTGTGAAACCGGTCACTGTGGTTCCTGTTCTGAGGGAGACTGCAAGAACGAGACACTGGCACTTCTGACATATATGCTTCAGCATAACGAGCACCATGCTCAGGAACTGGATCAGATGGCAGATAATCTTGCAAAGATGGGAATGGATGCAGCATGTAAGACGATCAAGGAAGCTGTTGCAGATTTCCAGAAAGGCAATATGAGACTTGGGCTTGCTTTAACACTTGTTAAAGAAGAAATGAAATAGGAGGCGGCATCACATGTGTTTAGCAACTGTATATAAAGAAAGCGATGATTCTGTTATCTTTAAGAATGTATCCCGCATTGATGTGGACGGAAACAAGCTGGTTCTCCGTGATATCATGGGAGACGAGAGAGTAGTTGAAGGAACAATCCTTATGGTTGACCTTGCCAACAGCATTGTGAAACTTAAATGTGACTAATACCTGCAAATGAAGATTCGCCCTGCGGAAAGAATGCGGATCTGTGGCGGATCGGATTTCATATGAATCAAAGGCAGAAATAAATGCTTGATAATAAATAATAAAAGACGTGGAGGTAGTAACTATGAAATTATCAGAAGCAATGAAAGAGAAAATGCTCCTTTCCTTCGAAGTATTCCCACCTAAGACAGAAAAAGGTATGGAAAACCTTCCTGGAACAATTGAACATCTGATGAAATACAAACCGGAGTATATTTCATGTACATATGGTGCAGGCGGCGGAAACGTTGGTGCAAACCGTGAAGTATGTCAGATGATCAAAAAAGCAGGCACAACACCTGTAACACATTTCACAGTTATCAAAAATACAAAAGAAGGCATCAAAGATCAGCTTCAGCAGTACCTGGATGAAGGCGTAGATCATATGCTTGCACTTCGCGGAGATATTCCGCTTGGTGAGACAACAACATGTGGTGACTTCAATTATGCAACAGACCTTGTTAAATTCGTACGTAACGAATTTGGTGATAAATTCGAGATCGCAGTAGCAGGATCACCGGAAGGACATATCGCATGTCGTTCTCTTGACGCCGATATCGCAGTTCTGAAACAGAAACAGGACAATGGCGCAGACTACATCATGACTCAGCTCTGCTGGGATATGGAACAGTTTAAATACTGGCTGGATGCAATCCGTGAAGCTGGGGTTACAATGCCTGTAGATGTTGGTGTAATGCCGATCCTCGACATGTCTGCCACAATCAATATGGCACTTTCCCGTAACGGCTGTGTAATGGATAGTGAGCTCTGCAGACTCATCTCCAGAAACTGGCTGTTCCCGAACCCATTCGCAGCTAAAGATGCTGATGGCAAACCATTTGATATGTTCTATGATGACAAAGTTAAGAGATTCAAAGAAGAAGGTATCGAATACACAATCAAACAGATCGATGAATATCGTGCAATGGGCGTAGATGGTATCCATCTCTATGCACTGAACAAATGGAAAGACGTATCTGAAATCATCGACAGATCCGGTCTTCGTACATTAGTATAAGATATCAGGTCAGGGGCAAAATATCTTTTGACCCTGACATCATAATAAACACAATTTTAGGAGGCACCTGGTTTTATGGCACACGTGATTGCTGTCGCAGGAAAAGGCGGCGTAGGAAAAACAACATTATGCGGAATGCTGATCCAGTATCTGTGTGAACAGGGAAAAGGACCGATTCTTGCGGTAGATGCTGATGCAAATTCAAATCTCAATGAAGTACTTGGAGTAAAGGTAGAGACAACTCTTGGCGATGTACGTGAAGAAATCGCCCGTGCAGAACTTGCAAAAGAGAATCCGATCCCTGCCGGAGTATCCAAGGCGGATTATGCGGAAATGCGTTTTGAAGATGCACTGGTTGAGGATGATGATTTTGATCTTCTTGTAATGGGAAGAACTCAGGGAAAAGGCTGTTACTGTTATGTGAACGGACTTCTTCAGACTCAGCTCGCAAAATATCAGAATAATTATCCGTACTTTGTCGTAGACAATGAGGCTGGAATGGAACATATCAGCAGAGGCGTTCTTCCGAGCATGCAGACTGCAATTTTAGTCAGTGACTGCTCCAGAAGAGGAATTCAGGCGGTTGGCAGAATTGCGGAACTGATCAAAGAATGCGATATGCATCCGGATACAGTAGGACTGATCGTAAACAGAGCTCCGAAAGGGGAACTGAACGACGGAATCAAAGAAGAGATTGCCAATCAGGGCCTGACACTTCTGGGTGTGGTTCCTCAGGACGAAACCGTTTATGAATATGACTGTGAGGGACGTCCGACAAGCACACTTCCGGAAGATAACCCGGTCAAGGTTGCACTTCGTGCGATTGTTGACAAGTTAAATTTATAAGGTACACCCCTTACCGGAGACAAATCCGGTAAGGGATGTTTGTGCGCATAGGAAATTTATGTGTATAGAAAAAAATACAATATAACAAGACTTTTTGAAGTAAAATAACCCATGGGAGGGGATGGGATATTCTGGTTATCTGAAAGGGGAGAACCTGTGCAGGCAGATAACAGGAATTCTGATCCATGGGGTTATTAATAAAAAAGAAAAGTATACTGACACACAAAAGGTATACAAACCAGTATTAAAGGAGGTCTATAATGAGTGAATTCAAATTAACTACAGTGGAAGAGTTTGAAGAGGCTACTGCCAGACTTTTGGAGACAGGTGCAAAGGTTGGAGCTGACGCATGGCAGTTCCGTGTAAAAAACCAGACTCCACATTGTAAATTCGGTGAGCAGGGTGTCTGCTGTCGTATCTGTGCTATGGGACCATGTCGTATTACCCCTAAAGCACCAAGAGGTATCTGTGGATGTGACGTCCATGGTATCGTAGGAAGAAACTTCCTGAAATTTACAGCAGCTGGTGCAGCTACTCACTCTGATCACGGTCGTGAAATCTGCCACACATTATATTGTGCAAAAGACGGCGGAAATTATCAGGTAAAAGATCCTGAGAAACTGATCCGTATTGCGAAAGAATGGGGCGTAGAGACAGAAGGAAAAGATATCTATGATCTGGCTCATGAAATGGCTGAGACAGGATTGATGGAATATGGTAAACCATTTGGATATCAGAGATTCCTTGACAGAATGCCTGCAGGACAGAAAGAGAAACTGATTGAAAATGAAATTGCACCACGTGCGATCGACCGTGAGGTTTCCACTTCTTTACATATGGCTCATATGGGATGTTCTTCTCTTCCGGAAGCTCTTGTAAAACAGTCTATCCGCTGCGGTATGGCTGATGGATGGGGCGGTTCCATGATGGGAACAGAGTTCTCTGACGTATTATTCGGAACTCCGAAGCCAATTGACACTGAAGCTAACCTTGGTGTAATGGTTGAAGAGAATGTAAACATCGTTGTACACGGACATGATCCGAGTCTTTCCGAGATGATCTGTGAATATGCAGACAGCAAAGAAATGATCGATTATGCAAAATCTGTAGGAGCAAAAGGAATCACTGTTTCCGGTGTATGCTGTACTTCAAACGAAGTAGCTATGCGTCGCGGTGTTCCGATGGCAGGTAACTTTCTGCAGCAGGAGAATGTAGTACTGACAGGTGCCTGCGAAGCGATCGTAGTAGACGTTCAGTGTATCTTCCCTGCATTAGGACCTTTAAGCAAATGCTTCCATACTAAATTTATCACAACTTCTCCGATCGCTCAGATGCCTGATGCTGAATTTATCAGATTCAATGCTGAGACAGCAGGAGAGAATGCGAAAGCGATCGTTAAGATGGCTATTGATAACTTCAAGAACAGAAAACCTGAACTTGTACATATCCCACAGCTGAAACAGAAAGCTACAGTTGGATATTCCGTAGAAGCAATCGTTAAGGTTCTTGACAGTGTTACAAACTCTCAGGTTGATGAGACAGGAACAACCAAACCATTACTTGAGTGCATCACTTCCGGTGTTATCCGTGGTGCTGTTGCTATGGTTGGATGTAACAATCCTAAGATCCGTCCTGACTATGCACATATTGAACTGATGAAGAAATGTATCGCCAACGATATCGTTATCATTGCATCAGGATGTTCAGCACAGGCAGCTGCAAAAGCAGGTCTTATGGACAAATCTGCAAAAGATCTCTGCGGTGCAGGTCTGAAACGTGTATGTGAACTGGCTGATATCCCACCGGTACTCCATATGGGATCATGCGTAGATATTTCCCGTATGATGATCCTTGCTGCTGAACTTGCAAAAGATTCAGGTCTTCAGATCAATCAGCTTCCTGTAGTTGGATGTGCTCCTGAGTGGATGTCTGAAAAAGCTGTATCCATCGGTAACTATGTAGTAGGTACCGGTATTGATACATTCCTTGGTGTTGATCCATATGCTTCCGGTTCTTCAGAAATGTGCGAACTTCTTACAGAGGGAACAAGAAAATGGACAGGCGCTGCTTATACAGTAGAAACAGATATTGAGAAATTAGTTGATCTGATGATCGAAAGAATTGAAGAGAAGAGAACAGCATTAGGAATCTAATATACTGTGATCTTAAAAATGTAATAAAAGGTGGATGACGTAAAATGAAAATAGCAGTTACAGGAAAAGGCGGCGTAGGCAAAACCACTTTTGCAGCAACGCTGGCCAGGTTGTATGCAGCAGAGGGCAGACCGGTACTTGCAGCAGATGTGGATCCGGATGCGAATCTTGGTCTTGCATTAGGCTTTGATGAAGAAACTCTGGATTCTATTGTACCAATTTCCAAAATGCGTAAGCTTGTGGAAGAACGTACAGGTGCCACTGCAGGAAATCAGTTCTATCATCTGAATCCGAAGGTAGACGATATCCCTGAGAAATATGGTAAGGTCTGCAATGGTGTGCGTCTCCTTGTCCTGGGAACTGTCGAGACAGGCGGCGGCGGATGTGTATGTCCGGAGCATGTAATGCTGAAACGTATTATTAATAATCTGGTACTGAGAAGAGAAGATGTGGTAATTCTTGATATGGAAGCCGGCCTGGAACATCTCGGCAGAGGAACCACAGAAGGGGTTGACGCATTTATCGTAGTGATCGAACCGGGTGCAAGAAGTGTTCAGACATACAAGAATGTAAAACGTCTGGCAAAGGATCTGGGAGTAGCTCAGGTAAAGGTTGTTGCAAACAAAGTACGCAACGAGGATGACGAAAACTTTATCAGAGAACGGATTCCACAGGAAGATCTTTTAGGAATGATTCATTACAACACAGAGGTAATTGATGCGGACAGACAGGGCAAGTCCCCATATGATTTCAGTAAAACAGTTACCGATGAGATCATTAAGATAAAAGAAAAAATAGATCGTCAATAATCTCATATATTAGGAGGTAAACAAAAGTGACTTTATTTGAAAGTGTTTTTGCGGGAAACGACGCGGTTTATGGACTGACAGAAGGTGCCATCAACCAGGCAATTGAAAAATACGGCGCTGACAAAGCAGTCAGCTTCCCTGATACAGCATATTCCTTACCATGCTACTATGCAGTAACAGGAACAAAGGTTGGAACTCTTGCAGAGTTAAAAGATGCTCTTGCAGTAGTAAAAACTCTTATGACAAGAGAGAAGAGAACAAATGACGTATTTATGTCAGGTGTTGCTACAGCTCTCTGCGCAGAATTTATCGAAGTTCTGAAATATATCGACGGAGCAGTTCCTTATGAAGCTCCTTGCTACGGACATCTTGCAGATGCAGTAATCCGTGAACTTGGTGTACCGCTTGTAACAGGCGATATCCCAGGTGTAGCAGTTATCCTTGGAAAAGCTCCTTCCGCTCAGGAAGCAGCAGACCTTGTTAAATCCTATCAGTCTCAGGGTATCCTGATTACTCTGGTTGGTGACGTTATTGACCAGTTAGAGGAAGTTGGATACAAGACAGGTGCTAATGTACGTGTTATCCCGCTTGGAAAAGACGTTACAGCAGTTATCCATGTAGTATCTGTAGCACTTCGTGCAGCTCTTATCTTCGGTAACGTGAAACCAGGTGATGCTGCAACTCTGATGGATTACACAATGAAACGTGTACCTGCATTTGTTAATGCATTCGCACCATTAAATGATGTGATCGTAGCTTGTGGTGCAGGTGCTATCGCTCTTGGATTCCCGGTTATCACAAACCAGGAAGATGTTGCAAGAGTACCGAAGAGCCTTATCTGCCAGAAAGACATCTCCAAATGGAATGCAACTTCTCTGGAAGCCCGTGACATCAAGATCAAAATTACAAACATTGATATCCCTGTTGCTTTCGCATCTGCATTCGAAGGTGAGATTATCCGTCGTAAAGACATGCAGGTTGAATTTGATGGTTCCCGTGTAGATTGTGCAGAGCTTGTACATACATGTGAACCAAGTGAAGTAGAAGACCACAAGATCACAGTTGTTGGTCCGGAAGTAGACGACATGGAACTTGGCAGCAAGAACAGCATTGCATATGTTGTTAAAGTTGCAGGTAAAAACATGCAGCCTGACTTTGAACCGGTTATCGAGCGTAAGTTCCATAACTACATCAACTGTATCGAAGGTGTATACCATACAGGACAGAGAGATATGCAGAGAATCCGTATCAGCAAAGATGCGTTTGCTGCAGGCTTCAAGATCAAACATATCGGTGAAGTTCTCTATACACAGGTTAAAAATGAATTTGACGCAGTTGTTGATAAATGTGAAGTTACTATTTATACAGATCCTGCTGAGTGTACAAGAATCCGTCATGAAGTTGCTATCCCGATCTTCGAAAAACGTGATGACCGTCTGAATACTCTGACAGACGAATCTGTAGATGTATATTACAGCTGTATCCTCTGCCAGGCATTCTCCCCGTCTCACGTATGTGTTGTTACACCTGAGAGACTTGGACTTTGCGGTGCCGTTTCATGGCTGGATGCAAAAGCTACCAACGAGCTGGATCCGAACGGACCTTGCCAGGTAATTACAAAAGAAAGACCTATTGATGAGAACCTTGGTTCTTATGAAGACGTAGATGAAGCTGTTAAGAAATTCTCCCAGGGTGCATTAGAGCACGTTACACTGTACTCTATCATGCAGGATCCTATGACATCATGCGGATGCTTCGAGTGTATCTGTGGTATCGAGCCATTCTCCAATGGTGTTGTTATCGCTAACCGTGAGTATGCAGGCATGACACCTCTTGGAATGACATTCTCAGAAATGGCATCCATGACAGGTGGTGGTGTTCAGACACCTGGTTTCATGGGACATGGTAAACATTTCATCAGCTCCAAGAAATTCATGAAGGCAGAAGGCGGTATCGAACGTATCGTATGGATGCCGAAAGAATTAAAAGAGTTTGTTGCTGAACGTCTGAATAACACAGCAAAAGAACTCTACGGAATTGACAACTTTACAGATATGGTCGGTGATGAAACAATCGCTACTGATCCGGAGACACTGGTTGGTTTCCTTACAGAAAAAGGCCATCCGGCATTAGCTCTTGATCCGATGATGTAAAGATTGGTGGTTTTCCCGGAGGTTTTACATAAGTCATGCGGAGGCTTACCATAAGCCTCCGGGTTTAAACGCTTAAATGCGGATAGATAATAAACCATAGTATTCAACCTTTCAAAGACTCAAACAGGAAATTTCATTTAAGTACATACAGATCTGCCGGAGACGAGGACATCATGAGGACAGTGTTTGCGGAGTATACTGCCAGAGTTAAATGTGTAATTTGGGGTGCAAAACCAGATTGTTGCATTTTTAACAAAACATGGTAACCCAGTCTTGTCAATGGACGGGATGTTGTTGTATACTGGATGAGATGACGTGTAAGTCTGCGAAAAATACATACACACAGTAATTTTTTTAAGGAGGCCAAAAAAATGCCGTTTAATCAGAAACTTCAGAAATTCAATGCAAAGATTAATACAGTCACCATTGGCAGCGGAGATAAGACTGTAACAATCGGCGGAGATTCTACTTATCCATTCTATTCTTTTGATGCACCATCAGAAAACGCACCTAAGATTGGTGTTGAGATTTCTGATATGGGTCTTGAGAATATCGTATCCGAAGGTATCAAAGCATACTATGAGGGAGCTACTACAGTAGGAGAAATGGCTAAGAAAGCAGCAGCTATGGAAGGTGCTGACTTTGTTGCTCTTATCCTTGAAGGCGGCGACCCGAACGGTGTAAACAAATCTGTTGATGAACTTATCGCAGTTGTGAAAGAAGTTGCAGATGCAATTGATGCACCATTAGTAGTTGAAGGATGCAAGAACGTAGAAAAAGACGCTGAACTTCTTCCAAAAGTAGCTGAAGCTCTTCAGGGAAGAAATGTATTGATCCTTTCTGAAAAAGAAGAAAACTACAAAGCAATTGGTGCTGCAGCAGGACTTGCTTACGATCAGATCGTAGGTGCAGAATCTGCCGTAGATATCAACCTTGCTAAACAGCTTAACGTTGTAACTACTCAGTTAGGCGTTAACGCACAGAAGATCGTTATGAATATCGGTAGTGCTGCTGCCGGATATGGATACGAATACGTTGTATCTACAATGGACCGTATCAAAGGTGCAGCTTTATCTCAGAATGATAATATGCTGCAGATGCCTATTATTACACCGGTATCCGCTGAGACATGGGGCGTAAAAGAAGCTACAGCTTCTGAAGCTGATATGCCTGAATGGGGACCGGAAGAAGAGCGTGGAATCGATATGGAAGTTATGACAGCCGCTGCTGACCTTGCAGCCGGATCTGATGCAGTCATTTTAAGACATCCGGAAGCTGTTGCAGCTATTTCCAGAATGATCAAAGCACTTGCGTAATTGAATAGGAGGAACAAATAAAATGGCACTGAATGGTATTCAGATCTTTAAATTAACACCAAAGAAAAACTGTAAGGAATGCGGATGCCCAACATGTATGGCTTTCTCTATGAAAGTTGCTCAGGGCGCTATGAAAATCGAACAATGTCCGCATATGTCTGATGAAGCTTTAGCATCCTTATCAGAGGCTACAGCTCCGCCAATGAAGACAATCAAAATCGGTACTGGCGATAACGAATTCTCTCTGGGTGGAGAAACCGTATTATTCAGACATGAAAAAACATTCGTAAGCAAACCAAGATACGCTGTATCTCTTTGCACATGCATGGATGATGCAACAGTAGACGCAAAACTTGCTGAGATCCCGAAGGTTGATTATGACCGTATCGGTGAGAGAATGTACGCTGAACTTGTATATGTAAACTGTGACGCAGATGCAGACGCTGCAAAATATACAGCACTTGTAGAAAAAGCAGCAGGTCTTGGAAGAACTTTAGTTCTTGGATGTACAGATCCTGAAATCGCAAAAGCAGCTCTTGCAGTATGCAAAGACAGCAAACCGGTCTTAAACGGAGCAAACGCTTCCAACTATGAAGCAATGAACGCAGTTGCTACAGAAGCAGGTGTTGTTCTTGGTGTATCCGGTAAAGACTTAAATGAATTATATGATACAACAGCGGCTCTTGAAAAACTTGGAAACAAGAACCTTGTTCTTGATACAACAGGCGCTGACATCAAAGAAACCTTTGCAAACACTGTACAGGTTCGTCGTGCAGCTCTGAAAGATCAGGACAGAACATTTGGATATCCATCCATCGTAAATCTGGTTAAACTTGCAAAAGGTGACCATCATTTACAGGCAGCTTTAGCAGCTATGTTCACAATGAAATATGGTTCCATCATCGTTATGGAGCAGATGACATATGCAGAAGCTCTTCCATTATATGGTCTGCGTCAGAATGTTTACACTGACCCACAGAAACCAATGAAAGTTGAGCCAGGCATCTATCCATTAAATGGTGCTGATGAGAATTCTGTAGTAGTTACTACTGTAGACTTCGCTCTTACATACTTCGTTGTATCCGGCGAGCTGGAGCGTTCCGGTGTTCCGCTTAACCTGGTAATCAACGATGCAGGCGGACTTTCCGTACTGACATCATGGGCAGCCGGTAAATTCTCCGGTAACAGCATTTCCTCTTACATCAAAGAGAATGTTGAGCCGAAGGTTAAATCCAGAAAGCTTATCATCCCAGGTAAAGTAGCAGTTCTGAAAGGTGACCTTGAAGCAAAACTTCCAGGATGGGAAATCATCGTTGGACCAAGAGAAGCCGTACAGCTTGTTAAATTCTTAAAAGATATGCAGGCAGAAGGCCAGATCTAATCGTATCGTATAAGATCATGTAAGCCGGACCGGTCGTCAGACTGGTCTGGCTCTTAAAGAGAAGTATGCAGGGAAAATGGTCTTAACGGCTGTTTTTCTGTGTAAATAAATATAAAGGAGAACGAGGTTATGGCAAAATTCGTAACAATCGGAGAAAGACTTTCCACTACTGCACCTGCAGTAAACAAAGCATTTACAGAAAGAGATCCAGAGCCGATCATCAAAAGAGCAAAACAGCAGCTTGATGCTGGTGCAACTTATCTTGATGTAAACATCGGACCTGCTGAGAACGATGGAGAAGACCTGATGAAATGGGCTGTACAGCTTCTTCAGTCTGAATTCGACAACGTTCCGCTTGCACTCGATACAACAAATAAAAAAGCTATCGAAGCTGGTATCTCCGTATACAACAGAGCAAAAGGAAAACCGATCGTTAACTCTGCTGATGCTGGTGACAGAATCACAAACATTGATCTTGCAGCAGCAAACGATGCCATCTGTATCGCACTTTGCTCTTCCGGTATGGTAGCAGCAGACAATGATGAACGTATGATGCACTGCCAGAACATGCTTGAAAGAGGTATGTCTCTTGGTATGGAAGCTGAAGATCTGTGGTTTGACCCGTTATTCCTGGTTGTAAAAGGAATGCAGGACAAACAGATGGAAGTTCTTGAAGCAATCAAAATGTTCTCTGATATGGGACTGAACTCCACAGGTGGTCTTTCTAATAACAGTAACGGTATGCCAAAACATATCCGTCCGATCATGGACTCTGCTCTTGTAGCAATGGCTATGATGAATGGTCTTACATCTGCGATCGTTAACCCTAACGACCTTCGTCTGATGGAAACTATTAAATCCTGTGATGTATTCAAAGGCAATACACTGTATGCAGATTCCTATCTGGAAATCTAATCAGTATTATCTGAAAAGCGTATTTAAGTGAATACATAATTATGGGGGCTGAAGGCTTCGGTCTTCAGCCCCTTTTTTAACAGGCTATTAACGACTATGAGAAAGGTGGTTGCCGAATGTTTAAGGTAACATTTTCATTCGAAGATGGCAGTGTGGTAGAAGCGTTTGCCAATGCGGGGGATAATTTACTTGAGGTAGCTCGTGGAGCCAATGTGGCCATCGATGCACCATGTTCCGGAAACGGAGCCTGCGGAAAATGCCGTGTCCGGTTAAAGAGCGGAGAACTGGAAAGCAAAAAGACATTACATATTTCTGATGAAGAATATCAGGAAGGATGGCGCCTTGCATGCTGCAGTAAGATCAGTGCAGATGTAAATGTGCTGGTACCTGATATTGCATCTGCCTATAAGAGCAGAATGAAAGTAGCTGATTTAAGCTCTAAAGAGGAAATAGCCATTTTTGAAAATGCCAAAAGAGATGTAGAGCTTGCAGGCATTGAACTGAAAAACAGTCTGGAGGTTGTGGATGTCACAATGGATCCTCCGTCCCTAGATGACACAATGCCGGATAATGAGAGACTTACCCGGGCACTGCGGAAGTATCTGAATATCAGCAGAGTCAGAATTCCTTATGCAGTTCTGAAAAAGCTTCCGGATGTATTGAGAGAGAGTAATTTTTCAGTAAAATGTGTGATCCGCGCTACTTCTGATGATATGTTTGTGTATGATATTTTTGGCAAAGACGAAGATGTAGTGATCGGTGGTCTGGCAATCGATATTGGTACAACAACTGTTTCCGCTGTACTGATCAATATGGAAAACGGTGAGATTCTGGCAAAAAGCTCTGCCGGAAACGGACAGATCCGTTTCGGTGCAGACGTTATCAACCGAATTGTAGAATCACAGAAACCAGGCGGCCAGCAGAAGCTGCAGGATGCTGTGATCAAAGAAACCATCAATCCGATGATCAGCGAGATGTGCAAAAGTGCCAAATTCCCGAAAAACCGCATATATAGAATGTGCGTGGCATCTAATACAACTATGAATCATCTGTTTGCAGGAATTAATTCTGATCCATTGCGTACAGAACCATATATCCCTGCATTCTTTAAGACCAATTCCCTCTTTGCTTCTGATGTGGGAATTGATATCAATAAAGACGCTCATATTATTATAGCGCCAAATATCGGAAGCTATGTAGGCGGCGATATCACAGCCGGAACTCTGGTCAGCCAGATCTGGAACAGACCGGAATTCTCCCTGTTTATCGACCTTGGTACCAATGGAGAGCTTGTATTCGGAAACTCAGACTTTATGATGAGCTGCGCATGTTCCGCAGGTCCTGCCTTTGAGGGTGGTGATATCAGTTGCGGTATGCGTGCTACAGACGGAGCAATCGAAGCATGTACCATTGACAAAGAAACCATGGAGCCGACCTACAAGATCGTAGGTGATCCGGGAACCAAACCGGTAGGTTTATGTGGTTCCGGTATTATCGATGTGATCAGTGAACTTTATATCTGCGGAATCATTAACCCGAAGGGTAAATTTATCCGTGAAGGAAAGAGAATCAAACATGACAAATACGGAATGGGAAGCTATATCCTTGCATTCGAGGATGAGGCAGGTTCTGTTAAAGACGTTGAGATCACAGAGGTTGATATTGACAACTTCATCCGTGCCAAAGGTGCGATCTTCTCAGCAATCCGTACCATGCTGACTTCTCTGGACTTCGATGTGAGCATGATCGATGACGTATATGTTGCAGGTGGTATCGGAAGTGGTATCAATATGCAGAATGCAGTCAATATCGGTATGTTTCCGGATATCCCGATCGAGAAATTCCACTACATTGGTAACTCCTCTCTGACAGGTGCGTATCTGATGCTTTTGTCAACACCTGCAGAGAAGAAGACGTATGAACTTGCTTCCAATATGACATATATGGAACTTTCTACAGTGCCGATTTATATGGATGAATTTGTAGGTGCATGTTTCATTCCTCATACAGATACAAGTATGTTCCCAACTGTAATGGAAGAGATCCAGAACCGTTAAGTAACAAAAATAACAGGGCAGATGAGGTTTTTAGCTTATCTGTTCTGTCTGTGGAGACTTACAATGGCGTTTAGCTTAAATGATTTAAACTATGAAAAAGACAGTAAGGAAAGAATGCCATGGGAGCATTATACTCAGGAGTATGCAGCCGCAGATCCGAAGGAGATTGCTTCCAGACTTGCCATTCCTTATGATGAAGAAACAAAAACTCTGACTTTAACTTTTCTTGGAACTGAATACCAGATCACATGGCCGGATTTCACAGTGACACATACTCCGGATGATAAAGGTTTTTATCCGTTGGAGGATATGATCTATGCAAGAATCCTGACGATCCGTTTTCTCCTGAATGGAGTGAAATCCGAAAGTTCAGGGAAGTTCAAAACATACCGTGAAATGCCATGGGGAGAGGTATATTTAAGACAGTTTGACGGCAGATGTATCAAACGTCTGGCATTTTCCTATGGAAACCGGCTGGGAGATTTCAAAGCGATCATGGAGCATATCAAAGCTGCACCTGTAAAGCATGGCGATACTGCTTATGAAGTAGAGATTTTCCCGGAATACAAAGTGCAGATGATCCTCTGGGAGGGCGATGAGGAATTCCCGCCGTCTTCACAGATTCTCTTTTCTGATAACTTCCCTGTTTCTTTCCAGGCAGAGGATATGGCAGTTATGGGAGACGTGATCATTGGTTCCCTGAAAGCATTTTTAAAATGTGTTCAGGCATAAATCCTATTGAGTTTGAATAAGACAGGCGGCACCTGTTTTAGATAAAGAAGCTGCTGGCGGATGATGCGGACAGCAGCAAAAAACCGACTTAAAAGCGGAGTAAAAAGGAGGTAATTTGAAATGGGATTCAAATCAGACATTGAAATTGCACAGGAATGCGAAATGCTTCCAATTACCCAGATTGCGGAGAAAGCAGGTATTGATGACAAATATCTGGAGCAGTATGGAAAGTACAAAGCTAAAATCGACTACAATCTTCTGAGAGAAACAGACAAGCCGGATGGAAAGCTGATCCTTATGACAGCCATCAACCCGACACCAGCAGGAGAAGGAAAAACTACTACAACTGTAGGTCTTGCAGACGCTATGCAGAAGCTTGGCAAGAACGTTATGGTAGCCCTTCGTGAGCCATCCTTAGGACCGGTCTTCGGTGTCAAAGGCGGCGCAGCAGGCGGCGGATATGCACAGGTAGTTCCGATGGAAGACATCAACCTTCACTTTACAGGTGACTTCCATGCCATCGGTGCAGCAAACAACTTACTTGCAGCCATGATCGACAACCATATCTTCCAGGGCAATGCATTAAACATCGACCCACGTAAGATCACATGGAAGAGATGTGTAGATATGAACGACCGTCAGCTTCGTAACGTAATCGACGGTCTTGGCGGAAAGACAAACGGTATGCCTCGTGAAGACGGATACGACATCACAGTTGCATCTGAGATCATGGCAGTTCTCTGTCTTGCAAGCGATATCAAAGATCTGAAAGAAAGATTATCCAAGATCATCATCGGATATACATATGGTAAAGTTTCCGAGCAGAAACCGGTAACAGCAGGTGACCTCCACGCAGAAGGCGCTATGACAGCCTGTTAAAAGATGCCCTGAAACCAAACCTTGTACAGACTCTGGAACACGTTCCTGCAATCGTACACGGCGGACCATTCGCAAACATCGCTCACGGATGTAACTCCGTA
>NZ_QUDO01000010.1 GCF_003477525.1 Ruminococcus sp. AF41-9
GTAACCTTTATTGATCTTCCCCTTTCCGTTTGATATTTCCGGATATACTCTGTTAATTGTTTTACGTAAATTTCTTCATCTTCCACAATTGCAATCTGTATCATCCTATCCCTCCACAAGAATTGCATTTTTTGTAACTGTTCAATCACACAATATAGTCCCAGGTTTTTATTGTTATTTTATAAATAACTTTTGTTCCAGTATATCACTGCATCTCTCTTGCGTCAAGTGGATGTAATATTACAAATTATATCTGTATAATCTGGTTTTCCTTTATCATATATCCACAGTAAATCTCCTCATTCTTTAAATAGAAAGTAGAAATTCTGTTAAGTTTTCAATAGCATCTGGTTTTTCTGATAGTTCTTTCCCCATCAGTCCCTCTCTCATAATACTAGTATCCGCACTAAGAGATACAGCGACTCGACTTGAATTCCATACAGCTTCATACATCATTTCCTGATTCTCTTTTGTTGCTTTATTGAGAACGTAATAAAATGGTTTTCTAATACTTTCCGATAATTCCCCGATTTTTTTGGAAAGCTGTAGGGATTCATAGGATGGATCTATAATTATCAATATCAAATCTACACCGTTATCAATTCCACGTCCAAAGTGTTCAATACCAGCCTCCATATCCATTAGCGCAAATTGGTCTTCTGTAAGCCTGAGATTTTGGATAAATTGAGTCATAACAGTTCCCATAGCACAAGAACACCCTTCATTTGCTTGATGAATTTTTCCACTGCTCATCAGTTTTACACCGTCCTTCAGACTATAATAATCTTCCGGTATATCATCTATAGTCCAGGTTTCCTCAAAAAACTGATGAGTAAATTTTGATAACATCATATCATTTAAAACATTTTGCTTACCACCGAAATAGTCTGTAAAATCTCTGGGAAGCTTCATACCTAGCTGTCGATGTAGACCATAATTAGATTCATCGGAATCAATTACCAAAATTTCTTTTCCTCGTCTGGCTAAAGCCTTAGCCAAAAGACTGGTTACTGTACTTTTTCCACATCCACCTTTTCCACAAACTGCTATTTTCATCTCTATATTTACTCCTTTTTTTAATAATAAGCATTACATATGGCCATGCTTCAAACTGTTTTCGAAAAATAATTAATATAATGTCTATTTTGCCATTACATCAAATATCCCCTTAATTTCTCGAATTTCATCCGTAGCTGTCTTGCTGCATCCATAAGGGGATCTTCCTTCTCTGTCTGCTTCTATAACTTCTGCATTATAATGAACACATCCCAAAAAATCCTGCTTCGGGATTCTAGACCTTACAAACTTTTCATCTTCATCATTTCTGATTTTATTTGCTATGACCTTTACTTCCTTTACACCCAATTCTTCTGCCAAACGTTTTACATTTTTATAAGTCTGAACACTTCTGGCCCCCGGCTCTATCACGACGATAAATTGATCCATTCCTTCCGTTGTTCCCCGTCCTAAATGCTCAAGTCCTGCTTCCATGTCCAGGATTACTATATCATCTCTATGTAAAACCAAATTATTAATAATTCGTTTCAACATTACATTTTCAGGGCATACACATCCGCCTCCCGCAGTTTCCACAGTTCCCAAAACCAGAAGTCGAACACCATTATTTTCTTTTCCGTAAGTTTCAGGAATATCATCCACTTTTGGATTGACTTTATAAAAAGTATTACTTTTATCTGCACCTGTTCTCTCCTCAATCAACCTTCTCATTTTACTGATAGGCGTAATACTCTCCAGTTCTTCCTCTGAAAAACCCAGTGCAAGTCCAAGATTTGCATCTGGATCCACATCTACAGCAAATACTTTTTTTCCTTCTTCTGCATACAGCCGTGCTAATACTGCAGATATCGTAGTTTTCCCTACTCCGCCTTTTCCAGTTACAGCAATTTTCATCTGTTATCTCCTTAAATACTTCTTACTCCACTTCCTCCAGTTCTGTTCCTTCTGGAAGAATATATCCGCAGTTATCACATACTCCGTCCTCTGCAAGTATCCCGTCTTTCACAAAGGCTTCAATGCCTCCCGGTTCATGACAGCGTGGACAATCTAATTCCTGTATCTTTTTCTGATTTCTTACATCCTGGCAATTGGCAAATTCAATTTTACCCATAGTGATTCCTCCATTTTTATTCCATATCAATTTGTCTTCGCAAAAAAGTTCCTACCATACGGGAAAAATTGCTGATATTACGAATATAGGCAAAGTCTTTTCCATAGATTCTCTTTTCCACGGAGAGCTCTTCTTCATTCCCTACAAAAATACCAATTACGAAAATTCCCTGATTTCTGGCCCGACGCACCTCATAAGCAGTATCTTTCACAGCTCCTTCTCCGTCATAGATCTTGGGCTGGCGGGTTCCTGGTCGTTGTATGCTCATATCACAGGGTTTTCCATCACTTAATACGATTAAAATCTTATTTTTTTCCGGTCGCTCCATGAGAGAGGAACAGACTGTTTTCAGTGCAAGCCCATCTCTGTTATTGGCATACGCCCGAAATTGAAAGATTCTTTCATTTGTTTCCCTTGGATCTTCATAATCCCGAAATCTCTGAAGTACTGTATATCCCCAGAAAGCACAGTATCCTGTCACCCGATGAGGAATTCCTGCCTGGCTTAATGCTTCACTGATAATATATCCCTGCGCCGCTACCTGAGCCTGTCTGCCAGCTTGGGAACCACTGGAATCAATCAGGACGTCTATTACAAACTCAGAATCTTCTGCTCTCTTTTTTCTATTAAATAACTTGTCATCGTCTGTTCTTCCAATTTTCCATAACCTTTCAGGAACAAGCTGCCCTGCATCAGATCTGCTGACAGAATCATCCTTTCGGATTATAAATGCCCGTTTCAGTGACTCTGCCAACACAGAAATATTTCTTTTGATGATCCAGTGATTATTTCCATAATAGGCTTTATTTTTTTCAAACTGCAGCTGAGAAAAACGGTATTGATTATTTTTTATGACAGGGTTCTGTAAAATTCCATCTGTAAGATACAGGATACAGTTTTTGTGGATTCCTGTACAAAATTTCCGGTTGATTCTGGCCTGCTCCGATTCACTCAGATACGATTTCCCGTAATTCAGTTCCACATATTCCCGTATCCGTCGCACTGCCTGTGGATTTATATTCTCCGAGCTTTCCGGAACTTCTTCATTTTCCGGAGAGAAATAAAATCTTTTTTTCTTTTTGTTTCTGATATCCAGACTCATCATCTTTTTTTTGAGATTAGAAAGATATTTTTGAATGATGTCTTCCATCTGTTCATCCGTCATGCATTCCTGCCACGCGTCATTGGCTAATGCCATATCCGGTAAATTCAGAATCTTCTCCAGATTTCCATTCCTTTTTTCAAAAGAGGGATCCAGAACATGATTATAAATCTCATCTATCACGTTTATGACATCTTCCGTATTTTCCGCATCCTTCAGAGAAAGAATCTTGTACAATGCAATCTCTGCCTGTGGATCCATTCCCTCATCGTCTGTGTTCTCCAGAACATGCCTTATATACAGAAGCCTAATCCTGTGAATCAGGTCTGTTCCAGCTTTGTCTGATACCTGCTCTTTCTCGGCCTTTTCCAATTCTCTGAACGCCTGTTCTCTGATTTCCTTTGTTCCCAAACGTTCTCGAATGATAAAACGCTCCACAGCAGCATCCATGCATAATCCAGCAAGAGGCAAAAGTATATCTTCTCCAGCAGAAAAATGTAATTTTTTCATCAAATACATGCCAAGTTTCTTCTGATCAAAATATCGTGCAAAGGCACCCTGCTTCACTGCCTCATATAGAACCGTTTGTTTTGAATAAACATATTTTTCTGTGTCCGGTTCAAATTCCATATCATAATCACCACTGACTGTCCAAAAAAGATTTCTGATACGATTGCTGATCTCCAGACGATGTTCTTCCAGTTGTTTCGCCGGCCATCTGACATCCTCCATACAAGTTTACCCCCATATGTCTTTTCCGGTCCAGGAAGATGGGATTCTGGTAGAAACCACATCTTCTATGATCTCTTTTTCAAATACATCAAAACTTTTATTTATGATCCCCATCTGGATTGCATCAATTGGAGAAAGTCCGCTTTTTGTTGCTTTTACAGCAGAAACCAGTCCTCTCAGGTCAAGAGATTTTGTTGAGATTTCTCCATGATAAGCTTTGATCTGCAAATCCAGAAACAGTCCTGCAAAAGCTTTCAGTGCACTTTTTTCCCCATCTGGAAAATGTTGTCTTAATACAAAAAGGACACTATCCTCATCCATTTCAGGCATATCAATTACCATAAACCTTGAAACCAATGCTTCATTTAGCTCTCTGGTACCTGCGTAGCCATAATTCATTGTGCCGATAAATCGTGTTGCCGGATGAAGTAAAATCCTGTTATATCCTGGAATATCGATTCTGCGCCGATGATCCAGTGTGGCATGCAGTACAGAAACCGCATCATTTTTTGCCATATTGATTTCGTCCAGGATTCCAAATCCTCCAAATTCCGCGCATTGGTAGATGGGGCCTTTCCGAAGGCGAACCTCATTATTTATAAAGGTATCCGTTCCAATCAGATCGGCACTGTCTGTATTTACATGAAAAGAAATGTCGTATTCCGGTCTTCCGAATATCCATGCCAGTGTCTCACATAGTACATTTTTCCCTGTAGCTTTCGCACCGGAAAGTAACAGGTTATCTCCCTGAAGAAGCGCTGCTATTGACATTTCCAGAATCTTTTTCCCATAAAACAGGATATCCGGTTTTTCTACCCGTTCCTTTACCTGATCCTCTACCTCATAACGCATGTGAAAATCTCTCAGTTCTCCAATTAGTTCCTGCGCTATCTTCTGGTCTTCTAAATATTTTTCTATTTCTGCCCAATGATTTCTCATGAAGATTTTCCTTTCTTTACAATTAGTTATGCCAAATCAGATAATATTTCTGTTTACTCAATCTTCAAACTTTCAATCCTCCAACTCACAATCCCAACTTCTTTACAATTTCTCCCAGTGCACTTCTTACAGGAGAATCTTTCGGAAGCTGTATGATCGGCTTTCCATCACAGTCATACTGATATACCTGGTCATCATGTGGCACAACCCCTAACAATTCCAGTCCCTGATTTCGAATTTCTTCCAGAGTTCCGGCATCCAGTTTTCCATCCGGAACACGATTCACGATTAATCCAGTTTTCTGTGGTTTAAAGTTTAACTCCTTCATCAGCTTTGCAATACGTCCGGCTGCCTGAACACCTCTTCTGGAACAGTCACTTACAAGAATCGCAACTTCCATCATTGGCAGGATTCCTCTGCTGATATGTTCCATACCTGCTTCGTTATCAACCACAATATATGGATAATGACCTTGCAGTTTCTGAACCTGGGTCTGCACAAGACCATTTACAAAGCAATAGCAGCCCTGTCCCTGGGTTCGCCCCATTACCATCAGATCATAATCATCTTCTTCCGCAATCGCATCAGAAAGACGCATTTCCAGATATGCCTGTTTCGTCATACCAGATGGAATCTGATATCGTGGATCTACGCCTGCCCGCTCAATTTCCTCTCTCAGCTCCCCAAGTGTGACCTCCGGCTCAACACCGAGCACTTCGTTCAAATTCGCATTTGCATCTGCATCTACAGCTAAAACCGGATGTTTTCTATTTTCACATAAATATTGAATTAACAATCCACAAAGGGTTGTTTTCCCTACGCCACCTTTTCCTGATACTGCAATTACATGTCCCATGTTTTTCCTCCTAAAATTCTGAACAATCTGTTGACTTTTTCTTTAAACCTCATTATAGTTGTTACTATATAAATTACAATAATCAATCTGTGAGATTTGTATGGTTACTCAACACATCAGAAAAATTGTTGAGAAATTATATGATACTAACTAATACAGGAGTATATAATGTCAGAAAAAACGAGAAAACAAGATCGCCGTACCCGCTATACCAGGCAAACCATAAAAGATACGTTCTTAGAGTTGTTAAATCAGAAAAGTTTTACGAAAATTACAGTTACAGAGATCTGCAAAAATGCTGAAATCAACCGTGGCACTTTTTATCTTCATTACTACGATATCCATGATGTATTATCAGATATTTTTAATGATATGACTCAGGATATGTTAACAACTGTAGATCATTTATTCTGTCTAAATCAAAAAAGCTGTTCCTATCCGTTCTGTCAGAAAATACAGATGGAATCACAATACAGGGCACTGTTTCTGGATGATGCAATTGCCCCTATTCTTCTGGAAAAAATAGCAGAAAATACAAAAGAAGGCTATGTGACCTGGCTTATGTCACACAGCCTCCTGACCTTTGAACAGGCAGAATCGGTTTTTTATTTTCAAATGAATGGCTGCCTTTCCATCAACAGACTGATGCTCCGCAATCACTGTAATGACTGGAAACAGATTCAGACAGTAATCGACAAATTTATCAAAGCCGGGCTGGAAAGTTTTCTGATTCATGATCAGAGAGAAGAAAAGGCTTCCGATAATTTTTGCAGTAAAATTTCTCCAACTGTTACCGCATCTTCTACACTCAGATAATGATCGGCATGATCCTGAAGAAATATTTTGCCAGATGCAGGAAATTCTTCATCTGCAAACCATATCTTTAAAGTTACCGGATATCTTGGCAGAACTGGAAAAACAGCACACAGATCCGCCTTTGTTTCTGTGAATTCTGCACCCAGGTTTTTACATGCTTTCTGTATTTTCTCAGGATCTTTATCCTGCAAAAGCTTTTCCAGTCTCTGCTCTGCAGTCCGGTCAAACTTGGTTCCTCGAATCAATCCATCTTTCAGGTTACCAAAAGTAATGAGCTTCTGTGAGCCTTCTGTTCCATCGGCCATATCCAGATAATGCAGCAATATCAGATAATGCCATTCATCCATGTCTGAGTTGATACGAAACTCTGGAAGTTGAATTTCAATCGTTTCATAAAAGCTCAGTACTTCAAGTACATTTCGGCTGCTATGAAAAACAGCCCCACTTTTTGCAGCAAGATCCTCTCCGGAACGATTTTGCAGCCGTTTCACTGCTGCCTGCAACATTTCCTGAAATGCACGATTTTCTGTTTGATTTTTGTATTCCATAAGTTCTCCTTCGCCGTAAGTTTCATTACTGTGTTGACTTTTCTTTTAATTCCCATTATAGTTGCAATTATATTATTTACAATCATCAAAACATTTAAAATGCACAGTTTATCAACACATTAAAAAAACTGTTGAGAACTTAGGATGTTTTAAATAAACCAAAATATTTTCACCAAAAAACGTGAAAACAAGATCATTATATCATACTACAAGGAGTTTCTTATCATGAAATACTCAACGAAATTAAGTGATACTGTTCATGTGATGGTTCTGATTGCTATCAACCAGGAAAAATCTCTCACCAGTGCCTCAATTGCAGAAAGTGTCCATACAAATCCCGGCTTTGTACGCCAGCTTATGTTAAAACTAAAAAAAGCCGGACTTATGACCAGTGTAGCCGGACATGCCCGTCCTTCTCTTTCAAAACCAGCAGATCAGATTACATTGCTGGATATTTATAAAGCAGTTGAAGGTGAGAAGCCGCTGCTTCATTTAGATACTCATACCAACCCTGATTGCGGCGTTGGCATTAATATTCAGTTGTCTTTACAGGAATTCTATAATGAAATCCAAAAAACTGCTGAAGAAAAAATGAATATGATTACTTTACAGGATATCATAGATACCTATTATCAGCGAACATCAATCCTCAATATCTCCCCGGTTAGCCATCACAGTTAAATTTTCATCCCGATTTACGGAAAATGTTTCTACTACATCCGGTTCACCTTCCTTATGACCGGATTCAGGTTTCCCATAAATACTTCCTGCACAGCCGGATCAGGATTATCAAATCCTACATCTATGGCTATCTGCATTTCTGCAATAAAAAATGTAGATTTTTCCTTATTTTTTCAGTATTTTCAGGGTCTTCTCAATCCGCATGATTTACTTGAATTGTACTTTATTATGGAAATTCACATATATATTCCCTGTATAACATGAATAATTCCAACCAACACCGCAGAGGTATGTAAAATCTCACCATAACGATAAATACATATGTTGTCTTTCATCCAGACCACGATGTCGACCCTCTGGTAACTTTGGGATTTCGGTGCTCAATAGCTATCCCTGTTATCTTGCTGTCTACGCTTAGCCTGCAACGTTGCCGCGACAGACTCAAGACTCGCTTCAAATGCTGTGGTTAGTAGCTTATTTGATGAGGTTTCCGCCTGCTTGAGTTCAATCTTTTTTATAATCTTTAATCCTCTGTAATTTGATCCCTTGTGTCAATTCGTTCTTTAAATTCACATTTTCTACTTATCAATGTAAGTAAATATTCTGTTATCACATTTAAAGCTGTGGTGGAATGGCAAAAGTTCATACTATCCGTTGGCACTATCAATATGTCATCAGCATATGAGGAAAGGATACTTGCCACATCGTTGATAACAAGATAAATTTGGGCACCATTTTTCTTTGCATATTTCAGATACTCAAGATCAATTTTATAAAATCTGGAAAAAACAAACATCAAGACAACGTCTCCTTCTTCCAGATCCTGAATTAAAGAAATAGGATTATTACTGATTTACTGGCAAAAGGGCAATAAAAAACAGCTTCCGGCACACCCGTTTTTTTAACGAGAGCCTGAAACTTCCTTACTGCCCTTTCTGCTAATTTACAGCATCCTCTATTTTATTTTCCGTCTGATGTCCCGGTCAGACTTCTTTGCATTTCTTTCCGTTTTTATGTTCTTTTCATTTTCCATCAAAACAGAATAGTCTCCCATTGCATCATAGGGACACTGCTTCCTATAGATTAAATTTTCTTGTCTGGTCATCAATCCTGTCTCCCTTCTTTGTTTCTGTCTCTTTCTCTCTGTTTTCCATTTTAGCAACACAGAAACCTATTATCCTTAGCATATATGGGGAGTTTTTTTGTTTTTCACCCCATATATGGTGAAATTTCACCTTCACTGCCTTTTGAGTTCCACAGTTCATCAGCTCTGCGATTTCTTCCACCGTGAAAATAATATATACTCTGTCCTCTGAATCCAGCCATCGGTTCTTAATGCTCATGCTCATACGGTCCAGCATCAGACCGTATAATACCTTTGCTTCACAAGAAAGAGCTTTAAAGCATGGTTCTGTAAACAGCACTTTCGGGACACGGTAAAAGCTGTATTGTTCCGCTTCCATTCCCGTAAAATAATCAAACTGTATCTTCTGCATCTGCTACTCCTTCTCTGTTTTGTTTCCATTTATCCAAAAGCATAAAAATAACTTCTTCTATCTGTTCTTTAGAATATGTCTCTGGAAAATAATTGCCGATTTTTTTTGCCGGAATCGTCACATTGATTTTACTGTTTTCTTTTTTCAATAAAACGGCATAGATATAACCCTGATTTAATTTTCCATTTGCACTGCATTCCTTTAATTGTTCTGCCTGTTGTTTTGACGGAAAGATATTACTGTTGACAATTCCTTCCAGAAGCCATTCCTGTTCCTGTGGTTTCAGATAAGACAATTTTTCTCCCACTATCATAGGGATTTTATTATCGTCCACATATTCCAATAATCCATCTGATAATGAAGCCAGACGGATATATCTCTGCACGGTTCTTCCACTGTCCCCGGCTGTTTCACCAACCATATCTGCCGTATATTTTTCACCTTTACTTCCCTGGTGCTTCATAGCATCATATTTCATCTTATAGGCATGGGCCTTTTCACTTGGCAAAATATTTTCACGCTGAATGTTGGAATCGACCATAATTATGACAGCTTCATCATCTGTATAGTTTCGGACAAGGACCGGCATAGTTGTTTTGCCACACAGTTCACAGCCTCTTTTTCTCCTGTGACCTGAAATCAGTTCATATCCACCTTCTGATCGGGGTCTTACCAGGGCAGGATTTAAAACACCATAGTTTTTAATACTCTCTACTGTCTCAGCCATTTTTTCATCATCGCTCACACGAAATGGATGATTTTTAAAAGGATGGAGCTTTTCCAATTCTATTTCCACAACCTGGTTCATACTCTTTTCCGGTGATTCTTCCAATCCCAGTAACTCATCATAAGAGGTAAGCTGAATCTCTTTTTTCGGTCTACGCATGTTTCAACACCTCCTGAACCAGTTCTCGATAACTGTCTGCACCTTTGCTTTTTCCATCATAAGAAAAGATACTTACACCCTCCGATGCTGTTTCTGCAAGGCTTTCCGTTCTCGGAATCGTCTGCTCAAAAATCTTAATGTCATTTCCGTATGTAGTTTTAATTGCCTGTTTGTTTCTCTTTGCATTATTGTAACGGCAATTATCCATTGTGAACAAAATACCTTCTATCTGCAATTCCGGATTAAATCTCTGGTGGATTCCTTTTACCACTTTCAATAATTCCATAAGTCCATCTGCCGCATAATATTGTGGCTGTACCGGAATCAGAACGCTGTCCGCTACACTTAACGCATTGATTGTCAGCATTCCCAATGATGGCATACAGTCAATCAAAATATAATCATATTCATCTTTCAACAGTTCCAGATACTCTTTCAGTACTTTTTCCCTATCTTCAACAGTAAATAAGGACATGTCCATTCCGGCAAGCAATTTATTGGACGGAATCAGATCCATCCCTTCTTCATGATGCAAGACTGCTTCCTTTGGATCAAACTCCAGTCCCATGATGATATTTTCCATCATACTCTTTAAAGTCACTTTGAGATTTTTGGGAAATCCCAGTCCCATTGTCAGATGTCCCTGTGGATCTGCATCTACCAGCACTACTTTTTTCCCATTCTTTGTCAGTCCGGCTCCCAGATTGATGGTTGTCGTTGTTTTGGCTACTCCGCCCTTCTGATTTGCAATAGCAATTACTTTACACATATACTTTCCTCCGATTTACTGTTTTTCTTCTACTTCTACATAAACACGAAAATATTTACTTGTTCCTTTATTTGCGTAAGCATCAGATACTTCCAGGACATCCAATTCCTTATGCTTTTCCAAAATACGGCGAAACCATTGAATGTCCTTTAAAGTACCCTGTAATCTAATTTTCAGTATATATATCCTCCCAGTCTTTGTAAAAGCAATACTCTGGATAACGGATTTTAATGGCTTCCCAGAAATACCGGGCATATCCACAGCAAAACAGATCTTCTACGGTATAACACTGACATTCTTTCAACTGATCTTCTTCTGCTTCGTAATCTCCGACGCTTGGTGTTCCATTACAATACAGGTTAAATGCCATACGGACAATTCGTAAACTTCCACTGGTCTGCCACCCTTCCTGCAGGCATTCCGTTTTTACACATCCAGTTTTAAAATTATAGATTTTATTCACATTATTTCTTGTGTCTCTGTCGATACCCAGGCAATAAACCAAAGCCCGATGGTAGACATCCTGATATCTGCATTTTTTCAAATATTCCTCATAAAATTTTTCGTGTTCCCTGCTCTTGAAAGTAATTGTGCGAGAATTGCTATTCTCTGCTCTTAACGCTGTGTTTGTCATTTTCATTTTCCTCCTGAATTTTTAATATTTTGGTATAAAAAAGACACTCCATTTCTGAAATGCCCTATAAAAAATAGGGACACCCGCTTTTAACAAGTATCCCTATAATCTATCAATGATCTGATAGCTCTCTATTCATTTTCATATTCAAGATTCTTTGTGTTCCCCGTCCCGAGGTCTAACGCAACAACAACGGTTACTTTCTTCACAAGGCTCTTTTCTTTGTGATTTTCACCTATTTTTCTGAAACTGAAAAACTCTACAAAGTGCGTAAATTCAAGGATTTCTACATATTCTTCCTTTGTAGCAACACCACAGTCTCCACATGAACCGTCATCCCAAACTGATCAACTGCACAAACCTTACGAAGTTCATACCCTCTCTCACACAAATACTTCAAGTCTCTAGCCAACGTAGCACTGTCGCAGCTTACATACACAATCCTCTCCGGATTCATCTCGACCATAGTCTCCAGCAGTGTCTCATCGCATCCTTTTCTAGGCGGGTCCACAACGATGACATCTGCGTAAACACCATTTTTCTTATACTCTCTCGGCAGTACTTCTTCCGCTTTACCTACAAAAAATTCCGTATTCTCCAGCCCGTTAAGTTTTGCATTCTCTTTCGCGTTCTCAATCGCCGCCGGAACGATTTCCACGCCGCGGACGAATTTCGCTTTCTGTGCAAGGAACAGAGAAATGGTTCCAATTCCGCAGTAGAGGTCCCAGACTGTTTCCTCACCGTGAAGATCTGCATATTCCAGTGCCTTTGCATAAAGTTTCTGCGTCTGACGCGGGTTTACCTGATAGAAGGACAGTGGAGAAATCTGATAGGAAATGTCACCAATCTTATCTGTGATATACTCCTGACCCCAGAGCAGACGGATTTCTTCGCCAAGGATCACATTGCTTCGTTTCTTGTTCACATTGATGGTAATACTGGTCATTCCCGAAATCTCGCACAGGGATTTCACCAGCACATCTTCTCCCTGAATCTTATTTCCATTCAGGATCAGACAGACCATCACTTCTTTTGTGAAATAGCCGTAACGGATCAGGACATGGCGCACGAGTCCCTTGCCGGTCGCTTCATTGTACGGTTCGATTCCGTATTTCTCCATATGTGCGATCACACGGTCCAGAACTTCTTTGTTCTCGGCTACGCCAAGTGCACAGTCACGGTTCTCAATAATATTATGGGTTCTCCCTGCATAGAAACCGGTCACGATTTTTCCCTCTTTGTTTCTGCCTACCGGGAACTGCGCTTTATTTCTGTAATGGAAAAGCTCATCCATGCCAATGATCGGCTCCATAGGAATATCTGTAAAACCGCCGATACGCTCCAGATGACCTTTCACTTTATTGGTTTTAAATACAAGCTGCTGCTCATAGGAAAGTGCCTGAAGCTGGCATCCTCCGCACTGACGGGCGAATGCGCACTTTGGCTCCACTCTGTAGGGAGACGGCTTCAATACCTCCATCAGACGTCCATATCCATAATGTTTCTTTGCCTTGATAATTTTTGCTGTTACCGTATCTCCGATGACTGCGTCCTTGACAAAAACGGTGAAGCCATCGGCTTTTCCGATACCTTCACCGTCAATTCCGCAATCTTCTATCTCTAACGTAACAAGATCGTTCTTACGAAATTCCATAAAGATTACACCTCATCTGTTCTTCTTAAGTTTGAATCAAACAGTCTGTTAAATCCAAGCCATTCTTTTTTGCTCTTATTTGCGGCAAAAATTTCTGTAATGGTTTCCATTCTTGCATCTGTATTGTCTGCAAGATTCAGCGCAACCGCCTCAACCAGTGCGGGTTTCTTCGGAGAGCCGTATTCCAGTTCTCCGTGATGTGCCAGGATACAGTGGATCAGTTCATTTTTAAGTACTTCCGGGAAATCCGGGATCTGTGATACGCGGTCATGGATCATCTGTGCTCCCATATAAATATGTCCCAGAAGCTGTCCCTCATCTGTGTAATCATTTAATGGAAAAGAAGACAGTTCCCTTGTCTTTCCGATATCATGAAGGAGTGCTGCTGTGATCAGAAGATCTCTGTTGATCACCGGATACGCTTTTGACATATAATCACAGAGTCTGGCTACCCCCAGGGTATGCTCCATCAGGCCGCCGATAAATCCATGATGTACGGTTTTCGCTGCGGAATGTCCCTCAAATGCCTTGATAAATTTCTCATCCTCTATAAACAGATTCTTCAGAAGTGCTGACAGATATGAGTCCTGTACACTGTCAATAAATGCCTTTAACTGGCTGTACATATCATCTGTACTGTTCTCGCTTACCGGAAGGTAATCTGCCGGATTATACTCATCCTCGGAAGCTTTGCGCACACGCTTGATATTTAACTGCATGGCACCTGCAAAACTGGTCACATCTCCCATGACATCGATATAATCCAGTGCATCAAAGTCATCAATTCCCAGGGAATTCGGGTCCCAGATCTTGCCATCCATGATCCCGGTCTTATCCTGAAGGATAATGTTCTCATATGGCTTTCCATTCTTCGTCACTGCGGCCTGTTTCTGCTTGCACAGATAAATCCCGCTGATTCTGTCCCCTTCATGTAATTCATTTAAAAAACGCATAAAATCTGCCTCTCTATCCTATATTTCTCCTGTATTTCGATTGATACGATCATCCTCAATCGTACATTCTGATCATATACTTTCATATACTTCTATTTTCATATGATTCTGCTTTCACATGATTCAGCTCCCGTTCAGAGTTATCGCTCCTCAATCGTTACTGTATAATCTTTCTCCACATAATCTCCGCCCGAATTTTTGCGCAGGCAGTCACTGTAATCTTCTCTCCTGCTTTCTTTGTCTGCAGATATGTATAATAAGACTGCATGCTCTCTGTCAGATTTCCGTCTATCTTACTGATAATGTCACCGCTCTGAATCCCGGCTTTCATTGCCGGAGAAGCATTCTCCGTACGCTCCACATAAAGTCCCTGTCCGATTCCCAGATGTCTGCACTGTGCCTGGCCGATCTCTTTTCCGTAAATTCCTGTGTATCTGGACTTTTCTCCATTGGATAAACGTTCTACCAGAGGAAGGATCTGAGAAATGGAAAGTGCATGGATATTATCGCCGTCACTGTCGCTTCCCTTCAGGATCATACCGGTCACATTTCCTGACGTATCCAGAAGAATGCCGCTTCCGTCCTCACTGCCCTGCATATCCGTGGACAGTACTTCATATTCTGTATCAGCGGCTGACAGTTTTTCAGACACAGAAGTCACCATTCCGTACACCACTGCATCACTGTCTCCCGCCGGACTTCCGATTGCGATCACCAGATCACTCTGTGACGGACTCTGCGTATCGGTCAGGTCAGACACTTCGATCTCTTCTATGGTGTTCTCATCCAGAAGGCTCTTTTTCACAGTGGCAACTGCCAGTTCGGTATCCTCATCGCCCTTGCAGATTTCTCCAGATACTGTAGTACCATCTGCAAAAGTGATCTGCAGTTCATGCAGGTTCTCCAGTTCTTCCTCATAAGTCAGAATATAAAACTGCGTATCTGTTTCCAGGAAAATAAGTCCCTCCGAATCTCCCTGCTGCATATAGGAATTATCCAGCAGGTTTTCATCCTGCGAAATCCCGCACACAGTCACCAGCGATTTCTGAGATTCCTGTGCGATCTTCAGTACTTCTTTATAGGTTTCCCCATAGAGTGCAAGAGGACTTTTCTCCTCCTGTACATCAGGAACCGTGTTTTCTGTTTCCACAGTCTTTTCTTCAGAGACTGCTTCTGTTTTCTCCATGGTTCCTGAATCTGCCAGTTCAATTTTCTGCTGTATATTCTCTTCTCTGTCAGTCAGAACCGGAACCATCCCTGCAAAAGTCGCTGCCGCACAGCCGCCGAACAGAACACCGCATCCTGCAATGGTCAGCAGTCTGCACGCCATCTTTCTGCGGTCTGTGGGCTGTTTCTTAATGGTTTCCTGTATAAACTGATATTCCTGTGTATTCTCTCTTCTATCCATGTCCTGTCTCATAAAACTCTTTCTCCTGTTATGCCTCAATCCAGGTCCGATACACCCTGATAAACATTCACTGTCAGGACTAACAAATCCATGAGTTATTCTAACAAAAAGATATGAATTTTTTATGAATAGAAAATAGATTCTTGATACAAGAAAGAATCCTGCCCGGAGAGTCTTTATCTCCCGGAAACATTATCTGTAATCTCCTGTGACATAAAAAAACCTTGTACCATTAAGATACAAGGTTTCTCATGCGGAAGATGGGACTTGAACCCACACGAGCGCAATGCTCACAAGATCCTTAGTCTTGCTCGTCTGCCAGTTCCGACACTTCCGCATATCGCGTTTCTTTTTAAGTTCTAAGTTTTACTTATTGTTGCGACAATTGGTACTATACCAAAAACTCTATAAAGTGTCAATAGTTATTTTAAATTTTTTTTATTTTTTTTGGAAAAACTTTCCAGAAACCTCCAAAACGCATCAAAACTCCCCTGCTGCCTCTTTTTCCGCTTTTCATAACCTGCAAAATCATATATAATAAGAAAGGTATTTCCGCATTACCCATACAGATGCGAAATACTCCCACTATTATTTTTCAGTGAAACCAATAATTTCACTGCTTGTACATCATATATGTACAGACAGAATCAGAAAAGCAAATCAGGAGATATTTATCAGAAATGAATCAGAAAGCATATAAAGCACTTGAATATTATAAAATCATCCATATGCTGACAGACAAGGCTTCTTCTTCCATGGGAAAAGAAATCTGTGCGAAGCTGGAACCGTCTACAGATATTGATGAAATCCGACATATGCAGACCCAGACAAAGGATGCACTCACCCGCCTTTTCCAGAAGGGAAATATTTCTTTCGGAAGCGTCAAAGACGTGCGCGGTTCCCTGAAGCGTCTGGAGATCGGAAGTTCTCTCGGAATCGGTGAACTTCTTGCCATCTGCAGTCTGCTGGAAAATACCAACCGTGTCAAAGCCTATTCCAGAAGCGAGCGCGGAGATTCTCTCCCGGACTCTCTGGACGGAATGTTTGAGGCACTGGAACCACTGACACCTCTTACCACAGAAATCCGCAGATGTATCCTTTCCGAAGATGAGATCAGCGATGATGCCAGCAGCAGCCTCCGTCAGATCCGTCGAAACATGAAGATCACCGGAGATAGAATCCATACGCAGCTCTCCGCTCTTGTCAACGGCGGTGCCCGCAATTATCTGCAGGACTCCGTCATCACCATGAGAAACGGCCGCTACTGTATTCCTGTCAAAGCAGAATATAAGGGACAGGTTCCAGGTATGGTCCACGACCAGTCCTCCACAGGTTCTACCCTATTTATCGAGCCTATGGCCATCGTAAAATTAAACAACGACATCCGCGAACTGGAACTGGAAGAACAGAAAGAGATCGAAGTTATCCTCTCCAATCTCAGCCAGCAGGCCGCGGAACAGACCGACTCCATCCGTGCGGACTTAAATATCATGGTTCAGCTTGACGTGATTTTTGCCCGTGCCTCCCTCGCCATGGACATGAATGCCACAGAACCAATTTTCAATGATGAAGGAAGAATCCGCCTGAAACAGGCGCGCCATCCTCTTATTGACAAAAAGAAAGCCGTCCCGATCGATATCCGTCTTGGTGACGATTTCGACCTGCTTGTTGTCACAGGTCCGAATACCGGCGGTAAAACCGTATCCTTAAAGACAGTCGGACTTCTGACTCTGATGGGACAGTCCGGACTTCACATTCCGACACTGGACCGCTCCGAGCTTGCACTCTTCGAAGAAGTTTACGCAGACATCGGTGATGAGCAGAGTATTGAACAATCCTTAAGTACCTTCTCCTCACACATGACCAACGTGGTTTCTTTCCTGAAAAAGGCAAACCGCCACTCTCTCGTCCTCTTTGACGAGCTCGGTGCCGGTACTGACCCGACAGAAGGTGCTGCACTGGCCATTGCGATCCTCTCTCATCTCCACGAGCAGGGAATCCGCACCATGGCAACCACCCACTACAGTGAGCTGAAAGTATACGCACTCTCCACCCTTGGCGTGGAAAACGCCTGCTGCGAATTTGACGTGGAAACGCTTCGTCCGACCTACCGCCTGCTGATCGGTGTTCCGGGAAAAAGTAATGCATTCGCCATTTCCTCCAAACTCGGACTCCCGGATTATATCATTGACAAAGCGAAAGAACAGATCAGCGAACAGGACGAATCCTTCGAAGATGTACTCAGTTCCCTTGAAAGCAGCCGTGTCACCATCGAAAACGAGCGCCGCGAGATCGAACAGTACAAAAAAGAAATCGAATCCCTGAAATCCGAAATGGAGTCCAAACAGGAGAAACTCAACGAACAGCGTGACCGTATCATCCGTCAGGCAAACGAAGAAGCACATACAGTTCTGCGTGAAGCCAAGGAATATGCTGACCAGACCATGAAAATGTTCCACAAGTTCCAGAAAGACCATGTCGATCTCTCTGCTGTGGAAAAAGAACGTCAGGCTTTGCGTAAACGTATGAATAAAGCAGAAAAAGGCATGTCCCAGAAGACGACTGCCCAGAAGCCAAAGAAAGAACTGACAGCCAAAGATGTCTCTCTCGGAGATGCAGTCAAAGTTCTCAGCATGAACCTGAAAGGAACTGTGAGCAGCCGCCCTGACAACAAAGGCTTCCTCTTTGTACAGATGGGTATCATCCGTTCCAAAGTTCACCTCTCAGACCTTGAACTGATCGATGAAGCAGATATCACCACACCTACCATGCAGAGAACCGGTGCCGGCAAGATCCGTATGTCCAAGTCCGCCAGCGTATCCACAGAGATCAACCTTCTTGGCAAAACTGTGGACGAAGCCATCGCAGAGCTGGACAAATATCTGGATGACGCTTATATCGCCCACCTGAAATCCGTTCGTATTGTTCATGGGAAAGGAACCGGTGCCCTTCGAAAAGGCGTTCATAACTATCTCAGACGCCAGAAACACGTAGAGTCCTTCCGTCTCGGTGAATTCGGAGAAGGAGATGCCGGTGTCACTATTGTAGAATTTAAAAAATAAATATCACTATATTTCAGAATCAGGAGGAACTGCCATGGTTTCCAAACAGAAAATTCTCATTGTCGATGACGATAACAACATCGCAGAGCTCATCGCCCTGTATCTTACCAAAGAATGCTTTGAGACAAAAATTGTAAATGACGGAGAAGAAGCACTGAAAGAATTTGCCTCTTTTCGCCCGGATCTGATCATTCTGGATCTGATGCTCCCGGGAATCGACGGCTATCAGGTCTGCCGTGAAATCCGTCATACCTCCGATGTCCCGATCATCATGCTCTCAGCCAAGGGAGAGACTTTTGACAAAGTTCTCGGACTGGAACTGGGTGCTGACGACTATATGATCAAACCATTCGATTCCAAAGAACTGGTTGCCCGTGTCCGTGCTGTCCTGCGTCGTTTTCAGGTAAAACAGCCTGCTGTTTCCTCCAGCGAAAAATGTGTCAGCTATCCGGACCTCACCATCAACCTGACCAATTATGCAGTCACTTATATGGGCCGTCAGGTAGACATGCCGCCAAAAGAACTGGAACTTCTCTATTTTCTTGCTTCTTCTCCAAACCAGGTATTCACCAGAGAACAGCTTCTGGATCATATCTGGGGCTATGAATACATCGGTGACACCCGTACTGTCGACGTTCACATCAAACGCCTGAGAGAAAAAATCAAGGACAACCCACACTGGTCTATCGCCACTGTATGGGGAATCGGATATAAATTCGAGGTAAAAAATCCATGAAACAGCACCATCTTTCCACAAAATTCCTGATGTTCTATATCTTTATCGGGGTTTTTGGATTTTTTCTTGTAACCCTGGGCGGTTCTTATATGGTGGAAAAACATTTTGAACACTCTTTAAGCACCGCCCTGTACACCGAAGCCCACAATATCGCCTCCAACGATATGGTTAAAAACAATATGTCCTCTTCCACTGTGGACAGCCTTACCGAAAATCTTTCAGCCATTGCAGACTTTCAGGATGCAGTAGTCTGGGTCATCAACAGTAACGGAGAGATCATCGTAAGCACCCGCAAAGAGATCGATATCAACAATCCAATCCCGTTCGATGAATTTGATGCTTCTGACTGGGGAAGCAACTATTATCAGGTTGGAAAATTTTACGGATATTTTGACACAGACCAGCTCAGTGTCATTGCTCCTATCACCTCCGACATGACCACAAAAGGCTATGTTGCGATTCACTATGCAATGACCAATCTCTACCAGAGCCGCAGCAGCATCCTGTTTATCATGCAGATCATTTTCCTTGCATGCTACGCAGCCACCAGCCTTCTCCTCTGGGTTTACAGCCACTATATCCGCAAACCTCTCACAAAGATCATGAAAGGTGCCAATGAATATGCAAACGGAAATCTCTCCTATCGGATTGATGTCACTTCCGATGACGAAATGGGATATCTGGCAAATACCCTGAACTATATGTCCGATGAACTGAACAAAAACGGAGACTACCAGCGCAAATTTATCGCCAATGTCTCCCACGATTTCCGCTCGCCGCTTACTTCCATCAAAGGATATGTGAATGCCATACTGGACGGCACGATCCCTTATGAGATGCAGGGCCGTTATCTGAAGATCATCGCTTTTGAATCCGAACGTCTGGAGAAACTAACCCGCAGTCTGCTCACACTGAACGAACTGGACATGAAAAAACGTATGATGCACATTCACCGTTTCGACATCAACGATACGATCAAAAACACCGCAGCTACGTTCGAAGGCATCTGCACCAGCCGCCAGATCCGTCTGGAACTGCTCCTGTCCGGACATGAACTCTATGTCAGGGCAGATATGGAACAGATCCAGCAGGTTCTCTATAATCTTCTGGACAATGCCATCAAATTCAGCCATGATGATTCTTCCATCCAGATAGAGACCACCGTAAAAAGCGGAAAAGTTTTCGTCTCTGTCAAAGACCACGGTACCGGCATCCCGAAAGAAAGCCTGAATAAAATCTGGGAACGCTTCTACAAAATCGACGCCTCCCGTGGAAAAGACCGCAAAGGCACAGGACTTGGACTTTCTATCGTCAAAGAAATCATCAACGCTCACAACCAGACCATTGATGTCATCAGTACTGAAGGCATCGGAACTGAATTTATCTTTACTCTGGAAAAAGCAAAATAAAAACAAAAACACCGCAGAAAATCTGTTTTTCAATTATTGATCAACAGTTCTCTGCGGTATTTTTATAATAAATTTTTTTGTTCTTCGCAACCATCTGTGATGATTCATCTGCAGCATTTATGTCAGGATCCGTCTGTACATTTCCAATCTATTCACTGTTTTATTGAAATAACGTGTAATCCGGCCGACAGAACCTTACATTCGGGAGTTTCTGCAGATCATAACTTTTTTCACACACAATATATCCTTCCGGGATCACTTCTCCCACCTTTCTGGTATTTCCTTCAATGGTCCAGAATTGCTTACCATGAACTTCTGTCACAATACCTGTGTGGTTATAGGCAATTCCATCATGAAAAATCACAATATCTCCCTTTCGAGGTACCGTATAGGAAGGCAGATATCCTGGCAGGAATCTGCATGCAATATATGGCCAGTCTTTCAACAGTTTCTGTGCCTTGTTCAAGCCATAGGCTTCTTTCATGCACCAGGATACAAAAATCGCACACCATGGCTCACCCTGATAATAAGGAGCAGCATCCCTGCTGTATTTTGTATAATTTCCATATCCCGCATTCGCTTTCTTACTATCCAGATTTTTCAGAGATTTCTTTTCCATATATCCAATCTCTTTTCTGGCAACAAGAATCAGCTTATTAATTGCCTTACTCATTTTTTTCGTCGGTTCTACGTCAACAGCACAGATATACTCTTTTCCCTTATAAACGGCAATCGCTGCTGTTTTTCCCAGACCAACTCCTTTTACCGTTCCTGATGCACTTACCCTTGCAATATTCGTATTTCTGCATCTCCAGCTTACCCTTGCAGCCGGTGCTCCTGTCAGAGATAATTTTACGCTCTGCCCGACAGTTACCATTGCAGTCGTCCTGTTCAAAGCTACTGTCGCTGCTTCTACACTCACAGAACCTCCCACCCCCGTCAGAGACAGCGGAAATATCACTGCCAGAGCCAGAATCAATGCAAGAACCTGTTTCCTGAACTTATTCTTTTTTCCTTCCAAAACCTGATTTCTCCTTCTTAAAAAATTAATATGATTTCCTTCGCAGATTTCCCACTGAGAAAGATACCACTTTTTATCATATCAGATATTGGAGGAATCTTCCATAATTTTATAGCGGATCAGGATAAAAAAGAATAACTGTAGTTACTGTTCACCGGTAATATCCCTCGAGGTGTTTTTTGTGAGTGAAGGCCGCAGTAACAAAATACGATTCCCTCTCAGCAAAAAGGTGTTCTCAGCATTCTGTCTTCCTTTACCAGATAAATTCCTCTCGGCGTGATCCTGATTTCAGGAATGACAGGCAATGCCATAAATGACAGCGTAATAAATGGATCAAAGCCATCTTTCACACCCATTTCGTGCGCTTTCGGGATCATTTTCGCCAGGGCTTCATTCACACTTTCATACCCGGCATCACTCATCAGTCCCATCACCGGAAGCGGCAAAGTCCCATAAATCTCACCATCACGTACCAGAGTATAACCACCCTGTGTCCGCATCATCTCTTTTACAGCAAGAGCCATATCACGATCATTATCTCCGACTACAATAATATTGTGAGAATCATGAGAAACACTGGACGCAATAGCACCACCGCGGATTCCATATCCCTTCACAATACCCACGCCCATTTTTCCCGTATTCTTATGTCTCTCGATCACTGCAATCTTCTGATACTCTCCATCCGGTACAAAATATTTCTCTCCGTCCAGAACCTTCCATGGAACTTCTTCCACTACATCGCTGGTCACGATCTGCTTCTCCAGCATCTGAATCACATGCGCTTTTCCACCCGGATGTTTCAGTTTCAAACGCTCTTCACTGAATCCTGAGACATGAACCGTATTCTTCAGATGAGGCGGGCATGGCTTCACTTCCACCTTCTCATCCCTTATGACCCGCTTTCCACAATGATAAACATCCACCACATTCAGATCCGTCACATTATCCAGAATCACAAAATCTGCCTGTCGTCCCGGCGCGATCATCCCAAGCTGATACAGACCATAACATCTTGCAGGCTGGATCGTAGCCATCTGCAAAGCCTTCTCCACCGGCAGGCCAAGCTGCACCGCACGCTTCACATTATAATTAATATGCCCCTCTTTCCGGATCTCCTCAATATGCTTATCATCCGTACAGAAACAAAAGCTGGAAGTATCCGTATGATGCTCCACAATTCCCTTCACAATGGCATCCAGATTTCTCGCCGCACTGCCCTCACGGATCAGAACCTGCATCCCATTTCTCGCCTCAGCCATTGCATACTCATAATCCACGCACTCATGATCTGTATCAATGCCTCCCAGCACATACGCAGCCAGGTCACCCGGTGCCAGAAACGGTGCATGGCCATCCTTCACTCTGTCCTGAAACAGACGCAGTTTCTCATGCATGGCAATACTTCCATTGATCACTGATGGCGCATCCATGACCTCACCAAGTCCCAGAATCCTCGGGTGATCCAGATAACCCTTCATCTTTCCCGCAGTCAAAGTACATCCATTATCATCCACATGCGTAGCCGGAACACACGACGGCATCATCACATAAACATTTGCCGGTGCATCCTCCGTCTGATCCAGAATATAATCAATCCCGTCCGTACCCGACACATTCGCAGATTCATGCGGGTCCACAATAAACGTTGTTGTTCCACACTGCGCCGCCTGCCGCACCAGTTCCCCCGGCGTCACAAGCGTAGATTCCAGATGCAGATGACTGTCAATAAATCCCGGACAGATCACCTTCCCATCCAGATCAATCTCCGTCTCCCCCTCATATGTACCAACACCGATCACAATTCCATCCGCAACAGCCACATTTCCCTCAATAAACTCCCCCGTACCAGAACTGAACACACGCCCGTTCTTAAACACCAGCTCTGCCTTCTCAAGACCTCTCGCCATCTGCGAATACTTACGATAAACTTCCAACTCCATAAAAAAACCTCCCTTCTAATCTCCGCAATATTTTTCAGACTTTTTTAAAATCCAAGTCTATTTTTCTCTATATTTCATTATATATTATCATCTGTATTCTCAATATGCAACTCATTTTTATTATTTATTATATTATTTCTATGCTCTGCAGGGCAGGAAATCTGACCGCATAGTTTCAGCCATACTCAGCTCAGAAAAATATATGTCTTCTGAGCCTCCCCTTTTATAGCGATCCTCTAAAATAACGCATCTTAATCCAGTCCATCAGAGGGTGAACTGTCTTAAATGCATTATTTACGAGGATTGCTATAAAAAGAAAAGCCGCAGGATACTCCCCCCTGCAGCCTTTCTATCGTAATCACATCATTTACTTTTATTACATCATATAATCCTTAATCACATCATGATCCCTGAGCACCTTCTCGATCACCGTTCCCTTAACCACTTTCAGCAGCGGTTTCTTCAGCGCATTCAGTGGTCCAGGAAGCTCAATTTCCAGCGGAGATTTTCCATCCATCAGCTTCACGCTGCTGTCCAGTAACTCTCTGATATCATAAACACTGCCCCATACTTCCGGCACACCTCTGTCCACACCCAGAAGTCCATAAACAGCCTCCATAGCAGTTCTGACAGAATACTCTGTCGTAAATACTGTATCTCTCGGAGTCTCAGCAAACTGTCCAAGGAATGCGAAGTTTACACATCCATCCGGGATAACGTCAGGTCTGTCACCTTTGGTTCTCGGCATGAAGAATGCTGTGATGTAAGGCATCATAGTCGGTACGCAAACCGCACTGTTCTCAGCCAGATCTTCGATATCCTCAACCGGAACACCCAGATGATACAGCCACTCTTCTGTGATTTCCTTACCAGTACACTCTTTCATCGGTTTCTTGATATAGTCGCCAGGTACATCTGTAAACAGACCATATACCCATACACAAACCTTATCTTTATCCTGATCCTTGAACTGTCCCTGTCTGTTGATGGTCCAGCTCATCAGCCAGCTTGAATCCTGACAGCTTACGATACCGCCGGTAACAACCTTGCCTGTTCTCGGGTCACGTTTGCAGATATCTGTAATATAAGGAATGATCTTGTCATCCAGTGTGGTAACTGTTGCAGATTCCCAGTTTGTCTTTGCAATATCAGAGCAGAATTTCTCAGGATGTCCGAAAGACGGATTCTGTTTTGCGATATTTTTCCAGAGGCTCCAGCATCCGCTTGTGCGAACTTCTGCATCTCCGTTCGGTGCATGATTCTGATCACCATAGATGGTTCCCTCTGTACAGCTTCCGTTTGTTACAAATACAAGGTCATTTTCAGTCAGAACAATACCCTTTTCTACGCCATTTACTTTGCACTCGATTGCCTTGGCAATCTTCTTGTTACCTTCAAACTCAAAGAGTACGTTTGTAACTTCTGTGTTGAACTGGAATTCAACGCCTGCTGCCTCCAGATATTTCTGCATCGGCAGGATCAGGGATTCATACTGGTTATATTTTGTAAATTTCAGAGCACTGAAATCCGGAAGTCCGGAAATATGATGGATGAATCTCTGGAAGTACAGTTTCATCTCCAGTGCACTGTGCCAGTTTTCAAATGCAAACATGGTTCTCCAGTATAACCAGAAGGTAGAGTCAAATACTTCGTCATCGAATACATCCTCAATCGTCTTATCATAAAGATCTTCATCCTTTGTCATAAACAGCTTCATGATCTCCATGCAGCCCTTCTGACTCAGATTAAATTTACCGTCTGTATGCGCATCTTTGCCTCTCTCTTTCGTTGCACGGCAGAGAGAATAGTTCGGATCTTCTTTGTTCAGCCAGTAATATTCGTCAAGTACGGATACGCCCGGTGTTTCAATAGAAGGAATGCTTCTGAAAAGATCCCATAAACATTCGAAATGATTCTCCATCTCACGTCCACCACGCATTACATATCCTCTGCTCGGATCGAAGATACCATCACATGCACCGCCTGCAATGTCCATTGCCTCCAGAATATGAATGTTCTTTCCAGGCATTTGTCCGTCACGTACAAGGAAACAAGCTGCTGCAAGAGATGCAAGTCCGCTTCCTACGATATAAGCATGTTTGTCATCTACGCCTTCCGGTTTTCTCGGGCGGGCAAACGCTTCATAGTTACCGTTGGAATAATAAATTCCCTTGCTGTTTTTCTCATATTTTCCGCGCTCTGTGTTGCGGTATTCACTTGTGTTGTGAAGTGCATCATATTCTTCTTTTTTCTTTGTCTCGGTTGTTTTATATTTCTTTCCTGCTGCCACTGCTGCTACGCCGGCTCCAACTGCTAATGCGGATACAAGTCCTAACCCTTTATTTTTACTCATAATACACATCCACCTTTCTGGAATTATTATTTACATATTTCCCATGTAATAACCATTTCATCCGTTTATTTTTTTGTTTCTTTTTCTGTTTCTTTGTTGCTATGGCTGTATATTAACAGCAAAAATAAATTCCCACAATTTACAAAAACCGCAGAATGATAAGTTTTTTATCATCCCACGGTTTTTGTAAAGTATCCGCACCTGTTGAGCAGTTTCGCAGTTACAGGTATTCTTATTATTTTTCCACACGTTCTCCTGCAAGTTCCTGCTGAAAGTTGTGAATGGATGTTGTCACGGTATTGTGAAGTGTCAGGCTCATCTTGTTTACCAACTCTTCTATGTCTTCTTTCATTCCTGCCTGGATCCACTCAAACATGATTCCCACGAATCCGTATTTATAGAAATTTGCAATAAATTTCTTATCTTCGTCACTGAGATCCAGTCCCTTACTCTTCTCTTCCACCACTCCGGCGATCAGATCATAAGTAAGTTTAAAAAGATAATTCTCTATTCGTTCCCTGTCCACATTTCTGTAAACATTCATGATGAATGGCTTATTTTCCAGAACCGCCTCAAAAACCTGAGTCAGTCCTTCTGTCCAGGATTCTGAAGTCTTTTTGCCCTGGAGAGCTTTTGTCCCGTCTTCTACACAGACCATTCTACCAGATCATAGATATCCTTAAAATGATAGTAGAAAGCCATACGGCTGATTCCGCAGTCTGTTGTGAGATCTGTGATGGTAATCTTATCCAGCGGTTTCTTCAGAAGAAGTCGTTTCAGGGATTCTTCCAGTGCTGCTTTTGTCGCATTTGGCATATTGTTTTCTCCTGTCTGTTTCTATTAGACTGTTCCACTAATAACCATCTCCCCCGTTATCTGTGGACCGAATAGCAGAATACTCCACATACAGTAACCGTATTTATTTCCAGTCGTAATTTCTCAGATGACCTTCCAGATTCATATGGTCAAAATGATTCTGACGCAGTGCCTCATACAGAACGATGGCTACGGAATTGCTCAGGTTCAGAGAACGGATATCCCCGATCATCGGGATTCTCACGCAGGTTTCCTGGTTATTTACCAGAATGTCCTCCGGGATTCCGGCGCTCTCTTTTCCGAACATGATGTAGCAGTCTTCTTCGTAATGAACGTCTGTGTAAGTCTGCGGTGCTTTTGTCGTTGCATAGTAAATCTTTGCTCCCGGATTCTTTTCCAGGAAATCTTCAAAGTCCAGATATGTGGTCACATCCAGATCTTTCCAGTAATCCATCCCGGCTCTCTTTAAGGCTTTCTCACTCAGGGAAAAGCCCAGAGGCTCGATCAGATGAAGTCTGGTGCCTGTTGCCACACAGGTACGGCCGATGTTTCCTGTGTTTGCAGGAATCTCAGGCTCGTGAAGTACAATGTTCAGTTTTGCCATTTTTTCTTATTCCTCGTATTTATTTCTCGCGTTTCTTCCATTTATCTGTCAATCGGACAGGATCCGGTTAACAATTCAATATACGATATATCTCATCCGCTGCGGGACGTTCCAGATACCGGGCACTGCCACCGCTGTACAATAAACGGTCATTGCCGCTGTTTGTCTGACCGATAATCTCTGCCATAAAGCCCTCATTGCGCAGTCTCTGCACCAGTGCCTCGCCTCCACGGATTCCGATCAGCACGGAACCTTCTGCCTGAAGTTTATATGGATTCAGGTCAAAAATCTCGCATACCTCTATCGTTTCCTGTCGGATCAGAACTTTGCGGAAGTCCACTTCCAGTCCGACTTCTGAAGCTTCCGCCATTTTCCAGAGCGCACTTAAAAAGCCGCCCTCACCCATCGCATAAAGTGCACTGGCACCTGCTTCCTCTGCGATCTTCCAGACAACGCTGTGTTTCTCACTTTGTCCGGCTTGCGCTCCGGCCTGTGTATCTGAATGAGTATCAGACTGCTCATTCGCTGCGGTCTGACTTTCCACTTCCCTCTGTGCTCCATAACTGTCCCACAGGAAAATGCAGTTCTGAATAAAACCGGCAGAGAATCGCTCTGCCAGTTTATCTTTTTTACTTTTTGCTATTACAGAGGTTCCCTTCAGAGCCACCGGACATGCCACCACCAGTTCATCTCCCGGTTTCAGGCATCCGGTTATTTCTGCTCTGAGAGCCTCCATTGCCGCCTGTCCAAGTCTCATTCTTTTTCTCCTGAAAATTTATTATACAAGCAGAGACAGAACGGTCGGCACGACCATTGCCAGTACCAGTATGACCGCAATAATTGCAGTGATCACTTTACGGTTCTTCGGATTAAACATTCCCATTTTCTTCACCTCTTTAATCTCTGTTCACACTCTCATATACATCTTTTGTCACATCTGTCACACGGGCATTATTGGTAAGCGGGTCCCTGTCTGCATAGTCAAACAACAGCACAGTTCCATCTGCAAACACTTCCACATGTGCATTCTTTGCCACTTTTTCCCGTTTTCTGAAGTCCCATATCTGTCTCTCAAATGGTTTCTGGTCTTTTGCAAAGCCCGGACGGCTCTTTAAGTTCTCTCTCAGGTACAGATCATATACCATTCGGTCTTTTACCCTGTCCTGAGAAATTTCCGGCACGTTTTCCAGAAATTCCAGCAGAATTTCATATCTGCGCATTCTTGTGTGAGAGACATCTCCGTAACCTTTTTCCATATAGAAGTTACCAAGTCTCTCATAGATGGAAAAGGCATCCGGGAAAAATCCTTCCAGATATTCCAGTGTATTCTGGAATTGACCACTATTATAATACACTTCCACCATATTTTCCACAGTTTTCAGCTTCAATACATGGTCATAGTCCAGCCATTTCGTAGAAAGAACTTCATACGGTTCACGGGTCTTATATACAATGCCATACTCCTGACACATTTCCATCATATGAGAACCTTTGAGCACCTTGAGAAAACCAAGCTGGAGCTGCTGCGGTTTCAGTGCATACACATCATTAAAAGAATGCCGGAAACTGTCATAGTCCTCATAAGGAAGTCCGGCGATCAGGTCCAGATGCTGATGAATGTTTCCAAAGCTGTGGATCCTCTCCACAATTCCTTTCAGTTTCCCGAAATCCATGGTTCTGTGGATTGCCTTAATTGTGTCCGGATTTGTGGACTGTACTCCGATTTCAAGCTGGATCAGTCCGGGACGCATAGTGGACATTTCCTGCAATTCTTCTTCTCTCAGCAAATCTGCGGAAATCTCGAAGTGGAAATTCGTCACTCCATTATCATGCTCATTAATGTACTTCCAGATTGCCATTGCATGGTCATGTTTACAGTTAAAAGTACGGTCTACAAACTTCACCTGCGGAACCTTATTATCTATGAAAAACTGCAGCTCTTTCTTCACCATCTCCGTATCTCTGAAACGCAGCTTCTTATCAATGGAAGAAAGACAATAGCTACATGAGAATGGACATCCTCTGCTGCTTTCATAATAAATGATCCTGTTCTTAAAATCGGACAGATCTTTGTAAATGAATGGAATTTTACTTAAATCCATGATCTGCCGCCATCCATTATGTATGATCTGATCTCCGTCTCTGTAACAGACTCCTGTCATATCTTTCAGATTCTGTGGATCCTTTTCCACATAATATCCGGCAAGTTCTCTGAATGTTTCCTCGCCTTCGCCTACCATAACACCTTTAAATTCCGGATTCTCTGTGAGAAATTTCTCTGCATCATAAGAAACTTCCGGACCGCCGGCCCAGAAGTCGGCGTCCGGAAGAATCTTTGTCAGATCTGCCATCAGTTCTTTTACAAAAGAAAGATTCCAGATATAACAGGACACGCATACCACATCCGGATGTTCCAGATAGATATCCCGCATAATATCATCTTTCTGCTGATTGATCGTATATTCTTTCAATATAATATGATCCGCATATTCAGAAGCATATGCCTGCAGGTCATAGACTGCAAGATTGGAATGAATGTATTTGGCATTGCATGCCGCCAATAAAATCTTCATAAGTTTTTACTTAACCTTCCAGTGCAGCTTTTAATTCTTCTTTGGAAGTAAGGCCCACAAAGCGTTTCACCTCTGTCCCGTCTTTGAACAGGATCAGTGTCGGAATGCTGACTACACGAAACTGCTGTGCAAGAGCCATATTCTGGTCTACGTCTACTTTCCCTACTGCATAGCCTTCCTCTGCCAGTTCTTCCACAACCGGGCCCTGACGCATGCACGGTCCGCACCATGTTGCCCAGAAGTCGATCAGAATTGGTTTCTCAGATTTTAATACTTCTGTTTCAAAATTTGCCACTGTAATCTCTTTTGCCATGATTTATGTCTCCTTTACTTGTTCTTATAGTATAGATGTTAAAATTTTCATTGATATTTTTATGCATTTCTCTCATTTTATAATATCCAGATCAGGAACTTACTCAAATTCTTTTGATATTCTATCTGCTATCCGGAAACACTTAATAACATTATAGCATCCCTACACTTTCAGTTTTTAGTTCTCATATTACTTTATTTCAGAGATCTTACATATTTTCCAGCATTAATGCCTGCCTGTGCTCCCTCATAAACCGCTTTTGCTACCTGAAGAAGTCCACCTGTACAGTCGCCTGCCGCATAAAGTCCCGGGATGGTCGTTTCCATATTTTCGTTAACTTTGATGTTGCCTTTCTCAGTCAACTCAGCACCCATCTGACGGGCAATCTCTGTACTTCCGGCAGTTCCCATTGCAATAAATACACCGTCTGCAGGACAGAAATCATTTGCCTGCTGCTCTGCACTCATTTTCTGTGCCTGTACATCAGGTACAAGACGGATTCCGGATACCAGATCATCACCCTCTACAGACTGAATCTTCATTGTATTTACGCTGATATTTTCCTCCGGTGTAAACTCCGGTTCCTCGCCATTTGTATAAACAGTTACAGTAGAGGCTGTATTGGACAATTCCCTCGCTTCATGCATGGCAAAGTCACCGTTTCCCAGAACTGCCACATCCTTGCCTCTGTAAAAAAAAGCGTCGCAGATTGCGCAGTAGCTGACACCTTTTCCCTCAAATTCCTTAACACCCGGAATCTTCGGTGCAGCACGTTTACTTCCTGTTGCAAGGATCAGGCTCTGCGTCTCAAATTCACCCTCTGTAGTCTTTACCACAAAAGTATCAAATCCGCCGACTCCCAGAACCTGCGCATCCAGCATTATCACACCGAGTGCTTTCGCCTGAGCGATTCCTGTATCATATAATTCCTGACCGGAAAGTGGATGATCCAATCCGTAATAATTCTCTATCTTTTCAGCTTTCTCCAGAGCACCGATTCCATTATTGATCACCAACGGATCCAGATTTCCTCTTACAGCGTAAAGCGCGGCGGAAATTCCGGCAGGTCCGGCACCTATGATTATGACTTTCTCCAATTTATGTCACCTGCTCTCTGCTATTATTCTCAATATGTTTCAATATATGCTGTTTTTTCTGCTTCAGTATGAGCAATAGCCGTTACTGATCACAGCGTGAACAATAACTAACAGCTACTGTTACTATACTACAATTCATGCAAAAAATCCATTCTTTTATTTGGATAATTTTAGTTTACAATTCTCCCAAAATGTGCCGTCATAAAAAAACTCCCGAACAGATATTTGTTTTTTTACATCAGTCCAGGAGGTTTTTACATTTCCATTTTCTATTTTACTTTGATAACAGCCTTTACAATATCTGTTTTATTATTGACAGCTTCATCATATGCTTCCTAAATATGCTCAAGATCAAATTCATGTGTTACAATTCCTTTTATATTGATCGCACCACTTGATACTGCTGCGATTACCAAATTAAAAATATTTTAATTTTTATTCTGATTTTTTCCAATATTTTTTTGACTATTTTTCCATTCTCTGATTTAATAAAAGTACAGATCTTTTACTTACTAAAGCAATGCTGATTTCTTAATTTGAGGAGGCAAAATACTATGAGAAATTTTGAATACTATACACCAACCCGCATTATTTTCGGCAAAGATACTCACCTTCAGGCAGGCAGCCTGTTAAAAGAATACGGCGCCAGAAAGGTCCTGATCCACTATGGCGGCCAGAGTGCCATCCGTTCCGGACTGATCGACGAAGTCACATCCAATCTGAAAGAAGCCGGCATCGACTACGTCACTCTGGGCGGTGTAGTCCCGAATCCTCACCTTTCCAAAGTCCGTGAGGGAATTGAATTATGCAAAAAAGAAAAGGTAGATTTCATTCTGGCAGTCGGCGGTGGAAGCGTCATTGACTCCTCCAAGGCCATCGGCTACGGCGTTGCCAATCCGGATACTGACGTCTGGGATTTCTGCCTGAAAAAAGCCACACCAGCCGGTTGTCTGCCAATCGGTGTCATCCTCACAATCGCCGCTTCCGGAAGCGAAATGAGCAGTTCCAGTGTCATCACAAATGAAGCAACAAAGGAAAAAAGAGGCTGCGCCAAAACAGATTACTGCAGACCTAAATTTGCCATCTTAAACCCACGCCTCACCTACACACTCCCACAGTATCAGACTGAAAGCGGATGTGTAGACATTCTGATGCACACAATGGAACGCTATTTCGTCAATATCGAAACCATGGAAATCACTGACAGCATCAGCGAATCTCTCATGCAGACTGTCATCTACAATGCGCGAATCCTCATGGAAGAGCCGGACAACTACAGTGCCAGAGCAGAAATCATGTGGGCCGGAAGCCTCTCCCACAACGGCCTGACCGGATGCGGTACAGGAGGCGGAGACTGGGCATGCCACCAGCTTGAACACGAACTCGGCGGAGTCTACGACGTCACCCACGGAGCCGGACTCGCAGCTATCTGGGGAAGCTGGGCACGCTATGTCTACGAAGTAAACCCGGAACGCTTCGCACAGTTCGCAACCAATGTATTTGACATTCCATGCGGAACCGATTTCAAAGAAACCGCACTCGCCGGAATTGAAGCAATGGAAAATTTCTTCCGTTCTGTAAAAATGCCAACCAGCCTCCATGAACTCGGCCTCGACCTCTCCGATCAGGAAATCCACGATCTCGCCTTCAAATGCAGCTTCGAAGACACCCGCACCATCGGAGTTTTCAAACAGCTTAACATGAAAGATATGGAAAAAATATACTTAATGGCAAAATAGTAAACTGACAGCCTGTCTCAACATTCCAATACTACCTGCTCCGGAAAGCAAAGTTCTTCCGGAACAGGTCTCTATATCAATTTCATAAAATAATACAGCTGCCACGGAAAAATTCATGTTGTTTTCTCTTTTTTTCAGAAATTCAAAAATTTTGCTTGCATTCAAATAATCTATATGCTATTATAAAATCCGTGATAAACAATCTCATCATCATATCGCAAATGCCCAGATAGCTCAGTTGGTAGAGCAGAGGACTGAAAATCCTCGTGTCGCTGGTTCGATTCCGGCTCTGGGCATTTTTTTGCTCACGGCTGTTTAGAAAAAGCCTGAGCTTTTTTTATATCGTTTTTATCTCTTTTTATTTCCTTTCTTATGTCTTTTTATTGTTTTCCATGCATTTCAGAGGTATAATTTTCTTAAGCTTTCATGAAATTCTGTATCAATATCATCTTCATTTTCCCAATATTCTTACTCAATTTCATCGAAGTATTTTTAAATTCAATTTATTCAACGTAAAGAAAGGAACCAATCTCATGAGTGACTTTAAAGTCGAGACTAAATGTCTTCATTCCGGTTACACTCCTTCCAAGGGGGAACCATGTGCGCTCCCGATTTACCAGAGTACCACTTATAAATATGATACTACTGATGAAATGGGACAGCTTTTTGATCTGAAAGCAGAAGGGTACTTCTATACCCGCCTTCAGAATCCGACAAATGACGCCGTAGCAGCCAAAATCGCTGACCTGGAAGGCGGTGTTGCCGCAATCCTTACTTCTTCCGGCCAGGCAGCCAACTTCTATGCGGTCTTTAACATCTGCGAAGCAGGCGACCACGTTGTCGCAGCTTCCACCATTTATGGAGGAACCTTCAACCTTCTTGCTGTTACCTTCAAGAAACTTGGCATTGACTGTACTTTTGTTGATACAGATGCAAGCCCGGAAGAAATCGCTGCTGCATTCCGTCCAAACACAAAAGTCCTTTTCGCAGAAACCATCGCAAATCCGGCTCTGGTGATCCTGGATATCGAAAAATTTGCCAAAGTTGCTCACGAACGCGAAGTTCCGCTTATCGTAGACAACACCTTCGCCACTCCTGTCAACTGCCGTCCTTTTGAATGGGGTGCAGATATTGTTACCCATTCCACAACCAAATATATGGACGGACATGCCGTACAGGTCGGTGGTGCCATTGTTGACAGCGGTAACTTCGACTGGGATGCCTATGGACATAAATATCACGGTCTGACTGAACCGGATGAATCCTATCACGGTGTTGTCTACACGAAACAGTTCGGAAAAAAAGCCTACATCACCAAAGCAACTTCTCAGCTTATGCGTGACCTTGGCTCCATTCCTTCCCCGACAAACTGCTTCCTGCTCAACCTCGGTCTGGAAACCCTTCCTCTGCGCGTGGAACGCCACTGCTACAACGCTCAGAAAATCGCAGAATATCTGAATGCACATGAAAAAGTATCCCATGTAAACTATGCTGGACTTCCGGATGATAAATATTATCCACTGGCACAGAAATACATGAACGGAGGCAGAACCTGCGGCGTGATCTCTTTTGAATTGACAGGCGGCAGAGAGGCTGCAGTTCGCTTTATGGACAGCTTAAAACTGGCTACCATTGCCACACATGTCGCAGCATCCAAGACCATGATCCTTCACCCGGCAAGCCATACCCACCGTCAGATGAACGACGAACAGCTCGTGGAAGCAGGTGTATCCCCTGGAATGATCCGTCTCTCCGTGGGAATTGAAAATGTAGAAGATATTATCGCAGACATTGAACAGGCTCTCAGAAACGCCTGATTCCAGAGTATCAATCTACTGACAAAGAGTCCTGTCTCTTCTTCACATAGTTTTATACATACTCTCACAAAGTAAAAATCCGGCAGATTTTATGACAAATTTCGCTATATCATTTACAGCGAATTTATCACAGAATCTCTGCCGGATTGTTTTTTCCATATTTATATTATATCATCTGTATTCATTCTGCACAGCGTATCATTTTTCCCTCATGCATTTCTATTTCTTACTCCTGAAGAAGATATACATCTGTATAGTATACCCCTTTATCCTCACCTTCCTGATGAGTGGCAACATAAATATCAATACAATTCTTCTTGATCGCACCACCACAGTCTTCCGCTACATAGACCTGACCGTTGATTACCACCTTTGAACCGTAAGGAATCTGAGAAGGATCTACCGCAATCGTACGGTTTGTCGTCGCAGTCACACCAGTAGAAGTAATTCCATTCGCCCATGGACCACAGCAAATGCTGCATGGACAGTAATGTGTAATCTTAAAGGTTCCCAGCGGCTTCAAAGTCGCATCTGAAGAAACAGCAATCGGCGTACCGACTTTTACACCATCCACAGCCTGATCCCTGGATGCCGTCACGCCATCTACCGCTTCCGCAAAAACACCATTTCCTTTACTTTTATGGATCACACCAGCTTCTTCTCCGTCAACCTTTGCAATCTTTGTCTCCTTCGCACGCTGCTTCACAGAAGCCGTGTCTTCGATTACACTGGTCGGAATATAACCAATCCCTCTCTTACCATTCTCTTTTGTATAATAAATCTGACTCCATATCTCATTCACCGTGACAAGACGCTTCACCTCATCATCCTGAAGAACTTCCCCGACAACTTCGCCATCCTTCTTACCAGGATAGTCCAGAATATCACTGTCCTTCAGTGCAACATAAGTTCCCTTCGCCTCCGTTACCTGATCGCTGTCATTAATCTGCTTCGTAGGAATATAGCCGATTACCTTCTCAGTACCGTCTTTTCCCTCTTTCTCATAAGTCACTTTACTCCATCCATTGTCGCAGACAGCAACTCTCTCCACCTTTGTTCCCAGATAAACTTTCTTCAGTTTCTTCCCATTTTTTCCCGGGTTGGAACGTATATAAGCCGCCTTTGCAGAGACAGAAACCGTATCCGTCTTTGCCACAGCGGTAACACTCTTACCGCTTCCATTATCAATCTCAAAAATCTGTGCTGTCTTATTATCCTGCTTATAGGCATTAATCGTCCCCTCATAATCCAGAATATCCGCCGAAACTGTAGACGGCATCATAAAACTGGCACATAACAACAGAATCATAAATTTATTTTTCATAACAAAATTTCATCTCCTAATACTTACTTTCCGTACATATCTAATCTGCCATAAGTTTATCACATCATAGCACATCACCTGTAGTTTTGCAATTTTCTCACACGGATTTCACCAAATGTTCAGATTCTATATCATCTCATATTGTAATTTTTTTCTAAAAAAAACCAAAAAAAACATTTGACAAACCAACTCTCTTATAGTAATATATATCTTGTCGCTGAGGTAAATACTTCTCAGTAACAATTCCAGAAATGCGATAGTGGCGTAGTTGGTAACGCGCGACCTTGCCAAGGTCGAGACCGCGGGTTCGAGCCCCGTCTATCGCTCTTAAGACATCAACATCAGTTGGTGTCTTTTTTGTTTTTATGTTTTTATCTTTTTATCTTTTAATCCATATTCTATCAGCGCAGGACACAGGATGTGTCCGGGTGCATTTGCAGGAGTCTTAGAAAAACTAAGTGCCTGGGAATCTGCGTTATGTGAAAAAATCTCACTGTCTGAGCGAAGCGAGTTTGAGATTTTTCACATGCTTTAGCAGATTTCCAGGCACTTAGTTTTTCTTAGGCTCCGAAACCGCACAGCTATGCTGACCACCAATCTTAGTGATGGAACAATCTGATACCAGTAAAGCTCATCACCATTCCATATTTATTACAAGTCTCAATCACAGCATCATCACGCACAGATCCACCCGGCTGAGCAATATACTTCACACCACTCTTATGCGCACGCTCAATATTATCACTGAACGGGAAGAACGCATCAGATCCCAGTGTAACATCTGTCATCTGATCCAGCCATGCACGTTTCTCCTCTTTTGTAAATACTTCCGGTTTCTCTGTGAAAGTCTTCTCCCACATACCATCCGCAAGTACATCCATATACTCATCCCCGATATAAACATCAATCGCATTATCACGCTCTGCACGGGAAATCGTATCCTTAAACGGCAGATTCAGCACCTTCGGACACTGGCGAAGGAACCAGTTATCAGCCTTCTGACCTGCCAGTCTTGTACAGTGTACACGGGACTGCTGACCTGCACCAACGCCAATTGCCTGACCGTCTTTTACAAAACATACAGAATTGGACTGTGTATATTTCAGAATGATGAGAGAAACTTTCATATCCCTCTTCGCTTCCTCTGTCAGTTCCCTATTCTCTGTTACAATATTGGAAAGCATCTCATCATCGATCACAAGCTCCTGACGTCCCTGCTCAAAAGTCACGCCAAACACTTCCTTATGTTCCAGCGGAGCCGGTACATAATCTTCATCGATCTGGATAACATTATAATTTCCTTTTTTCTTCTGCTTCAGAATCTCCAGAGCCTCTTCTGTATATCCCGGTGCGATCACGCCATCAGAAACTTCTCTCTTGATCAGCATCGCTGTATCTTTGTCGCAGACATCTGAAAGAGAAATAAAATCACCGAAAGATGACATTCTGTCCGCACCTCTCGCTCTCGCATAAGCACATGCCAGCGGAGAAAAATTCTTCCAGTCCATATCATCCACCCAGTAAATCTTTGCCAGAGTCTCTGTGAGCGGAAGTCCAACTGCCGCACCGGCCGGTGATACATGTTTGAAAGAAGTTGCTGCCGGAAGTCCGGTTGCCTTCTTCAGATTTGTTACTAACTGCCAGCCATTAAATGCATCCAGGAAATTGATATATCCAGGTCTTCCGGAAAGAACTTTGATCGGAAGTTCAGAGTTATCTGCCATATAGATTTTTGCCGGTTTCTGATTCGGGTTACAGCCATATTTTAATTCGAATTCTTTCATTATATAAATCCTCCATGCAAGTGAAACAACATTCCAATATTGTCCATTAATTATTTGTTCTTATTAATGATTCTGCTCTCATATTTACCATTCTCAATATCGATATATCTCACGAACAGAGAAACTTTATTATCTTCATTCAGGCTGTTCCAGAGAAGTTCTGCAAACTCGTCCATATTATCCGGAATTGCCACCAGTTTCGGCTCTCCCTCGAAACTTGGAAGCGGATTTCCGTCACATTTATAGGTATGAATGAAATGTCCCTCACCTGCAACTGCATTCTCATATGCAAAAGTATAACGGTTACATGCCTCCGGATTTCCATTATTGCTCTTTAAAATAGACATTGCATAATTAAATTTCCCGTTCTCCACATGCATCACACCGGAAATACGAGGTGTATAGTTCGGAGCATCCGGCTCAAACTCTCTGCTTCTTAAAGACTGCTCAAACGTAAGCTGTCTGTCCATTCCTTCATAAATGGTATCTGTCTGATCCCCATTTGTCACAATTGTCTTGTTTCCCAGTACACGTACAGGTGCATAAATGATCAGGCTCGGATCTGTGAGTTTGGAAGGATCAAATGCCTGTGTACGGATTCCCTCTCCTTCTTCCACAAATACACGATTTCTGCTGTTCTCGCTTCTGCCCATGATGAAATAAGCTGTCACTGCCTTTTTGCCGTCTGCGGAACGTCCGATCACAATTCCTCTGCCAGGGTAGGAATTTTCTTTCAGTTCTTTTTCCAGTGATAACATTTCCATAATTTTTTCTCCTTTTCGTATCCCAAAAATATTCTGAGGTCAAAAAAAGCCTGGGAAGCCCTTTATCTCCAGGCTGCCCAGGCGGTCGGCACTTATACACACTGCACTCCCTGTAGGTACTCCTACTTCCGCCAGTCATGCAGTTACTGCTGTGAAAATCTGTTTCCGTCTGTCCTGCTGCCAGGATTCTGTAACCGTTAACGAAAAATCTCTCACACTGTCATTATAGTACAACACTTTTTAACAATATGCAAGCATCTGTTATGCTGCATCTGTTTTATTTTTTGAACACAGGATATCTTCTGTTTTCTGAAAATATCCTGTGTTATGAAAATATCTTAATTTCAAAAATCTGATTTATGATTTATTTATCATCCACACTGTAGTTCGGTGCTTCTTTTGTGATATGGATATCATGCGGATGAGACTCTTTCAGAGACGCTGCGGAAATCTTGATAAATCTTCCGGTTGTCTTAAGCTTTTCGATGTTTTCAGCTCCACAGTATCCCATACCGGAACGAAGACCACCCATTAACTGGAATACGGTATCTTCTACATGTCCTTTATAAGCAACACGTCCTTCTACGCCTTCCGGAACCAGTTTCTTCGCATTCTCCTGGAAATAACGGTCTTTACTTCCGTTCTCCATTGCTGCGATAGATCCCATACCACGGTATACTTTGTATTTTCTTCCCTGGTACAGTTCGAATGTTCCCGGGCTCTCATCGCATCCTGCGAACATGCTTCCCATCATGCAGACATTCGCACCTGCTGCGATCGCCTTTGTGATGTCTCCGGAGTACTTGATACCACCATCTGCGATGATCGGGATTCCATACTCTTTTGCCACTTCATAGCAGTCCATAACGGCTGTGATCTGTGGAACACCGATACCTGCAACCACACGGGTGGTACAGATAGAACCAGGTCCGATACCAACCTTAACCGCATCAACGCCAGCCTCGATCAGAGCCTTTGTTGCAGCTCCGGTTGCAACGTTACCTGCGATTACCTGCAGATCCGGATATGCAGCTTTGATCTCACGAACTGCTTTCAGGATATTCTCTGAATGTCCATGAGCAGAGTCGATTACGATTACATCTACGGATGCCTTGACAAGCGCATCTACACGGGCAAGAACATTCGCTGTGATTCCTACTGCTGCACCGCAGAGAAGACGTCCCTGATCATCTTTTGCTGCCAGAGGATATTTGATCTGTTTCTCGATATCTTTGATGGTAATTAAACCTTTTAAATTAAAATCGTCATCTACAATGGGTAATTTCTCTTTACGGGATTTCGCCAGAATTTTCTTGGCATCTTCAAGTGTAATTCCTTCTTTGGCTGTGATCAGACCTTCGGAAGTCATGCACTCTTTGATCTTTTTATTGAAATCTGTCTCAAACTTCAGGTCACGGTTTGTAATGATTCCGACCAGTTTTCTGCCTTCTGTGATCGGCACACCGGAAATACGGAATTTCGCCATTAAATCGTCTGCATCCTTCAGTGTATGTTCAGGAGATAAATAGAAAGGATCTGTGATAACTCCGTTCTCAGAACGTTTTACCTTATCCACTTCTTCAGCCTGAGCTTCAATGGACATATTCTTGTGGATGATACCGATACCACCCTGTCTCGCCATGGCAATCGCCATACGATGCTCGGTTACTGTATCCATTCCCGCACTCATCATAGGAATGTTCAGTTTAACCTTTTTTGTTAAATACGTTGTGACATCTACCTGATTCGGAATTACCTTTGAATATGCCGGAACTAACAGCACGTCATCAAAAGTAATGCCTTCACCAATGATAGTACCCATTGCATTTCCTCCCTTGCGTATATGAAATTAAATTACTGTTGTAACAGGAAGATTACGAAGTAATTTCCCATGTTAATTGTAAATAAAAAGGAACCAGTAACTGGTCCTTTTATTTTTCAACAAGTGTAACAAAAATCAGTTTCCATGTCAATCCAAAAAAACTTTGCTCGGTGCTGAATTTTTCATAGCTTTTGCAAGTGCCTCATCTGGTTCCAGAATGATTTTGCATAAATCTCCATCCAGTCTGGTGATGATTCCAAAGCGCTTATGCTCTGAATTTCCTGATGAATAATCCAGAACTTTCATTTTCTGATTTCCGTTATAGTAGTCCATTCTGTGTGAATTTAACGGTGCTGCCAGGTCTGCTTCTGACAGTTTGAAACTTTTTACTCTCTTTCTTTTTGTCTTCGCCATAACCATATCGATGTCGAAATCGCCGTTGATAAAGAGATATTCATACTCTACATCTGTTTTCGGAATTACAAAATAACATGCAATTCCCAGAGCGATCGCCACAATCAGTATGATCGGGTTGATAAAGAGTCCTGCAAATGCAGCCAGAGCTGTCAGAACGATCAGACCGTATTTGGTCAGACTGTCTTTGGCAGTCTTGTCTCTCTTTACCAGTAATTCTGAATACAAGTCACCCATTAGTCTACTCTCCTTTTCATTTGTTTTATCCGAAAAATCCCGGATTGTTTAACAGGTATTATAGCACAAAAAAGAACTGCCGTCTATGCGGCAGTTCCTTGTATGAAACTATTATTACTGTTCATTTTGTATTCAGAAACAAGTTACATGTACTACACACTTAGCAGTCACTCCCGAGCCATCAAGTGCATGCGCAGTCAGCACTGCCGTGCCATTTCCAATCGGTGTCAGGTAGGTCTCACTGAATACATTTGCCCATCCGCTGTTTGCCAGCACAACAGAATTATCACTGCTCGTCCATCTGCAGGCTTTTGTTGTCGCATTGTCCGGGCTGAAAATTGTCTGAATCTTATACTTTTTATTCTTATCGCTGATTGTAACAGATGTCGGGTTTAGTTTTATAGATTTTAATTTAACAAATGTATTTTTATCATCTGGAACTGTTGGCAGTTCTGAAGTACCATTATCATCCTTATAATTCACGGTTATCTTACACTGAGCAGTCAGTCCGGAACCATCCAGTGCATAGGCAGTGATCACTGCTGTTCCATTTCCAACAGCTGTAACATATGTGCGTGAATCAGCCAGATTGTCATGTGCCGATACAGTTGCCACTGACGGATTACTGCTGACCCATCCAAGCATTTTATAGTAAGCTTTCCCTGGAAGAATCATAGAATCAATCATCACACGCTGTCCTTTTACTGTTAAATCAACAGAGCGGCGACTCAGACTTATATCCGTAATCAGTGTAGGATGTACTCCTGGCGGAATCGGAATTGGTGTCGGAACTGCCGGCTGAGAAGGTGTTGGAGTAACCGGTCTTTCTGTTGGCTTCATGTTGATGCTTACTCCCTGCTCATCATATTTACCTGCTGTTTTTGTTTTACTGTAATATCCTCTTACTGTATAAGTATTCTGCATGTCCGCAACCGGATTCTTATCTGTAAATTTTAAAACAGAAGATTTCACAGAACCAATCTGAATCCATTTTCCCAGAGTAGTTTTCCTGTAAATCCTGTAAGAATTACATCCTTCTGATTTTTTCCAGTTTACTGTTACCGTATTGTCAGAATTAATCACTGCTTTTACAAGCTGCGGAGTAGCTGGCAATGTTTTTGCGGTCAGACCTTTGACATCGTAAGCACTGTATTTTTTTGAAATCTGATTATAGGATTTCACCGTATAGTCATAGTTCTGTCCTACTATAATCGGATATTTGGCAGAAGATGTATGCGTATACTGTGCTGTGGCACAGTTTACAGATGCCAGTTGTGTCCATTTTGCTGTTCCTGTCTTCCTGTAATAAATCACATATTTGGATACATTCAGAGCTTTTTTCCAACTAATCTGAATTTTATTATAAGCAGGAGCTGAAATCTTATCCAGTGACGGTTTTCCAGGTGTATCCGTGGTAAGCGGCGGGATTTCTTCTGTCTTTGTTACATGACAAATTTGACAGGTATAGACCTTTTCACCCTTTGTAGAAGCAGTTGCTTTTTTTGTGATTTTTCCAAAATCCCAGTCATGCGTTCCTTCCAGTGTAGTTTCTGTTTTATGCCCTCTGCCGTCACTGGCAGTAACTGTTACCTTTCCACAGGTATGAAGCATTACCGCCCCATTGTCGTCTACAGATGCAATACTCTCATCAGAAGATTTCCAGACGATTGAATCCATTACCTGCAGGTTTTTGAGCGTTGTGACCGTCCCAAACCCATTTTTGAGGGTAATATCTGTAACCATTTTTAATTGTGATGATTTTCCCGGTTTTGCAGAAGAACCGCCGGATATTCTATATGCACCACTACAATAAGCATTATCAAATTCAAGAATCTGTATACAATTCTTTACTGCTGTTCCCTGTGTCTCATTCAACCCTGTTTCTGAAGAAAACTCTCCTGCTGTTGTGTTTGGATACTGCGTATCTTCTGAATAAAAAGTCCCCAGTCCTACATAAGTATTAGATGGATTGATCATCTCTGTATAATGTCCTGTGACAGCGCCCGGAACCTGATTGACCCAGTCAGCTTTTTCCTCATACCATATCTCAATACCATCGATCATTGTTCTTTCCCAGTCCCATGCAAGAACTTCAGCACTGCTTTTTATATGACCTGGGCTCATAATCTGAAAGCAGTTTCTGCCATTTGTCCTTTTATGTGCCATTGTAATCCCTGATTCTGCTGCACGGATTCTTGCAATATACTCAAGATCAGAAGACCATTTAATCGGTACATAATCAGAAGGTTTCAGCGGAGTTCCTGTATTTGGATTGCGTACTCCTTCCTGGCAGGCTTCTCTGCGGATTTCATTGATTCTTTTCAGTGCCTGTGGAATCTCTGTAATATATTCTCCTTTTACCCCAAGTAAAATGCAATCAGAGGATGCGCTGTCAACATCTGTCGGTATTATGGTTGCCGCAGACACTCCTGATGCCCCGAGCCATATAACTGCCAGCAGCATAATCAACAAGCATAAGCTTTTTCTTCTAATTTTCATCTTTTGCCGCCTCCTTTCCTACTTATACCCCGGCAAGCGCACTGGTATCCGTAATCTTTTTCCATGCCGGTTTCGGATTTTCTGTGTCGAAATCAATCAGTTCTTTGCTTCCAATCGTATACTGTAGCGTTTCTCCGTATTTTCCAAATGATTCTCCATTCAGAAACCAAATATGTTTAATATTCACTGATCTGGAATACCAGTAATAATTTTCATACAAATACTTATTCTTTCCGGACATCTGTGGATCCCATAAAGTGCCACTCAGTCTCCTGGGCTGATACCCTAATGCTGTTTTCTCGCAAGTATAGACCTGACATATTTTCCTCGTATAAGACTTGTTTTCTTCTTCCCAGGTACAATCTGATCCCACGATCAGTTCAGGAATAGAGTCATTATTCATATCATATACAAAATATTCAACATTCACACCGCCACTCCACATTGCATCAAACAAATCTCTCATATCGCCAGCCTGCACACCTCGTAAAACATCCATATACGCTGCCCGGACAGTTGAAAATGTAAAGGAAGGAGAGTCAAGAGAAGCTACAACTATGTTCGAACGGTTACTACCAATCTTTGTTTTGCTATCGTAGGCACACACAGTATAGTAATTATTCCAGCCTCTAAGCGGTGTGACATCTGTATATTTCAATACATCGGCTTTCACTCTGGCAATCATTTTCCATGCACTTCTGTAGGTTCTTCGATAAATTTCGTAGGAATCACAACCACTGGCTTTATTCCAGGTCAGGTTTACCGAAATCTGGTCAGAATTTATCTGTGCTGTTTTCAGCTTCACCGTTTCTGGCAGAATCTGTACCATGATTCCTTTTTTGTTATATGTCCCTGTCTTTTTGGATGCACTGTTATATGCTCTTACTGTATAGAAATATGACTTACCGTTTGTCAGAGGATATTTGGCAGAAGCTTTGTGCGTATAGCTGGTACTGCCTGATTTCACAGTTGCCAGCCTCGTCCATTTCCCGGCTTCTGCCTCTTTATAATAAATATAATAATTTGTTGCGTTATTCGCTTTTTTCCATGTAATCTTTGCCTGTCCATAAGACGGTGTGGTAACCGACTGTAAAGTTACCTTTCCAGGAACATCTGAAGCCGCATATGTACTGACTGATTTTCCGAAAAGGAAGCTTCCCAGAAGCAGCATCAGTGTTGTTATCAGTACAACTGCCGGGTATTTGCGCACATAATTCTTTTTCATTTTTTCACACATCCTTTCTTCTTCCTTATGCTTTTCCATCATCTGTCTAAATTACTGTATATTCTTCTCTCTGGTTTTTCGGACCCCCTTTTTTATTTTACTTTGACTGTCTCAAAAGCATTGCATATTCAATTCTTTAATATACAATTATTCCCTTATAATAATCAGAAAGATATGATTTTGAAATTTGGGAACCTGTTTTTCTATATGCCGCAATTTTATAATAGTAAGTATTCATTTCCGGAATTTTCTTATCTGTATAACTGGTTTTTGATGTCGTTGCAATTTTTTTATATTCTCCGTCTCGTGATGTACTACGATAAATATAATAACCGGTTGCATTTTTTACTTTTTTCCAGCTAAGTGACACGCTACGTGTTCTATCTGATACTCCGCTTATAGAAGTAATTTCTGTTGTTGGAAATCTGTTGGCAGCTTTAATATGGTAAATATCCCCGGAAGCTGATTCATAATAACGATTTGTCGAAATTTTTACAAGCAAATCACCCGAACATCTTGGTATCTGCAAAGTTTCATTCGTTGAAATACCATAAGACCCCAATGATTTTCTGCTGTTATACTCAATAAATTCAATTCTCCATGTACCTGGATCAGAAACTGAATTATCAATTGTAAACTTAAACGCAACCCCGTTCAATCCTTTTAATTTCAGACGGTAGTAATCAACATCAGAACCACAGTAAAGCTTTCCTGTATATTGCTTATTTAAAGAGATAATATTAGCATTGCTTAAAGATTTATCTCCATAATACCGTTCCTGTTCCCACACATTTGATGCTTTATTATGAATTGCCAGATTATACTCCCCATTACTTCTGTAACTACCGCTGCTCTTTATTTTTATATAATATTTTCCCGGCATCCAGCTAAATTTTCCTGACACCGCAGAATTTATATTCCACTCACCTAATGTTCTTCGCTTTGCATCATATAATTCAAAATGCCACATTGAATCAGTCTGTGCATTACTGTCATCAAGTTTTAGCTCAAAACTTGTCACACCTTTCTGAGAAATCGTAAACTGATACCAGTCTTCATCCTTATAATCTGCTGTTCCCTTTAACCAGGTATTTAGCGGAAGGTTATCTGCTGTTGCAGGATTATTATTTGGTTCACTTTCCTGTAACATGCCTGCCTTTACATCTGCTGCAGGATTAAATGCGGTTACACAAAGAGCCATTGTCAGACCTGCAAATACAAATTTGACTAATTTTGCTGCTTTTTCTCTTAACATAATTTTGCTCTCCTTTTCTGCTTTATTGTTATAATCTGATTTTAACATACTGTTAGTATGTAATTCAATATGCATTACTTAAATTTTTCACAAAAAAACACAATTTATGGGATTTTATATTTTCCCTGTAAATTGTGCTTAATATTTTTATTTACCATGATCCTGCCAGATTTATATATTCTCCGCATACATAAAATGACGTTCCGCGAATAATAAAATTCCCAGAACGCCATTTCAACTTTTCACATATTAATCAATGATCGAATTACATCATTCCCATTCCCGGGTTAGCAGCCGGTGCCGGTGTGTCTTCTTTGATGATGGCAACAGCAGATTCTGTTGTCAGTAATGTAGATGCAACGCTTGTAGCGTTCTGAAGGGCACTTCTTGTAACCTTTGCAGGGTCAAGGATACCTTCGCTTACCATGTCTACATATCTTTCGTTCAGAGCATCGAAACCGATTCCTGGTTCGGATTCTCTTACTTTGTTGATGATTACGGAACCTTCCAGTCCTGCATTTGCGGAAATGCGGAACAGAGGAGCTTCCAGAGCTTTCAGGATGATGTTTGCACCTGTCTTTTCGTCACCTTCCAGAGTTGCTGCAAGTTTGGCAACTTCTTTGGATGCGTGGATGTAAGCAGATCCGCCACCTGCGATGATACCTTCTTCTACTGCTGCTCTTGTAGCTGCAAGAGCATCTTCCAGACGAAGTTTTGCTTCTTTCATTTCTGTTTCAGTGGAAGCACCAACACGGATAACAGCTACGCCGCCAGCCAGTTTTGCAAGTCTTTCCTGTAATTTTTCTTTATCAAATTCAGATTTTGTTTCTTCGATCTGTCCACGGATCTGAGCAACACGGTTTGCGATTGCTTCTTTGTCGCCCATACCATCAACGATAACTGTGTTCTCTTTTGCAACTTTAACGGATTTTGCACGTCCTAACTGTTCCATAGTTGTCTCCTTGAGTTCAAGACCCAGTTCTTCGGAGATAACCTGGCCGCCGGTAAGAGTTGCGATATCCTGAAGCATTTCTTTTCTTCTGTCGCCATATCCAGGAGCTTTGACAGCTACTACCTGGAAGGTTCCTCTTAATTTGTTTACGATCAGAGTGGTAAGAGCTTCGCCTTCTACATCTTCAGCGATGATAAGAAGTTTTGCACCTGCCTGTACGATCTGCTCCAGTAATGGAAGGATTTCCTGGATATTGCTGATCTTCTTGTCTGTGATCAGGATGTATGGATCTTCCAGGTTTGCTTCCATTTTTTCCATATCTGTTGACATGTATGCGGAAACGTATCCACGGTCGAACTGCATACCTTCTACAAGGTCAAGTTCTGTGTGCATTGTCTTGGATTCTTCTACTGTGATAACGCCGTCTTTAGAAACTTTTTCCATAGCGTCTGCTACTAACTGTCCAACTGTTTCATCGCTTGCAGAAATAGATGCAACGTTTGCGATCTGTTTCTTGCCGCTGATTGTCTGGCTCATATTCTTGATTGCTTCTACGGCTGTATCTGTAGCTTTCTTCATACCTTTTCTCAGGATGATCGGGTTAGCTCCTGCTGCCAGGTTTCTCATTCCTTCGTGAACCATAGCCTGTGCAAGAACAGTAGCTGTTGTTGTACCATCACCTGCTACATCGTTTGTCTTGGAAGCAACTTCTTTAATTAACTGAGCTCCCATGTTTTCGAATCCGTCTTCCAGTTCGATTTCTTTTGCAATGGTAACACCATCGTTTGTAATAAGCGGAGCGCCGTATGGTTTGTCAAGAACTACGTTTCTTCCTTTCGGTCCTAATGTTACTCTTACTGTATCAGCTAATTTATTTACACCAGCTTCAAGTGCTGCTCTGGCTTCTGCGCCGAATTTAATTTCTTTTGCCATGATAAAATGACCTCCTGTTTAAATTCCGATTTTCTGTCTTTCCTGAATAATTAACTTTTTTGTTGTGTCTTATTTAACGATTGCAAGAATATCATTCTGTTTTACGATGATGTATTCTGTGCCGTCCATTTTTACTTCTGTTCCTGCATATTTGGAGTAGATAACTTTATCACCTACAACAACTTCCATTTTTACTTCCTTGCCGTCTACAACTCCGCCAGGTCCTACAGCTACTACTTCTGCCTGCTGTGGTTTTTCCTGTGCCTGTCCTGGAAGAACGATTCCGGATTTTGTTGTTTCTTCTGCTTCAACCTGTTTTAATACAACTCTGTCGCCTAAAGGTACTAATGTCATGATCTGTGATCCTCCTTTAATCTTCAAATTAAGATTTCTTCTGTTACCGCTTTATCCGTACAGGATTTCGAACCGGCTTCGCTATATCAATACCGGTTTCCGGTAACTGTCTCGGCTCTCTGTCAAACCTTGCCGATTTTTGCTAGCACTCATTTGCTTCGAGTGCTAATCACTGTCCTTATATTATTGAAAATGGTCTTTTTTCGCAAGTTCTTTCAGCATAGTAATAATAAGTATATTCTTATGTTTACTCTCTTATTCTCTTTTTTTCTCTTATTTTCTTAATTTACAAATAATTTTCCATAGTCAAGCGGATATTCGCAATCCGCTTCGCTACTTGTTCATAACCAAAAAACTGCCCTCCATATCAGGAAGGCAGTTCTCGCACTCATATATTCTTTATTTATCAGGATTTCTTGTTTCTCTGAGCCTTGATTTCCTCTAATTCATCAAATATCACTTCGTTGAGTACTTTGATATAAGTTCCTTTCATACCGGAGGAACGGGATTCAATGACTCCGGCACTCTCAAATTTTCTCAGTGCATTTACAATGACTGATCTGGTGATTCCCACGCGGTCTGCGATCTTACTTGCAACCAGGATTCCTTCGTCTCCGTCAAGTTCATCGAAAATATGAATAATTGCTTCCAGTTCGGAGAATGACAGGGTATTAAACGCAGATTTCACAACCTGCTGCTTTCTGTCCTCTTCTGCATTCTCTTCGTGTACTGCGCGCATCATTTCAAGACCAACGACTGTTGTACCGTATTCACTGACAATAATGTCCTCGATATCATATGGTCTGTCAAAACGGTACATAAACACTGTGCCCAGACGTTCTCCTGCAATATCGATCGGGTTAATGATTCCCTGATAGCTGCTTGACACGTGTTCAAATCCCAGTGTCTGAAGATTTACATTCTCTTTTGTTGATAAAACTCCAAGGAATCGCTCATTTAATAATGAGTCTACATAGCCTCCAACCTTATCTTCAATCAGCTCAGTAATTTCTTCCACACCTGGACATAAACTTACGCCCAGAACCTTTCCTTTCTTGCTGAGCACGAGAATATTCGAACTTAATGTTTCCATTAATACCTGGCAGATATCGTTAAATACCACCTTGCTGGAACTGCTGTTATGCAGAAGTTTATTGATTTTTCTTGTTTTATCCAGCAACTGAACGCTCATATTTAGGTCCTCCTTTCGCACTAACGCACGCCTTTCGTGTCACTTGTCCGACTTTCAGGCACACTCAGTTACCAATTTTATATTTATAACCTAATATTACACGTTTCGCAGACAAATTACAAGATAAATTTTACTATTTTTCATTTTATCTTTGCTTTTCTGAAAATAGATTTCTTTTCCAAATATTATTCAACAAATACATTTTCACAAAATAAACCGCTGTTTGCTGTTAATCACTTACCTGTTTCGAGTCAAACGGATATTCATAATCTGCTCCGCTGCTTGCTCAATCCTTCCCTGAATATAAAAATACAGGAAAAAGCAGGCTGTTTTTCTCCCCCTTTTCCTGTATAAGATTTTCAGGCCACACAATATCCGCCGTCTGTTTTATCTGGTTTTGTCTTTCTGTTTTATTCCTGTTCAGATTCCTTTGCTTCCACATATCCGCAGGTTTCCTGGCTGCAGACAAGTTTGTTTCCTTTTTCCACCATATATTCACCGCATTTCGGACATCTCTTTGCGGATGGTTTCTGCCAGGACATGAAATCGCACTCCGGATTATCCTCGCATCCGTAGTATTTACGTCCCTTTTTGGTCTTTTTCAGTACAACTTCCTTACCACATTTCGGACATGGAACACCAATCTTCTCGAAATACGGTTTGGTGTTTCTGCACTCCGGAAATCCCGGACATGCAAGAAATCTTCCATGAGGACCATATTTGATCACCATATTTCTTCCGCAGTTATCACAGACAACATCTGTGACTTCATCCTGAATCTCAACCTTTTCCAGTTCTTCCTCAGCTGCATCTACATCTTTCTTCAGATCCGGGTAGAAATTGCTGACAACAGTTTTCCATTTTACGGTTCCTGCTGCCACACAGTCAAGCAGTCCTTCCATCGTAGCTGTGAAATTGACATCCACAATACTTGGAAATGCCTGCTTCATGATATTGTTTACCACCTCGCCAAGTTCTGTTACATAAAGATTCTTCTGCTCTTTTGCCACATAGCGGCGGCTGATGATGGTTGTGATGGTCGGCGCATAAGTACTTGGGCGTCCGATTCCCAGTTCTTCCATGGTCTTTACCAGAGAAGCTTCTGTATAATGAGCCGGTGGCTGGGTAAAATGCTGTTCCGGTTTCAGTTCTTTGAGCGTCAATTTCATTCCTTTTTCAAGGCTCCGGTTCAGCACATTTCCCTTTTTCTGGTCTTCCTCATCTGTATAGACAGACATGAAACCATCAAAAACGATCTTGGACGCAGCAACTGTAAATACATATTCATCTGCTCCGATCTTGACAGAAGTTGTCTCATATCTCGCAGGTGCCATACGGCTGGCTGCAAAACGTTTCCAGATCAACTGATACAGACGGAACTGATCTCTGGAAAGAGAATCTTTCAGTGCTGCCGGTGTACGGGTGATATCTGTCGGACGGATCGCTTCATGCGCATCCTGGATCTTCTGTCCTTTTTTCACTGTCTTCTCTGTCTGGGAGACATAATTCTCTCCATACTGAGCAGTGATATATTCTCTTGCAGCCGCATCTGCTTCCTCTGAAATTCGGGTAGAATCTGTACGCAGGTAGGAGATCACACCCACGGTACCATTTCCTTTGATATCGATTCCTTCATAAAGCTGCTGTGCCAGACGCATGGTTTTCTGTGTGGAAAAATTCAGCGTCTTGGAAGCTTCCTGCTGCAGAGTACTGGTTGTAAACGGAAGAGGAGCATTTTTAATCCTCTCACCTTTCTTTACTTCTGTAATTTCATATTCTTTTTCATTTAAGGCGGCAAGCAGTTCATCCATTTCCTGTTTGTTATGGATGTTCATCTTTTTATCTGTGCCGTAGAATTTCGCCTGCAGAGGTTTCTTCTCTCCTTTTACCTGGAACTCTCCGTCCAGGCTCCAGTATTCTTCCGGAATAAATGCATTGATTTCTTCTTCCCTGTCACAGATGATACGAAGGGCAACAGACTGTACTCGTCCTGCACTCAGTCCTCTTTTTACTTTTACCCACAGTAACGGCTGATGGTATATCCCACCATACGGTCAAGCATACGTCTTGCCTGCTGCGCATCCACCAGATCCATATCCAGATCACGCGCCTGTTTAATAGATGCCTTTACCGCAGTCTTGGTAATCTCATTGAAAGTAATCCTGTGCATCTTCTTAGGATCCTCTTTTAATGCCTGCATCAGATGCCAGGAAATGGCCTCTCCCTCACGGTCAGGGTCAGTTGCCAGATAAATCTTATCAGCCTTTTTTGCAGCCTTACGAAGTTTGGCAAGCAACTCTCCCTTTCCACGGATTGTTATATATTTTGGTTCAAAATCATGTTCCACATCAATTCCAAACTGACTCTTGGGGAAATCACGAACATGTCCGTTAGAAGCTTCCACATCATAATTCGCACCCAGGAATTTCTTTATTGTTTTCACTTTTGCAGGTGATTCCACTATCACCAGATATTTCGCCATGCTATCTCTCCTAGTCGTAATATGTGAACTGCTCATTGTCTAAAGGCAATAGGCTTCCTGCTTCATCGTCTTCGTAACCTACTAACTCCACAGGCGTTAATTCGGGCAGTCCCTGCCCTATATATGACTGGCTCCCTTAACCCACTGTCCAAAGCCTGCAGGATCGCGGCAGCCTTATTTCACTCTGTTCTCAGTAACAATTTACGTCCTTACATAATAATGTCTTCCACTTTCCCTGATCAGTCCCCGAAGCATCAGTTCTACCAGACAGTTGCTTACCTGAGCCGGTGAAAAGCCTGTTTTTCTCACAATATAATCAGGGTTTTTTGGTCGTAAATCGAGACAACTATACACCAAATTCAAATCACTTGCAAGTCCTAAGTTGGTTTTTTCCTCTGTTTGCGGGCGGTTTCTGCCGGAAATCCCAAGTTCTTCCAGAATAACTTCCGGACAGTATGCAATCCCTGCACCATCATAGATCAGCCTGTGACATCCGGTACTGAGGGCATCACAGACTGCTCCCGGAATCGCAAAAACCATCTTTCCCTGCTCCAGCGCAAAGCCTGCTGTGATCAGAGAACCGCTGTTTTCTTTCGCTTCCACAACAAGGACTGCGTCAGAAAGTGCACTGATGATCCGGTTTCTTGCCGGAAAACACCACGGCATGGGCTGGGTTCCAGGCGGACATTCACTGATAATGCCTCCGTTTTCCCACAGAATCCTTTTATAAAGCTGTTTGTTTGTCTTTGGATAGCAGACATCCACTCCACATCCAAGAACTGCAAAGGTAGGCATCTTCCCTTCCAGCGCACCTTTATGCCCTTCTGAATCAATTCCCAGTGCCATCCCGCTGATGATCTGTACTCCGGCTTCGCTGAGCGCTTTTGCATAGCGGAATGCCTGAATCCTTCCATAAGGGCTGCACATTCTGGCACCGATCACAGCAACGGTCGGTTTGTCCGGGGACGGAAGCCTGCCTTTCAGGTAAATTCTGGAAGGCATCGAAGGATACTGACGCATTTTCTGCGGATACTCCGGATGATCTTTGTCAATACACTGAATCTGTTCTGTATTCACTGTATCTGTTGCATTTCCTGTGTCTATTACAATTCCTGTGTCAGTTCTTTCCATATAAAATACCACGCACCTTTCTATTTTATGACAGAATCTTTCTCAAAGGCTCTGTAGGATAATGCTTCTGCGATATGATGACTGGCGATCACTTCTTCACCTTCCATATCTGCGATCGTCCGGGATACTTTCAAAATTTTGTGATAGGACCGTGCACTGAAGGAAATCCGGTCGAATGCACGTCCAAGCAGACGTGAAGCACTGTCTGTCAACGGGCAGTAACGGTCGATCTGACTGCTTCGAAGCTGCCCGTTAAAACGGATGTCTTCTTTTTCATAGCGTTCTTTCTGAATCTTCTGCACCTTTGCAATCCGACTGCGTATCATGGCAGAACTTTCCTTTTTTTCTTCTCTTTTTCTGTTTTGAAGTTCTTCAAAAGATACCGGCGGAACTTCTGTGCTGATGTCAATCCTGTCCAGCAAGGGGCGGCTGATTTTTCTCATATAATGCCCTACTTCCCCCGCGGAACAGGTACAGCGGTTCATGTCAGGATAATACCCACAAGGGCAGGGATTCATGGCTGCGCAGAGCATAAAATCTGCCGGAAATGAGTAAGTTCCGCTGGCTCTGGCAATCTGAATCACCTTATCCTCCAGCGGCTGTCGCAGCAGTTCCAGGCTTGCTCTGGAAAACTCCGGCATTTCATCCAGAAAAAGAACTCCTCTGTGTGCCAGCGTAATTTCACCCGGTCTTGGATTCTTTCCTCCGCCTGCCAGTGCCTGTGGAGTGCTTGTATGGTGCGGACTCCGGAAAGGTCTTTTTTCGATCAGAGGATGTTCTTTTGAGAGAAGTCCTGCGATACTGTAAATTCTGGTAAGTTCCAGTTTTTCTTCAAATTCCAGTCCCGGCATGATCGTAGGAAGTCTCCTTGCCAGCATGGTTTTTCCGGTTCCGGGCGGTCCCATCAGAAGCATATTGTGAAATCCGCTGACTGCGATCTCAGCGGCACGTTTTGCCCCTTCCTGACCTTCAATATCAGCAAAATCCAGCTATTTTCTTCACTTTCAGAGACAGATACCTCTGCTTTCTGCTCCAGATAAGGCGCAGGATTTTCCAGACAGTCTGTCAGTTCCCGCAGGGAACGGATTCCCACAACAGGAACATCGGAAACCAGCCTTCCCTCCTTCAGATTTTCATAAGGTACAACGCAAAGCCTGCATCCAAAACTGCGGGCACAGAGTACTATGGGAAGGATACCGGAAATCCCATGGATTTCTCCGTTCAGGCTGATCTCTCCGGCCATCATTACTCCATCCAGAAGCTGTGGTTTCAGCATCTCAAAAGCCGCCAGAACCGCCGCTGCCACAGGAAGGTCAAATCCGGCTCCTTCCTTTCTCATATCCGCCGGTGCCAGATTCACCGTAATTCTTTTCGGTGGAAAATAATATCCATTATTTTTAAAAGCAGTACGGACTCTGTCTTGCGCTTCCTTTACCTGTGCGGAAGGAAAACCTACCATAATAAAGGAAGGAAGTCCGTTACTTACATCTGCCTCCACCTGGATTGGGTGGACTTCTACCCCTAAAATAGCTGCTGATAATACACTTGCAAACATATTCGATCCTTTCTGCGCACGAAAAAGCCCCCGCACTTTTTTGCGTCTTTTACTCATTTTCCGAAATTGCTTTCGCAACACGTTTTCCCATGCTGCAATTCTTAATTTTCATAGAACTCTTTCTATCTCATCATTTGGTATGATTCATTTTTAATTTATTGTTATGGAAAATTTACCTCAGAAATCAGAAATGTAATAAAAAATGGTGATAAAAAATATAGATAATAAAGATATAAAGCTGCTACTGTCAAAGGTATTTTTGCCCTGACCAAATGGCTATCTAATTATAGTAGCCCATTTTGCTCCAAATTGCAATAGTGCATTTTGTTCTGTTTTATACTTTTTTCACATAAAAACAAGTGAAAGAGGTGAAACCCTATGAAATTTCAGCGTATTCAGGATTTACGAACAGATGCAGACCTGTCACAGAAACAACTCAGTGAAATTCTTCACATCAGTCAGCGTTCCTATTCCCATTACGAGACTGGTTCCCGTAATATTCCGATTGAAATGCTGATCCGTCTGGCTAATTATTATAATACCAGTATTGATTATCTGGTTGGACGTACAGATAACAAAAAGATGGCAAAATAACAGAACGATTTGCCAGAGATAATGGCAGAAAATATCACTGTGTAAAAAAGCAAAAACAGCATAAGCCAAAATGGTAAGAACAAAAACAGTAAGAACATATAAGAAATACTGAAAAATGTAAGAAAAAAGAAAGAACTGATTCCGCTAAACTGCCGGCCATTTCTTTCTTTTTTCTTTTATCATTTGTGTTTCTTTTGTCGTTCGTGATTTTATTTACAGGTTTTATTTACAGATTTTGTTTACGATAACAGAAATTCCTCACCGTCAAAAAACATATAAAGAAATTCCTTATCTATCAGCCTCTGACCATAATACAGTCCACAGACGGATGCACTCCGGCACCTTCTGCCTTTGTTTTGGTCTTAATCTTTACATAAAGCTGTCCATTGTCAAAGGTCAGATATCCAGTCGCTTTATTTCCGAGGGAATCTGTAAAAGATACACGGGCCGCATTTCCGGCTACGGATTTCTTTACCTTTGCCTCGCATGTGGCAGTCCCCTTCTTATTCGTCTGCTGATAGGTAAAAGTAACCGACTTCTCTGTCAGTTTACTGATCGTTATGGTGACTCTGCCATTTGTGCTGTACCAGGTTCCAAGGTAATCTTCCGGATTAAACACATAGGCACGTTCCAGCTCCGGAGTCGGTGTTACCGTCGGAATCGGTGTAGGCGTGGGCGTGGGAGTAGCCGCAGGTGTCGGTGTCACAGTAGGAACACTTTCCAGTGCTGCGATTGCCTCTGCCTTTCGCTGCTGTTTTTCACTCTCATTCTTCTGATGAACCAGCCAGATACCAGCAAATCCAAGCATAAGAAACAGAATCAGCACCATCACCAGAAGCTTCTTCAGTCTTTTTTTCTTTTTGTTCCTCTTTTTATTGCTCATTACCGACAAATCCTGCGTCTCCTCTTTTTCTTCTGCAATGATATCTATTCTCTTATGTCATATTATAGCGATCCTCTAAAATAACGCATCTTAATCCAGTCCATCAGAGGGTGAACTGTCTTAAATGCATTATTTACGAGGATTGCTATAGAATATCATACCTGAAACAGATATCTGTAAACTTAAATATTTGCTTTTATTTTTATAACGATGCACTTTTTTATTCTTTTCCATCCCAGCAGTAAGTGCAGAGCTTGCATGGGGAAATTCCGATGGATGCTTTCAGATCATCCAGTCTGTGGAATTTCAGGGAAGTGAAGTTCAGTTCCTTACGGATCTCTTCGAGCATTTCCTTATAATTCGTGGAATTCGGATCTGCATAATCTGCGAGAACCTTCTCATCTACATTGTCACCTTCACGGTTCGCGATCACCCGTCTTGTGATCAGATCCATCTCTGATTTGGAACGGGAGAAATTCAGATATTTACAGCCATACAGAAGCGGCGGGCAGGCTGGACGGATATGTACTTCCTTCGCACCATTTCTGTAAAGAAATTCTGTGGTTTCTCTCAACTGCGTTCCACGTACAATAGAGTCATCAATCATCAGAAGACTCTTATCTTTGATCAGTCTGTGTACAGGGATCAGTTTCATTCTGGCGATCAGATTTCTCTGGCTCTGCTGTGTCGGCATAAAGGATCTCGGCCAGGTTGGGGTATATTTGATAAACGGGCGGGCAAACGGCACTCCGGAACGGTTGGCATAACCGATGGCATGGGCGATTCCGGAATCCGGTACTCCGGCTACGATATCCGGATTTACTTCCCCGGCATCTCTCTGAGCCAGCATATCACCACAGTGATAACGCATTTCCTCTACGTTGATTCCTTCGTATGTAGAAGTCGGATAACCATAGTAAACCCAGAGGAAAGAACAGATACGCATTTCCTCGCCAGGTTTCTGCAGTGTTTCCACACCTTCCGGGGTAACTGCCACGATCTCGCCAGGTCCCAGCTCTTTCAGATCCTCATATCCCAGATTCAGATATGCAAAACTCTCAAAAGAAACGCAACAGGCATCCTCTTTTTTACCAATAATCAATGGTGTTCGTCCCAGACGGTCACGGGCTGCAAGCAGACCTTTCGGTGTCAGGAGCAGCATGGTCATGGAACCTTCAATCATTTCCTGTGCATAGCGGATTCCCTCGATCATGTTCTGTTTCTGATTGATCAGGGCAGCTACCAGTTCCGTAGGATTGACATTTCCACCACTCATCTCCAGGAAATGTGTACAGCCATTTTTAAAACAGGTCGCGATCAGTTCGTCCATATTGTTGATCTTGCCAACTGTAGTGATGGCAAAATTTCCCAGGTGAGAACGTACTAAAAGCGGCTGTGGTTCATTGTCGGAAATACATCCGATTCCCAGATTTCCTTTCATTTCTCCGATATCACCGTCAAACTTTGTTCGAAAAGGCGCATTTTCAATGTTATGGATCACACGGTCAAATCCATGTTTCCTGTCGTACACTGCCATACCACCTCTGCGTGTTCCCAGATGGGAATGATAATCAATTCCGAAGAAAAGATCCAGCACACAGTTGTTCTTTGATGCTACTCCAAAAATTCCACCCATTGTCGTATTCTCCTTTTGTCTTATCCGTTACCGACAGCTTCTTTTACAGGCATTGCGGTAACTTTTCTCATCGTCTCCGGGCGTGTCCTGCCCGATTTCACAATGTCCATTATATAGAACAGAAAAATAGAAGTAAAGAGTTTTGTCCTTTCGAAAACCAACCTCTTTTTGGCTGATGCTTACAATTTTTGGATAAGATCTTATTTCTTCTCTTTAATAATACCCGTTCTGTAAGCATCCAGAAGCTGAATGAGTTCCTGGATTCTTTCTTTCAGCGCATGACCGGTATCCGTATCCCCCACAAGCTGGCGTCTGGACATATAGCTGACTGCCACACGATTGGAAACGATATCTGTCTCTTTCGCAACTGCATCTGCCTTGGATGTGAAAGGTTCATGCGCAGTGAGATTAAGCCCATAAGAGTTATAGATAAGCGTATATCCCGCAATTCCGGTAACCTTCTGATATGGCTTGGAAAATCCACCGTCAATGACAATAACCTTGCCATTGCATTTCACCGGACTCTCTCCTTCGCTCTGATGAACCGGCACATGGCCATTGATGATATGTCCTTTCTCCGGATCCAGACCAAATTCACGGAGCATGTTATCTACCACTTCTTCATTTTCCCAGAGACGGTAATACGCATTCTTTTTCTCCTCATGGGTAGAAGGATCTTCAATAAAATACCGCTCAAAGGTACTCATCTTACTCTTGCCAAACAACGGAGAATTTGGTGCCGCCCAGATATACCACATGATATCCCTGCCCTTTTTCTGTTCTTCTTTTCCCACAGAATAAAAGGCTCTGCGCACATAAGCTTCCAGTGCATCATAGAGTTCTTTTCCCTTATAGCTTTTTCCATAAATCTGCACTTCACGGAAGGTTCCGTCCTCATTCAGCGGAATGCTTCCATGGAACAGAAGATTTCCATTATATACGGTATAAAGACCACCCTTGTCCAGCAGAAGCCGGATATGATTCTGAAGCTTTTCACAGTTTCGGAATGCAGAGGAAAGTTTGTCCATGACCTCACGTTCTCCTTCTGTCAGTTCATAAGGATGCTTCCAGTCAATGGTCGGGAAATTGCTGTCACGAAGTGGATATTCCTTTCCGTCCGGCAGCGTGATCGTTCCCTTCTTTGGTTGATCCGGTGCAGAAGTGCACGGTCTTCCATCTGAAATTCCTTATGTTTTCGCACCAGTTTTCCTTCTAATTTAAACTGGATCACAGCGATTGCCTTGTGCATTTTTTTGCCCAGTTCTTCTTCCAGAACGTTATAATTGGAAGCTCCCTTCATGGCAAAAATCTCGCACGGATCATCCTTATATGCTTCCATGACAAAGGTCGCCAGCGGCAGCATATTGATGCCGTATCCATCCTCCAGAATATCCAGATTTCCATAACGGATACTGTTTCTGACCACAGTTGCGATGCAGGCTTTCTGCCCCGCAGCAGCTCCCATCCACACAACATCATGATTTCCCCACTGAATATCCAGAGAGTGATACTGCATCAGACGATCCATGATAAAATGTGGAGCCGGACCTCTGTCATAGATATCTCCCAGAATATGAAGATGATCCACAACCAGACGCTGGATCAGCTCTGCCAGTGCAATGATAAAATTCTCCGCACCACCAATCTCAATGATGGTATTCACGATGGAATCATAATAAGCCTCTTTGTCCAGCACCTCCGCCTTCTCCGTAATCAGTTCCTCGATCACATATGCATAATCCGCCGGAAGTGCTTTCCTTACCTTGGATCTGGTATACTTCGATGCCGTAGTCTTACAGATTTCAATCAGACGATACAAAGTAATCTTATACCAGTTCTCCATATCCTCCTCATTTTCCTTGACCAGGTCCATCTTTTCTCTTGGATAGTAAATCAGTGTTGCCAGAGAACGTTTGTCATTATTTCCCAGCGTATGTCCAAACACATCATCGATCTTCTTTCTCACTGCACCGGAACCATTTCGCAGTACATGGGAAAAAGCCTGATACTCCCCGTGAAGGTCAGACATAAAATGCTCTGTTCCCTTCGGCAGATTCAGAATCGACTGGAGATTAATGATCTCCGTAGATGCCTTTCCGATCGTAGGATAAATCTCTGCAAGTCTCTGTAAATATCTAAGTTCTTCTTTTTTCATATCCATCTCCCATTATCATGAAATACTTTTTTATAGCAATCCTCAAAAGTAATGCATACGCCCTCCGACAGCACATCAGGCGGATATTCACTGCCAGAGTTTGTTTATATCATCCTGTAAAATCAAATAATGACATCTGATTCGACTGTGGAATATCCCCGAACAGCTTCAGCTCATCCATCAGATCAATAACCGTTTTGCTGACCTTTGTCCGGTCGCGGAAATCATCCTTGGACAAAAATCTGCCCTGTTTGGCTGCATCCACAACCGCATCTGCTGCCTTGTCTCCAAGTCCGTCAATCGTCGCCAGAGACGGCATCAGCTTCCCGTCCACGATCTGGAATCGCTGCGCTTTGGCTGTATACAGGTCGATCGGTACAAACTCAAATCCTCTTGCATACATCTCCTGCACAATACGCATATCCTTCAGCGTATCCTGCTCTTTTTTGGAAGCGGCATCACCCTTTTTACGGATTTCCGCCATATAATATTCCAGGCGTTCTTTTCCCATACACATCAGTTCATAGGAAAAAGCAGTCGCACGGATACTGAAATATGCCGCATAATACGCCAGCGGCTGGAACACTTTATACCAGGCAATTCGATATGCCATCATAACATACGCTGCCGCATGCGCCTTCGGGAACATGTACTTGATCAGCTTACAGGACCAGATATACCAGTCCGGTACATCATGCTCCTTCATAGTCGTGATCCACTCATCACGCAGACCTTTTCCCTTACGGACACTCTCCATGATCGTAAACGCCAGACCACTTTCCACGCCCTTACCGATCAGGTAGATCATGATATCATCTCGGGTACAGATAGCCGTGGAAATCGTTGCTTTTCCCTCCTGGATCAGTACCTGTGCATTTCCCAGCCATACGTCCGTACCATGGGAAAGTCCCGCAATACGGATCAGGTCAGAAAAGTATTTCGGCTTGGTATCAATCAACATCTGCATGGCAAAATCCGTACCAAACTCCGGGATTCCCAGGCATCCAAGTTTACATCCTCCGATATCCTCCGGCTCGATCTTCAGTGCTTTTGTGCTGGCAAACAGGGACATGACATCCCTCTGATCCAGCGGAACATCACGCGCACTGATCCCGGTCAGGTCCTCAAGCATACGGATCATGGTCGGATCATCGTGTCCCAGAATATCAAGTTTCAGCAGGTTTCCATCAATGGATGGTAATCAAAATGAGTGGTAATAATGTCACTGTTGACATCATTTGCCGGATGCTGGACAGGCGTAAATTTCTCAATTTCCTCGCCTACCGGAAGTACGATAATACCACCCGGATGCTGCCCGGTGGTACGTCTGACCCCTGTACATCCCTGCACGATACGGTTGATCTCACAGTACCGCTTATGCACCCCGCGCTCTTCAAAATAATTCTTCACATAACCAAACGCAGTTTCTCAGCCAAGGTACCAATAGTCCCTGCCTTAAACGTCTGACCCTTGCCAAAAATAACCTCCGTATACCTGTGCGCATTTGCCTGATATTCTCCGGAGAAGTTAAGGTCGATATCCGGCTCCTTATCTCCCTTAAATCCAAGGAATGTCTCAAACGGAATATCAAATCCTTCCTTTTTCATCTTCGTTCCGCACTTTGGACAGATTTTATCCGGCATATCGCATCCCGCCATACCGGCGTATTTCTTCACTTCCGGAGAATCAAAATCACTGTATTTGCACTCCGGATTCGGGCAAAGATAATGCGGCGGAAGCGGATTTACCTCCGTGATTCCGGACATGGTCGCCGCCAGAGAAGACCCTACAGAACCTCGGGAACCAACCAGATATCCGTCCTCATTGGACTTCCACACCAGCTTCTGCGCAATGATATACATCACCGCATAACCATTCGAAATAATAGAATTTAATTCCCTGTCCAGGCGGCTTTCCACGATCTCCGGCAGCGGATCTCCGTACATCTCATGTGCCTTCGTAAAACAGATATTCTTCAGATCCTGATCCGAATTCTCAATGACAGGCGGAAATTTATCCGGATGGATCGGAGATATTTTCTCAATCATATCCGCGATCTTATTCGTATTTGTAATAACAACCTCTTCCGCCTTTTCACTTCCCAGATAGGAAAATTCCTCCAGCATTTCCTCCGTGGTACGCAAATACAAAGGTGCCTGATCATCCGCATCCGTAAAGCCATTTCCAGCCATGATAATCCTTCGGTAAACCTCATCCTGCGGGTCCATAAAATGCACGTCACAGGTGGCAACCACCGGCTTCTTAAACTGCTCACCCAGCTTTACAATCCTTCGGTTCAGTTCCTTCAGATCCTCCTCAGAGTTCACCATATCATGCTTGTCATCCGCGATCATAAACTTATTATTTCCAAGCGGCTGAATCTCCAGATAATCATAGAAATTCACCAGTCTCGCAATCTCCGTATCCGGTGCATTTCGCAAAAGTGCCTGATACAGCTCCCCTGCCTCACACGCACTTCCCACCAGAAGACCGTCTCTGTATTTCTGAAGCACACTCTTCGGAACACGGGGACGTCTGTGATAATATTTCAGATGAGACTGACTCACCAGTTTATACAGATTAATACGCCCCGTCTCATTTCTGGCAAAAATAATTCCATGATAAGTCGGAAGTTTCTTGATCGTATTCGCAGAAACTGCTCCCTGCTTATTCAGTTCATCCACATCCACAATATCACGCTCTGCCAGCATCTTCACAAATTTCACAAAAATCTCAGCGGTACATGCCGCATCATCCACTGCACGGTGATGATTTTCCAGAGAAACACCGACTGCCTTGGCAACCGTATCCAGCTTAAAACGATTCAGCGCAGGAAGCAGAAATCTCGCCATACCAACCGTATCCACATAGGTAAAATCATGCTCAATTCCCTGCCTGTCACAGTTTTTCATAATAAATCCCATATCGAAATCCGCATTATGCGCAACCATCACCGCACCCTGACAAAACTCCAGAAACTTCGGAAGCACCTCCTCGATCGTCGGTGCCCCCATAACCATGCTGTCATTAATGCTGGTCAACTGTTCAATACGGAACGGAATCGGAACTTTCGGATTGACAAATGTGGAAAAACGATCCGTAATCTCCCCGTTTTCCACCAGAACCGCACCGATTTCAATAATCTGACATGTCAGAGATGAGAAACCCGTTGTCTCGATATCAAAAACCACAAATCTTCCATCCAGTTTCTGACCTTTTCCATTAGTTACCATACCCTTCAGATCATCTACCAGATAAGCTTCCATTCCATAAAGTACCTTGAAATCAGACTCCTTCGGCACACATCCGCCCCAGGCATCAAAACAATGGTTTGCTTCCGGGAACGCCTGAACCACTCCGTGGTCCGTGATAGCAATCGCCTTGTGTCCCCACTCATAGGCACGTTTTACCAGAGACTTCGCATCCGTCACACCATCCATATCACTCATCTTGGTATGACAATGCAGCTCCACTCGTTTCTGCGGACTGGTATCCACTCTGGCTGTGGTAAAGCTGGCAATCTTCTTGATTCCCGCAATAGAAGCAATCGTCAATTCACTGTCAAAACGGTCCACCGTAGTCACACCACGAAACTTCAGAAAAGACCCCTTCTTCACATGCTCCGTAACCTCCGGAACCTGCTCATTTCTCAGGAACATTTTCACCACAATACTGTCTGTAAAATCCGTGATCGGGAAAATCAGGATGGTTTTTTCATTACGGATCTGTCTTGCTTCCACTTCCATAACCTGACCTCTGACAATAACCTCTCCCATCTCTCCGGTGATCGTCTCCAGAGGAATCGCTTCCCCTTCGAAGTCTCTTCCATAAATAACATCCGGGTTGCTGTCCTTTCGGAATCCGCCACGGAAATCGCCTTTCTTGTCTCTGCGGTCTCCAAAAGACGGCTTCTTCTCCTGTCTGTCCGCTTTCTCCTGCTTCTGTGCAGCCCCTTCCGCCTTCTTCTCCTTTTTCTCCGCTTTCTTTTCCGAATCCCCGGAACTCTCCGCCTGAGTCTCATCCTTCTTACTGCTCATCTTCGCATGACGGATCACATTCTCCACTTCCTGCGCAATCTGAACAGCCGCATTTCTCCGGTATTTACTTTCCTCTGTTTCCACAAAATCCAGATCCACACGCAGGTCCATTCCACATCTCTCACAGAAAACCTTATGAAGATACTCGATCAGAATCTCACTTTTCTCCCTGGCGATCACAGAATCCGGAAGGATCATACGGAGATCATTTTCCCCGGGAAAAGTAATCTGCGCCTGTTTGAACATATTGTACTCAAGCATATTGTAATTACGCAGTTCCAGTTCCATACTCGAACGATACGTCTCCAGAAAATTCTGTGGCGTATACTGCCCCGACAGACGGAATTTCTCGATCACCGTAACCGTAACTCCAAGTCCCGCAAAAAGCTGCCTCTCAATCTGATCTTCCAGCTCAAAAATATGCTTCTTGTGAATCCACCTCTCACTTCTGATATAAACCCAGATATGCGTCTTGGCAGGATTACAGGAAACCTTCGTCACCAGCACCATATCCAGCAGCTCTTCCAGCTCCTTCTTCACTTTTAAATTAGGAAACACTTCAAAAAAATCTTTTTCCAAAATAAATACTCCTCAGAAAACATCTTCTCAATCTGTCCAGTTCAGAAGCTCCTGACGCAGTCTTTCCAGAAGCTGATCCTCCGGAACCTTTTCCACAATCTCTCCGTGCTTGATCAGAAGACCCACGCCGACACCGCCGGCAATTCCGATATCTGCCTCTTTCGCTTCTCCCGGGCCATTTACCACACAGCCCATAACCGCAACTTTAATATCCAGCGGAATATCCTGAACCATAGTTTCCACCTGATTCGCAAGACCAATCAGGTCTATCTGCGTACGGCCACAGGTTGGACATGAAACAACTTCCACCCCGCCCTTACGCAGGCCAAGAGTCTTCAGAATCCTCTTCGCAGATTTAATTTCCTCCAGCGGAGCTCCGGTAAGAGAAACACGGATCGTATCTCCGATTCCCTGATTCAGAATAATTCCAAGTCCAACCGCAGATTTAATATTTCCGGAATACAGCGTTCCCGCCTCCGTAATCCCCACATGAAGCGGATAATTCGTCTGCTTTGCGATCAGCTCATGCGCCTTTGCACACATCAGAACATCCGAAGATTTAATACTGATCACCAGATTATCATAACCCAGTTCTTCAATAATACGCACCTTATCCAGCGCACTCTCCACCAGACCTTCTGCCGTCACACCATGATATTTTTCCACCAGCTCCTTCTCCAGAGAACCACTGTTTACACCGACACGGATCGGAATCCCACGCTCCTTCGCCACATCGACAACCGCCTTGATCCTCTCCGTACTTCCAATATTTCCCGGATTGATACGAATCTTATCCGCACCATTCTCCATAGCAGCAATCGCCAGTCTGTAATCAAAATGAATATCCGCAACCAGTGGAATATGAATCTGCTTCTTAATCTCCTTTAACGCCTTCGCAGCCTCCATCGTCGGAACCGCACAGCGGATGATCTCACATCCCGCCTGCTCCAACGCCAGAATCTGAGCCACCGTCTGCTCCACATCCTCCGTCTTCGTATTCGTCATAGACTGGATCAGAATCGGGTTCCCCCCTCCGATCATCCTGTCCCCAATCCGAATCACCTTCGTATGATCTCTATATGCCATTTTATTTTTCCTCCTAACGCCTGATCTCCAACAGCTTCTTCTTCAACTCATCTTCCATCTTACGCATTTCCAGCTCCGCTGCCTGACGCTTCTCCCGTCCTTCCTTCTGAATCCGCATCACATCATCCAGAGTCTGAATCAAATCCGCATTCGTCTTCTGCAATGTCTCAATATCCACAATTCCACGCTCAGAAGCCTTCGCAGTTTCCACTGTCGCCATATGAAGCGTCTCCGCATTTTTTCTCAACAGCTCATTCGTCAGATCCGTCACCTGTTTCTGCGCCTGCGCCGCCTCTGTAGAATGTGCAATTCCCAGTGCCAGAACCATCTGACTCTTCCAGAGCGGAATCGTATTTACAATCGTAGTCTGAATTTTCTCCACCATACTGGTATCATTATTCTGGATCAGACGGATCTGCGGTGCCGTCTGCATGGAAATCGTACGCGTCAGCTCCAGATCATGCAGCTTCTTTTCAAAACGGTTGCACTTCTCATCCAGATCCTTCGCAACCTGCGCATCCTCCGGAAGCCCACTCATCGCCGCCTTATTCTGCAGTTCCGGCAGCTTCCCGTTCCTCATCTCCTCCAGCTTCTTCTTACCAGCCAGAATATACATCGTCAGTTCCTTAAAATAATTCAGATTCTGCTCATACATCTTATCCAGCATCGCAGAATCCTTCATCAGCCGAACCTGATGCTGTTCCAGAGCATCCGTGATCTTTTCCACATTCACTTCCGCTTTGGCATACTTATTCTTCATATTCTCAATCTTCGAAGACTGCTTCTTAAAAAAGCCAAAAAATCCCCTGTCCTCTTCCACATCAAAATTCTTCAGCTCTCCGACAACACCCGAAATCAGATCCCCCACCTCGCCCAGATCCTGCGTCTTCACATTCTCCAGCGCAGTATTGGAAAAATCCGCCATCTTCTTCTGTGTCCCTGCTCCATACTGCAAAATCTGATTCGTATTCTCAATGTCAATCTTCGCAGCAAAATCCTCCACCATCTTCTGCTCCGCCGGTGTCAACACCGGCTGCTCCGGCTTCGTCTGCACCTGAACCTGCGGTTCTGACACTTCCGGCTCCAATTCCCCCAGATCCGGTTCCAGAGTCAATGACGGTGCCTCCATCTCAAAATCCTTAAAATCTTCTCCCATTTGTCCTTCTCCTTTTCTCTCTGACAGAACTTTCCTGCTGACAGCAATCCGCAAACCACCTCACAGCTCTCATCCCGTCCGTCACATCTGCCCTATATATTTTTATTTATCATTTTTCATTCTTGCAAAATCATCTTCCGTCAGACCCTCCTGCGCCAGCAATGTATGCAGCACAGAAATATCCGTAGAAACATCCCACGCAGTATCCTGAAAAACAGAATCCAGCAGCTTTTCAAATGCCTGATTCAAAGTATCCAGCGTATCCTCAATCTCCCTTTTGGAAGACTGAATATTCTCACCCTGAACCGGCTGTGTATCCATCTCTTCATACGCATCCAGCAGTTTCACAGTCATCGGCAGATAATAATCCATCATCTTCTTCAGATCCGGAATAATCTCCGGATGCTTCTGCGCACGTTCAAAAATCTTCTCCACGATCAGTTCCATTCTGGATATCTTGACAGAAATCTCCACTCCCGGAATCGCATCATTACTCTCATGAATCTTCTTCAGATATTCATTCCCCTTATCCAGAACCTCCTGCACCTCCGGAGGCATATTCTCTCTGCTCCTCTGCATCTGTTCCTGCCGTAGCTCCTCTTCCTTCTTCTTTTTCTCCAGAGCCTTCTGCGTCTGCGTATACTGCTGATAAGTCTCATTACTTGTGATCAGGCAGGTTTCCTGAGCATCCATATGCCCCTGACGAAACCACCCACTGTCGATCATCTTCCGTACATCCTTCTTTACAAACTTCACCGGCTTATTAACTGCCTGAGAAAGCTGCTCCAGATTGCAGTAAGTATGCGTACCCAATGTCCCTACATACTTCTGAAAACGCTCCAGTTTCCCCAGCTTCTTCAGACCGCCTGCCAGAAGCCCAAACCCGGTCAGTGCTCCCGCAGCCATAAAACAGGTACCACCGATCACCAGCGAATTCATATGCCCTACTGCCCCGAAATACTCAGAGCCAGAGTTCCAAGCCCCATACCACTCGCCAGAATACCACCGGATATGGACAACATCAGCCCCTTCATCTTCCCACCGGTATTCTTTTCATACAAAACAGCAAGCTCCCTTTTCCTCTCCTGCTGCTTTCGGGCAAGCTCTCTCTCCTGTTCCTTCGCCTGCTCACGCTCCCGCTTTCTTCTTTCTTCAAATTCTTTCGTCTTATTCTGATACTTCTCATGATCTCCGGACTGCGCATTCCCCGTTCCAAACACACTGTTCAGCCCGTTCTTTATCGCCTCACCGCCCGAATCCACCGCTGAATTTACCGCTCTGTTCACAGTCTCCCCAACCGTTTCACGGATATCCTCCGTCATCTGACGATAATCCTTCGTAGAAACTGCCCTGTCTATAATATCCTTAATCTTCTCTCCAAGATCCCCTAAATTTTCAAAATTTTCACTCATTCTGTACCTGATTTTTCCTTCCGAATCTGTATTTTTCCATCTTCTGCAATCTATTTCCATGCAAAATATTTCTAAACTAAAAACTCCAATTTGCTATCCCATATTATAACGAAGTCAGAAGTAAAAAACAAGGTTTTGTCATTTTGTATCTTTCATCAAAAAGGAGAGTCAAGCAGATATTCGCAATCCGCTTTGCTACTTGCTCATAACCAAATAACTGCTCCGCAAAATTTTACAAAAAAAATAAAATTCCCCATTGAAGTTAACAGACAAAAGTTTTACAATGGTAAAGAGATAAACAGTAATCACACTTCAAAACTACTGTAAATATGTGTGAACGGAGGAAAGATTCATTATGGAAAAAAAGAATATCGACTGGGGCAACATCGGCTTCGGTTATGTACAGACAGATTATCGCTACGTATCCAAATTCAAAGACGGTGCATGGGATGCCGGTGAACTCACCACAGACCCGAACGTAACCCTCAACGAATGCGCAGGCGTATTCCAGTACGCACAGACAGCATTCGAAGGAATGAAAGCATACACCACAGAAGATGGTCATATCGTTACCTTCCGTCCTGACTTAAACGCAGAACGTATGGCAAACTCCGCAAAAAGACTGGAAATGCCAGTATTCCCGGAAGACCGCTTCGTTGATGCCATCGTTCAGACAGTAAAAGCAAACGCAGCATACGTTCCACCATACGGCTCAGGAGCAACCTTATACGTCCGTCCTTACATGATGGGAACCAACCCGGTAATCGGCGTAAAACCAGCTGACGAATACATGTTCCGTGTATTCACCACACCTGTAGGTCCATACTTCAAAGGCGGCGCCAAACCAATTACAATCCGTGTCACAGACTTCGACCGTGCCGCACCTCACGGAACAGGACACATCAAAGCAGGTCTTAACTATGCAATGAGCTTACATGCAATCGTAGACGCTCACAAAAACGGCTTCGATGAAAACATGTACCTCGATGCAGCTACACGTACAAAAGTAGAAGAAACCGGCGGAGCCAACTTCATCTTCGTTACCAAAGACGGCAAAGTCGTAACACCGAAGTCAGACAGCATCCTTCCATCTATCACCCGTCGTTCCTTAATCTATGTAGCAAAGGAATACCTCGGATTAGAAGCAGAAGAAAGAGAAGTATACTTCGATGAAGTAAAAGATTTCGCAGAATGCGGTCTCTGCGGTACTGCAGCAGTTATCTCTCCTGTCGGAAAGATCGTTGACCACGGCAAAGAAATCTGCTTCCCAAGCGGAATGGAAAAAATGGGTCCGGTTATCCAGAAACTCTACGACACATTAACAGGCATCCAGATGGGACGCATCCAGGCTCCTGAAGGATGGTTAAAAGTAATCGAATAATTCTTATTCAGGCTTTTACAGTTATATAGCAAAAAACATCCAGCAGAATACACCATTAACGATGTTTCTGCTGGATGTTTTCTGTTTTTCAAACATTTTCTGATATCAGTCGCCTGACAATCACTGATTCTTTCTCCCCTGATATCCATGATATTCTTCTATCACACAAGTAAAAGAAGGCGGCAGCCTTCCAAACAACTGGGGTTCCTGTTTCTCCGGTCCTGCATGGGAATATGACAAAACAACAGATATGTATTACCTGCATCTGTTCTCCAAAAAACAGCCGGACCTGAACTGGGAAAATCCTGTTGTACGCCAGGAAGTTTACGATATGATGAACTGGTGGCTCGAAAAAGGTGTGGACGGATTCCGTATGGACGTTATCAGCTTGATCTCCAAAGAGCCAGGTCTTCCTGATTATGAACCGGAAACTACAGGATATGCTGCCTACAATGCAGGCGCAAACGGTCCCCGTGTTCATGAAACCGCTGATAATTTCCCAGATTGCTACGGTTTTTTGTGAAATAAATTTCTCATATACTATACCAAAAGGAAGTTGCTGCAAAACAGATAAAAATCTATGATGCAGCAACTTCCTTTCCTTTGTTCAAAAATTGAAAAACATTTTATCCTTTTCCAGCAGGAAGACTCCCAGCTCTAAAGGATGCCACTTTTCCATCTCATATTTTTACTTTTTTCTCTCATATTTCACAAACTGGTATTCCAGATCAAAATATGTCTGCTCATCACTCTCTCCGGTGATCTCCCATTCATCGTCCTCATCCAGATTCGGGAAATGGCTGTCTGCCTCATAAGCAAAATCAATCTTTGTTACATGAGCCACATCACAGTATGGCAGCATCTGCGCATAAATACTGTCACCGCCGATACAATAGACATCCTCTGTCGGATACTTCTTTACTTCTTCCAGTGCTTCCTCAATACTGTGTACCACAGTCGCACCCTTTGCATCATAATCCGGATTCTTTGTGATTACAATATTCACTCTGTTCTTTAACGGAAGTCCGTTTGGAAAACTTTCCAGAGTCTTTCTTCCCATTACAACTACTTTTCCACTTGTTTCTTCGCGAAACATCTTCATATCTGCCGGGATACTTACAAGAAGTTTATTGTCCTTGCCAATTCCCCAGTTCTGGTCTGCTGCTACGATAATATTCATGATAACGCTTCCTCTCTTAATCTTTATCCTTTTGTCAGGCGGACAAAAGCATCCCCTTCGCTACGCGGCTCTACACCAAATAACTGCTCCGCAGTTTGGTTAAACAGCCACCGGAATGTTCTTAATCTGTGGCCAGGTCTCATAATTCTCCACGATCAGATCATCTGTCGTGAACTGATAGAAATCTTTCACATCCGGGTTCAGCTTCACAACCGGTGCCGGATATGGTTTTCTCTTGATCATCTCTTTCACTACCGGGATATGGCGGTCATAGATATGACAGTCCGCAACCACATGAAGCAGTTCTCCGGCTTCCATATCACACACCTGTGCGATCATCATAAGCAGGATCGCATACTGGCAGACATTCCAGTTATTCGCAGTAAGAATATCCTGAGAACGTTGATTCAGAATCGCATTTAATGTCAGTTTCTCATTTCCCGGTGTCTGTGTTACATTGAATGTCATAGAATATGCACATGGATACAGATTCATCTCATGAAGGTCCTGATGGACATAAATATTAGTCATAATTCTGCGACTGAATGGATTATTCTTCAGATCATAGATCACCCGGTCCACCTGATCCATCATGCCTTCTTTATACTCATGCTTTACACCAAGCTGATATCCATAAGCCTTACCGATAGACCCGTTCTCATCTGCCCAGCTGTCCCAGATATGGCTGTTCAGATCATGAATATTATTGGATTTCTTCTGCCAGATCCACAGAATTTCATCCATGGCACTCTTTAACGCAGTACGTCTCAGAGTCATAGCCGGAAATTCTTTTCTCAGGTCATATCTGTTTACCACGCCAAATTTCTTGATCGTATAAGCCGGAGTTCCGTCCTCCCAGACCGGACGGACTTTTTCCCCCTCCGTACTTGTCCCATTCTCCAGAATATCCTGGCACATTTTTATAAAAACATCATCTGCGTAACTCATGCTATCTCCACTCCTGTTTCCCTTATATTCTATTATATTCTCTTTTTTTCACACATTTACTGCATTATAACATTTCATTCTTTTCTTCTCAACTGCATGCTCCCTAATCACTCATGCAGCAGCCACAGCTTCTTCTCCAGACACCTGAATTCAACCCGTGTAACATCTCCACAATATTCGCCATCCGCATGCAGCACCATCGGTCTGTCCAATACCACACGGAAGCCCTTTTCATCACGAATCTGGAAGCCCTTGATTCCTTCCTGTTTCGCTGCCACCAGAAGTGGAAGCAGGAAAAAAGTTCTCCATTTGGCGATCCCGGATGCGCTGCTCATAGATAACAGACCATCCTGCGGAGATGCCTCAGGTGCCATCGGAACACCACCACCCTCAGCGGGCAGATTCATAGCTGCCGCAAAAATCATCTTCGGCAGGATATATCCACCATGTTCCGTGATCACCTTCCCATTGGCAGTCTCCATTGTAAAAAGAGACTGTACCGTCAATGCAAGATATGTAAGTTTTCCCAGATGAAAACGATTTAAAACCTGTTTCATCTGGAATTGAGAGCCTTCTTACATACCAGAGCATCCAGTCCAAGTCCCGCACTGATTCCGAAAATCCTCGGCTTCTCACAGCCTTCCCATCTGACCTGCCCGAGATCAATTCTGCGAAGCTCCAGTCCACTCTGATCTTTTCGGATACAGGCACAGATCTGTCTCAGACTCTCCTTCGGCGTCTTCGGAAGTTTCATATTTCTGCCGAAATCATTTCCGGAACCTGTCGGAATCACTCCAAGCCTCACTCTGTCAAAATCCAAAATCCCGTTCAGAACCTCATTGATCGTACCGTCACCGCCCACCACCAGCAGATAAACAGGATCATTTCCCTTCCTGCCGGAAATTTTCTCTGCCAGTTTCGTCGCATGCCCCCGATATCTGGTCATATGCGCTTCATATTTTATTTTATATCCCCGAAGCAGACGCTGCGTTTCCTTCCATACCCTGTGCGCCTGTCCGGTCCCCGCCCCATTATTTACAATAATCTGTATTCTTCTCATTTTTCCTCAATGCCATATCATAATATTCTGTATTTTCGTGGTCAAGCGGATATTCGCAATCCGCTTCGCTATGCGGCTCTACACCAAATAACTGCTCCACAGTTTATCAGAAGGCGCTTGCACGCCTCCTGATACAGGCAAGTCCCCACCCCCTGCTTATTGCTTTTCGCAATTGAAGCAGGGGACTCACTTGATTTGATTATAGCAATCCTCGTAAATAATGCATTTAAGACAGTTCAGCAGAGGGTGAAAGACAAGGAAGATATCTGCAAGCGTGCTGACGCACGGCAAAGATATCTGACGCAGGATTTCACCCTCTGATGGACTGGATTAAGATGCGTTATTTTAGAGGATCGCTATAAATTCCAATACCTATACTATACAATATTTACTGCCTGCACACAAGAAATAAGTTCACGGATTATCCCCCTTAATATATCGTTACTGTTCACTCTGTTCTTAGTAATGCACTTCGCAATACAAAAATCACACCAGCCTATCTGTTCAGATCATCAGGTCAAAATAATACATAAATCCGTCAAAATATCGGAAGCATTTTTCCCCAAAAGTATCTATTATATAAACAGAATGTGCTACAGCGCAGTTGCTCCGGCACAGACTCAGCAATATTGTTTGGTACAGAAGTTTGGTACAGAATAAAAACACAGAAACATAGTCAGGCAGATAAAAGCATCCGCTTCCCTGCCTGCTTATAACTCAATTAATCACTCAGGAGGTTTTTACAATGGAAAAAAGATGGTGGAAAGAAAGCGTCGTATATCAGATTTATCCTCGCAGTTTCTGCGACAGCAACGGAGACGGTATCGGTGATCTGAATGGTATTACAAGCAAATTTGACTACTTAAAAGAACTCGGTATCGATGTCATCTGGCTCTCTCCGGTTTACAAATCGCCTAACGATGATAACGGATATGATATCAGTGATTATCAGGCAATCATGGACGAATTCGGAACCATGGAAGACTTCGACCGCATGCTCGCAGCAGCTCACGAAAGAGGAATTAAGATCATGATGGACCTCGTTGTAAACCATACTTCTGACGAGCATAAATGGTTCATCGAAAGCCGTAAATCCACAGACAATCCATACAGAGACTACTATATCTGGCGTCCTGCAAAAGAAGACGGAAGCCTTCCGAACAACTGGGGTTCCTGCTTCTCCGGTCCTGCATGGGAATATGATAAGACAACAGATATGTACTTCCTGCACCTGTTCTCCAAGAAACAGCCAGACCTGAACTGGGACAATCCGGTTGTACGTCAGGAAGTTTTTGACATGATGAACTGGTGGCTTGACAAAGGCATCGATGGATTCCGTATGGATGTTATCAGCCTTATCTCCAAAAGACCAGGTCTCCCGGACGGTACCTTAGGTCTTAACGGATATGCAACTTTCGACATCGCTGCAAATGGTCCTCATGTGCATGAATATCTTCAGGAAATGCGTCAGAAAGCATTAAACAACGCAGATACCATAACAGTAGGCGAATGCGCAGGTGTTACTCTGGAAGAAGCAAAAAAATATGCAAGAAGCGATGAAAAAGAACTGAACATGGTATTCCAGTTCGAGCATATGGATGTTGACGGCGACGAAAAAGCCGGCAAATGGACAACCAGAAAAATGGATCTTCGCGATATGAAAGAAATCCTTACCCGCTGGCAGAAAGGTCTTCAGGACGTTGCATGGAACAGCCTCTACTGGGAGAATCACGACCAGCCAAGAAGCGTTTCCCGTTTCGGTAACGACAGTGACGAATACAGAGAAATCTCTGCAAAAATGCTGGCAACATGCCTTCATATGATGCAGGGAACTCCTTATGTATATCAGGGCGAAGAACTCGGCATGACAAACTGTCCGTTCAACACTCTGGAAAACTTCCGTGATCTCGAAAGCATCAACGCTTTCCACGAATTAACAGAACAGGGCAAAAAGACCGAAGAAGAAATGATGGCAGCAATCAGCTACAAAGGCCGCGATAATGCAAGAACCCCAATGCAGTGGGATGACAGCACATACGCAGGTTTCTCTACTACCCAGCCATGGATCATGGTAAACCCGAACTACACAAAAATCAATGCCAAAGATCAGGTAAACCGTGAAGATTCCGTATTCAAATACTATCAAAAACTGATCAGCCTTCGTCACAACAGTGACCTGATCGTTTACGGTACCTACGATCTGCTCCTTGCCGATGACCCAGACATCTACGCATACACCCGTACCCTCGATGATGACAAACTGATCGTATACTGCAATTTCAGCGATAACACCCGTGAAGTAGAACTCCCTGAAGAATTCACCAACGGAAAAATCCTGATTTCCAACTACAACGATGCAGCAGTAAACACCAAAATCACACTCAGACCTTACGAAGCAATCGTAATCCAGAAATAATTATCCCAAAAATTCCAGAAGTACAATCCATATCTTAGTACTTCTGGAATTTTTATTTTCCGCCAAATACCAGCACAGAAAAATAGTTTCTTTCATGCGCGTTACTGTTCACTCCGTTCTCAGTAACACGCTTCGCGATGCACAGAATTTATGCTAATCGCATAAATTCGCGCCGTATGTCTCCACACATTTCCCCCATTTAACTTGCATTTTTACATATCAATGTGCTAAAATATTTCATATAATATTTTAAATGTATCGGGGTGTTTTTTACATGATTACAATCAAAGAAATGGCAGAGATGCTGGGAATCAGTACCACAACGGTATCTAATGTCATTAACGGAAAAACCAGCGAAGTCTCTCAGAAAACTGCGGAAAAAGTCCGGAAACTTCTGGATGAATACGACTATGTACCAAATATGAATGCCAAAAACCTCGCCCAGAACCACTCCAGACTGATTGGTATCGTATTCAAAGGCCGCAAAGACAAATACGAAAACATCTTTGCAGACCCATTTCACGGAGAACTGATCGGAGCTCTGGAAAAAGCAATCCGTGAACACGGCTACTATATGATGGTCTACACATCCGAAGATATCAATGAAATCGTACGCAATGTGGTAAGCTGGAACACCGAAGGACTGATCCTGATCGGTATGCTCCACGATGACTATCTCCGGATCAAAAGCAAATATAAAAATCCGGTAGTCCTCATCGACAGCTACACACCAAAAAACATTGCCAAATATGTAAACATCGGTCTGGATGATGAACAGGGCGGCTATCTCATGACCAGATATCTGCTGGAATGCGGTCACCGGAAATCGCCTTCCTCGCCGACAATATGGAAGGCGTAGACTACGTCCGCTACACCGGTCACCAGCGTGCCCTTCAGGAATACAACGTAGATGTGGATCTGGATAATCTGATCGTGATCCGTCCTTCCAAATATGAACGTCAGGGAAGCATGGAAGAGATTTATGCAGTCGCACACAAATTTACCGCATTCATGTGCTGCTCAGATTATTACGCAGTCACTCTGATGAAATATCTTCGTGAACGCGGCATCCGTTTTCCTGAAGATCTTTCCATCACAGGATTTGACGATAACCTCTACGCTCAGGTAGCCTGTCCACCGCTGACAACGATCCGTCAGGATATCTCCCAGCGTGGAACCATGGCTGCGGAATATCTGATCCGGATGATAGATGGCTGGACTCCCAAACCTACCAATATTGCACTTCCGGTCAAACTCGTTGTCCGTGACAGTGTAAAAATCCTGAATCCAGACAGCCAGAATTGATTTCATCAACACTACATCATAGTCCCATACATAGCCCAAAATAAAAAGAACGAATACTCCAAAGTACTTATACTTCTGGACTTTCGTTCTTTTTTATTTTTATATATACCACTGTTTTATGTCAGTAAATACTTCAGATGTACAGGTGAAAAAACAGAGAGCACAGATTTCTCCATGCTCTCCACTTTTATTTTCACTGATAACTTTTTTTACATTTCAATTACAAGGAACTGATAACCCTTCAGCTCAATCTTATTACCATCCATAGCCACATCATCATAGTTATTGATCAGAACTTTCTTGCACTCTCCTGCAAGTTCGATTGTCTGTGGCTCTTTCTGATAGTTACCAACTACGAGAAGAGTTTTGTCCCCTTTACGATAGTATGCCATCAGATTATGAACATCTTCCCATACCGATTCCAGTGCACCATAAACAACAGTCTCTTTGTACTCCGGATTCTTACGCAGAGCAATCAGTTTCTTATAGAAGCTTCTTACAGAATCCGGATCATTGATCTGGCTCTCTGCATTGATCTTTGTATAATTCGGGTTTACATTCAGCCAAGGTTTACCTGTTGTGAATCCTGCATTCTCCTTGTCATTCCACTGCATCGGAGTTCTGGCATTGTCACGGCTGAATCTGGAGACAGCTTTCAGGGCTTCTTCCGGTGTACAGCCTGCATTCAGAGCTACCTTATACTCATCCAGACTGGAAATATCATCTACCTGATCGATAGATTCAAACTTCACATTCTCCATACCAAGTTCCTGTCCCTGATAAATAAACGGAAGTCCACGAAGCATAAAGTTCAGACCACCAAGCATCTTCTTACTTGCATCACAGCAGTCACCTTCCGGAATATATCTGCTGACACCACGAGGCTCGTCATGATTCTCAATAATATTGGAAACAAATCCAATATCACCGATCTTTCTCTGAGTGGTAAAACAGCACTCTTTATATGCATCCGGTGTAATCTGTTTGCAGTCATACCAGCCCTTGTCAGATGCACCCCAGATTGTCTCCTCAAAGTCAAACATACTGGAGAAATATCCGTTATCACCGATGAAATCCGGAATCTCTTCATCTTTCTCATCAAAGACTTCACCAACTGAGAAAGCATCATATTTCTTGAATGTACGGTCTCTCATCTCGCCAAGGAACTCACCGATTCCTTTGGCTTCTTTCAGCATCTTCTTGATACTGCACAGGCCATCCTCACGGTCAACCTCATAATCATGCATCGGAAGAGCTTTCTTGATATTGATGATTGCATCAATACGGAAACCGCCCAGACCTTTGTCCAGCCACCAGTTGATATTCTTATAAACTTCTTCCCTTACTTCCGGGTTCTCCCAGTTCAGATCAGGCTGTTTCTTATGGAAAACATGCAGATACTGTTTATTTGTTCCTGGAAGATCTTCCCATACAGGTCCGCCGAAATAAGAACGCCAGTTAGTTGGAAGTTCTCCTTCTTTCTTGTCACGCAGATAGAAGAAATTACCATATTTACCATCCGGATCCTCACATGCTTTTTTAAACCATTCATGTTCATCAGAACAATGGTTTACAACAAGATCCATCAGAATGTACATATCTCTCTTCTTAGCCTCAGCAATCAGTTCATCCATATCTGCCATGGTTCCGAAGCGAGGATCAATATCATAATAATCTGAAATATCATATCCCTGATCAGCTAACGGAGAGCGGTAGCAGGGGGAAAGCCAGATAATATCAACTCCCAGATCTTTCAGATAGTCAAGCTTCTCAATAACACCTCTCAGATCTCCAATTCCATCTCCATTGGTATCATAAAAACTCTTCGGGTAAATCTGATAAGCAACCTTTTCATTCCACCATTTCTTTACCATTGTAAAAATCCTCCTGTGTTTTTTATTAACCGGCGCTATTATCTGCTTTGTCCCCAGTATTATACCTCTTACCTTTAGCGCCTAAGGTCTCTTTTTCATTTACGGCAATTATATCAGAATCCAAGGCTTCTGTCTTATCTTTTTTGATAAAAAATACAAAATTTTGACTTTTTTATATTACCGGTATTCTTATTTACTGTGTTTCTTTTAATGAATGTCTGCGGTACTGCAGTGGTGTTGTTGACGTATATTTCCTGAACTCTCTCAGGAAATTTCCCAGATTATTATATCCGCATTCCAGACAGATTTCCGTAACTGTAAGGTCAGACTCCTTCAGATAATGAATAGCCTTTTTTATCCTGTACTCATTCACATATTCCATAGGCGAACGCCCGATCACCTTCTTGAAAAATCTGCAGAAATACTGCTCATTCATCCCGATCAGTCCTGCAAGGTCACGTATATAAATTTTCTCTTTGTAATTCTCCTGTATGTAAGTCAGTGTTGTCTTGATCGTCTCAATTCTGTGGTCATGATTCTTCTCCGTTACCTCAAACAGATTATTCGCAGACAGAACTGCCAGAATCCGAAGCAGCGCTGATTTGATAAACAACTGTCGGGTGATATCATCCGTAACCGCCTCGCCGTCATAATAATTCTCCCGAAAAGAATCTCCGCCAAATACATTACGGATTTCTTCATAAGATTTTCTTACCAGTTCAAATGCCGGTTCATTCTTTCGCAGACATCTCGGAAACTGGATACTGCCATTTTGTACCGGCTGGATCAGATTCGTCTGAATCTGATCCAAAGCATATGCAGAGCTTAGCATATCCATATGAAAAACCACCGCATTTTCCACACAGCCGCCGTTTTTTTCAACAGAAATACTGTGAAGTTCCCCGGGATTAATAAAATAAAAACATTCCTCTGAAATGTTGAAACGTTCCATATTTACTTCCAGACAGAACTCTCCACCCGAAAAATAAAGCAGTTCTACTTCTTCATGCCAGTGGTGTTTCACCATATTCCCTTTTATCCTTGTTCCTGTCTGGTAAAATGCACAGGGAAAGTCCTGCGTACCATGGACACGTATTTCCTTTAAAGTTGATGGTTGTTGATTCTGCATGAAGCTGCCTCCTGTTGTCATTGTTATTGTTATTATAAATCCGGCATCAAAAATCCGCAACTAAAAAGGACATCCGAAGATGCCTTTTTAATAGTAAGTATTTATACAATTTTGTGCCTGCTCAAAGAAACTGTCCTCTTCACATTGCCCAAGAACATATCCCTGAAACAGTTTTCCCATATCTGAGACAGCACCCATGGAATTTTCACATAACGGACGTGCATTCAATGTATATTCCCGGAGATATTTCCGTATCATATCTATTCCTTCCAGATCAATATCCTCATTTTCGATCACATCCACTCTGGCAGGATAACTTTTCATTATTTTTGCATATTCAGTACTGCCTTCATAACCGGCTGCATACTGAAGAAATCTGACAGCTGCATCTTTATTTTGTGAAGCATTATTCAAAACATACTGCCAGGTTGCAATATTAGTGGCTTTTTTCTTATGAAACACGGGAAGCGGTGCCATATGTATTTTATTTTTCCCATATACATCAGCATCAAGAAATGTACCCAGAGCACTCGTATACATAAAAACACATCCATATTTTCCCCTGATAAATTTCTCTTCCATCTGCTCATACTGATCTACAAACTGTGCAGGCGATGTATTTTTCTCATCCAGCATACTTTTCATATATCTGGCTGCATCTTTGGTTTTCGGATCAGTCCAGTCGAAATAATCGCCACCCCAGAAATTCACAAATTGCGAAAGACTGTTATAAACATATGTATTTTCCCATGCATCTCCATAAGCGTACTGATCCGGATTTTTCAAACTCTTCTGCAGAATATCAAAATCACCGGTATTCTTTATCTCATCGAGACCTGCCTGTTTCAGCAACTCCTGATTTACCCAGAACATCATAATATCCATCTGAAAAGGGACAGAATATATATGTCCATTCTCTTCACAAATGCTTTCCAGATACTTCTGCGGAAAGCTGTCTCTTACTTCTTCTGTCATAACGTTTTTTTCCAGTGGTTCCAGATATCCCTTATGCTTAAACTCAGAAATCATCTCATCATTCACGGAAATCAAATCAATATTTTTGTCCCCCGAAGCCAGGATCGTGGATATTTTTGCCTGCCGATTATCCGCATTGGACGGACATTTTTCCACAGTGATTTCCATATCAAGTTTTTTTTCTGTTTCCTCGATAAAATCCTGAAATCTTTTATTATCTGCATCAATATGCATGATTGTCAGCTTTTGTTTGTCTTCGTGAAACGACGATGAGGGGAGCTTAGATAAGCTCCCCGTATCTCCACATCCTGTAATAAGCAAACATACTGCAGTTATGAAAATTACAACACTTTTTTTCAAGCATTTCACCTCTGTTTTTTATCTTGGCCATCTGTCCTCTTTTGACATCAATGGTGCAAACGGTGCATGTGGGTGTGTCTGATACCAGTAAGCCACGCTTGCCACATCATCCTGACGTTCAAATAATCCTCTGTAACCTACTCCAATCTGCTGAATGGTCACACGCAGATCCTCATCAAAACAAATCGGATCCTGAATATGCCAGCGATAGAAACCTCTCATCGGCGGACAGTCATCATTATGATAGAAATTATGGATCAGCTCATCATGAGCAGAATAGTATGGGTAGCCCAGATATGGTGTATTATAATTTTGTTCCACAGTCTTTCCGTCCACCTGCTTTGCAAAACTCCAGGAGCCTCCAAAATAATCTTCTGTTCCGGTTCCGCAGATTGTGGGATATTCATCATCACCGTCAATATAGAATTTCATTTCACCTTCGCCCCACCAGTAACGTTCCAGTGTGGTAAGTGCAATATAAGTTCCTACATAATGACCTTTTCCTTTTACTCCGTCAAGGATTGTATAATCTTTCTGCTTCTCTGTCAGTCGCTCTCGCCTCCACTGTGCATGGAAATAAGTAATATCATCCGGAAGCTCATCATACAGACAGTAATCTACCTGATAGAAAAATGCCGGAATTTTATTTGCATGCTGATTTTCCAGAGTAATTTTTGCTTTTTTCTTAAACGGCATCGGGAAGTAACAGTTAAATCCTCTGCTTGGCACCACTGCCATTGGGACAGAATTTACAATACACTCTCTTCCAAAACCACAGCAAAAGAAATCTCCGAGAGGACTTTCCACAGATGGTGTTTCCTCATCATCCCAGTACATACGGATGACCAGATCTCTCAATACAAAACAATCTGCATCTGTTGTCTTGTTATCCACTGTAATCCAAATATGATTGATTTCTCCCGGACCTTCCATCTCTGCAAGAGTTACAGTTGCACCCGGCTCAATATCTCTCAGGCAGGGACTTCCTTTTCTGGACGGTCCCAGATGGCTCGCTGCCATTCCGCCTTTACCTTTTTCTCCGTGTGGATTCTCTGCATTGATTGCACGGCTTCTTCCATGTTTTGACAGAGCAATTCCACCAAGTCCACCTTTAAATGACTGATACATAATGTTTTCCTCCAATATTCTTAGCATTCAGATAATCAGGCTTTTACTCCTCCTGCCATTATACCATCCATGATCTGCTTTTCAAAGACTGCAACAAAAATAATGATAGGCAGAAGTATGATCCATCCCATTGCACTTACCAGATCCCACGGAACTCCATACATGTTGTCACGCAGTGGAAGCTGTACAATGGCAACGGAAAGAACCTGAATACCATTTGAATAAAACAACGGTGTGAAGAAGTTATTCAGGCAGGTAATAAAGTTGATAATACATACAGTTGCGATTGCAGGTTTCATAAGAGGCAATACGATTGTAAAAAGTCTCTGTGAAAAAGTTGCACCGTCAATCGCTGCTGCCTCTTCCAGTGAAATAGGGATTTCCCCCACAAAGTTTCTCAGAATCAGAACCGTAAATGGGATAACAGTACTGATATAAAGCAAAATCAGTCCGGGATATGTATCATATAATTTTACTTTCTGCATGAACTCATATAATGGTCTTGCTGTAACAACCTCAGGAATTAACATAGTTGCAATAATAAATGCAAAAGCAATATTGATTCCTTTTGTAGTGAAACGTGAGAATCCGTATGCAGCCATTGCACAGAGTACAGTACTGATAACCAGTGTAAGACCTACGATCAATACTGTATTTCCCACTTTTGATAAAAGTCCTACGTTCTCGATCAGAAACTTATAGCTTTCCAGTGTCGGATGATCCGGCAGATAATCAATCGGTGTTTTGAATAATTCTCCGGAAGGTGTAATAGAGGAAATAAAAATCCAATATACCGGAAACAGGATAATAAATGAGACAATTGCAAACAGTACCCATCTTCCACCTGCCATTACACCATGATATATGTTATATTTTCTTGAATCTTTTTTCATGGTATTTCCTCCTTTAGTTATCAATCTTGTTCATAACACGTATATTCAGCCAGCTGAATACTGCCATTACAACAAACAGTAACATTGCCAGTGCAGATGCATAACCGACATTCAGATTTGTAAACGCCTCTGTCGTGATTCTGTATGCGATCAGTGCCGTATCTTCTCCAGGACCACCTGAAGTCATAGAATATACAATATCAAAGGTTGTCAGTCTCCATAAAGTAAATGGAATAGATAAAGTCAGTACATTTTTCAGTATCAACGGTAATGTAATTCTGAAGAAACACTGGATTCCATTTGCACCGTCTACTTTTGCGGCTTCATAGATATCACCCGAAATAAACTGCAGACCGGATAATACAAGAATCGCAAAGAACGGAAGATCTTTCCACAGATCCACGGCAATTACAGCAGCTCTTGCAGATCCTGTATTGATCAGCCAGCTATTCTGGTATCCATGGACAAACAATCTGATAAAGTCATTGATCAGACCATAATCATTATTAAATGCCCATTTTGCAGCCATACCTACAACAACTGCCGGCATTGCCCAGGGAATCAGTACAATCGTACGAAGAAAACGACGTCCCTTAAATTTCATATTTAATATCAGAGCAAGACCTACACCTAATATTACATGGAATATCATTGATACTACTACAAAAATCACTGTAAAACGTATAGATGTAAGCACTTTGGGATCTGAAAAAATTTTCAGGTAATTCTGAATTCCACAGAATTCATTAATTCCGGACAGAATTTTAATATCAAAAAAACTATTTCTAACTGTCATTAAAATCGGATACAAAGTCGTAAATCCACGAATAATAACCACAGGTAACACCAACAGCCACGGAATCCATTTCATTGATTTTTTACTGATTGTCACAGGTACTCCCTCCTTCATATCTTTAAGCACAGGTATAAAGCAGATTTTTCTGCTTTATACCTTCATTTATTATGTCAGTTTTTATGTGTCAGTATTTCAAAAGACTTTAAACGAATACCGTTTTTACTGATATGTATCAACGACTTCCTGTGCTTTTTTACAGAACTCATCTACTGTGATCTCATCTTTCATGCAGGACTGGAAGATAGTTCCCATATCACTGATGAACTCCATTGTCTGTGCTACCAACGGACGTCCCTGTACGTTGCACTCTTCTGCATACTGGCTGTATATTTCTTTTGCAGGATCAGTATCCGGAACAACTTTTTCTGCAACATCCTTTCTTGCAGGATATCTGTCAAATGCTTTATAGGATGCTTCCATTCCACCTTCATCTGCCATATACTGCAGGAATTTAATGGCTGCATCTTTGTTTTTGGATGCACTGTTCAGCACATAGCTCCAGGAATCTGTAAAGATTGCTCGCTCTCCATTGCCGCTGAAATCAGGTACCATTGCCATGTGGATCTTGTCAGCTCCCAGCATATCTGCCTTTGCATAATCCGTACCTAAGCCCCACATAAACCAGCATCCGTATTTGCCATCATTGATTTTTGGATTCATCTGATCATATTTATCTGCGATCTGATCAACAGGTGTTTCTTTGTTGGCAACCAGATCATGAAGGAACTGAATTGCTTCTTTATTTTCTTCTTTTGTCCAGTCGAAGTAGTCACCGCCAAACATATTTACAAACTGTGCAATTTCATTAAATGCATATGTCTTTTCCCAGGAACCGCCGTATCCGAAACGTCCATCTTTTGAAACTGCTTCCATGTATTTCATGAAATCTTCTTTTGTATCAATGGATTCGATTCCCACCTCATCCATAATTTCCTGATTTACCCAAAATGCAAGATATCCTGTATATCCCGGAACTCCTACAATATTTCCATCCTTATCTGTGATCATATCCTGAATATAACCCTGCGCAAACTGATCAATGATATCATCTGTCATAACCGTGTCATTCAGACCTTCCAGCCATCCGGAATTCTTGAATGCAGCACTCATTTCATCGTTGATTTCGACAATGTCTACGGAAGAATCTCCTGTAGAAAGAATCGTTGTAATCTTCTGCTGACGTGTGTCTGTATCTGTCGGAGCTGCAATAACATTGATATTTAAACCCGTTGCCTCCTCTACATTTGCAAGCCAGTCATCAAAATCCGGGTCAGTAGTGTTAACGCTGTATAAAGTAAGATCATATTTCTCCTCTGCTGATACACTTACAACATTCCCCATCATTCCTGCCACCATTGTTGCAGCTAAAACTGCACTTAACACTTTTTTCCTCATATTCTCTCCTTTTCCGAACAGTTCTCTCGCATCAACTGTTCTGTGTTATTTGGTAATTAAAGAATAACAAAAACACTCTTTTTACTAAATACAATTTCTTTTGATTGATTTATATTATTTTTCGTTCTATTGTTTTTTTCATTCTGATTTTTTATAATACAGATAGCAGATGAACACTGTGTTGCATCTTTACAGAATTGCTGTATAATATGGCAATCTTCAAAAAGATACCTGATAAAATCAAACCTATTCATATAAGGAGTATTATGTGTAATGAAACTCAACTTGAAAAAAATAAATTATCATAAATGGATTCCTTCCAGATTTTCCTCATTTCAGGCAAAACTCCTGATTGCCTTTCTGGTTGCAACCCTGCTTCCTCTGACACTTGTTGCACTGGTCAGTTACCATGTTTCCTATAATCTTGCCAGAGACCGAATCACAAACTCTGCATTGATGTCTGATGAACAGCTTATTTTTCAGCTTAACAGCCGTCTGAACCAGACCGAAAACGTTGCTGACACCATCCAGTATCAGATGTACGCTTTTGAACACTCTTCCCCAGATCAGGTTGGCACCATGCAGGCATTAACATCCATGAGAAGCAATATTTCATTATATAAATCTACATTTGATTTCTTTCATATATATGTTTTTTTAAAACCGGAACAAACCGGAGCTGATGAGGGTATATATTTCTTTTCCACAGATAAACTTTTCAATTATGGAATCAGCGAATCTGAATTACATTCCATAGGTTCTTCTTCCCTGTGGCTGTTAAAGAAAAATACCACCTTACCCAGAGTTATATCTGCTTCCAAAAGAAGCGCAAATACACTGCTGTGTTTTCGTGCTCTTCAGGACAAATCCAGCAATGTTCTCGAATATGCTTATTGTATTGCACTTGACTGCGATGAATTTTCCCGGTATCTTCAGACTTCTGCTTCTGATACCGCAATTTCCAGTTACATTCTGACACCACAGGGACAAATTGCAGCTCACAGTGATTCTTCCCGTAATCAGACCTGGATTTCAGATTCAATAAAACAGATGTTTCTGGAAAATACCAATTCCTTCTTTAAAGACAATGACATCTACTATAACTGCCGCACTCTGGATAACGGTTGGCTGCATATTACGGAAATCCCGGAAAACTATATCAAAAGCAATACACAGGTACTGATCAAAACACTGTTGATCACTGTAATTATTTCTCTGCCGCTGACTATTTTTATTGTAATCCTTTTTTCCAGGAAACTGACAAGCAGAATTGCCGCACTGTCCTATGCCATGGAATCCTTTCATCTTGGACATGATCCGGAGCACCTTTCCATCATCACACTCCCACATCCGGCCGATGCTTCCAATTATGATGAAATAGACAATCTGGGGATTACCTTTGAAGATATGCAGCACACAATTGCCCAGAATCTGAAATCAATTGTCAGTCTCTCCATTAATGAAGAACGACTGAAATATCAGTTATTACAGTCACAGATCAATCCACATTTTCTCTACAATATCCTTGGAACCATCCGAACCTGCCAGGCACTTGGCAAATTGGATATTGCAGATCAGATGCTGACAAATCTGACTGCCTTTTACCGACTGACGCTGAGAAAATCAAAAGAACTGATACCGATCAAAGACGAACTGGAAATTGCCCGCCTGTATCTGGAAATGGAGAAACTCTGCCATAAAGATAATCTTAACTGGGAGATCAATGCCGAAGACGGAATAGAAAATTTCACGATCTGCAAATTTACATTACAGCCATTCCTGGAGAATTCTATCCTGCACGGTCTTTCAGCCGATACACCTGAAGTTTTTATTTCCATTCAAGTGCTCTACGGTGATGATACCGTAGTGATATCCATTGAAGATAATGGAGCCGGAATGTCTCCGGAGACACTGGAACAGCTCCGATATGCCATAGACAACAAAGTCATAAATTACGAAAAACATTTTGGAATTTCAAATGTAAGCGCCCGCATTTCCAATCCTTTGTACGGTAACGGCTCTGTGCGTATTGACAGCCATCCCGGAAACGGTACCTATGTCACAATTGAATTTCAGCAAATGGAGGATACAGATGAGGAAAATAATGATTGTAGATGACAATTATCTGTCAGCAGAAGGAATTGAAAAGAACATCGACTGGGAAGTTCTAAACGCAGAAATCGTACATATCTGCTATAATGGAACTTCTGCGATCGAAGCTATGAAAAACGAACCTGTAGATCTGATCATCTCAGATATTGAAATGCCGGATCTGGATGGAATTTCCATGAGCAGGCAGGCACTGGATATTAATCCAATGGTAAAAATCATACTGATCAGTGCCTATGATAAATTTGAATATGCAAGACGCGCTCTGCTTCTTGGTGCATTGGATTATATTGAAAAACCTCTGGATTACGCATACCTGATCCAGAAAGTAAAAAATGCTTTTGCCTTGATGGAACGTGAGCAGAAAAATCTGCAGTTGCTTAAACAGAGCAGACCTTTACTTATCGAAAAATTTTTCCGTGATATCACTCACCGTTCCAGGCAGGAGGCTTCCTATCGTCTCAAACCTTATCTGAACTACCTGAACCTCAAATTGGATTATGATTTTTATAACGTAGTGATTCTTGAACTGGAAAATGCACAGTCTCTCAGGGATTCCTATGGCATTGAGAAATTTCAGATGGAACTGCTGAATCTCCGTGATCTGATCACAGAACAAACCTCAGAATTAAATTATATTTATCCTCTGCAGGATATTGATGGTTATCTGTGTGTAATCGGACAAAGTGGCTGCCAGTCCGGAAATTTTCGCCAGTTTACCTATAAAATCATTTCTGCAATTGTAGATAACTGCAATTCACAGGGACTGGTTCTGAATGCCGGAATCGGTGCCATTGTACAGGATCTGTGGGATCTAAACCGTTCTTATGAAAGTGCAGTTCATGCACTGGATTATCGTTTCTTTTTCCCACACCAGAACGTATTTGACGGACGTGAGGCTCTTGGACATGACTTATCTGCCACTGATTTCTCCGATTCCAAAGAGGAAGAATTAATCCGCCTTCTGTGCAAAAAGGATGTTTCTGCAATTGACTCCTGGTTTCAGGATTTCTCCAGATGGCTTACTGAGAACTTCCGCACCAAAAGTTTCGCATTTATCCAGATCTACTCTCTGCTTGGAAGGATTCTGAAGTTTTTCTATGAATTAAACCTGGATACCCATGATCTGGAAGCAAAGATCCTGTATGTATACAATCATCTGGAAGAATTTCATACCACAGAAGAACTATGCGGCTGGCTCAACGAACTCTGCCGTCTTCTCTGCCGGAAACTGGATTCTTCTCTGAATGATTATCACCAGAAATTATGCGAATCCGTAACTTCATATATTGACGAAAACTATGCCAGCAATACTCTGTGTCTGAACGATATCGCCAGCGAAGCCAATGTCAGCCCGGCTTATCTGAGTGCCCTTTTTAAAAAGAAACAGGGCGTGAGTATCAGTGACTATATCACTACTCAGCGAATCAACGCCGCCTGCCGTTATCTTACAGCCACAAACATGACTCTGAAGGAAATCAGTATGAAATGCGGTTACGCCAATCAATATTATTTCAGCACAAGCTTCAAGAAAAAAATGAATGTCACTCCATCTGCATACAGAGATACTCAGACGTCAAAATCTTAGCTTTTACTTGTGTTTCCCTACGACTCCCTGTATAATAAAGAACAATGTCTGTTATCATGACATCTTTTTTATATGAGTGCGCAATCAATTACCTTTTACCGCCACTACATCTGTTTTGCGGAAAAACTGTCAGTGGCAGTTGTGGTAAATGCCAATATACTTATTATAAGGAGATTTAAAATGGGGGTAACTGAAAAAACAGCAATTCTTGTTATCAGCTTCGGTACAAGTTATGAAGAAACACGAAAAAAAACAATTGAACAGATTGAATCTGACCTGCATCATGCATTTCCGGAATATCCGTTATACCGCGCATGGACAAGTCCCCGTATCCGCGCCAAACTCCGGAAGCGGGACGGGATCCACATTATGGATATTGATGAGGCAATGACCCAGCTGAAAGCGGACGGAATTCGAAATGTAATTGTACAGCCAACCTATGTGATCACCGGATTTGAGAGTGATGCTATGAAAGAAAAGGTTCTTGCACATAAAAAGGACTTTGATTCTGTCATTATCTGTGATTCTCTGATGGTTACAAAACAGGACAAAGAAGAGGTCTGTCAGGCTATGGCACAGGAATATCACCCTGATTCTGATGAAATTCTCTTATTTATGGGACATGGAACAGAACATGTCGCCAATGAACTTTATCCAGAAATGGACCGTCTGTTCAAACAGTCCGGTTATTCCAATATGCACATGGGAACTGTGGAAGGTGATTTTTCTATCGAAAGTTTTCTGGATGAACTGAAAAAAATTCATCCTGCACATGTCCATCTGGCACCATTTATGATTGTAGCGGGCGATCATGCGACCAACGACATGTCCGGAGATGACGAAGATTCCTGGAAAAGCATTCTGGAAAAAGAAGGTTTCTCTGTTACCTGTACACTGAAAGGTCTGGGAGAATTCCCAGCTGTCAGAAATATCTTTGTCCGCCATACCAGAGCAGGTCTGAACAAACTTGCAGAACTTCAGGCTTAAAAACACCCAAAATGTTTCATAAATTCTTTTTTCCGTATTCACGGAAAAGGAACCTGTGTAACAAAACAAAAAACTGTGGATTTCCGATATCTTCATGATATCAGACTATCCACAGTTTTACTTTTTTCAGGATTTCTTTTTGATTCTTTTGTATGTTTTTAATGTTTTCTTTTATCGTTCTCTTTTTCCGTCTTTTCTTCTGTCTGTCCCGGTTTCTCTCAGTGCTTTCGCGTTTTTTTCTTTTTCACCGGATTATTCAGTACGGACCAGCAGAATGCCTGTACCAGCAAAATACCGATAAATGCGCCGATGCTGTCTATCCCCACATCCTTTACCGCCGGAGTTCTGCTGTCCACAAAAGACTGATGATATTCGTCCAGTCCTGCGAATGCCACACATACGATTCCTGCCAGGATCATCAGCCAGATTCCTCTTACACCGTATACATACAGTGGAAAAGAAATCGCGATTGCCAGCAGAAAATACTCTGTCATATGGGCCGCTTTTCTCACATAATAGTGGATACCATCTGCCTCATATGCAAGCTGGTCGCTGCTTTTATTTTCTGATAAGATGTTACTTTTGATCTCCACGATATCATAACTGATCTGATAACTGAGATTTCCGGAACTCTCTCCCGTCTGTGCTGAAAAAGAAAAAATGATATACATCATCAGCAATGCGGGTACAAAAGAAAGTGGTTTCAGTAGTGTAATTAATATTTTCATTTGTCATTTTCCTTCCAGAGTGCCCCATTGTCACTCTTGCTACTGTTTTCCTTATTTTGCTTCTTTTTATTTTTCTGTCTCTGATTCCGGATTCTCCTCTGAATCTGTTTCTGTTTCAGCTTCTTCCTCTTCCAGTCTCTTTGTCAGATTTGCTCTCTCTGCAATACTCATGGATTTCTTTTCTCCGGACGGAGCACTTTTTCCCTGAGATGTCTCTCCCAGTTCTCCTCCTACTGCCGCACGCATACCTGCTTCTTTCGCCGCCTTCGCTTTTTTCAGTTTATCCTCTGCCAGCATACTCTTTGCACTGAAAAACAATAACCCTGCACCGACAACCGCAAATGCAATTCCTGCCAGAAGAAAACCGGTACTTGCACCTTCTGCACCCTGAATCACATTTTTGCACAGACTGTAACCTGTATAAAGCAGATAAATACCGGCCAGTGTCCAGAGAAGAAATCTTCGGTTTGAAGACGGATTCTGTTCTTCCTGTGACTCTGTTTCTTCCTGTATTTCTGCCTCTTCCTGTTTTGCTGATGTATCCTGCAAAGAATCTTCTGTCAGTTCAGGAGTATTTTGTTCTTCTTTATTCTGTATTTCCATAGCGTTTTATCCAGCCCCCTTTTGTTTGAACTTTTTGGGTATTATCTTACCATTTTTTTCGTGAGGCGTAAAGAGGGCAGAAAGATAAAGGCTGCCGGATCTCTCCGACAGCCTCCTTCCTTACGAGCTCTCCCTGTTCTTCTGCCTGAGCTCTTTCTCCGCAGCCCGTACATGTTGTACAGATCACACAAAGCAAAACTCCTGCCAGAAACACGGCTTGTTTCCATTTCCATCTTTTTGTTTTTCCCAATGTCCGGCATCTCCTTTTCGCAATAATTACACAGTTTCTATGCGTATCATAACCAGACATGAGCATTTTATGCCTGCAAATAAATTTTCCGGAATTTATGTTTTGCAGGATTTCGTTTCTCCAATGTTTCTTGTCAGGCGGATATTCGCAATCCGCTTCGCTGCTTGATTTGGTTAAAAGCCTTTCTTCTTCAGATATACCGCAATATCATGGTAAACCTTCTCTTTATCAATCTCATTCAGTATCTCATGACGCATACCCGGATATAATTTTCCCTTTACATCCAGGTAACCCGCGTGGCGCATTGCCTGTACAGTTTTGGCAAAATGGCGCACATTGATCAGGCAGGGATCCTCTGCTCCGCTGACAAACAGCACCGGCATCTTCGGATTCGTACATGAATAATGTTCTACATCATACGCACGTTTCATCAGCTCGAACAAAGCGAGGTATGCATCATCAGTAAAAGTAAATCCGCACAGTTCCGATTCTTTATATTCTTTTGCCACTTCCGGGTCCGAACAGATCCATGCAGTACAGGTTTTATCTTTTCTGAACTTCGCAACGCTTGCTCCAAAGGACATGGTTTCAATCAGTTTGCTTCTGTGTCTTGGTCCGAATACTGCTTTTTCCATTTTTGCAATCGCCACCCCAAGAGGCATCGCCGTATTATAACTCGGAGAGCCGCATACAATCAGCATATCCACACAACTGTCATGCTGTGCCACAAAAGCGCGGACTGCCAGAGAACCCATACTGTGTCCCATAAGGATCACCGGAAGATCCGGGTATGTACCATGGATTTTCCGGTTTACTGTGCCGATATCTTTTAACATGGCTTCCGCACCGCCGCCATAGGTAAAGCCCAGATCTTCCTGATATTTTACACTTTTTCCATGTCCCCTGTGATCATGGATCACTGTGACATATCCTCTTTTTGCCAGATACTGCATAAATGGAAGATATCTTTCTTTATGCTCGCTCATCCCATGAACAAGCTGCACCACTGCCCGATAAGGCTTTTTATCCGGGATCACTGCCATCACAGAAATCTCCAGCCCGTCTGCTTCTGACGGAAAAGAACTCTCGTATTTCATTTAACTATCCGCCTTCTTTCCTGATTAATTATTTCTTACATTGTACTTAAGATTATAGGTAACCGATTTGCCATTGTCAACGCGTTCTGTTATAATAAATATCTAAAGAGTCGTAAACATTTCCGGTAACGGAATAAACAATAATCCGGAAACCCAGGAAAAGTTTCAGCTTTATTACCGACTTGTCAACACGTCAACAGATTCATACAGGAGGAAAAATGGCACAAAAAAATAAAAAAGGTCATGCCGGGCTGATTATTTTCATCATTGTTCTGATTCTCGCCATTGGCGGTGGAGCAGGATTTTATTTTTATCAGCGACAGCAGCCGCAGAAAGCAGCAGAGAAATTTCTTGACAGCATGAAAAACATGGACTTCTCAACTATGGAATCCATGCTCCAGAGCAGTGATCTTTCCGCACTGGACAATGCAGATATCCGCAACGCTGCCTATACAGATTTCTTTACAGCGATCAATCAGAAAATGACTTATAAGATTACCAAAAACAGATTTGATATTCAGAATGGAACTGCTTCTATTACTGCACATATCACTTATGTGGACGGCACTGATATTTACAAGGCAACGATCACAGAGTTTCTCCGCCAGATTGTTTCCAATGCCTATGCCGGAACTCAGCTTACAGAAGAAGAAACACAGCAGAAACTTGCTTCTATTCTGAATGAGAAAGCAGCCGAAACAGAGACTGATGCGTTTTCCGAGGCAGATATCGTATATCCGCTGATCAAGACAAACTCCGGATGGAAAATTGTTTCTCTGGATGATATGACAGTAAAGATCATGTCTGCAAACTTCAAGAGCGTGGAAGATGAAATCAATAATTCCCTCAATAACATGGACGGTGACAGTTCTTCTGATTCTTCAGCTTCCTCTCTGCAGGCATCCGAGACAGATATTCTGGATCTGACCACAGACAAATTTACGATTAAATATAAGAAACACACCATCACAAAGGACTTTGCAGGAAATCCATGCATCATGATCTACTATGATTACACCAATCATTCTACTTCCGCTTCCAGTGCTATGGTAGACGTAAACTTAAAGGCTTATCAGCACGGAGAAGTCTGTGAAGCTGCAATTCCTGAGAATAACGATGATGCGATCGATCATTTTACAGCAGAAATCCAGCCGGAACAGACAGTCACTGTATGTCAGGCATTTACACTTACCGATGAAAGCGACGTCACAGTTCAGGCTCAGGAAGCATTTTCCTTTGACGAAGATGCAACTGCAAGCCAGATTTTAAAAGTGAAATAATAATTTAAAAATATGCACAGTTTTTATGATATCTATTTGCATTTCCGGATATAAATCAAATTTAAAAACTGTGCATATTTTTTATTTTCTGTGAAACAATAAGGACTGTAATAGCTTTATGATTCCTGTAAAAGCTGCGAGCAGCAACAGGTTTAGGAAAGGATGGTGACTTATGGGAAGTAAATGTTTAAGATATACGGCACTGACAATTGCCATTATCGGAGCTGTCAACTGGGGACTGATCGGTTTCTTCAATCTGAACCTGGTGGCGCTTCTCTTCGGAAGCATGAGCTGGATTTCCAGGATCGTATACGGTCTGGTAGGAATCTGCGGACTCTATCTCCTGACCTTCTACGGTGATTCCGACACTGTCTCAGAAGAATCCTGAGCTGACGTCTGAAATCAGATATCATAATTCTATAATCCTTCCGTGAACAAGAGAGTGCATCCAACGCTCTCTTGTTTTTTATATGATAGAAAATTACTCAAAAATGTTCCAATGATTGATCGAAAGACTCCTCCAGACAAAAGTCTTTCTTATTTTATCCGTACACAGTACACAAAAAAGACTCCGGAAATCTCCGAAGTCTTAAAAAAGAGCGATAGACGGGGCTCGAACCCGCGGTCTCGACCTTGGCAAGGTCGCGCGTTACCAACTACGCCACTATCGCACAAGCGGGTGATGGGAACTCGAACCCACGTATCCAGCTGGAAGGCTGGTGTTCTACCATTGA
>NZ_QUDO01000100.1 GCF_003477525.1 Ruminococcus sp. AF41-9
GTCGAATTTATTTTGGCAATCTTCAAAAATTTCTGCCAAAGTGAGTTGCTTATATGTTATCATGTAGGTATATCTCCTTTAGGTGGATTGGTTGATAGTTTCTCGACAACTCTATTTTACCATAAACCTTGAGGAGATATTTTATTTTTAACAAGAAAAAATGCCGTATTTATGCGTTTTTTGGCGTTTCGCAAACGCCTAAAAATTTTTTTTGATGAAAGGAGAAAATACATCATGAAAAACAAAAAAGAATACACAAAACTTTACAAAGGGATTATCGGCCTTGCCAAGACAGCTGCCGGTATGAACTGCGAGTATGGAGATTACCAGGATATCAAACAATATTTCCGGTATCCTGGAGAACTTCTGGAAAGAATGGAAGAGCAGGGATTTACATCTATCAGTGATTACATCTCTGTTATGAAAGGTCTTTCCAGAATAGGGAAATATCATACAGATGAAACTTTTATTGGATCCCAGCTGGAAGATTTCCTGAAACGGGCAAAGGAAAAAGCAGTAAAAGAACATAATCTGATCCTGTTATACCAGGTCCTGGCATTTAGTTATCTGGATCCGGAGCCTGCAACACTTACAGGGGAAGATATCACTCTTTTACTCACATCTGCTGAGAAAAGCAGTCTGGAAGATCTCTTTGAATTTTTATCACTGTTTTTTGAAGAAGAACGATCCCGTTATTGGAAAGAAAATAAGACAGCTGAGACAGCATTAATCAAAAAAATACTGACTGTCAAAAAAGAAGAAATTATGGACATATCTAAAATATCAGTATTGGAGCACAACTCCTTTTATATGACTGTCATTTCCTTCTTTTGCAATCTGAAGACAGCTATCCTAAGAGATTGTATGGGAACAAATTTCGAAGAGACTTTCGGTAAAGATCTTGGACAAATGATTCTCGCTTTTTCAGCATTGTACGAAGAACCAGTGAAAACTAAAAATGAACAGTTCCTGAAAAATTTAGGATATACCGAAATGGATATCTTACATCTGAATGCTGGTATCTGGTTCCTGAATAATGAAACGACTTATCTTCAGAGCCAGTCGGACATTAAATGGTGGCGGCTTTTGAAAAGATGGTTCCAGGAACTGTTCCATCAGGAAACGGAAATTACATTTGCAGATTCTTTAAAGATTTTTGTAAGGGAATATTTCGACAGCAAAAAAATGCCCCAGAAAATCGATGGTGAAAATATCATCAGGGAATTCCTGCTGAAAGGCTTCCAGCCTGGGGTACCGAATGTTCGGAAATCATACCTTTTATTTGACCTGCTGACCATGAAAATAAGTGATAATTATCGGTATGATGTTTACAATGCCCAAAATCAGGTACCACGCTGGGATGAACTAAATGGTACCCATAAGCTTTCTGCCAGCAGGAAAGAAGAAGAGGAATGGCTTCGCGGCCTGGTGCAGTACCTGTATCCGGAAGGGATCAAAAAAGAATCCGATTATGGTTCTGCACTTCCTGTGCTCCCAAAACGTCTGGTTCAGATTTATGTCCATGTTCTTCAGGAATATATTGCGGACCAGAAGAAACTGGAAGAGAAAGAACCTGTTTTGGATGATATTTTCGATCAGGATATCAAAGAATTCCTGTATTAGCAGGCGTCCTATTTCACTGCAGAGCAACTGCAGCCTTTATTTGAATCCGGATATCTGGATTTTTCTGAATTTGTGAAAATCAATTCCATGGAGTCAAGAAAATATCTTAGAGAAATGGACAGTCCATACCTTCTGGCATTCCTGAAAGATTTTTGTGAAAGCAGGAACTGGATATTTACGGGAAAAGAAGCCGATTATCTGGAAAAGGCAATGGAAGACAGCTGGGTGATAAGCATTGCTTATCATAAAACAGATAAACCTGTTCTTTTCCATAAATTCTCAGAGGAAGAATGCGAAACCATGCTGGGAGTGATATGTGAATTGATCACAAGGATCCCGGATATCTGCCCCCTTTCTGATTTAATGGCCGGTTTCATTTCAAACGGACAAAGCCGAAAAATCATTGGGGAAGAGATTTGTGCAAAATGGTACAAGGCTCTTGAAGCCAGAAATTATAATGCTCTGAATGTTCTTCGCCAGGATTATCTCTCCGAAAAAGAATATGAAGCGTATGTTCAGAAGAAAAAAGAACTGGAAGAGGAAAATAGAAAAACAAGGAACGTGAAAATCTGAAAGCTATTAGAGAAAAGCTGGATGCTGAATTGAATGGACTTTCAGACGCAGAAAGACTGGATATTCTCTCTAAGAAAATGCCGTCTTATGTAAGCGGTTATTCTAAAGATTTAACCGTCATTGCAATTCTGGACGCATACCGGAATCTGAGTGCAATGATTCCTGTAACCAAAAAGGTATTCCGTAAATGCACAAATTTCTTTTTGGAATGTTACGACAGTGACTATATCACCAGAAAAGAATTCATGGATTTTGTAAGTAAATTAATGGAGGAAACTAAAAATGAATAAATATTTAGAAAACACAGTTTGGAACCTGGAATTTCTGGATTACACCAGAAAGGTGAACCTGCCAAAATCCGCCCTGACACAGATCAGGGACAAGGCAGCAGCATTGGAGCATATGAAACTGCTCCAGGCAAAACTGCCAGATGCTGGATATCATGTATCTGGTGAAAGGCAGGCAGTTTCCGTATCTTTGCTGGCTGACAGAAAAACAGTAGAAGTACTGAACCTGCTCACAGCCGATCAAAAGATAAATTCTGACTATGTCGAACCACTCGGTAAATTTCTGAAAACTGGTTGGGAATTTGAACCGGATGTCCTGGCGAACTGTATCAAACGTTATGTTCAGCTGGAAGGATATCAGAGCTGTTCCTGCAATATACGGGATGTCCAGCTTTTATATCTGCTGCTGAAGACAGGCCATGAAAAATTAGTGGACATTCTCTATGCAGGACGTTGTTCCAGGGAAGCAAGGAAATTTATACTTGGCGAATGCTGTCATGCAGACAGTTTTAAAGAACTGGAAAACAGTATTGAGAAATACTATGTTTTGGAAAGCCTTCCAAAGGATTTCGATGTTTCCAATGAAGCTTCCCATATCTGTGAATTTCTGGATATCCTCCGCCAGCCTGGAGCTTTGAGCATTTCGCATATATCCAAAATGTCAGAAAGCTGTTGTTCTTTCAAATATTGGGTACATATATCAGAAAAATATTTCGAAGGAAGGTTCAAATAAAGAGAAAATGAATCGAAACCTGGAAAGTATTTTAGTCCTGGAAAAAATATTGATGAAAAAAGATCTTCCAGATGGATATATGGATGAAGTGCTCCGGTATTTCACATTTTCCATTTACGATTTTCTGAAATATTTTCCAGAAAGAACCATGCAGTTCGCTTTTCTGACAGCATGCGATATGATACAAACAATAGCTCAGAAACCGTCAGAACCCTATTTAGAATTGTATGAAGCCTTTCAGACAAGGGATTATGGTATCTGGAAATGGTATGCCTGCAAAAGAAAGGGGAAACAGTTATGACTGAAGGGACAATCAGCGTCATAATTCCGGTGTACAATTCAGCTCCATATCTGGAATTATGTTTGGAGTCTGTTCTTCTACAAAAAGATGTGAATCTGGAGATTTTACATGTAAACGATGGCTCTACTGATTACAGCAATATCATCTGCCAGGAATATGCAAATAAATACCAGATTATCCGGTACTTTCAAAAGGAACATACTGGACAGCAGCATCCAGAAATCTTGGAATTGGCTTTGCCGAAGGGGACTATTTATTTTTTCTTGATTCGGACGACTACCTTTTGGATGGAACATTAAGAAAACTCCTGGATGGAATCTGTAAAACAGATCTCATTATCGGGGGATATAAATATCAGAATTAAAATAGGCGAACAAATGCTGATGAAATACAAAAAAGCGGAGTCTTTTTTCCGATTGATGCGGTTCATTTGAACAGTATTACTGGAAATAAGCTGTTCCGTACAGAACTGGTACAGGAATTTGATATCCTTTTCCCACAGCTTCAGATAGGTGAAACTTTAAGTTTTTATCATCAATATCTGTCTATATGTCAAACGGTATCCATGGTTCCGGATCCTATATTTGTATACCGACTCCATGAAGACAGTATGTCAAGAGAAAATGGAGCAAAGACCTTGGATTATCTGAAAGCGTTTGAGCAAATTGAACGGGCGTACCGAAATCAGCCTGACATGAAACGGGAATTTGCCTATGACGAATTAGCCTGTATCAAGAAGTATATACAGCAATTGTATTATTATGAAGATAAGAGAGAACGATTCCTTCTTTTCGACAAATACCGGGCAGCTGCAGCCTGCATTCCAGAAGGAACGAAAGAAGCAGAAAAAATAAGAAGGTGGATTTTACGCGCCTCGAAATACTTTTATTGCATCACATCTTTTCCTTTTTGGCAGGAAAAATTAACGTCCAGATTTACAAAATAGCAGTATGATTAATATTGATAAGTGTATGTGTTAATATACGATTAAATAATATATTTTAATATGTTTACAGACACTTTAATCATATTTATTTTGTCTCGGTTAAAATCCTTAACATGTTATTGTATAGGTATCAAAAAAATATCTGGAGGTTTATTTATGAGAACAAAACAGTTATTAAATGAACGCATCGACTGCCATTTGCACTCAGATCAGAGTGATGGGCAGAACAGTGTTAAGGAAATCGTGGACCTTGCTTTAAATCGGGAACATCTCCGCGTGATCGCTATAACTGACCATAACCATTTTTCCTTAACAAACAAATACATAGTCGGATCAAATGGACACTTCCTTGAAGTCCTTCCAGGCTGTGAGTTTTCCACAACTTTTACATTTCCATCCGGCAAAAAGGAAGAAATCCATGTGATCTGTATCTTCCCGAAGAACGTGGATCCGAATGCTTTTGCGGATCTGTTTACTCCAATAGCGGAAGGAAAACAGAAATATGTAGAAGCAATTCTGGAAAATCTCCACAAAATGGGAATTGATCTGAGCATAGAAGAAGTTATGAAGGAAAAAAGACCTACAGGTTACATTGGACGCTTCCATATTGCTGGACTGATGGTCCGACTGGGATATGGAAGTACTGTCGATGAGATCATGGACAAATACATTGGAAATTTCAGTGACCATTACCTGCCGGCAACCGATTATATCCAGTATGCTCCGTTTCAAACAGTTATTGAAAGAATTCTGGATCAGTCTGGTTTTCCAATTCTTGCCCATCCATATTCCTACCATAAATTAACTCGTTGTGCTAGATAAAATAAATATAAAGAAACTTCAACAAAATGTGCTATCCTATTTGTAGGGAATACAACGAAAGGAGGCATCATTATGTTGAAGTTCCAAGATAATAATACCACTGTTATTGCAACTTTTGAAGACTTTATTTTAACTACTTACGTTATTATTGACGAATTGTATCATCAGTTTGCACCTCCAGAAGTTACCAGC
>NZ_QUDO01000101.1 GCF_003477525.1 Ruminococcus sp. AF41-9
TTGATATTCCACTTATTTTAGGAAATTTAATAACTATTATATTTGATTATCAAATTCTTCGCAAACCCTTGAAAACACTAAGTTTGTAGCAAGTGTACTTTCCCTTACTCTTTCCCTTGTGTTACATTCTCCCATTAGCTTTCATGAACCTTAATATGGGAAAAATTAAGGGAAAGAAAATTTCATAACACAGTATAACATATAACAATAACAACATGGTGAACTGATTGAAATGTTTTCGATATTTAACTCTATAACTGATTATTAAAAAAATGGAGATAAGATACGATGAGAACAATATTTGCAGAATACAATCCACACAGAAACAGCATTGATGTTTATACCAATGCCGGTTATATGCTCCGCATTGACTGTTGGGAAGCTGAGAAGAACTTAAAAACCACTCCTGGATCAGACTGCGCATTAAATACACTTGCTATTGATGAGCCACTTGAATATGCACGATTATATCTTGATGGTAATATGCAAATGTGGGTAGATGCAGAAGATTCTTTGGAATTGTAAACCACAAGTAGCCTGTATGCTTTATTTTACATACAGGCTACTTAATCAAAATCACCATAATTGATCAAGCAAGTTTTTTTAATATACCTCGGAGTCATTTTCGTTCGATCTTTCATCGCTAATAAAATTTCTCTGAAGTGATAGCAGATAACAGATTGGCAGGTTTTTCTAAAAAATAATCTGCTTTTATGTGCTTATTATGACTGCCCCATACTGCTAAAGCAAAATCAATTCCCGCATTTTCCGCACATTTACTGTCATATTTGCTATCTCCGATATAAAGTACTTTCCTATGGTCTGTTTTTGATAATTCCACATATTTCAAAATCGGTGCGGCATTGGGTTTATGTTCCTGTGTATCGTCTGCACATATGATTGTTTTGAAATAATGACTGATACCAAACGGACAAAAATCATGTGTAAATTCTTCCCTTGTCTTTGATGTGACAATCCCCATTTCATAATCCAGACTTAGAAGATTTTTCAATAATTCAACGATTCCGTCAAATACTTTAATGTTATTTGTATAGTTACGCATATTTTTATCCCATAATTCTATCGCATAGGAAGTGTCTTTTATCGCAAGTTTTTTCAAAGCGTCTGTTCCTGTAATCCCTAACGCAAATCTTAGTTCAGAACATGGTATCTCTCTCCCGGACAATCCCTTTATAGTTTTCTGTAAAGAATGTAATACAGCATATTCCGTATCAATCAGAGTGCCGTCAATGTCAAAAACGATATGCTTATACTTCATGCTGCCACCTTTCCCTGTCTGTATCAAAATAACGTATCACCCTGCATGGATTTCCTACTGCAACACAATTAGGCGGGATAGGGCGGGTAACTACACTTCCAGCCCCTATCACGCTGTTTTTTCCTATAGTGACTCCGGGCAGAAGAATACAGCCGCCGCCAATCCAGACATTACTTTCTATTTCTATCGGACGTGCATAGGTTCTAAAAAATGTTGTCTGACGTTCCCTCCAATCCGGCACAAACCTTTCCTGTGGTAAGACAGGGTGTGAAGATGTATAAATCTGCACATTTGACGCAATCAATACCCTGTCGCCAATTCGGATAGTTTTGTTATCCACAAAGGTACAATTCATATTGACGATCACATCATTTCCCAAAAAAATATTTTTTCCATAGTCGCAATGAAAAGGCGTGTCGATTGCCACATTTTCCCCTATTCCGCCCAACAGCTCCCGAAGAATGGAAGTGCGTTTTTCTGTATCTCTATAATCAGAAAAATAATATTTCCGTGTTAATTCCCTTGTGCGGGCAATCTGCTTTAACGTATCGCTGTCCGCTGTTTCCAAAAAATCACTGGATTCGTAATACACAATATCCCCCCTTAACGAAAACTGTTTTCCATAACGCCCGGAAGCAGGGCATAGATAGAACAGCCAATCTGATCCTCAAACCGTTCTTTAATCTCTAAAATCTTTTTCCATCTGTCTATTGTCGCTGGGTGAACGCCGTATCGCATTGTCACGTCTACAAATCTCTTTTCCAAAAGACAGAACCCCGAGGCATAGCCAATGCGTCACATAACTGTACAAGACGGTCATAATCATCATATACCGCATTTGCAACAAATTCTTTCATAAACAGGTAATCCTCATCACTGACATCAAACTCTCCGATAGATGTGGCAATATCCTGTATCATAAATGCGTGGGATATACATATTTGTGCGGCTTTTCCCCACCCACGCTCCATACAGTAACGATAGCCGTCTATCAGATGCCTTTCCGAACTCACTCCGGCATAACGTCCAATATCGTGTAACAGCCCGAAAATATACGCCTGTTCAGAAGATAAATCTTTACAGTGTGACGCAATGTTTTTACAGGCTTCGGCTACATACCGGGAATGTTCTGCCCATGCTCCCGGATTGGATTCTGCCGCTTCCCTTAATGCCAGTTCTGCGGTCTGAATGTTCAACTCCATTTTTAACTCCTTTCAAAAGGGCGGGGCTGGAAGATAAACTGTCCAGCCCCTTTATGATGAAATATTTACAGATAAATCAGCAATCCCCGGCATAGTACGAAACAATGTTCATATAGTCCGTTGGATTCGGAACTTCTAAAACAAGCCGCAAACAGTTTTTGTTTTGGGAGTATTGCCGCCACAAACTGCCCTGTATCTTTTCTTCCCCATTGATGTTTTGTTTTTTACCATCCGGGCAGAGCATATTTACTTTGCCGGAACAGCTATTGACCGTATCTAAAAAATTTTTCATGTTCAGAATGTTCAGTTTTACCACTTTGCACTCACCTCCTGTAAATGACGGATTTACTTTACAGGTATCATTATAATGCAAAAGGAATAGAAAAAATATTTCTTTTCTGCCCTTATCTATCATTATTCTGCCATTTTCTCCGATATTCTGTGGGTGAACAATGTGTGTATTCTCGAAAAACCTTTCCAAAATAACTGCTACTCCCCAAACCGCACTCATGGCTGATAACGGTAACTGCTTCCTGCCCCTTTGCTAGCATCTGACAGGCAGCTTGCAGACGGTAAGCCTTTATATACTCTACGGGTGTCATGTGCAGACAGTCATGGAACACTCTATAACACTCCCTTTCGCTTAGGTATGCTGCTGCCGCAAGTTCCGGGATAGAGATTTTCTCTCTGTAATGTTCGTGAATATATATCATCATCAGCTTTATTTTATCGTTGCTTTTATTATGTTCCCCCTTTTTTTCACGCATAGGACGGGATAGTTCAAAAAGCATGAGCCATATTTCTGTTAGGGTTTCCCGCAGTTTTATTTCATATCCAAATTCATCACTGGATAAACGAAATGAAGCGGCAAGCAGTTTCAAAATCCTTTCTTCTTCTGCATTGCCTGGAAAAAGCGGAATTACCTCAATCTGTGGGGCTGTTATGATAGGCGCAATATATTTTTGTTCAATCCTGCTTCCCTGTTCCCCGGCAAGTAGGGAAACATCGAAAATATGAAGTAGCTGTATATTCTTTTCTTTCTGCGATATTGCTTTTGTCATATGGAGTACATTGGAATTTACTATGCCGCCGCTTCCAGCCGGAAACAACAGTTTTCCTCCCGGCGTATCATATTCAATGCTACCACTTTCCATATAAAAAAGTTCCACTGTCTTGTGCCAGTGCCACGGTACATAATGTCCGATATACTTGTCAAGTTCTGCCCTTGAAGCGATATAGGGAAAATCTTTTTCAAAACCGGGAAGCAGTTCTTCCTTGCTTCCAGTATAAAATTCAATGCTATGGATATTTTTCATGTCTGTTCACCTGCACATCTGCGATTTTGTATCTGCTTTATGGATTAAATATACTAGAATAGCTCGGTAATTGTCAATCAATCAAAACAGATTCATTTGGAAGATTATAAAAAATAGTGTTAAAAATCAAAGAACAGTTTTCACAGACTCTAAAAATCTGGATAACTAAAAATAAGTATATTTGTTTTGTGAAAAACAGGCAGTTTTACCTGCCCATTTTACTTTAAAAATATCCTCGTTTTTCTCGCCAGTTTTTCACATAACATCGGATTCCGATATAAACCGCATGTACCAGAAGTAGCAACATAATGAGGTTTATCGGAATAATTGATTTTATCCATTTTCCGAAATAGATTATGATAGCTGTACTCATTATCACCACCATGATGCTGATAATATCCCAGCAATATTTCCGGTAGATTTTCCCCACCTGATAGCCAGTCCCGATTATCAGCAATCCCGTTATGATAAATAAAATTCCCATAACAATACTTACAATCAGCCAGTACACAATCCCTGAAATGATACTATTTGAGATTCCACTGCTTAACTGTCCGAAAGAATCTGCACCTGCAACAAATTTTTGAAACAGGCTTAAGATTCCTTTAGCAAACATACTGAAAAAGCTAATACAGTCACTAAAGAAAACTGGAGAAAGGATAGCAGTGAATAGTGTAATGGCTATACTGTACCATGCCAGCAGAAACAGGATACTTTCATAACCAGCCGTCATATTTTTATATTTTTTCTCTAACTGAATTTTACGGTTATCGCATTTTTCTTTTGCTTTTTGGTAAGCAGTGCGGTCACAGTTATCGCATTTCTCATAGGGCACTTTTTTCTCAACAGCGACCTCTGTTGTCTTTTGGTGTGTCTGTGCATAGCGTTTTGCCTGTTCCGCTTTTTCATACCTAAATTTCCATGCCACGACTTCTGCGTCGGCTCTTTTCCTGCTGTCTGTCTCGTTGGCTAATTGTTCTTCTATTTTCCTTAATCTTGTCCGCAATGCTTCGATATTCTCGACTCTGTTTTCGCTGTTCAATTTCTCGTTCAAGGTCAGCGATCTGTTTAGCTGCCTGTTCAGTTCCATAATCATCTGGTCTTTCTGATCCAGTTCGTCCTGCATCTGTTCTGTCATCTGTAGAAGTTCTTCCACTTGACCGACGTTCTCTAAGTTTACGCATTCTCGCATCTATATCCCTCACTTTCTCTATCTGCTGTTTAAGGTCAGTAATTCTCTGCTCTGTTTCAGCAATAAGCTGTTCTCGTTGTTCAGCTTCTGCGTTAATTCCTGCCATTGCTGATTCTCGGTTTCCAACTGTTCGAT
>NZ_QUDO01000102.1 GCF_003477525.1 Ruminococcus sp. AF41-9
AAAGCAGAGTTATGTAAAAGAGCAGTGTAATTAATGATATAATAAAAAGTAAGAAAAATATTTTTGACTATCTTTTTGTACAATTTATTCGTTATATATAATAGAAAGTGCTTTCAGTAGAAAAAGGAGGAAAGAAGTGGATGCAGATTTTCTTTTGATTCACAAAATGAAAAATGGTGATGAAGAAGCTATAGAGGTATTCGTAAAAAAATACTATTCAACTATACGGAATTATTGTCGATTACATACATACACAGACTGTGATGCAGAAGATATTACTCAAGCAACATTTGAACACTTTTTTCGATCATTTAGATCGTATCATCATTTGGGAAAGACTGCTAATTATTTGTATGTGATTGCTCGAAATTTATGTCGGGATAGTTATAAGAAAAAAAGAGATATTGTGATGGAAGCGTTACCAGATAAGGGGGAAAATCCAATTGCTGTAATTGAGAATAAAATAGATATAGAAGAATCAATAAAAAAACTTCCAGAAGATTTGCAGGAAGTAGTTATTCTACATTATTTTCAGGATTTGAAATTAAAAGAAGTAGCAGATATTATTGGCATAGGACTTCCTCTTGTAAAATATAGGATAGGAAAAGCAAAAGAATTGTTGAGTGTTTATCTGGGGGATAAGAAATGATGATGACAGTTGATGAAAAATTGCATGCGTATGCAAAAAATCAGAAGGATAGAAATATAGATGAGAAAAAATTACAACAGACCATTATAAAATCGAAAGAAGCATATTGGGATGGAGAAATCGAAAGAAATATGTCATGGTTAGAATTTTTATATCAGCAAGCTTCGTATATACAGAAGCACTGGTGGTTTGCTCAAGGGGCAGTATTACTAATCCTTTGGATGACAATGTTCTTATCAGACAGTAGTATTTATACAAGGCGCTGCATGGGGATTTTGGCACCGAGTTTTGTAATATTGATACTTCCGGAACTCTGGAAAAATAGAAGCAATGGGGCTATGGAAGTAGAAGGTGCAACATTTTTTCCATAAAGAATATATATGCCGCACGAATGCTACTCTTCGGCATGGTAGATGTTTGCCTATTGAGTGTGTTTTTGATAACCAGCACTTTTGTGTTACAGATTGCATTTATGGATATCTTAATACAATTTATTTTGCCAATGAATGTGACATGCTGCATATGTTTTCGATTACTTTGCAGTAAAGGAGATGATTATGTATCTTCCACATTATTTTCCTGTCTGATTTGGATCGCTGTTTGGACGCTTGTAGTTCTCAAAGATAGTATTTATGAGCATATATCTACATCAATATGGTGTGGAATGATGATATTATCTGTTTTATATTTGTGTTACAGTATTTGGCGAGTATGGAAATGCAGTGAAAGATATTACGAGAGTAATGGGGCAAGTGTATAAGACTATTATGGTGTCAATTACGAGAAATCACACAACGGTCGTAATCAGAGAAATGTGAGGAATTTGATTATGGAATTAGAATTGAAAAAATTAACAAAAGAATTTCAGGGATTTAAAGCAGTTGATGATATCACGCTGACGATGAGTAATGGAGTTTATGGGCTTCTTGGTGTCAACGGTGCTGGAAAAACAACGCTGATGAGAATGCTCTGCACACTTATTAAACCTACTTCGGGAAGCATATTATGTGATGGAAAAGATATTTTTGCATTGGATGGCGAATATAGGAGAATTCTTGGTTATTTACCTCAAGAATTTGGATTTTATCCGGAGTTTTCGGTTCATGATTATTTAATGTATATTGCGTCAATTAAAGGAATGCGAATAAGTATTGCACGAAAGCGTGTAACAGAACTTCTGCGGCAGGTTGGGTTGGCTAAAATGCAGAATAGAAAAATGAAAAAATTGTCTGGAGGAATGAAACGCCGTGCAGGGATTGCCCAAGCTATGCTAAATAACCCAAAGATTTTGATCCTCGATGAGCCTACTGCAGGTCTGGATCCGAATGAAAGGATACGTTTTCGAAATCTGATCAGTGAATTGTCACAGGATCGTCTCGTGCTATTATCAACACATATTGTGTCGGATATTGAATACATTGCCAACCAGGTGTTATTGATGAAAGATGGAAAGATTAGCCATTCAGGAACACAAGAAGAGATTATTCAGTCAGTACCAGTAAAAGTATGGAGTTGTGTAGTTGCAAATAATGAAGTTGAAATGTGGCAAAAACAGTTTAAAGTCTCAAATATGAAAACACTTTCGGATGGAATAGAATTACGCATTTTGTCTGAAAAATCTCCACACTATAATGCGAAAGAGGAAACGATGGCTTTGGAGGACATATTCTTATATTATTTCGGAGAGAAAACAGGTGATGATTATGACGTATTATGAAATAAAAAAAGTTTTTTCAAAAAAAGGAAGTAAGGTTGCGCTGATATTTATTTTTATTGTAATTTCAGTAGTCTTGTCTTTTATCATCGGGGATAATAAATATGTGAATCGTAATGGTGATGCGGAAAGTGGAATATCGGCTATGTTAAAGGTTCGTGAGTTGAAAAAAGAATGGTCAGGAGAACTGACAGAGGATGTGCTTAGAAAAATTATTGAAGAAAATGTCAGGATTTCACAGACACCGGAAGCTAAGTCGAATGATTTTAGACAGAATGATATAGCATATAGTCAAAGACAGGGTTTCATGGATATAAGGGATTTACTAAATTGTGATTATGGAGAGTTTAACGATTATAATTATTATCTGGCAGATTCTCTTTCTCCTGATGAAGCAGTAGATTTTTATTCTAATCGTATCAAAAATTTGAAAAATTGGTTAGAAACTGATGGAAAGGATCAGTTTTCTGAAAAGGAAAAAAGTTATTTAATAAGAGCGTATGAAAAAATGAAAACCCCTTTATATTATGATTATCAAGCGGGATGGAAAAACTTATTTCAATATTCACCCTCAATAATTATGATTTTGACATTGGTATTAGGTTTCCTTTGTGCAGGTATTTTTTCAGGTGAATTTCAGCTGAAAGCGAATGCAGTTTTTTATTCTTCTTATTATGGCAGAAATAAGGCTGTATGGGCAAAAGTGAAAGCAGGAGCAATCATAATAACGGCTATTTACTGGGCGGTTATGTTGTTATACACTATGCTTGTTTTGGGAATTCTTGGTGTAGACGGAGCAAATTGTCCCATACAGTCTAGTATGAGTGGGTGGAAGAGTATTTATAATATCACGAATGCTCAGGAATATATTTTGATAGTTCTTGGTGGATATCTGGGATGTTTATTTATGCAATCTCTAACTATGTTGGTTTCTGCGAAGACAAACTCATCAGTAATAGCGGTAATCGTGCCTTTTATTTTTATTTTTCTTCCATCATTTTATCAGGAACAAGTCTACCATTATTAAATAAAATTTTGGGACTTCTTCCAGATCAAATGCTTCAAATGAATCAGGTAGTTAAATTTTTTAACTTGTATGAAATCGGAGGAAAAGTGTTTTGCGCAGTTCCTATTTTAATAATATCGTACTCCATTCTGCTATTATTGATTGTTCCAGTTATTTATTTTATATATCGCAGAAAAGAAGTTTATAATTAGATGAAGAAACATCTGTTAGAGGGAGTGAAAACATAGGAAAAATATTATTATTATCGTTTAAAGATAGTGAAGAAGAAATGATAGAGTCTGTTCTTGCTGCTTTGAAAACCGGACGAAATATATATTGTGATGAAAAAAATATAAATCCATTGAAAATACATTATGGAGATATTGTTATTTTATTAGCCACAAGAGAATTATTCCGAAAGCAGAAAAAAATAGATTTGTCTTTTACAGAGTTTGAAATTTTGCATTTATTAATGCGAAGTCCTGGAAGAGTGTTTAGTAAAGAACAAATATATGATATAATCTGGAATGAACCCTATTCGGGTGATTACAATGTTGTTATGCGACATATCTGCAACATTAGAGAAAAGATAGAAGATGATCCTGGACATCCGGTATATATACAAACGGTGCGCGGTGTAGGATATCGGTTTAACGGAAATTTAGGCAGCGAGTGAAATCGCTGCCTATTATTATGGTTTTACAAAGAAGGAAGTTTGTTATGAGAAGATCTTTGTATTTTAGGAGCATCCTGTTTGAGATATTTGGACAGGTTTTGATGTATCAATTCCAACTCTTTTATTTCTTGCTTAAAAGAAACGTATTGAGTATTTAGTGATTCCTTTCTGGAAATAAGATCTGCAATTTGCTCTTGTAACTTATTGGAATTAAGATGTTTCAGGTCTATACCATTTTCCTGTAAAATATGTTCAGCACCAGCGAAAAGAATAATTTGAGATTCATATTTACGGAAATAACGATCCGGATCTTTGGAACTTTTATAATGGTCATCGTAAATTTTATTTTTCTGATATTGTTTGGCATATTTTAGCATTTCTCGAAGATGACGTATCTGAGACTCGAGAGAAACAACAGAGGTATTTACCTCTTTTTGCTGCATATGTAACAAGGCTATGCGGTCTTCAAGTTCTGAAAAATTATGTAGATTATGTGTGAGCATCTTGTTATATTCAGCAGAGACAATTTTTAAATTTTCCTTATTTGCCCATTTCTGAAGCCCAATGTTTCCTGCTATATTGGGAGCATTGGTATCTATTAATTTGTTATGAACAGAAGGAAAAATAGCTTTCTGACGTTTATTTTCAATGCGTTCTTTGATACGTTCTTTAGTAAAATTTTTTCCTAAAGATTTAGCACTTCCACGCACTGGACGGGACATATCGGGAGAACGAAAGGTAA
>NZ_QUDO01000103.1 GCF_003477525.1 Ruminococcus sp. AF41-9
AGTACCATGATTTGAGAAAATGTCCAATAATAAGGGAACAGCATTTTAGATGTGTTCATAAATGAGGGAACTCAAAATATATCGTGTCCACGGTTATGGGTACATTATACTTATCAAATGGAGAGGAAGCCATATGGAAAAAGATAAACATCTTGGTCTTCGGATTGATTCTGAGACGCACAGAAAACTGAAAAGTCTTGCTGAATTTGAGGGGCGTTCTACCAATGGAGAAGTGCTGTATCTGATTCGTCAGGCAATTGCTCAACATGAGAAAGATCATGGCACATTAAATAAATAGAAAGATCATACATCGGGCTGGTGAGTTCCGGTGTATTTTTATGTCAATTTAAAAAGTATCAAATGATGATACTTTTATAGGAATCAGTGATACTTTACGGCAGGTATTTGAGATACCCCTGATACTTTGAACTGTTATACTGATTATGCTGGAAATAAAAGAACAGCAGGAAAACTTCATATGATTATTAGAAAAGCTCTTTCGGGTTAGCACCCCGGAGGGGCTTTTTTTGTTGCCCTGAAATTTTGATTTCCGGCCAATAAGCCACAGGTCTGCCTGATCTGGTGGCCTGAAAGGAAATCAGTACGCATGATCAGAGGCATCAGAAGGAGCCGGTCCCCTCCGCTCTTGAATTTGGAACACGAAACAGATTTCAAATTCAGGAGGAACGGACGATGTATGTAGAGCATCCATATAAATTCAATGACAAATTTTATGCAAAAGTTGATGGAAAATTTTATGAAATAACCAGAGAGGTAGCCAAGGCAATGCTTTCCGCTTACCGTAATGAAGTTTACAGAAGTAAAAAGTGGCAGCCAGAAGATCCGGAAACCATGACAAGAAAAACAAAGTGGACGGAGCTGTTGGATTGTGTTTTCAGTGAGAATACAGATGGAATTGGAGTGCAGGACTTACCAGATGAGGGACAGTGGAGCGTAGAAGATCTGGTAATTCTGCAGGCTGAATCAGCAGAACTGCATCAGAATATCGCAAAGCTGTCAGAACATGAGCAGTTTATTATCAAATCCATCTACTTTGAGGGCATGAAGCAGGTAGAACTGGCGAAAATACTGGGAATTTCAAAGGTTCGGATGTCTCAGAAGGTCAGCGCAATCTTAAAGAAAATGCGGAAAATGTATGAAATGGGTTAAAGAGTGGGAACGGTACTCTTAACTTTTTCACGAGTTTTGTATTTAGAAATAAAATCAAAATAGATAGAAAGAGAGTGAAAATATGGCAGAAAAAAGATGTTATACGGTGAAAGATTTACAGGAAATGCTGGATGTAAGCAGATCAACGGTCTATAAATTGTTGAGACAAAATGAGTTCCGCTGGATTCAGTTAGAAGGCGGTGGCTACCGCATTTCCAAGAAGAGTTTTGACGAGTGGTTGGATAAGGGAAATGCTTCTGTGACATCCTAAATTTTTTGCGAATTGTGAGATATGATTTAAGAAAAATGAATGGGAGGAGCGTGAAACATGGCAGTGATACAAAGAGTTGGATCACCGGCAAAACCCCGAAAGTGGATGAGTGTCCACGAGATGGGGGATATGTTGGGATTAAAGAAAACAGATCGTTACTGGCTGGTTCATAAAAACTATTTTCGGACAGAAACATTACTTGGAAAGATGAGGGTTGAAATTGCCAGTTTTGAAAAGTGGTATGCCAATCAGGACTGGTATCACAAAGTCAATGGAGAAGCACCGGGAAAAGAGTTGAGGCTCAGATCTTATTCCCCAAAAGAAATACAGGAAATGCTGGGGACGGACAACGCAACGGTATATGAGATATTGAAGAAAAACAATATTGAGACAGTTACCGTGAATGAAAGATTGCGAGTGCCGACGGATGCTTTCTGGGACTGGTATCACAGCCAGTCCAGATATCGTACACAGGAAGATCGTAAGAAAGATGCAGCTGCAGAGGCAGCCAGTCTCAGTATGCCGGAAATGGCCCGGCTGCTTGACGTTCCACGAAGTACCGTATATGGAATCCTGAGCAGTAAAAAATATGCCCCATTGCTGGACGTCATTGTAATTGCCGGACGGAGAAGGGTGACAAGGGAGAGCTTTGAGCGGTTTTTGCAGGCACAGGATACCTATGAGCTGTTTAATTTTGAATATGAAGAATTGGAACTGAAAGAAAAACGGGAATATGAAAATTATAGGCGAAGATGCCTTGCAGAAGCAGATCACAGCCAAGAGAAAAAATGTCTGGAGTATCTGACAGTGCCGGAAGCGGCAGAACTGGCAGGAGTGGAGCCTGCAACTATAGCTTATTGGTACACCACAGGAAAAATCTCGGTCAGAAAAACAGGAAAGATTATTCGTATTCCAAGAGAAGCATTTGAACAGTGGTTATTGAAGCGGAAGGAAAAGGGGGTGGTATAGCATGGCTTCGATACAGAAGAAAAATAACAAATATTGTGTCGTATATTACTGTAAAGATACAGATGGAAAGCGGAAACAGAAATGGGAAACGTATGATACAAAGAACGAAGCTAAAATAAGAAAAGCAGAAATCGAACTGAAAGAGAAAAAAGGCGGTATTATCGTATCGAACTGTAAGACGTTGGAGGATCTGATAAATGAGTATGTAGAACTGTATGGAAAAGACAGGTGGGCATTGTCTACCTATGACGGGAATATGTCATTGCTGAAGAATTATATATTGCCTATCATTGGGAAAACTCCACTGACGGATATCAATACCAGATTTCTGGAGATTTACTATAAGACTCTGACAAAGACGCCATCCGTTCCAGACTTGAACGGAAATGTCAGAAGCGAGTTCGTATCTACCAGTGTAATCCGTGATGTACATAAGCTGCTGAACTATCTTTGAAATGGTTGATTGACTTTTCAACATTTACACGGATCTTGTAAGTATCCTCCCATTCCTGTGAGCCGCGTTCTACACCAGGATAGGCACGAAGGTTCTTTTCAGGATAAATGTAGACCATTCGTCCGCAGGAAGAAGATGTACATGGATTGTCACAATGACATACGCGACGTTTTGACTTGTCGGCAGGATTGTATTCCCATTTCATTTTTGGACATACAAACTTCATGGTAGGAAGTTTGCTCCGCAAATGGGATTTGCTTCCTTCACGCCGCATCGGAAGTGATGGATCGTGAGGACAGCAGGGAATACCGTTTTCATTGACAGTATAGTCGGTTCCTTCCACAGAAAGCTTTGTTTTTAAAGGGATAAATGCTTTTTGAAAGCCAATTTCTTCAAAGAGGGATTTGTAAATGTTAATGGCATCAAACGCAGCATCTCCAAGAAACGTCTTTGAATTTATTAAAGGATGTTTCTGGAAAAAGTCAATTAAAACTGGAAGAAGTGCTTTCGAATCGGCAAGGGATTTATCCTCATCCGGTGAATCTGATTTCTTCCCTACAACGATATCAGGATGGTTTTTTAGAAAGTCCTTGTTGTAGAAAGTGATGTCACGAACAATACCAAGCCCGTTCGTAATAATGCCAAATTTATAGGCGTAACAGAAATGTCCATTGATGTACATCTGCTGGATTGCCTGATTGGAAGCCGCATGAGTTGGCATAGAGCCATAAGCAGCTTTATAAGGATCATAGGAATCATCAAGGTTATGGGATTTTTTGGAAGCCTTTAGCTGCTTGATAATACGGTTGGCATATTTGGGGTTATTTTCTGTAACCCATGCTTCAATGCCAGAGGTATCGAAGATTGTCATGGAAGCAAGGGCAGGATCAAGATTTTGGCAGATCGGTTCGGTCAGATCAACAAGATGATCGAACATAGATTGTAAGTCCGATAAAAAATCCTGTTTGAAACGTGTAAATTTGGAACCATCCGGAACAACATCAAAACCGCAGAAATCACGCAGTTCCTGGGAATATTTCAGAAATACGATCAGGAGTGTGTCCGTCGGGATTGAGAAAATACGCTGGATAAGAAGTGCCTTAAGCATTGGATAAAGCTGATGTTTGCGAGGTCTTCCGGTACTGGCGTAAAAATGAGAAATAAAAGAAACAGGAACAATTTCATCAAGGTCAATGGCTTCATCAAAAAGCGAAAGGAACTGGTATTTGTCGTTGTCGAATTTATTTTGGCAATCTTCAAAAATTTCTGCCAAAGTGAGTTGCTTATATGTTATCATGTAGGTATATCTCCTTTAGGTGGATTGGTTGATAGTTTCTCGACAA
>NZ_QUDO01000104.1 GCF_003477525.1 Ruminococcus sp. AF41-9
ATAAATTCCGATTGAGATTTCACCTGTTTTAAGAAATTTAATAACTGTTATATTTTATTATTAAATTCTTCGCAACCCCTTGAAAACACTGGATTTGTCGCAGGTGAGCTTTCCCTTATTATTTCCCTTGTGTTATATCGTCCCATCAGTGTTTATGCACTCTGATAAGGGCAAATACAAGGGCAAGAAAAATCTATAAGACAGTATAACACAAAATAAAAGTGACATGGTGAACTGATTGAAATGCTTCTTAATTTTTGCTACTACTGATTGATTAAATGATAAGGAGATGGGATACGATGAGAACAATATTTGCAGAATACAATCCACAGTGCAACAGCATTGATGTATATACTAATACGGGCTATATACTCCGTATTGATTGTTGGGAAGCAGAAAAAAATTTAAGAACCACACCTGGATCTGATTGTGCTTTGACATCGCTTGCAATCGATGAGCCATTAGAATATGCAAGGTTATATCTTGATGGGAATTTACAGATGTGGGTAGATGCTGAAGATTCATTAGAGTTATGATTATTCCAATCAAAATCTACTAGAATTTATTAAAAATTAGCTTCATAATTTAAAAGGACAGCCCTATTGCTATGAGGCTGTCCTTAAAAATACAATAGATAAACCTAGATTATTCTTGCTACTATCTGATTGTTAAATTTTCTGTATTCCATATTGCAAATCTCCCTTTTCGCAATATTTTATTAGTATGAATGCCAGAATCGCTGAAAAAACACGTGCCAATACCGTACTCCACCATATCATAATCTGTCCACCAAATAAAGGTGGTAAAACAAGCATAAATATCAGCATCAATACTGGTTCAATGAATGTAAGAATGTATGACAATCCACTTTTTTCAGTAGCATAAAATCCAGCTGTCGCTATTCTGGTAATCGCAACAAATGGTAATGACACTAAAAATATAGGTACAATTTTAGAAATCTCAATACTTACTTCATAAGAAGCTCCGAAAACCCCTCCAATATTTGCTCTGTTTACATACATGATAATTCCACCACAAACAGCAAGAATTATTGCAAAAATGTATGCCATTCTCTGAACTCCTCTCAGGCTTTCTTGATCCTTCTCACCATAAAAACGGCTCATTAAAGGTTGACTTCCATCACCTACGCCCTGCAATATGAGATATATGATACAGATAATATAGGATACACATGCATAAGTTGCAATAGCTTTTTCTCCCCCATAAGAAGCGGAGAATCGGTTTATAAACACCAATGAAATATTAGGAGTCAATGCTAGCCCAAATGGTGCAAGACCTACTCTGAATATAGCGCCACACATTTCTTTTACATTTTTTAAGGATACATACACATAAAACTTTTTATTATATAATGCGTATATGATTGCAATTGCTGCAGTCACACCCTGTCCGGCTATTGTAGCTGTGGCTGCACCTTTCATGCCCATTTCATATATCCATACAAAGATAAAATCCAGAACAATATTGGTTATGAATCCACCAACCATCGCAAACATTGACCAGAAAGAGTTTCCATAATTTCTAATGAATGGCATCATTCCAGTTCCAAGAATCTGCAATATTGCTCCAAGTGCTATAATTTTGATATAATCTGTCGCATTTGTTAATATAATTCCATCTGCTCCAAGCAATCCTAAAATTTTAGACGAAAAGGAGTAAATAATTATGGTACTGATAACACTTACTATTACAAGAAGCCACCAGCTTGTAGCAATAAATTCTTCTGCCCGTTTTCCTTTCTTTTCTGCTGCATTAATTGAGTAATAAACAGCTCCTCCCATACCAATTCCTGTTCCAAGAGCCTGAATCAAAGCCACAATCGGATATGCAATATTAATAGCCGAAAGTCCAGCATCTCCTATGGTATTGCCTACAAAATATCCATCCACTATCGCATATATTCCTGATAATGCAAATGCTATAATAGATGGAATAACATATTTAAAAAATAATGATTTATGATTCATTTTTCTTACAATCTCCTTCCTTGAAAAGTCTGATAAACAGCTCTGTATTATCATTAAGACTTTCTATATTCTCTAATCCCATTTTTTCGATTACATATATTTCTTTTGAGTGCAGTTTTTCTATGATATCTTTCGTATATTCCATTCCTGATTCTGTGAGGCATATCAGCTTATTTCTCTTGTCTGAATCATCAGATACCATATTGATGTATCCTTTTTTCTGAAAATCTTTTAGTATCGTATTTACCGTTTGCTTAGGTATATTCCATTTTTCACTTATCATTTTCTGCGTGCATCTTCCATTACTTTCATAAAATGAATACAAAGCAAAAACTCCATTTGAAGACAGTCCCTGATCCTTTGACCATTCCTCATACATTGCTGTACATTCTTTCCATAAAGCATAATATCGTTGCAACTGTATTATCATATTATTATCTTTTCTCATCTTTTTCCTCCTTAAATTAGTACGAATCCGGACTTTTGTATTATAGTCCGAGTTCGTACTAATTGTCAAGATTTATTTATATACTTTTTCTTTATATAAACAATCAATAGTCCCTTACTAAGGACAGGAAGATTATGAAATTTCCCTGTCCTCTTTTAATAATATCCTCGTTCTTCCATCCAGTCTTTCACATAACATCTGATTCCAATATAAATAATATGCGACAGTAATAGCAATACAATAAGATTTATCGGATTAGCGTTTTTAATCCATTCTCCAAAGTAAATTACAACAGCTGTACTCGTTATCGCTACCACGATACTGATGATATCCCAACAATATTTCCGGTAGATTTTTCCTACCTGATAACCAATCCCGATTATCAGCCACCCGGTTATTACGAATAAAATTGCCATGACAGTACCGGCAATCAGCCAGTACACAATCCCGGAAAGAATACTGTTAGGTATTCCACTGCTTAACTGTCCGAAAGAGTCTGCACCTGTCACAAACTCCCGAAATAAACTTCCCATTCCTTTTCCTAACGCACCGAAAAAGACGATACAGTCGTTAAGGAAAACCGGCGAAAGAATCGCAGTAAACAGTGTTGTTGTTATGCTGTACCATGCCAGTAGAAACAAGATACTTTCATAACCAATCGTCATATTTTTATATTTCTTTTCTAACTGGCTTTTACGGCTATCGCATTTTTCTTTTGCTTTCCGGTAAGCAGTACGGTCACATTTTTCACATTTCTCATAAGGCACTTTTTTCTCAACAGCTACCTCTACCGTCTTTTGGTGTGTCTGTGCATAAAGTTTTTCCTGCTCTGCTTTTTCATACTTAAATTTCCATGCCACGGCTTCTGCGTCGGCTCTTTTCCTGCTGTCTGTCTCGCTGGTCAATCGTTCCTCTGTTTGCCTTAATCTTGTCCGCAATGCTTCGATATTCTCGGCTCTGTTTTCGCTGTTCAATTTCTCGTTCAAGGTCAGCGATTCGCTTAGCTGCCTGTTTAGTTCCTGGATTGTCTGGTCTTTCTGATCCAGTTCGTCCTGCATCTGTTCGGTCATCAGCAGAAGTTCTTCCACCTGCCCGACGTTCTCTAAGTTTCTGCATTCGCTCATCGATCTCCCTCGCTTTCTCTATCTGCTGTTTAAGGTCAGCAATTCGCTGTTCTGTTTCTGCAATAAGCTGTTCTCGTTGTTCAGCTTCTGCGTTAATTCCTGCCATTGCTGATTCTCGTTTTCCAACTGTTCGATTCTGGTTTTCTGTTGCTCGATCTGTGAGAGCAGTTCTTCTGTATCTGGCAAAAGATTTAGCAGCCTGGATAATTCGCTGTTTAAGCTTTTTAAACTCTGGTTCTGCTCCTGAAAAGACAGGAGCTG
>NZ_QUDO01000105.1 GCF_003477525.1 Ruminococcus sp. AF41-9
AGTGGCTGATAAATTCGTCCAGACACTCTACGATATAGTCGGGAAGTTCCTCTATCATTTCATACATCTCATTGAGTTCTTCAATGGAAACATACTCGCCAATCGCAATGGGGAAGTTGTCGGTATCATGGATTGCGTATTCCTCATACTGTTCATTCAAGCCGATTTTTTCTTTTACATCTTCCTCGTCAATGGGAAACGTGAACCAAGCACCGACTAAATATCCCTCATTGTATTTGCCAAGATTAGCAATGTAAACCGCCATATCATCAATCATAACCACCACCTCATTTCCTACTCTGGCAGTTCAAAGATACCGTGTTCTGTTACTAAAAATTTCCCGTGTTCCTGCAAGTGAGAAGCGTAGGCTTCAAAGTCAAAATAGTATTCTTGACAGTCCTCGGATAAATGCTTAAATGTCGGGTCGTTCATCAGCTTTTGCCTTGCAACGTCTATCATGCTTTTACAGTCGGGATAAACCATAATCACGTTCCTGCAAATATAAAGTGCTTCTAAATTTTCATATATAGTAAGTAGTGATACATATTCTTCCTGCATATCGCTTGAAAGCTGGCAGTACATAAAATCTAATTCGTTGAGCTGATACACGCTTGTATGTTCGTGGACTTCATCAGCAAAGGGCAGTAACTTTTCGATAATGCGGTAATCCCCACTTTCTGCACCGACACCTAACTTTTCTTCAAACTCGGCAATATCTATCGGCAGTTCAAACCAGTATGATATTGTTTCTTCGTCAGTTGTTCCTCTCGTTTCCACCAGCACCCTTGTTTCCTGCATTGTTCCTCACGTCCTTTCTGTTGTTTCATCACATCTTTTAAGGTCTGGTACGGCATACCAAACACATACTTTGAAAAATCTTCTAACTGTATTGCTTCATAATCGGCAGGGTTCAGCCGTTTCATTTCATGCCACACCTTACGCTTGTAAGAGGGCAGGTTGGAAATATACTCACAGCCGATTTTTGCCTGCATATCCTTAAAAATATCGTTCATTTCATCACTCCAATCTGAAATTTTGGTAAGAAAAAAGCAGTCAATCCTAAGACTAACTGCTTTGTGTATAGGTGTATAAAATTATCATATTTTCCTAATGATTTATAACTGTTTATCAAAATACATAATTGCAAGCAATTCAAGCAAATTACGCAAACCAATAAAAAGTTCTCCAAAAAGAATTACTCGGTCAAGTGTAAACATAATTTGAATATCTATAAATAATGGTACTGATGTTGCAATCGCTAATAATATAATCAATGTCCAATTTGCTATATTAGCAGACTGATTTGCTTTTAGCTGTATCGTCAACCAGCGTTCATCACCCTTATATTCAACTTGCTTTTTTGCTTTCAATATATAAAGCCACAACGTTGCTCCTAATGCTAAAACAAGAAAAATCAAGATAATAATTTGCTCATTCATACTATTTGTCCTCCCTATGCTCGAAAACTTCATCAATAGAAACACCAAATACTTCTGCAATTTTAAATGCCAATTCTAATGACGGAGTATATTTATATTTTTCTATTGATATAACTGCTTGTCGTGAAATTCCAACTTTTTCAGCTAAATCTGCTTGTGTCCAATCCCTTTCAGCACGTAAAACTTTAATTCTGTTCCATATCAAAGTTATCGCTCCTCTCCAAAATATAATGTACTGATTACTTTTATTGTAATGTACTCATTACATTTTGTCAACATAAGAATACATATAGAATTATGATTTAAAGCAAATTTTCAATTTTTATTTTTTAAATTTCTGTTCTAACATTCATAATTGATAATACAATATAAATCCTATGCACCGATAATCTTATTGAATAGCTCTAACAGTACATCTTTCACACCGCCAGCGTTGAATACCAAGCCGACAGCAATTAAGGCAACTACCAAGAAGCCGATAAGTTTGGAAAACTCACGCTTGAAACCTAAGTAGATACCGATAACCACAATCGCCATAAGCACTAAGCTCTGTGCATTGCTTAAAAACCAAGTGTATAAATTTTGTCCGAAATTCATTTAATTGTCCTCACTTTCTTTTAATTGTTTCATTTCACAGTCAGCTTCTTTGCCGACATTCAAAATACACATCAAGACTACGCCGATACCCATTCCTATAGATACCAGCAGGAAGTCTTTTAATAATACCCACATTTTTTATCACTCCTAACTTTCTACTAAATCTTTTGCAGTGGTCGTCTGCTGTTTGATTATCATTTCATGCTTTTCTGTGAGCTTTGCCTGCTGTTCGATTGTTTCCATGTAGTCTGTACCGTTTCCTTTATCAATCTTTTTCAGCATTTTCAAGGTCGGTGCTACCTGCCGTTGTACCCAACGCAATGTGCGGTCTAAAGTATAAGGCTCTGGCTTTGTCGTCAGCTTCAAGCTCTGTCTGTTATCGCCAATAAACCAAGCCCAACGGTCATTGAGTTTCCAGTCATTTTTGCGTTTGTCTGGTTCTTCATCAACAAACCGAACATACTGGTTGATGATAGAAAAAGCGGTCTGTTCTGCGTCATAATAGGTCAGCAAATCTCGTACTGCATAATAGGCACGTTCATTTCTAAGCCGTATCTCAAAACGGTTGATAATATCGGCTTCTTCAAGCGGTGTCCCTAACTTGACGTACTGCTCATAGTCCTTTTCATAGATACAGAAATACACATCTGATTTCAGCGAACCAAGATAAAGGGTACGCCCCATATATTCTCTGTCGTCCTCTCTGTGCTTGATAAGCTCGCCCGACTGGTAAAACTTATAGCTTCTGGACTTTCCAATATATTCCCGTTTCCTGCATTTTTCCGCAAGCTCTGGAATATCCAAAATGCCCGTATGGTCGTTGATAGCAAGGTCGATACGCTTCATCACGCCACCGTCTGCGAGTGCATCAATGAAGAAGTCATACCAGCTTCTTTGCTGTGCCAGCAGGTAACTTTCAAACTGCCTGCAACCACGCCCCTTTAACTCTAAAAGGACACCTTTTTCTTCGTCAGCCGACGTATAGATAAAGATGTCCCCTAAAGAATAATGCTCCGTATAACTGTAATGTCCGTAATCTTCATGGAGCATATAATTGATATTCAGTTTTAATATATCTTTGATGATGTGCTGTATATCCAGCGTGGGAAAACGAATTTTCACATAATCAAACAGCATGGTAAGCGGTGCTTCTGGATTGAACCTTGCCAGTTCTTTATGCAGAGTTTCCAAAAGCTCCTTTGACGGCTTCATTTTTCCGCTTTCTATCTTGTTGAGATATTCCCTTGTGATACCAGAAGCCACCGCCAGTCTGCCTTGCGAGATACCGTAAGCAACCCGTTTTTCCCGTAATTCTATTATCCATTGTTCTTCATTCAGAACCATACCCCCCAATCTGTAAAGTGTGAAGTTTTTTAAGGCGACTTCACAGCCGATTTTTGCCAGGAAACCATGCCAGAAGCCTTATGTTTCCTATGTTTTTTGTCTATTGTCTATTTGCAAACGTACCCCTCTGTTAGATACCGAGGGGTTTTACCTGCTGGCGTGGCTTACGCCACACCAGCAACGGCTAGTCCGTGCCGTCGCCTTTCG
>NZ_QUDO01000106.1 GCF_003477525.1 Ruminococcus sp. AF41-9
GAGGAATATTTTTGTCAAACAAGATGTTAAGTTAACTGAACCGCCGGATGCGGAACCGCATGTCCGGTGGTGTGAGAGGTCGGCGGCGAAAGCCGCCTCCTACTCGATCTTCATTATGTTTCAGTTCTATAAGCAACTGCTGATGATCGTCACAAGTTGTTTTTGGGAAGTCCGTGGCAGTAGTTTGGGAAGTTGCTCTCAAAGTGTCCAAAAAGATTTCTCTTAGTATACTGTTATCCCCCAGCGGTTACAGATATAATTTTTATAAAATACATTAAGGGCAGACACCCAAAACCGAGGTCTTTGATGTCTGCCCTCTTGTAATTAGAATGAATCACCCGAAGACATATTTAGAATGGATTACTTGAAGCCGGGGCTTTTATTGAAGTGATCAGATCCATCCATTTATACATATACCAGTTTCCGTCCTTAGATGATTTATAAACATCGATCCATTTACCACTGTCAGAAGCCTTGCAATAGATAAAGGCTCTATACTGATCAGGAGATGGTATGGAAGGATTTGCTGGAATGTATATCTGATCTTCATCTACTACAGAATTCTGAGTTAATGTAATTGAATAAGGCTGTGAAGGTGTGTAGTCATTCGCCGGAGTTGCACCATTTAAGAATGCATTTCCAAGATAGAGATACTGTTTACTCTTCTTCATTTGCTCTGCTAATCTCTGCTTCTCATAAACAGATAACTGCTTGTTGCATAAATATCCGATCATTTCTTCGCAATCTGTCTGATTTTCCGGTTTCCAGGTTCGAAGTGACATGATATAAAGAGCGAGCACCTTATATCTTCCATCATCACCGCTGATGTTATACTGCTTCAATTCTTCCACGTTTGTTGGAATTGTGCTGAAAGTATAGGTATAAGTATTCAGAGGAATCTCGATCACTACAGATTCGCCAGCTTCATTCTTGACTGACCGTTGCCCTTTTATAACTCCTTTCGAAAGAACTGGTTCAGTCTGAGGCTTTGTTTCCATGGTAACTGTAACTGTGCATGTAAGAACAATCCCTGCATCTACTTTGATTTCTGTTGTTCCAACATTAATTGCATGTACCTTTCCCTGACTGTCTACCTCTGCAATATTCTTGTTTGAACTGGTCCATACAGGCAGATGCTTAGGATCTTGTACGCTAAGCTGATAATATTCACCTTTACGCATATTTAAAGATGTTGCACTTAGTACTGGTGTTTTTGCTGGAGCTGCGGTAGGTGTTGCTGTAGGCTCTGCCGGTGCTTTTTTACTCTTAACAGTAACCTTGCACTTGTATGTTTTTTTGCCAACCTTAGCTTTAATATATGCAGTTCCTTTTTTCTTTGCTGTAACGACACCCTTTTTATTAACAGTTGCCACTGATTTCTTTGTGGAGGACCATTTCACTTTCTTTTTTGTGCCTTTTATCTTTAACCGGTATTTCTTGCCTTGGGTCAAGGTAAGCTTTGTTTTGTTCAGTTTGATCTTCGCGGCACTTACAGATGTGGTATCCACTGCCAGACACATTACTACAAGTAAGAATGTAGTAAGCAGTACGCTGGCTTTTTTTAATGACTTTTTACCATTTCTCATAAGCATTTTCTCCTTCCTTATAAACAATACTGTCCTTTTTATTCTTATTATACATAGTTGCTTCTGATTTGCACTAGCACTTCTGACAGTAATCGAAAAGGATTATAAAAATGCTGCTACGCATATATCATTTATTTATCCGCCTGTTCTGCCAATTTATTTCCTCTACAACGTATAACAATCATATCGAATCGCTTTTCCGCTTAACGTATAAGAAGGCTTCCTTCCTGCCAGAAATTCACTTTTCAGCGGTCGTTTTACAATGATCTTATCCGGGTCTGCGCTGATAGCGGCGTCGAAAAGGTCGGTCTCTTGGGAGCATGGGGGCTCCAGCTTCTGGATGAGCTGCAGTTTTTTGTTGATCAGGCTGGACTTCTGTCTTGCGGGGAACATGGGATCCAGGTAGATGACGTCTACAGGATCCAGGAGTGCAGGCATTAATTCCACACTGTTGCCTTCTGCCAGCTTCATACGGGCAGCGATCTCTTTCAATACGGGATGCTTCTTTGCCCGGCGCAGGGCATCCTTCAAAAGAACAGCGATCACTGGATTCTGCTCATACAGAGTTACCTCATACCCCTGGGCTGCCAGAAGAAATCCATCCTCTCCCATACCTGCTGTGGCATCTATCGCCTTGCGCCCTGGCTTTTCTGATTTGGAAGCCCGTACCAGCATTTCATGCTGTAATCTTCCGTGGGTCACCCGGTGAAGCATATTCTCGAAATCTCCCTGATAAGTCAGACCATATCCGGTTAAAGAAACACCTTTGGAATTAAAAAGCACCGTCAGGTGTTCTCCCGGCTTTTCAGCGATTGGGGTATTTGTGCGCCTGGAAAAAGCTTCAGCCATATCTCTTGCGCCACCTTTTTCAAGGCAAACTACAATTTTTTCACTCATGTTCTCTTCTCTTTCTTTGTATCATATAAGTATTATAATTGTTGGCTTCTTTCATTACATTTTCTCAATCAGCTTGGAGTACACATGTTCTACAAACCATGGTTCTGTAGATTTCTTCAGCGCTTCTTCAGGGGAAAACCAGGCGACACCGCTGTTCTCGTCGGCTTTTATGGAGACAGCTTCCTCAGAATCTGCTTCCAGCAGATATGTTACATTCAAATGTAAATGGCTGGACACATATTTTCCCTTTTTCACATGTCCATCTACTGTAAGGGATTCCAAAGAAAAAATCTCCTCAGATACAGGACTGACATGGGAAATCCCCGCTTCCTCTTTCACTTCCCGAAGGCAACTGCAAGTAAATCCGTCTCCCCATCTGCATGTCCTCCCAGCCAGGACCAGGAATTATAAATATTGTGATAAACCATGAGAACTTTGCTTTTATCCGGATTTACCACCCAGGCAGAAGCGGTCATATGTGCCACCGTGTTTTCTCTGGAAAAAGCATTGGTATTATTTCTGATCCAGTTCAGAATAAGCTGCTTATCCGTCTCTTCTTGTTCATTGAAGGGGGTATAATGCTCAATTTGGTTAAGTAGTTCCTGTCTGTTCATTATAGAGTGCTCCTTTTTAGTGGTCTTGTAGAATAGTATAACATAAGCAGATATTTATTTACACCTGAAAAGGAAGTATCTTTGTTATTCAAAAAGCTGTTTAGCGTTTTCAAGATTGGTCTTTCCCTTTATCTTTAGGATAATAAGCGGGAATCCTCGGCAATTCAATTACCGAGATGAAAGCGCAAACTGTGCATATCTGCACTCATAATAAATAAAAATAACAAAACGGTTTTCATTCAATTTCTCCCTATAAAAAACTGTATCCGGTATTATAAAAAAGAAAATATGTTCGATATTTT
>NZ_QUDO01000107.1 GCF_003477525.1 Ruminococcus sp. AF41-9
TAACGGAAAGGTCTTTGCTGGAGGCAAAAGTCCCTCCGGTAAAGCGTAGAACCTCATGTGTTTATGCAGATCTGAAAGAACTTCATTTACAAATGGAAATCTTAAAGGCAGCATAAATGCAGGCAGATATACAGCGGACTACCTGCAATGTGGGAACCTGCCATATCTGGCATGGAAAAATGCGCATAACTGCGCTGGCCTAAGTTACAGGCGTATCCGCCGATATTTAGTCTGACGCCTAAAGCGTCTGGAAGCACGCGACTTCAGTCGTGTGAGGATAAAGTTTTTAATTCACAAATAAATTTGGAGTGAGGTAAGTGATGAGTATCAGAGAAAAGAATACAAAGGAAAGAATTTTAGACGAAGCATTAAAGCTGTTTGCCCAGAGTGGTTATATGGGAACTTCCATGAATGATATTGCCGACAGGATGGGAGTGACGAAAGCAGCTCTATATAGCACTATAAGAGCAAGCAGGAAATCTTAGACAGTATTGTGGAAAAAATGAACCGGATGGATCAGGAAAGAGTGAAGGAATATGATATGCCGGAAGGAAATATGAAAGAAGTGGTGGAGGGCTACCGGTCTACAGCACTTGATAAGATTAAAGAATTTACGAAGGTGCAGTTTTTACACTGGACGCAGGAAGAATTTCCGTGCTGTTTTCGTAAAATGCTGACATTGGAGCAGTACAGAGATCCGGAAATGGCAAAGCTGTATCAAAACTATCTGTCAGGCGGTCCGCTTGCATATATAGAAAATGTGTTTCAAGGACTGACAGAGCATAAGGAGGAGGCAAAGCAGCTTGCCCTGGATTTCTACGGACCGATTTTTTTGCTTTACAGCATTTATGATGGCACTGAGGATAAGGAAAGAATTATTGAGCTGGTTGAACAGCATGTGGACCGTTTTTCCGAGCAGTTTATGAATACGAAAGAAGGGATAGCAGATGCAAAATGAAAATCAAAGTGGGAGGCAGGAATGGGTGTATTGCCCGGTCTGTGGAAATAAAACCAGACTGAGACTTCGGGAAGATACAGTTCTTACGCATTTTCCGCTATTCTGTCCGAAATGTAAAAAAGAAAGTCTGATAGATGCAAAGGAATATGTGGTAAAAGCAATTAAATAAAGTTATCGGTTCAGAGCCAGACGTTAAGACGCAGTGCGGATTGTAAGTAATACTACAATTCACATTGCGTTTTATTTACGCGAGCAACGAGCCAAAGTCCGTGCTTGTACGAGACCTTGGCGACTGCCGCGATAACTTGAGAAACTCGCGGAGCGTGTTTCTCATAGTTATTTATACGATACACGAGGAGGAAAGAACTAAATCCGATAACAATAAATATCAGGTTAAACAACTGCGAAATAAGTGTGGCAATGGCAGCTCCCTTTATTCTCATACATGAAAATCCCAATTTCCCAAATATCAGCAGATAGTTCAGTCCTGTGTTTACAATAACTGCTCCAAAGCTTGCCAGAAATGGTATCGTGGCATACTCCTTACAGCGCAGCCATGAGGATAAAATATTGCTGACAGCCATTGGAATATAAGAAAACGCTACGATTCTAAAATAAACCGCACCAGTATTTATAATACTCATATCTTTCGTATATAATCCAAGAATCTGCGACGGAAAAACTCCGGCTGCAAGCAGGAACAATGTTGATATCATAATTCCGCAGATGAGGCTCACATCAAAACTGCACCATGCCTCTTCTGTCTCCTGTGCACCAATAAACTGTGCAATTAATATCCCGGCAACCGTGCTTACCGCACCAATCACCACTGAAAAAATCAGTGAAAAATTACCGCATAATCCAACTGCTGATATATTTGTCTCCCTAACTGTCCGATCATGATCTGGTCAACAATTGAAAATGATGCCTGTAGCATACTTTGTAATGTGACAGGAATTGCTATTTTACACAACGATTTCATAAACTTTGACATTATAATTCCCTCGTACTTTCCCTTGTTATTAAATCAACCGGTAACACGATTTCTGTCTTATATTCTGCTCCATCGCGCATTGCCTTCAGACATTCAATTGCTGCTTTTGCCCTTAAGTCTGCTTCCTGATGAATCGTTGTGAGGGAAGGGTTACTTTCCCTGCTTGCCATGTTATCATCAAAGCCGATGATCTGGATATCCTCTGGAATCTGAATGTTCTTTCCTTGTAAAAATCTCATAAACTCAAGTGCATAAAAATCGGACACTGCAAAAACAGCGGTAACATTGCTTTTTAACAATTGCATATAGTTATCCTCATAAAAGCGCATTCTTTCCTTTTCTGTTTTTGGTATCTCCCATCTATAGGTTTCTCCTGGTTTAAAGGCTTTGCGAAACCCTTCGATGCGCTCTTTATCCATGCAGATGAAATTATCTGCTAAGCATAATGCTTTTTTATGTCCCAGTTCTTTTAAATATTTCCCGGCCTGATAGCCGCCGTCATAATGATCGATGACCAGATTTACTACCTTTGAGCATTTTTCAAAATAGCCATCATACACTACAAACGAAATCCGCATCTGATTTCTGAGGCTTTCATAATCAGCTTCGCAAAATCCAATCAGAATCAGTCCATCCATATTCCACATGGATGCAAATACCGGAATCTCTCTGATATCAGATGTCGTTTTTATCATCAGAAAATATCCTTTTTCATTAACCTCGTGGGAAAGAGCATTCAGCGATGACATCACAAATCCATCCTCTAAAACCCTGCCCTCATGCTTTTCATGGTCATTTACCACCACTCCGATGATTCTTGAATTATTTCTTGCAAGCAAGATGCCAGCCATATTCGGGATATATCCCGACCTTTCAAGTTCCTGCTGGACGCGTTTTACCGTCTCATCTGAAATCTTTTCTGTTTTGCCGTGAATCACTTTTGAGACAGTAGCAGTACTAAGACCTAACGCATCTGCAACATCTACGATTCTAATCCTGTTCTGTGTCATTTCCATTCCTTCTTCTGCAATATTATGATTATATGGTACATTATAAATGTGGAATTTACAAAGGTTAAGCGCATAACCCATTACAAAATTTGTATTCGATTTTTGTGATATTTTGCTATTACATAACGTATTTCCAGAATTTGATTTACTGTTCACTCCGTTCACAGCAACACGCTTTGCGATGCACAGAATTTATGCTAATCGCATAAATTCGCGCAGTATGTCTCGGATTTTCTGTGACCTTCGCTCACAAAAAATACCTCGCGGGATATTACCAGTGAACAGTAATAAAAAGTTTCAAAATAAATCAAAAAATATTGATGAAGTCTACCAATCAGTGTTTTTTCGTTGTATAATGTTTTTATCGTACAGGGTCACTTTCCTTTGTAATGTTTTGG
>NZ_QUDO01000108.1 GCF_003477525.1 Ruminococcus sp. AF41-9
GACAAGGAAGATATCTGCAGGCGTGCTGACGCACGGCAAAGATATCTGACGCAGGATTTCACCCTCTGATGGACTGGATTAAGATGCGTTATTTTAGAGGATCGCTATAGATATTATTTATCGAGATCATCAAGATTCTTTTTCAGTTCGATCATCTTATCGCGGAGCTCGGCGGCCTGTTCGAAGTTGAGCCCGGCGGCTGCGGCGCGCATTTGTTTCTCTACCTTGGCAATGAGTTTGGTGAGTTCTTTGTGATTCATGGATTCCGGATCTTTTTCCAGTTTCATTTCGGTTTCTGCCACTGCTTTGGAAACGGCTATGAGGTCACGGACTGCTTTCTTGATTGTGGTTGGAGTGATTCCATGTTCTTTATTATAGGCTTCCTGGATGGTGCGGCGGCGTTCGGTTTCGTCGATGGCTCTGCGCATGGAGTCGGTCATGTTATCGGCGTACATGATGACATGGCCTTCGCTGTTTCGGGCGGCTCGTCCGATAGTCTGGATGAGTGAGGTTTCGGAACGAAGGAAGCCTTCTTTGTCGGCATCGAGGATTGCTACCAATGTGATTTCGGGGATGTCGAGTCCTTCTCGAAGGAGGTTGATGCCTACGAGTACGTCAAAGACATCGAGGCGCATGTCACGGATGATCTGAGCGCGTTCAAGGGTGTCGATGTCGGAATGAAGGTAGCGGACGCGGATTCCTACGTCTTTCATGTATTCAGTCAGATCTTCAGCCATTCGTTTGGTGAGGGTTGTGATCAGGACTTTGTGTTTTTTTGCAATCTCTTTGTTTACTTCACCTACAAGGTCGTCAATCTGACCTTCGATTGGACGGACTTCGACTTTCGGGTCGAGGAGGCCGGTCGGGCGGATGATCTGTTCGGCACGGAGAAGTTCGTGTTCATATTCGTATTGTCCCGGTGTGCAGATACGAACATAACCTGATCCAGTTTGGATTCGAATTCTTCGAAGCTTAAAGGACGGTTGTCTTTGGCTGATGGAAGGCGGAAGCCGTAGTCTACCAGAGTCTGTTTTCTGCTCTGGTCACCGGCGTACATTCCACCTACCTGTGGAACCGTCATATGAGACTCATCTATAATAAGAAGAAAATCGTCTCCGAAGTAGTCCATCAGGGTATATGGCGGTTCACCGGGTTTGAGTCCGGAGAGGTGTCTGGAGTAGTTCTCGATTCCGGAGCAGAATCCGGTTTCTTTCATCATTTCGATGTCGAAGTTTGTTCGTTCGGAAATACGCTGTGCTTCCAGAAGCTTGTCTTCGCTTTTGAAATATTCTACCTGTTCTTTCAGCTCTGATTCGATGGCTGTTGCTGCTCTTTGAATCTGTTCCATGGGAACAACATAATGGGATGCCGGGAAGATTCCAACGTGCTGATTTATGCATTTAATCTCTCCGGTAAGTACATCGATGTCTGTAATCCTGTCTATTTCATCACCGAAAAATTCTACACGGATTGCTCTGTCTGAGTAGTTTGCAGGGAAAATTTCCAGGGTATCGCCGTGGACTCTGAACGTACCGCGATGGAAGTCCATGTCGTTTCGTGTGTACTGGATATCTACAAGCTGGCGGATGACTTCGTCTCTGTCTTTGATCATTCCGGGTCTGAGGGAAATCATCATATCCTGGAAATCTTTCGGAGAACCTAAGCCATAGATGCAGGATACGGAGGAGACGATGATTACGTCTTTCCGCTCGGACATCGCTGCGGTTGCGGATAGGCGGAGTTTATCAATCTCATCGTTGACTGCGGAGTCTTTTGCGATGTAGGTGTCTGTGGATGGGACATAGGCTTCCGGCTGATAATAATCATAGTAGGAAACAAAGTATTCCACTGCGTTCTCAGGGAAGAATTCCTTAAACTCACCGTACAGCTGTGCTGCCAGTGTTTTATTGTGCGCAAGTACCAAAGTTGGCTTGTTAAGCTGAGCAATGACGTTCGCCATAGTGAACGTCTTACCGGAGCCTGTGACACCCAGCAAAGTCTCGAACTGGTTGCCTTCTTTAAAGCCCTTGACCAGTTTTTCGATGGCCTGAGGCTGGTCGCCTGTTGGTTTGTATTCGGAATGAAGTTTGAAGATTTGTTGTGAATTCTGCACAAAAGCACCTCCTGATTTTTATATCAAAAAAGTTCGTCTATCAGGCTGAAATTCGTCGAAGCACATTCTCTAATTTTGCCCAAATATGCCTCTCGACGAATTTTGTTCACCACTTGACATTTGGTAGACTTATAAAAAGTAGTAAAACTGACGTGGACGAATTAACACTCAAATGTAAGAGATATTATATCATGGAAATATGGAATTGTATATACAAGGCGAACATTAGTTCTTTAAAAATTTTTCTACATTTATCATCGTATTCAGAACATTTTCTGTATTATCCTTCTTCTTTTCCGGTAATACCTCTTCCATATAAGAAAGCAATTCCGGTGGGATCTCCTCAGCTATAATATTTCCATTATCTCCATATACATCCATGGTTATCAACTCTCTTGCATGTCCCATCAACTTGGATACTGCTTTAGGAGAGAAATTATTCTTTAACAACAGGATGCAATATGTACTTCTCAGATCATGCCACCGAATATCAGGAAGTCCTGTCCCTGCAATAACTGTTTATAGTGTTTCCAGTGAAAGTTCTTACTTCTCGGTTTTCCATAAGTTGAACAACAGATGTAGTCTCCATCGAAAAAGTATCTTCCTCTACGCCGACGATTCTTTTCATATTGTTTACGTTCTTCAACGATTGCTTCAAATACCAGCTTTGCCTAACTGCCTTTCAACAGATATTGTTCGGTTGATGTAATACATCTGAGTATTTCGGACCGTTAATTTCCTGTATTCTATAGCAAACCTCGTAAATAATGCATTTAAGACAGTTCAGCAGAGGGTGAAAGACAAGGAAGATATCTGCAGGCGTGCTGACGCACGGCAAAGATATCTGACGCAGGATTTCACCCTCTGATAGACTGGATTAAGATGCGTTATTTTAGAGGATCGCTATAAGCCCCAGGAGCACATTAAACAGTATCTGCATGTCGGCGTATTCTTACTCGCTTGTAGCAGCACATAAATTTGTTCTACAATTATACCACTTGTGGTATGGAGGCATCCATTGCGCTTATTAGAATAATATCCGCTTACATAAAATTATCCCTCAGGGCTTCATACCCTGAAGGACATCCTCATTCATTTTAATTTTTTCTTTTGCTGGTGAATTAAAAACTTTATCCTCACACGACTGAAGTCGCGTGCTTCCAGACGCTTTAGGCGTCAGACTAAATATCGGCGGATACGCCTGTAACTTAGGCCAGCGCAGTTA
>NZ_QUDO01000109.1 GCF_003477525.1 Ruminococcus sp. AF41-9
GTCTGCAAGCTGCTGGACAAGGCATGGAAGTCTTTCTATGCCCTGAAAAGATCCGGGGGGATCGAGACTCCCAGACCGCCGCGGTTTAAGCAGGAAAGTATCCCCATTACCTATATGCAGATGGGGATCGTGCATGAGCGGGATACGGACAGAGTCCGCCTGTCCCTTCCAAAGACATTAAAAAAATATATGGAAGAAACATATCAGATCCATGAAAACTTTCTTTACCTTGAAAATAAGATTTTCAGGGGCATGGATCAGATCAAACAGATGCGGATCTATCCGCCGGAGAAGGGAAGCTGTAAAATTATTGTTGTTTATGAGGTTCCTGACCAGGAAGAACTTCCACAGAACGGACATGAACTGTCTGTTGATCTGGGGCTTCACAACCTTATGACGTGTTATGATTCTGAAAATGGGAAGACGTTTATCCTGGGCAGGAAGTACCTTGAATTGGAAAGATATTTCCATAAAGAGATCGCAAGGGTGCAGGCCCAGTGGTATGGGCAGCAGTCCGGAAAGGGAGTAAAGCATCCGGTCACATCAAAACATATCAGGAAGTTATATAAGAGAAAACATGACTCAGTAACGGACTATCTGCACAAGATCACAAGATATCTTGCAGAATACTGCCGGGAACAGGGGATCACCTGTGTCGTTACAGGGGATATCCGGAACATCCGGAGAGAAAAAGACCTGGGACACAGGACAAACCAGAAGTTCCACAGCCTGCCGTATAACAGGATCTATATCATGCTGGAATATAAGCTGAAAAGATATGGGATCCGTTTTGTAAAACAGGAAGAAAGTTATACCAGCCAGTGCAGTCCGCTGTCACCGGAAGTAGGGAAAAGATATGCGGAACCGTCCAACCGGAAAGAGAGAGGATCATATAGGGATGGAAACAGAGTCTATAATGCAGATGCGGTAGGCGCATATAATATCCTGAGAAAATATCACTCCGTATCCGGAGTAAAAAAAGAACTGTCCGTAACCGGACTGAAAACACCGGAAATAATAAAAGTAGCTGTATAGCTCTAAAGAGCAAACAGTAGTGGTGCCATGGATGCACCCTGAAAAAAGGCGGTATCCCGCCTTAATTCAGATGCTCTGGTAACTCAGTTACCGAGTAATTCAGTTCGCCCGGCGCGAACGTTATTCTTAAAGGTGAAAGTCCTAAGCGTACCCGTTAGCGGGAAGCGCATAGTCAATATGGCAAGGGTGTCCACTGTAAAGTGGAATCTGAAGGAAGCCTGAGGCAAACCATTGGTCCGACGAACAGAAATCATGTATAAGGCTTACAGTCCGGATAAGACCGCTGAATAGGTTGAAGTCCGATAGCTAACAAAGGACTGGTAGTAGACATGGCGGATAGATGATGGGAAAGATGACGTTTTTAACCGTGGGAGATCCTATGGGTGGTACCATTAGCCATAGTAACAACGAACCATAGGAAGTCAGCAGACGTCATAGTAGTGAAGAAGTCTCTGTAATGGGGATGGAGCGAAGGACGGAACAGTTAATCAGTTGGAGTAAGTCCCAATTGAGAGTCTCTGACAATACACATGCCGAGAGGGGTACCACAAGTACTATGTGGTTGAAGCTCACGAAAGGGAAAGGAAACAACGCATGGAGAAACAAAGAATATTTATAGATGACATTCTGTCAAATGAAAATATGAACCGTGCTTATAAACAAGTAATAAAGAATAAGGGTGCGGCAGGGATAGACGGAATGGAATGGAATGACCTGCTTTCTCATTTGAAAGAAAATGGTCATCAACTCAGAGAGAGTATAAGAAATCAGTCATATAAACCAATGCCAGTAAAAAGGGTGGAGATTCCTAAAGATAATGGAAGTAAACGAAAACTTGGAATACCTACAGTTACAGACCGCATGATTCAACAGGCGGCTGCACAGGTATTAACACCTATATATGAACGGAAATTTCATACAAACAGTTATGGATTCAGACCCGGAAAGAGTGCACAACAGGCAGTGTTAAAAGCGACTGAATACATGAATGAGGGATATAACTGGGTCGTTGATATTGATCTGGAAAAGTTCTTTGATACAGTAGAACATGATAAGATGATATCTATTCTGAACAAAGAAATCAAGGATGGGAAAACACTTTCACTAATCCGAAAATTTCTGGTAAGTGGAGTCATGGTCGGAGAACAAATGGAAGAAACAGAGATTGGAACCCCACAAGGAGGAAATATCTCGCCGCTTCTTGCAAATATACTGTTAAATGAACTGGATTGGGAACTTGAAAGTCGGGGACTTAGATTTGTACGATATGCAGATGATTGTATTATTCTTGTCAGAAGTGAAAAAGCTGCGATACGAGTAATGAAATCAGTCACGAAATATATTGAGAATGTCCTGCGGTTAAAAGTGAACAAGGACAAGAGTAGAATAGGCAGACCTACCGAAATACAATATCTGGGATTTGCTTTTTATTATCAATTTCAGGAAAAGAAATATAGGATGAAAGTTCCGAAAAAGTCATTGGATAAAGTAATGAAGAAAGTCAGGGAACTTACAAGCCGCAAGTGGAGTGTGAGTAATTCATACAAAGCGAAAAAGATAGCGGAGGTAGTAAGAGGATGGATTAATTACTTTAAAATTGGCTCAATTCTTACAGTAACCCGAAAACTTGATACAGTAATCAGGTATAGATTCAGGATGTGCATATGGAAACATTGGAAAAATCCAAAAACCAGATATAAAAATTTGGTAAAACTGGGTATTAGTAAAAAGAATGCAAGGTGTGCGGCGGGATCTCATGGATATGCCCGAGTGTGCCGTACAAAAACTGTTTGTTATGCGATGTCAAATGCACGTTTGAAGAAATTTGGTTTACTCTCAGCAGAGGAATATCTTTGTAAAGCGAGATGTCAAGTTAACTGAACCGCCGGATGCGGAACCGCATGTCCGGTGGTGTGAGAGGTCGGCGGCAAAAGCCGTCTCCTACTCGATCAAGTTCTTTCTTCTGTGCTGCATATCGTTTTGCTTTTTCAAGGCTTTCCTGTTCCTTCTTTTCCATTTCAAGCATTCGTTCTTCATAACTTTTTGTTGATTTTGCCATTCTTACATTCTCCTTTCCTTCACAAACATAATAGGCGTTTGCGAAACGCCAAAAAACGCATAAATACGGCATTTTTTCTTGTTAAAAATAAAATATCTCCTCAAGGTTTATGGTAAAATAGAATTGTCGAGAAACTATCAACCAATCCACCTAAAGGAGATATACCTACATGATAACATATAAGCAACTCACTTTGGCAGAAATTTTTGAAGATTGCCAAAATAAATTCGAC
>NZ_QUDO01000011.1 GCF_003477525.1 Ruminococcus sp. AF41-9
GTTACTGTTCACTGGTAATATCCCGCGAGGTGTTTTTTGTGAGCGAAGGTCACAGAAAACCCGAGACATATGGCGCGAATTTATGCGATTAGCATAAATTCTGTGCATCGCGAAGCGTGTTACTGAGAACGGAGTGAACAGTAACAGTTTATAAGGATTTCATAAAAAATTAATGATTATATTAGTTGTTATCCTGACAAAGTATGTTAGAATAGAAGCACTAAGATGACTGCTTCCGTAAGGCGGATAAATTTGTAACTTTTGCTGCTTACGAAGCTTCAGAAAACTTATCTGATTCAGGTTTGGCTGATTTGCCTGAGACAATGGTAAATCAGTACATCAGATAAGAATATTGTAAAATGGAGACTGCGTTATGAACAGAACAGAATTTTTGGATATTCTCAGAAGTCAGCTTTCCGGTCAGATGCAGGAAGGGAAAGCTGCGGCACATATACGATATTATGAAGATTATATACAATCTCAGGTCCGGAGCGGACGCCCGGAGAAGGAAGTTCTGGAACAGCTCGGAGATCCCAGGCTGATTGCCAAGACTCTGATCGATACGGATGGAGGAGATGTGGAGGAGGGATATGGTGAATATTCTTCCTATGGAAGCGGAATGGAACCACCGCCACAGCCGGAGAAGAGATGGAAGAAGTTTCTGGATCTTTCTACCTGGCAGGGAAAGGCAGTGGTGATCGCAGGAGCAGCGGTCATTATCATTTTACTGATCCTGGTGATCGGAGCGGTACTTCCGTTTTTTATCATTCTTGCGATTATTCTCTCAGTTCTTTCCTGGCTGAAGAAGAGATATAGTTAGGAGATAACCGAAACGGGCAGGAATACAGATATTTGCCCGATAAATTTACAGATTCCTGAGCTTTGCGCTGCAAACAGATAAAAAAATTGCGGCGCAGAAGCTTTCTGATTTTTCTGATTCTGAGCATGAATTATTTTTTTTGACCATTCTTTTTATTATTTTTCAAATCATTTTTTTATCACTTTTCAAATCGTTTTTTCTTATTATTTTTGTCTGCTTTTTTTTATATTTCTGATCACAATCTTATTTTTATATTCACGAATCCTGCCAGGTGCAGGCTAAATCCCACAATTTTTATATTTATATCTGCAAAAAGTGTTGTACTTTCCGGATGCTGTATATTGGCAATATCCCGCGAAGCGTATTGTTGTGTACAGAGCGAAGAATCATACTTTTTGCAGATCCAAATGGAAAGGAGAAAACATGAAAAAAAATCTGAAACTCAAAGAACGTCTCGGGGCTTTCTTTCTTGCATTGCTGTTTGTGCTGCAGGCGGTCCTGAGTCTTTTGCCGGTGGCTTCAGGCAGTGTGGTGCATGCGGCAGTGAATTCAATTGGAACCTGGAAAGATGAAGAGATGATTGACTACGATTATCGTTTTAATATGAAGTATCAGCCGGGAGTTACCTCATATGAAACTTTTGGATGCGATAATAAGGACAGGGAAGCATTCTCGGATCATGGAAGGAGCGACCGTGATGCGGAAACTGTCCGTGTATCGGAAAATTACAAACCGGGCAGTGCAGGAATCCGGTACAATAATATCGGCAGAGATGCGGCAGGAAATATCGTGGATGTCCGTCTGACTCTTATGGGAGTACAGAATGCGGAAGAACGTTATGACATCCGGACACCGATCAGTAAAACAGAAAATAATGGCGGAATGACATTTGCCTGGAAAAATAATGAATCTTATCCGGTAGTCGGATTTTCCAGAAACAGTATTGGTGTTTTTATTTATTCTGTAGGGTCTGCAAAGGTAAATTTCCAGTTTCTGAAACATGGAACAGAAGAAGTACTGCCTGTCAGCGGTCATGGAACGATTCGCGATATTGATGCTGCGCAGGGTGTGGAGATTCCGCCGGACAGTAATCTGCAGGATGTTTATATTCTTGAGGGTAATGACTTTCTGAAAGTAAACGGAACTTATGTAGGATCTCAGAATGAGGCCATTGATCCTGATGATAAAAAAGGCTGGCTGAATATGATCTATGATACGGACAACTTTAACCTTGTTTTCTCTCATCAGGAGAAACTGGACATGTGGGATGAAAGCAGGGCAAACAGTATCAATAAAGCCGGGGCTTTGGAAAAATGGGTGCAGGGTGTAAAGAACAAATACGTGGATGAATCCGGACGTACTTACTGTGAGACTTTCCAGGGACAGAAATTCTGCAAAGGATATGCATATTTTGATTTCACTTCCTATGGTTTCGGCGGTGTTGAAATGAAGAAACAGCCGGAGAAAAGAGTCGGAGAAACCGGATGTACCTGGGAAGAAGCTTCGACAGCAACCAAAGAGCAGCCTTTTGAAATGAAGGAATGTGATGAATTTCAGTATATGATCCAGACGGAAGTGACACCGAACAGACTGAAATCATTTGTTGTGGAAGATACTCTGGAAGACTGTCTTGTGATAGATGATGTTTCTAAGATTTCTGTGACCAATGATGTAGGGCAGAATGTTACAGAGCAGTTTCAGATATCAACGGAAGGCCAGCATATTGTCTGCAATGCCAGACAGGAATATCTTCAGGATGAAGCGTTCACAGATAACCAGATTTATACGTTTACATTAAGAGTACACAGAAGACCAGAAACAGAGATTGATGCGTCCCGGTATCTGACGGAAGATGGGTATACAATTTTTGTACCAAACCATGCGACAATGAGTTATGAGCGTGGAAATGGAACCGGCGGTACCATGGATACGGAAACTGTATGGGTAAAAGGAATCATTCCGCCGGAGCTGGAAGTTTCCAAGAATACTTCCAGATATGAATGGATGACAGGGGATATCGTAGATTACGAGGTAGTTGTAACACAGACAAAACCGTATGTACAGGCTCTGAATGTAGTTGTTACAGATGAGATTCCTGCATCTTTGCAGCTTCTGGAAGGACAGTATACGGCGCAGACCAGTGCAGGAGCAGCTCCGTGTACACTCACCAGACAGGGAGAGAATGGATGGCGCGTGGAGTGCCCGGTTCTGAAATATGGAGAAAGCATTCACGTACAGTTTAAATGTCAGGCTCTGGATGTCTCCAATGGTCAGGAATGGGAAAATATTGTATCTGCTACAGCACAAAACCTTCTTAATCCGAAAACCGGAGAACAGGAAACCCGCAAAGATATGGCAGAAGCGTGGATAAATACTCCGCAGATTGAAATTGACAAAACAGCAGACAGATATGAATGGCAGGCAGGGGAAGAGGTTGCTTACAGAATTGTAGTGAACAATGTGACTCCGGGTACGATTGCAAAGGATGTAAATATTACAGATATTGGTTTACCGGAAGGACTTGTCCTGTCAGGAGGAATGCAGGGAATAGAAGTGCTGGGAGTACAGCAGCAGATCAACTATCCGGTACCGGACAAAAAGACAGGACAGGCATTTGAATTACGGCAGACAGAGTCTCATCTGGAAGCGGATGAAAACGGATTTTCTTTTTACTGTTCCTATGTTCCATACAGTCTGCCGGTTACGATCATTTTCCACTGTACAGCACTGGAAAATGCAAACGGACATGAAAGCGTAAATGTGGCAAGTGTAACATCTTCCAATGCGCCGGAGAAATCAGATGATGCGGAAGTCTATGTAAATACCGGAGAATTCCGGATTGAAAAGACTGCGGATCATTATGAGTGGCAGGTTGGAGAAGAGGTAGAATATCAGGTAGTCGTAGAAAACACAAGAGAAGGAACCATTGCCAGAAATGTAACCATCTGGGATACTGAAATGCCGGCTGGCCTGGCACTGACTTCTCCGGACAGTGTATCTGTGACCGGAATCCCACAGAGCATTACTCAGCCGGCAGCAGGAACGCCGGATATTCCAGGTCAGTTGAATCCGGAATTTTATAATGAGACAGTAGAAAAACCGGTCAGCTATGAATTTGTTCCGGAAGGAGCCGGATGGAGACTGAATCTTTCAGATCTTCCATACGGGGTTCCGGTTACGATCTCCTTCCTTTGTACAGTTACAGAAGCTGCAAATGGAATGGAAAGTATCAATGTGGCAAATGTACAGGCACAGAATGCTCCGGTGGCAGCAGATGACGCGGAAGTTTATGTAAATACAGCAGTCCTTTCTGTTGAAAAAGGATTCCGGAATCCATATCTGGCTGCTGAAGACGGCAGGGCAGAAAATGAATTCCGGGTTGGAGAGCAGATTTATTATCAGGTTACTGTAAATAATCTTCAGAAGGGTTCTATCGCCAGAAATCTGGTGATCAGTGATCTGTCCCTTCCGGAAGGTCTGAGGCTGGATGATGGAGAAGATGCGGTAACGATTGAGGGTGTTCCAGCGACGATTCAGAATCCGGTAGCGGGTACAGACGATGCAGGGAATGAACGGAATCCGGAGAATTACGGGGAAACAGTAGAAAAACCGGTAAACTGCCAGATCGTGAGACAGGGAACCGGATGGATCGCAAGTATTTCTGATCTTCCCTATCAGACGCCGGTTACTGTAAACTTCCATTGCACAGTACAGGAAAACATGAATGGTCTGGAAGTTGTAAATACAGCACAGGCTTATGCGGACAATGCAGCACAGGTAAAAGCAGCTTCTAAGATCTGGGTGAACTCTCCGGTTCTGAATGTGGAGAAAACAGCTGATAAACCATCTTATAAATATGGAGACGTTATTACATATCGTATTAGTGTTTCACAGGAACAGCCAGGATGTGTGGCGCGTGATGTGGTGATCAGTGATGTGATGGATACACCGGGAGTACGTCTGCTGAAAGATTCCATTGTCCTGATGGATGAAAAAGGAAATCTGGTGGATGCAGGAGTGGAAGCAAATGATGATAACACATTTGTGGTTTCAACAGGAAGAAATCTGATCAAAGATATCAGATACCAGATCTGTGATAATGAGAAAGGCGGTATGTTTGAACAGGTAATGTTTAATCCGCTGGATTGCAGGGAACAGAAAAATATGATCGTGGAATACCAGGCAGCAGTCGTAGATCCTTCTCTTGCAGGACAGAACGTGCATAATACAGCAGTGGTAAACAGCCGGGAAAATGTACCGGTATCTGCAGAAGAAGAGGTGGAGATCCACAGCCCTCTTCTGGAGCTCATCAAGGAATCTGACAAAAAAGAGTATGTTTCCGGAGAAACAGGATACTATAAACTGACTGTCAGACAGCTGCGGGAAGATGTGTCAGACAATAATATTGTGATAGAAGATGCTATCCAGACACCGGGCGCAGTGATAAAGAAAGACAGCATTCTGGTAAAGAAAAACGGTGTGGAATTAAGAGACATCAAAGCAGATGTGTCAGATACCGGATTTATGGTAAATACAGGAACCACTTTATCTGACATGGATAAGATCGAAGTATGTTATGAGGTTCTGTTTACTGTGGAAGGAACAGAAACGGAACGGATCGTTAATGTGGCAGGTGCCAGAGGAAAACTTTCCCCGGAAGTTACCACACAGCAGGAAGTATCTGTAAAAGCGGCAGAGGAACCAGATCCGGAACCAACAGGAACTCCGACTCCGGAACCGACGGAAACACCAGAGCCAACAGAAACACCAGAGCCAACAGAAACACCAGGACCAACAGAAACCCCGGAACCGACAGAAACACCAAAGCCGACAGAAAACCCGGAGCCAATAAAGGAACCATCGGAGACCCCGGCACCGGAACCGACGAAAGCACCGGATACAACGGAGACACCGAAAAATACCCCAGCCCCGACCCCGGCTCAACCAGGAACCTGTCCGAAAATGACGCAGGCTCCGACAAGAACTCCGGCACCGTCCTATAACAGTGGAAATAATAACGGAAACAACAGTGGAAGCGGCAGCGGTAATGGAACCGGAACAGGAAATAATGGAACCAGTGGCTATGGTAATACCGGTGGATATTCTTCCGGTTATGGAAGCTATCAGGGAGGTTCAGTTGCCGGAAGCTCCAAGACAGGAGACAGCAGACCATTCAGAGCCATGGCTGTAATGAGTGTACTGGGAATACTGTTGCTCACAGCAGGAACTGTTATTTACGGACGTGCAGGAAAAGGGAGAACAGCAGACGGGATGATGCAGAGCCGGAAAAATTCTGAAGGAGAATCCCGCAGATGAAAAAACGAAAGTTTCTGGCTCTGAATATGATTCTGGCAGCATTGGGGCTTCTGATCTATTGTGGAAGTTTCTATGTGAAAAGCTATGAACAGAACCGGGTGGCAAAGGAAGGGTATGAAGCCATTTCCCTTCTTGCCCTGGGTGCAGAAACGGACAAAGGTCTGGAGGATTCGCAAGGAAGCAATGGAAAGTTTTCTCCAAAAGAGGCCGGAGAGGACAGTAAAACAGACGCGGATGATGAAGAAGCTGACAGAAAAGATAAAAAGAAAGAGAAAAAGAAGAAAGAAAACACAGACAGTACGACTGGCACAGAGAAAAAGAAAGCTGAAAAGAGCAAAAAGAAACAGGAAAGCAAGGCAGATAAGATCAGGGAATCCTTCGGGATTTCCTGGGAAATTTAAGAAAGATCAACCCGGAGGTGGCTGCCTGGATTACCATTCCGGGTGCTGATATTTCTTATCCTGTTGTACAGGGAATCGATGATGAATATTATCTGAAGCATAATTTTCAGGGAAAAGAGGATCTGTTTGGATGTGTTTTTTTGGGACATGACAATAAAAAAAATCTGACGGACTCGCACAGCTTTCTCTATGGACACAACATGGAAGGAAACATGATGTTTGCGAATCTGAACCGTTATGAACGTCCGGAGTTTCTTCAGAGCTGTCCAACGTTTGAGATTACAACTCCCGAGAGGAAATATTTTTACCGGATTTTTTCTGTGGAGCAGGCGGCGCCGCGGAGTGCAGCCTTTGAGTATGGGTACCAGTTGAAAAGTCGTGCATACAAGTTGCAACTGTCAATTTTAAAGGAAAACTCCATGTATGATACCGGAGTGATGCCGCAGGAAACGCAGAGAATGGTGACGCTGATTACCTGTAATTCCAGACTGGACAAGGAAATCCGCATGGCAGTACACGGAATTTGTTATGAAATTGTAAAGGCAGAATAGAGTAATTTGAAAAAAGTAATGAAAAACCTCCTGATATTTTGTATAATTTGTGCATAAAAAACAACTTGTTCGTATGTGCGTACAAGTTGTATCCTAAATACAGGAGGGAAGAAGACATGACAGATAATGGAAAGCCTAAATATTTCTCGCTGATGGAACAGCTCAAGAATGACATTGTTTCAGGAGCTATCCGGCCGGGAGAAAAGCTCCCTTCAGAAAACGAACTCTCACAGAAGTATTTCCTGAGCAGACATACAGTACGAAAAGCACTGGGGATTCTGGAGCAGGACGGATATGTGGAAGCGTTTCACGGAAAAGGGACTTACTGTTCTGAGAATATGCGCCACATTAAGAAATCAAAAAATATAGCGGTAGTCACAACTTATATTTCCGATTATATTTTCCCGAGACTGATACAGGGAATGGACAATGTCCTTTCTGAAAGCGGATACAGCATTATTCTGAAGAATACAGGAAACAGCAGACAGAAAGAGGCAAGATGTCTGGAAGAACTGCTGAAAAAAGATATCGACGGGCTGATCATTGAACCGAGCAAAAGTGAGATGGTCTGCAAACACCGCAATCTTTATCAGAATCTGGATAAGTTTGAAATCCCGTATGTGTTTATTCAGGGGATTTACTCGGAAATGCGCGATAAACCACACATTCTTATGGATGATACAAAAGGCGGTTATCTGGTGACCAGATATCTGCTGGAACTGGGACATAGGAAGATCAAGGGATTTTTCAAGGCAGACGATATGCAGGGAATGAAACGTCATAAAGGTTACGTTCAGGCATTGCAGGAAGCAGGAATTCCCTACGATCCGGATGATGTGGTATGGTTTCACACTGAGGACAGGAAAGTAAAACCGGCTCTGATGGCCAAAGAGATGGTGCTGAGTGGACAGCTTCCGGATGGAATTGTCTGCTATAATGACCAGATCGCAGTTCAGGTTATGGAAGAACTGGAAAAGCTGGGCATCAGGATTCCGGAAGATATTTCCATCACCGGTTATGACAATTCTCTGTATGCGCAGAGAGGAAACGGGATTACAACCATCGCACATCCTCAGGAAAAACTGGGAGAAATGGCAGCAGAACTGATTCTGGAGAAGATCAACGGAGTTCCTGAAGAAGAGAGCAAAGTTGAAAGACTGATCCAGCCGGAACTGATCGTCAGAGGATCCTGCAGAAAACACACAATGTAATGATGCAAGGAATGCGTATGGCAGGAAATGCACAGTACAGGAAACAGATAATACAGTAAATACACAGATCGCAGAGATCTGAAAAAATAATAAAAAAATCCAGGGAGGAATTTTATCATGAAAACAGGAAGAAATTACAAATTCTGGTTTTGCACAGGTTCACAGGATCTTTACGGAGATGAGTGCTTAAGAAAAGTTGCAGAGCATTCCAAAATCATCGTAGAAGAATTAAATAAGAGCGGTGTTCTTCCATTCGAACTTGTATGGAAACCAACACTGATCACAAACGAACTGATCCGTAAAACATTTAATGAAGCAAATGCAGATGAGGACTGCGCAGGTGTTATCACATGGATGCATACTTTCTCACCGGCAAAATCCTGGATTCTTGGTCTGAAAGAATACAGAAAACCACTTTGCCATCTGCATACACAGTTTAATGAAGAAATTCCTTATGACACCATCGATATGGACTTCATGAACGAGAACCAGTCTGCACACGGCGGCCGTGAATATGGTCATATCGTTTCCAGAATGGGAATCGAGAGAAAAGTTATCGTTGGCCACTGGGCTGACAAAGAAGTTCAGGAAAGACTTGCTTCCTGGATGCGTACAGCAATCGGTATCATGGAAAGCAGCCATATCCGTGTCTGCCGTGTAGCTGACAATATGAGAAACGTAGCTGTTACAGAAGGCGATAAAGTAGAAGCACAGATCAAATTCGGATGGGAAGTTGACGCTTATCCTGTAAATGAGATCGCTGACTATGTAAAAGATGTAGCTAAGGGCGATGTAGATGCATTAGTTGACGAATATTACAGCAAATATGACATTATTCTTGAAGGAAGAGATCCGGAAGAATTCAAACGTCACGTAGCAGTTCAGGCTCAGATTGAAATCGGATTTGAGAAATTCCTGGAAGAGAAAAACTATCAGGCAATCGTTACACACTTTGGTGATCTTGGTGCTTTACAGCAGCTTCCTGGACTTGCTATCCAGAGACTTATGGAAAAAGGCTATGGATTCGGCGCAGAAGGTGACTGGAAGACAGCAGCAATGGTTCGTCTGATGAAAGTCATGACAGCAGGAATGAAAGATGCAAAAGGAACTTCCATGATGGAAGACTATACATACAACCTGGTACCTGGAAAAGAAGGAATCCTTCAGTCTCATATGCTTGAGGTTTGCCCGTCTGTTGCAGATGGCAAGATCGGCATCAAAGTTTGCCCGCTTTCCATGGGTGACAGAGAAGATCCTGCAAGACTTGTATTCACAAGCAAGACAGGTCCGGCTATCGCAACATCCCTGATCGACCTTGGCGATCGTTTCCGTCTGATCATCAACGATGTAGACTGCAAGAAAGTTGAAAAACCAATGCCGAAACTTCCTGTAGGAAGCGCATTCTGGACACCACAGCCAAATCTTAAGACAGGTGCGGAAGCATGGATCCTTGCAGGCGGTGCTCATCATACAGCATTCTCCTATGACCTGACAGCAGAGCAGATGGGTGACTGGGCAGCAGCTATGGGTATCGAAGCTGTTTATATTGACAAAGATACAACAATCCGCGACTTCAAGAATGAACTGAGATGGAATGAACTTGCATACAGAAAATAAATAACCGAATCAGGTAAGTTTCCTGTTTCAATTGTGAAAAGTAATAAGCAGTGAGTGGGGACTTGTCTGTATCAGGATGATTTTATCTGCCTGATTATTTATAGCAATCCTCGTAAATAATGCATTTAAGACAGTTCAGCAGAGGGTGAAAGACAAGGAAGATATCTGCAGGCGTGCTGACGCACGGCAAAGATATCTGACGCAGGATTTCACCCTCTGATGGACTGGATTAAGATGCGTTATTTTAGAGGATCGCTATAATACAGAGGCTGCCATATCGGGCTGAGACTGAAAGGATGGGTTTTGCGTATATGCCTGAAACTTATCCAACTGCCTGAAATGGCAGCCCTAAAAATATGTAAAAAAAGTGCATCAAAACAGTAAAAAATTTCTATAGTAAAACAACAGAAGAAATGCGATAATAAAGTCAGTCAGACTGTATATATGATCATATTTTTCTACATGATCAGCAGGAATGAATAACAGAGAAACAGGGAGGTACATAAAATGGGAGCAGCAGAAGCAAAAGCAGCAATCCTTGCAAACAAAACAGCACTTGGTATTGAATTCGGTTCCACAAGAATCAAAGCAGTACTCGTAGATGACAAAAACCAGCCGATCGCTTCCGGCGCACATGAGTGGGAAAACCGTTATGAGAACGGTGTCTGGACATACAGTCTGGAAGATATCTGGACAGGTATCCAGGACTGCTATCAGGATATGGCAAAAGATGTAAAAGCAAAATATGACGTAGAACTGGAATCTGTAGGTGCATTCGGTGTCAGCGCCATGATGCACGGATATATGCCTTTCAACAAAGAGGGTGAACTTCTTGTACCGTTCCGTACATGGAGAAACAATATTACAGGTGAAGCAAGTGAGAAACTGATGGAACTGTTCAACTACAACATTCCGCAGAGATGGAGTATCGCTCATCTGTATCAGGCAATCCTCAACGGCGAAGAGCATGTAAAAGATATTGATTATATTGCAACTCTGGAAGCTTATGTTCACTGGAAACTGACAGGTAAGAAAGTCCTGGGAATCGGTGATGCAGCAGGTATGTTCCCGATCGATACAGCCAAGGCTGATTATAACCAGGAAATGGTTGATAAATTTGATGAACTGGTAGCTCCTTACGGATTCTCATGGAAACTCCGTGACATTATGCCGAAAGCACTGGTTGCAGGCGAAGACGCAGGTGTCCTGACAGAAGAAGGTGCAAAACTTCTCGACGTAACAGGCAAACTGAAAGCCGGAATCCCGATGTGCCCTCCGGAAGGTGACGCAGGAACCGGTATGGTTGCTACAAACAGTGTTGCAGTCCGCACAGGTAATGTTTCCGCAGGAACTTCTGTATTCGCAATGATCGTTCTGGAAAAAGAACTTTCCAGACCATATAAAGAAATCGATATGGTTACCACTCCATCCGGACATCTGGTAGCTATGGCTCATTCCAACAACTGTACTTCTGACCTGAATGCATGGGTAAATGTATTTAAGGAATTTGCAGAAGCTATGGGTATGGAAGTAGATATGAACAAACTTTTCGGAACCCTTTACAACAAAGCTCTTGAAGGCGATCCGGACTGCGGCGGACTTCTGTCCTACTGCTACTTCTCAGGTGAGCATATGACAGGATTTGAAGAAGGACGTCCGTTATTTGTACGTTCTCCTGAGAGCAAATTCAATCTTGCAAACTTCATGAGAACCAATCTCTATACCTGCCTTGGTGCCATGAGAGTAGGTCTGAACCTTCTGTTTGAGAAAGAGAATGTAAAAGTAGACCGTCTCCTTGGACATGGCGGATTATTCAAGACCAAAGGTGTCGGACAGCAGATTCTCGCTGATGCAGTTAATGCACCGGTATCTGTAATGGCTACTGCCGGTGAGGGCGGTGCATGGGGAATCGCACTTCTTGCTTCTTATCTTGTAAACAAAGAAGAAGGCGAAACTCTTGAAGCATTCCTGGACAACAAAGTATTTGCAGATCAGGAAAGCAGCACACTGGATCCGAAACCGGAAGGAGTTGCAGGTTTCAACGCATTTATGGACAGCTACATGAAAGGTCTTTCTATTGAGAAAGCAGCAGTAGAATCCAAAATCTGGTAAATTCTGAAATTAATAATGATTATTTGTAACTGTGAAGGTACTGAACAGTTACGGGTATTTTACAGGGCATTTTGCGTTTCATGGCGCGTGTGAAATGGAAAAATGAAAAAAGGAAAAGAAAAATATGACAGAAGGCTGCAGGCGGGAAATGTGAATTTCCTGGTCTGTGGCTTTTTTTGTTGCCTGAATTTTGGTATAATGAACAAAAGTATGTTTGGGGAGTGTAAAAGCAATGAAAAAATACGGAGTGTTGTTTTTGCTGAATCTGCTGGTTCTGTTTTCGATAAACAGATATTATCAGTATTCAGAAGACGTGCCGCAGCCGCTGGCGTACAGATTTACCTTTATCTGTCCGCAGACCTGGGACGATGTGGCAGCAGGAATGGAGGAAGCAGACAGAGATCTGGGAACAGATACCAAATATGTAGGTTTTAAAAATTCAAATGAGGGAAAACAGGCAGAAGCGATCCGAAGCGCAGTTTATGCGAAATCAGACGGGATCATTACAGTTGGAAACAACAATTCCAAAGTGATCGGAGCTGCTGTGGAAGAGGCGGAAGAAGCCGGTATTCCTGTGATTCTGATGGATTCAGACCTGGAAGGCAGAGAAAAAAGCGGCTATATTGGTATGGACCACAAAGAAGCCGGAAAGCTGGCAGGAGAGGATATGATCGCTGTTACCGGGGGAAATGCGCATATAGGAATGATCGTTTCAGATACGGATGATTCTGCACAGAGACTGCGTATGGAAGGATTTCTTTCTGCCATCAATCCACATAAAAATATGATTGTGGAAGAAACTTTTGAAAGTCGTTCTGACCGTATCCGGATACGAAAACTGGTGTCCGGAATGCTTCAGGACAATAAGCGGATCAATGCGATCTTCTGCGCAGACCAGACGGCAGCAGATATGCTTGGAGATATTTTGCAGGAAGAAGGCTATTCAAAGAACAACATGAAGGTTGTATGCTTTGGAATGTCACGGGAGATTTATAAATATCTTCAGGATGGAACCTATACCTTTTCCGTTATGAATGATACGGTGGAAATGGGATATCAGGCAGTAAAAACCCTGAAGGATTGTATTAATGGAAAAAGCGGCGAGAAACGGATCGTGTATACAGAAATTGAAAACGCAGATAAGGACTTTGACTTTGAATCCTGGAAAGCAGAGTGGGAAAACCGGGAAAGGAGCTGTATGATGTCATGAAGAATACAAAAACGATTCGCTCACAGCTTCTGGGGGTTGTAATAGACACAGTTTTGGTTTCACTTGTGCTTGTGATCATGACACTGGTGATTTACCAGCATATGGAAAAAGGGTATGAGACAAGTACAGAACAGATGCTTTTGCTGAATTCTTATTATCACACACTGGAAGATATCAATGGGGATGTCTACACTTATACGCTGGAAGGAAATGAGTCGGTATATAATGAAATTGCGAAAAAGTGTTCCACGGATCAGACAAGACTGAAACAACTTTCGGAAATTCATGCAGGAAAACAGTTTTACAGAGATATCAGAGATGTGGAGCAGATGTTTCTGCTGTACATACAAAGAATCAAAAAGATTTATGACCACAGTTATTTGTGCGAAGAAATGACGATCGGAAGTAAGGCGGTCATTAATAAATATTATAACAAAACGCAGGAAGTATACCGGTCATTGGAATCTCAGTTTCAGAACCTGTATTCCGAGCTGCTGGAGTCTGTGGATTACCGCAACGCACAGGCGTCGAAAAGAAATTTCTGGTTTATTGTGGATATTGTAGCAGTGGTCATATTTGTATTTTGCAGACAGGGAAAAAGTATTGTGGCACTCAGTAACAGTGTGATCCGGCCGATTCAGGACCTTACGGAAAATGCGCAGCAGTTCGGAAAACGGGATATGAGCCGTATTGAATATGTAAATCTGGAACAGGGGGCAGAAGAGGAAATGCAGACCCTGATTCAGGTCTATAATTCCATGATCCACAGGATACAGGTGCAAATTCGCACGATACAGGAGAATGCAAGTGCGCAGGAAAAACTGAAAGATCAGGAACTGGAAAATCTGAAAATACGAAATATGCTTAAAACCAGTGAACTGAAAGCGCTGCAGATGCAGATCAATCCTCATTTTCTGTTTAATACACTGAATATGATCTCACAGACTGCATATATGGAAGGCGCGGAGCAGACGATCACACTTCTGGACAGCACAGCCAGACTGCTGCGCTATACGCTGGATTATACGGATAAGTCTGTGACTTTGTCTAAGGAGCTTGAAATCCTGGGACATTATGTGGAATTGCAGGAATATCGGTTTGGAGAAAGAATCCGGTTTGAATTTGACCTGGATGAGCGTTTTCACGACATTCATGTACCAAGCCTGATCCTCCAGCCACTGGTGGAAAATGCGGTATCGCATGGGGTCGGAATGAAACTTCGCGATGCGGTGATCACGATCCGTACCATATATAAACCGGAGGAGAATCTGGGAATTGTTGAAATTGAGGATAACGGTGTCGGAATCGGGGAGGACAGACTTCAGGAACTGCGCAGGGAAATGAGAGAGAATCAGGAAAACGGAAAGATTGGTCTGAGCAATATTTATATGAGAGTGCATATTTTTTACGAAAATCAGGGAGACATGGAGATTTACAGCACTGAGGGAAAAGGAACCATGGTGCGCATTTTACTGCCGGCAGCAGTGAAAGAGGTTTATAAGGGGGAGAAAGCAGAATGTACAGAATTATAATTGCAGATGATGAGGAAATAGAATGCAGGGCGCTGGAGATGATGATACGAAATGAATTTCCGGATATGGAAATCCTTCCCTATGTACAGAATGGGATCGATCTGGTTGCCAGCGTGGAAAAAAATCATCCGGATATCGCGATCATTGACATCAATATGCCGGGACTCAATGGTCTGGATGCGCTTGAAATGATCCGGACACGCAATAAAGAGCTGAAAGTGATCATAAGCTCTGCGTACAGTGAATTTCAGTTTGCAAAAAAAGCAATGAAACTGGGAGTATCCGATTATATTCTGAAACCTCTGAACAGAGAAACATTCTGTGAAACTCTTCGAAAGGTGACACAGCAGGTATCGGCGGAAGCGGAAAAAAGATATGAAGAAAACCGGACGAAGGTACAGATTGAAGAAATCAATGGTGTGGTGGGAAGTGAATTTCTGTCTTCGCTGATGCTGGGAGAACCGGATGAGAAAAGTTTTCTGATGATGCAGTCTGCCATGAATTATGAATATAAAGGATGTATTCTGATCTGCCTGAAGAACTTTGAATTGGACCCTGCGGTAAGAAAACAGAAAATAAGAGAGCTGAAAGAGAAGGTACAGACGGAACTTGGACAGTTTGGATATTGTGTGGGAAAAACATACAAAGATGAAATCTGTTTTCTCCTGACACCCGGAAGAGAGATTGCAGAAAACGAAAAAAGAAAGTGGATGGAGGATACAGCGGCCATGATCCTCCGATGCGGAGAAAGAGAAGGATATCAGAAAATCCATCTGGGAGTCAGTACCTGGCAGGAGGATCCTTATGAGATGCTTACCGGGCTGGCAGAATGCAGAATTGCAGCCGGAAGCCAGAAACAGGAGGGAGTCCGCTTTTACGATACAGGAAAAAAGAAACAAAAGCCAAAAGAAAGCAGGGAATTAATCGAACTGCTGATCAGGGAAATGAAAGTCGGACGGACAGAAAAGGCAAAAGAGTATGTAAGGAAAAGTTTTGACCTTACAGAATATGAGAACTGGGAAGGAAACTCAGCAGCGATCGCCAGCATGGGAACCGTCTTTTATATAGAGAGCGCGATGATCGATAAACTTAATGTTGCAGAACGCTACAACAAAGACAGACAGATACTGTGGCCCCAGGCACAGGCATGCAGGTCAAAAGAAGAACTTTGCCAGTGGGTGTGCCACTGTCTGGATCTGCTGACAGTAAAAAATACACAGGCGGGAAAGAAAAGCAGAGAATATGTGGAAAAAACCATTCTGTATATGGAAAAGCATTATATGGATGATATTTCACTGGAACAGACCGCAGAAATTTCCGGGATCAGCAGTTTTTATCTGAGCCGTCTGCTGAAACAGGAGCTGAATCAGACATTTGTGGGAATCCTCACAGATATCCGGATGGCGAATGCACTTCGCATGCTTTTCGGGGGAAAACATTCCGTGAAAGAGATTGCCATCCAGTCAGGATACAATAATATTACCTATTTTTATAAAGTGTTCAAGAAATACACGGGAACGAGTGTGGGTGAGATCCGGGAACATATGGAGTAGAAAATGTTTTGCAACACAGAAAAGATTTCGGGATCAGATTTGGCAGTCTCATGGAACCGCTTGTCTCTGACAACATAAAATTGACAGACAAAATTAAGTATGACAGCAAAAAAGTATAAAATGTCAAGTTTTTACATCGCAATTGACAAGATACTGCCAGGGAGAGCAAATTTGTTAAATTGGAGAATTTTTCTGTTCATGCTATGATAATTTTAACAGGAAAACACAAGGAGGACGAGTAATGAACAGAAATAAGAAGATATTAAAAAAGGCTGTAATGGCAACACTTTCCGCAAGCATGATCCTTACCTCTGGCGGAATTACAACTTTTGCAGCACCGGCTACAACGAATGAGCAGTCTGACCGTGAAACTAAAAATGCTCAGATTTCAATGACAGCCGCTACTCAGGGTATGGTACTTCTCGAAAATAATAATGATGTGCTTCCGATCGCAGTGGATGGAAACATTGCTTTATATGGCGGCGGTGCCGTAAAGACGGTTAAAGGCGGAACAGGTTCCGGTGATGTAAACCAGAGATATACCGTTTCTGTCTGGGAAGGTCTGAAAAATGCAGGATACAATATCACCTCTTCAGACTGGCTGAACAGTTTTGAAGAAGCTTATGACAAAGGCGAATCAGAGTTCGAAGGTGGATTCTGGGATACATTTTCCATGCCGGACCCGGAACTTACAGATGAGGAAGTTGCGGCAGGACAGGCAGATGGAACAGACACAGCGATCTATGTAATCTCCAGAAACTCCGGTGAAGGTGCTGACCGTACAGAGACAGAAGGCGACTATTACCTGACAGAAAATGAAAAAACCAACCTGACCAAACTTGGCGCAGCATATGACAAAGTGATCGTAGTGCTGAATGTTGGTGGTGTGATCGATACAAATTTCTTCCATGAGATCGATGGTCTGGATGCAATGCTTCTGATGTCTCAGGCTGGTATGGAAGGCGGAACCGCACTTGTGAAAGTGCTCAACGGAGAAGTAACTCCTTCCGGAAAACTGACCGACACATGGCCGGCAGCATATTCCGATTATCCGTCAGCAGAGAACTTCGGAGCCAATGACGGAAATGTAGATCAGGAAGATTACACAGATGGAATCTATGTAGGATATCGTTATTTTGATACATTTGGCGTAACACCTGCATATGAGTTTGGATATGGAAAATCCTATACGACATTTGATATCGCAGTAGATTCTGTGACAGCAGATGCAGATAAAGTTACTGTAACAGCCAAAGTTACCAACACAGGTGACAAATATTCCGGTAAAGAAGTTGTAGAAGTTTACTTCTCAGCACCGTCAGGTGATCTGGAAAAACCGTATCAGGAACTTGCAGCTTACGGAAAAACAGATGAGCTTGCACCAGGAGAAAGCCAGACTCTGACCATCAGTTATAATACAACTGAGATGTCCTCTTATTCTGAGGAAAAAGCAGCTTATATCATGGAAGCTGGTGATTATGTAGTACGTGTTGGAAACAGCTCCAGAAATACAAAGGCAGCGGCAGTAATTTCTCTGGATGAAACAGCAGTGACCGAGCAGTTAAGCAACCAGCTTGCTCAGGACAAAGAGATTACAGAACTTTCCAATAAAGATGCGACACCTTACACTTATGACGGTGAAGCAGACGAGATCGCAGCAGCAACCGCAATCTCACTGGCAGCAGCAGATATCAGGACAGTAGACAATTCTTCTGAATATGAAGATGAAACGGTAACTGCTTATGTATCCGATACAACAGAAACAGAATATCTTGCAGAAAATCTTGGATACACACCTACAAGCAAATATCATGGTGAATATAAAGAAGAAGTTAAGAACCTCGAAGGTGATTTCAGCCAGAATACTTTAAAAGATGTTTATGACGGAACGATCACAATGGAAGAATTTGTATCTGGTCTGACCGTTTCCCAGATGGCAGATATCGTTATCGGTGGAAATAAACTCCCATCTGCATCCGGACAGTCAGCAGGAGCTGCTTCAGCAAATGTAGATGATGTAAGTGACGGAACCATGATCGGTGCACAGGCGAACTCTGTACAGGGTGCAGCAGGTGAGACAGCAGGTATCTATATTGAATCCAAGAAGATTCCGAATGTTGTCCTTGCAGATGGTCCTGCAGGCCTGAGAATCACACAGGAATATGAAGGCGAAGACGGACAGGAATATTATCAGTTCTGTACTGCATGGCCAATCGGAACACTCCTTGCACAGACATGGGATCCGGATGTGATCAAAGAAGTGGGAACTGCTTTCGGAGAAGAGTTAAAAGAGTTCGGAGTAACCGTCCTTCTTGCTCCTGGTATGAACATTCACAGGAATGCACTTTGCGGACGTAACTTTGAATATTATTCAGAAGATCCATATCTCACAGGTACAGTTGCAATCGCAGAGACAGAGGGTGTGCAGTCCAATCCTGGAGTTGGTGTATGCATCAAACATTTCGCAGCAAACAATCAGGAAGACAACAGAAATGCAGTAAATAATACAATCAGTGAACGTGCTCTCAGAGAGATTTACCTGAAAGGCTTTGAGATGGCAGTCAAAGGTGCTCAGCCAATGAGTATCATGTCCTCTTACAATCTGAATAACAGTGTTCCGGCAGCCGATGATTATGATCTTCTTACCGATATCACCCGTGGAGAATGGGGATTCGACGGTATGATCATGACAGACTGGGGCGGCGGACAATCCACACCATCTATCTCCATGCATGCAGGAAACGACCTGATCATGCCAGGAAGCTCCGTAGAAGACATTACCATCCGTGGATTCTCTGATGAAGAACCGACATTTGCAGATGATGATATTTATCCGGTTGTAAATGTAGCAGAAAGCTGGGGCGGACTCAGAGCAACCACACAGTGGGGTGAATTCGTTCTGGATGCAGCAGGCGATGTTACAATTGAAAAGACAGTTGACACTTCTGCTTATGAAGAGGCAGTACGTGACAGCGTTAATGCAGACGGTGAGCAGGAATCTGTAAAAGTTTCTGATCTGATCAGTGGCATTGGTGATGCAGCAACTGTAACAGACAATGGTGACGGAACAACAACGATTGTCTACACAGGATATTACAAAGAGAATAACATTACACTTGGTGACCTTCAGAAGAGCACCATCAATATCCTGAACCTTGTAATGCAGTCCAACCAGTTCGCAGACCTCTTTGATGACGTAGAATCACAGCCTTACACAGAAGCTCATTCTGACAATCTTGTGACATATGTTACAAATGAAAAAGGCGATGTTGAATAAGAAAAAACTGAAAATTCAGTAAAAGAATAATATGGAACCACAGTGTGACCTGAGAAGGTTATGCTGTGGTTCCTTGTGCTGTAAAACGAAATCATCAGACAAAAAAGCGCAGCGGATAACCGGATCTGCTGCGCTTTCTGATACATACAAAATAAATAAAATGAAAGCCCCGACAGGGGAGCTGCCGGGACTTTCGAGGGGAGTATAAATAATTAAATAAGGGGTTTTGTAAAAAAAATTTTTGAAGGGTAAATTCTTTTTACATTAAGATTATAATATAGCTTGGTGAAAAAAGCAACCTATTTTGATGAATATTCCCCGGCGTTTTTGGAACAATAGTTATTGTTCATCATAATAAATGGTGAAAAATGTTACAAAGAACACGGGAATTTTCCAGATAAAATCGGGAAAACTTCTGTGAACAAACAGCATCAGGAGGAATGAAAAAATGGCAAAAAACTATGAATCTGAAAGCAAAAACAGCAAAAACTACACAGGAACTTCCAGCAAAAACACTTACGGAAATGAAATGGACCGCACAGAAAATGTAAGAAGCGGTTACGAGGCAGACACAAAAAATAAAACCAGAAACAAGACAAATGATAAAACTTCTCAATCTTACAGCTCTGAGGAGACATCCAGATATTGATCAGGCAGTGAAGCAGGTACTTTTTCAGATGATCTGAACAGTAAGGCAGGTGCTTTACTCAACCTGATCTGAATGAAAGAACAGACACCTTTATACGTCTGACAGGAAAAGCTCTGAACGGACAGCGGAATTTCGCATTGTCCGGTCAGAGCTTTTTAACATCCGGGGATTTTTTACATAAGATATAACAAAAAGGAGTCTGCCATGTTTCCGGTGGAAACGATTTCTGCAAAAATGCTGGATTATTATGTGGACCGCAGGGACACATTGATCATAGATCTGCGTGACAGAGAGGAGTATGGAAAAAGCCATGTGAAAGGGGCAGTCAATATTCCTTACAGTGAAATTGACGAATATACGGAGTTTCCTCTGGATAAAACTCTGGTGTTGTACTGCGACCGTGGCGGCGCAAGTCTGCTTCTTGCCCGTCAGCTCGCGAAAAAAGGCCACAGGACCCGGTCTGTGATTGGTGGTTTTGAGGCATATAGAGGAAGAAATCTTGTAATTTCTTCTTAGGCATGATAAGGTGTAAGAGAGAAAAAATGTTACTGTCTGTTGTGCGTTTACAACATTTTTATATATTTTGCAATGCAGACAGTAGGACAAAACCATTGAAAGAGGAGAGTACACACTATGAAATATATGTTTGCATCAGATATCCATGGTTCTGCATATTATTGCAGAAAAATGCTCGACGCGTATAAAGAAGAAAAAGCAGAACGCCTGGTACTGCTGGGCGATCTGCTTTATCATGGACCGAGAAATGATCTTCCGAAGGAATATGCACCGAAGGAAGTTATTCCTATGCTGAATGCCATGAAAAACGAGATTTATGCAGTAAGAGGAAACTGTGAGGCAGAAGTAGACCAGATGGTGCTCCAGTTCCCTGTAATGGCAGATTACTGCATCCTGAATCTGGAAGGCAGAACTTTTTATGCCACACATGGACATGTTTACAATGAAAACAATCTGCCGCCTCTTCGGGAAGGAGACATCCTGATCCATGGACACACACATGTACTCAGAGCAGAGCTGCGCAAAGGCTACACCCTGCTGAACCCGGGATCTGTTTCCATTCCGAAGGAAGGAAATCCACCGACTTATGCAATCTATGAAGATGGCGTTTTTTCTATTAAAGATTTTGAGGGAAATATAGTAAAAAGTATTGGACTTTAACCGAATCAGGTAAGTTCTCTGTTTCAATTGCAAAGAGCAATAATCAATAAGCAATAGAAAGTGGGGACCTGCCTGTTATAAAACGAAATACCGGAAAGGATAAAGAATGGAAAAATTTGAACTGATCGCGCCCTGTCATTTTGGAATGGAGGCAGTGTTAAAGCGTGAAATCCTGGACCTGGGATATGAGATCGTAAAAGTGGAGGATGGAAAGGTAACTTTTGAGGCAGATGCGCAGGGAATCGCAGATGCCAATGTCTTTTTGCGTTCCACAGAGAGAATCCTTCTGAAAGTTGCAGAAGTGAAAGCAGAAACATTTGATGAGCTGTTTGAGAAAACAAAAGCACTGCCATGGGAAAACTATATCCCCAAGGATGGCAGATTTTGGGTGGCAAAAGCCAATTCTGTGAAGAGTAAACTCTTCAGCCCTTCAGATATCCAGTCTATCATGAAAAAAGCCATTGTAGAGCGTTTAAAGGGCGTCTACGGCGTATCCTGGTTTGAGGAGGACGGCGCAAGCTTTCCAATCCGTGTTGCATTTATGAAGGATGTGGCAACGATCGGGATCGACACTTCCGGAGTGTCCCTGCATAAGAGAGGCTACCGTAAGATGACAGTGAAGGCTCCGATCACAGAGACACTGGCATCTGCACTGATCATGCTGACTCCATGGAACAAAGACAGAATTCTGGTAGACCCTTTCTGCGGAAGTGGAACATTTCCGATTGAAGCGGCAATGATGGCAGCGGATATCGCACCGGGAATGAACCGCTCTTTCCTTGCGGAAGACTGGAAGCATCTGGTGCCGAGAAAGTGCTGGTATGATGCCATTGAAGAAGCCCAGGACAGAGTGAATTTAAACATTGATACAGATATCCAGGGCTTTGATATTGATTCTGAGGCGCTGAAAGCCGCCAGAGCCAATGCAAAAATGGCAGGGGTAGACAAACTCATCCATTTCCAGCAGCGCCCTGTAAAAGAGCTCAGACATCCGAAACCGTATGGATTTATCATCACAAACCCTCCGTATGGAGAACGACTGGAAGAAAAAGAGAATCTGGCACAGCTTTACCGTGAGATCGGAGAAAGCTATGAACGACTGGACAAGTGGTCCATGTATCTGATCACATCTTATGAAAAAGCAGAGAATGATATTGGAAGAAAGGCAGATAAAAACCGTAAAATCTACAACGGAATGCTGAAAACCTACTATTATCAGTTCCTGGGACCACGCCCGCCGAAGAAAAACCAGAAATAAGAGAAGATTCGATAAACAAAATAGGAATTGTAATACTATATTCATAAATAATGGATCACTGCCGTGTCAGGCGGCAGGAAAAACAAAAACAGAGGATACACATTATGAAAAAAATAATTTTTGCCACCAGCAATCAGGACAAGATGAGGGAAATCCGTGAGATTCTTGCAGATATGGACGTAGAAGTGGTTTCCATGAAAGAAGCGGGAATCCATGCGGATATCGTAGAAAATGGCTCTACCTTTGAAGAAAACGCTGTGATCAAGGCCAGAACAATCTGTGAAATGACAGGAGAGATCACTCTGGCTGATGATTCCGGACTGGAGATCGATTATCTGAATAAAGAACCGGGAATTTATTCTGCCCGTTATATGGGAGAGGATACTTCCTATCATATCAAAAATTCCAGTCTGATTGAACGATTAAACGGAGTGCCGGACGAGAAACGTACTGCAAGGTTCGTATGCGCTGTTGCAGCCGCTTTTCCGGATGGAAGGGTAAAAACAGTACGTGGAACCATGGAAGGCCGGATTGGCTACGAAGAGAAGGGAGAGAATGGCTTTGGATACGACCCGATTTTTTACCTTCCGGAATATGGATGCACTTCTGCAGAACTTTCCATGGAAGAAAAAAACAAAATCAGCCATAGAGGAAAGGCTTTACGAGGAATCAGAGAAAGCGTCAAAGAAGCCTTCAGCGAAGAATTACAGTGAAGGAAAGACCAAAATGAAAGTATTGATCGTCAGTGATACCCATGGAAAAGATGAAAATCTGGAGGCAGCAGTCTATAAGGAAGCTCCGTTTGATCTGCTGATCCACTGCGGTGATGTGGAAGGCAGGGAAATTTTTACAGAAGCACTGGTAGACTGTCCATGCTGTATGGTGTCAGGAAACAATGACTTTTTCACAGATCTGCCGAGAGAAGAACAGATTGAACTCTGCGGAAAGAGGATTCTGGTGACACATGGACATTATTATGGAGTTTCCATGGGCCATGAGGAAATCGTGGAAAAAACCAAAGCCAAAGACTGTCAGGCAGTCATTTACGGACACACTCACAGACCGGTTGTGGAAGAAGAGGACGGGATTCTTGTCATCAATCCGGGAAGCCTGACCTTTCCAAGACAGCAGGGACGCAGACCGAGCTATGCGGTTATGGATGTGGAAGAGGGAAAAGATCTGCAGGTAGAGATTAAATATCTTTGAGAAAAAGATAAGATTTTTTATTTGTGTGAAAAAAATATTTTTTACAAAAAATCTCAAAATCTGCTCCGAAAAGTACCTTTTTCGAAGAAAAATCCGAGATTTTTTCAAAAACTTAAAAGTCCGGAAACCCGCTAAAATCAAGGGCTTCCGGACTTTTTTGCCCCCCTGGAAACCACTTTTTGAAAAAAAATCGAAAAAATTTAAAAAAAAGTGTTGACTTTTGGGGTGGCTTACCATATAATATGTCTTGCGTCGGACAACGAAGCACAAATAAATAAAGAAACAGCGGGGTGTGGCTCAGCTTGGCTAGAGCGCCTGGTTTGGGACCAGGAGGCCGCAGGTTCGAATCCTGTCACCCCGACTGCTGTAACAACAACATTACCGTTTCAGCGAAATGCGGGTGTAGTTCAATGGTAGAACACTAGCCTTCCAAGCTAGATACGTGGGTTCGATTCCCATCACCCGCTTCTCTGTATGAACAGAGAAATGTGTCTGTAGCTCAGCTGGATAGAGCAACGGCCTTCTAAGCCGTGGGTCGGGGGTTCGAATCCCTTCAGGCACGCTGTGGTGGGTATAGCGCAGTTGGTTAGCGCGCCAGATTGTGGCTCTGGAGGCCCAGGGTTCGAATCCCTGTATCCACCCTTCGCCTTTGGCTATCGCCAAGCGGTAAGGCACAGCACTTTGACTGCTGCATTCGCTGGTTCGAATCCAGCTAGCCCAGTCTAAATATGGAGCATTAGCTCAGTCGGTAGAGCACTTGACTTTTAATCAAGTTGTCCGGGGTTCGAATCCCCGATGCTCATTGAATAGCGGAAATCTTATTACAAGGTTTCCGCTGTTTTTATGTCATGAGGGAGCAGCCCTGTAAATGCAGGAAGATTTCGATATGATATAAAAAATAACGGGAAGTATGGTGATTCAGTAACAGGATACTGTATTTTCCCGAACCTCTCTGAGAAGTTATGAATTGTTGTAAGTTATCATTCAGAGAAATGCGGATATGGCGGAATTGGCAGACGCGCTGGTTTTAGGTACCAGTGGGTATCCCGTGCAGGTTCAAGTCCTGTTATCCGCAGTTATGAAAAAAAGCACCGATTGTTCCGGTGCTTTTTGTTTTACACAGGTTTCTTTTTGGTGTATATTTGAGAAAAAAGGTTTGTAGTGTGCTGACAGGAATATAAAAAATAAAAGGAGCATAGAAATTATGGATATAGAGAAATTTCAGGAGAAACTTGCAGAAATCTGCGAGATTGGTGAAAAAAATGGAAAAGTGCTGAAACCGGAACAGATTAAGGCATGTTTTGGAGAACTGGATCTGGATAAGTCCCAGTTGATTAAGATTCTGCAGTATCTGAAATTAAAAGGGATTTCCATCGAAGGAGCAGAAGGGCTTGCTGCTTCCTCTCAGGCCGCAGAAGAAGCATCGCTGCACGCCGGAGAAGAAGAGAAGGAGAAAAAAGTACCGCTGACTCCGGAGGAAGAGGCTTACCTGAAAGAATATCTGGAAGGGCTGGATGAGCAGGAACAGAGTGAGAGAAGCCCGGAAGAGCTTTTTAAACTGCTTTCTCAGGGAGATGTAATGGCTCAGGCGGAGCTTTCTCAGAGATATCTGCGCGCAGCGGCCGAAATGGCGGTGGAAATGAACTGTGAGGAGATTTTCCTCGAGGACCTGGTTCAGGAGGCGAATATCAGCCTTCTGATGGCTCTGGGAGAGGAAGAACCGGCACAGAAGGATGAAACATGGCTGCTGGGAAGAATCCGTGCGGGAATCCGTCATGCCATCGAAGAACAGACACAGAGAAAGTTTGAGGATGATTACCTGGTAGCGAAGGTTGAGAAACTGGAAGCGGCAGTCCGTGAACTGACAGAAGACGAGGATGAGGAAAGCTCTAAATTCAGCGTGGAGGAACTGGCGATCATTCTGGATATGGACGAAGAAGAGATCAGGATGTGCTGCGCCTTACCGGGGATGACAAATAAATCCGGGGCAGTTGATTCTGACCCCGCAGAAGCCGGGAAATGGTGAATGCAGGGCAAAATATATCCGCTGGACTACTGCTCCGGAGCGTGGGAAACTTTGTTATCCCAGATAATTCCTGCTGCAATCAGAACGATGCCGGAAATTTTTCTGGCACTGATATTGTGGAACATCAGGGCATCGAAAAGGATTCCGGCGGTTAACTGGCCGACCAGAAGGAGAATCGTGGATTCAAAAGACACCGTTTACCAGCCCTTTGGTCCTGTAGCGGAAAAAATCTGCAACATTCTTATATTATGATTTGGAAACTGTTAATGACGACTGTTATCAAGAAGGGCAATTGAAAATGCTTTCATTTTGTGTTAATATAAAAACAATATGGGAGGTATTTTTGAATGCAAATCAGAAAGTCGGCAGAGGATTATTTAGAGGCAATTTTAGTGTTGTCCAAACAGGGGGACGGTGTTCGTTCTATTGATATTGCTACGATGCTTGGGGTATCGAAACCAAGTGTCAGTCATGCGATGAAGCTGCTCCGCGAAGACGGTTATATTGCGATGGACCGTTATGGCACCGTGACACTTCTTGAAAAAGGAAATGAGATAGCAGTTCATATTTATGAACGTCATACAGTATTGAGCAAAATGCTTGAACATCTCGGGGTAGATCCGGAAGTTGCAAGGGAAGATGCCTGCAAACTGGAACATGACCTGAGTGACGAGAGCTTTTCCAAAATAAAAGAGTATTATCACAAGACTCTTGGAGAACTGGAATAGATAAAAACAGGCAGAAAACAGAGAAACAACACAGATATGGAAAGTAAATAAAGAAAAGTGACTGAAAAAAAGAAGCCTCTGCAGGAGACTTCTTTTTTATTGAAACAATATTTTAGATTAAAATATATTTCAGAATGAACAGTACAGCAAGCACATACATCAGTGTGCTGATCTTCTTTTCCTTTGCTTTACCTGTAACAACGTTGATGATCACATAGGAGATAACACCCATGGAGATACCTTCGGAGATACTGTACAGGAATGGCATTGCGATGATGGTTACGAATGCCGGGATTGCTTCGGTCATATCGTTGAAGTCAATCTTGGTTACAGAAGTAAGCATCAGATATCCAACGATGATCAAAGCCGGAGCTGTGGCGAAGGATGGGATTGCCAGGAAGATCGGAGATAACAGCAGTGATAATCCGAAAAGGATTGCTGCTACCAGAGAGGTCAGTCCTGTACGTCCGCCTTCTGCAACACCGGAAGCACTTTCTACGAAAGTAGTAACTGTGGAAGTACCGCATACAGCACCTACTGTAGTTCCGACTGCGTCAGAGAGAAGAGCGCCCTTGATACGGGGCAGCTTGCCTTCTTTGTCCAGCATATCTGCCTTGGAAGCAACACCGATCAGTGTTCCCAGTGTATCAAACATATCTACAAACAAGAATGCAAACATGATGACTACGAAATCCAGTGAAAATACAATGGAAAAGTCCATTTTCATGAAAGTAGGAGCCATGCTTGGAATAGAAACTCCTGCGGAAAAATCCGGAAGAAGGCTGTACCAGCCGGCTGCTGCATCCGGTTTGTAAAGTCCGATAAACTGACAGATGATTCCAAGTCCCCATGTGATCAGAATGCCCCAGAGGATATTTCCCTTTACATTCTTTACAAGAAGGATTGCTGTGATCAGAAGTCCGATCAGAGCCAGAAGAACGGTGATTCCTTCTGTGTTGAAAGTTCCGTTTGCAACGGAAGATTTAAAGGAAAATACACTTACCAGAGTGGAGTCATTGTTGACTACGATCTTGGCGTTCTGCAGTCCGATAAAGGCAATGAAAAGTCCGATGCCGACGGATACTGCATGTTTCAGAGTCATTGGAATGGCATTGAAAATTGCTTCACGCACGTTGGTGAGTGATAACAGGATAAAAATAATACCTTCTGCGAATACCGCGGTCAGTGCCTGCTGCCAGGAATATCCCATGCCGAGAACAACGGTGTAGGCGAAATAGGCATTTAAGCCCATTCCCGGTGCAAGGACGAACGGATAATTGGAAAGCAGTGCCATCAGGCAGGTGGCGATAAAGGATGACAGAGCAGTTGCTGTAAAGACAGCGCCTCTGTCCATACCGGATGCTTCCAGAATATTCGGGTTTACGGCCAGAATGTATGCCATGGTCATAAAGGTAGTGATACCTGCCATGACTTCGGTTTTTACGTCCGTGTGGTTCTCTTTGAGATGAAATAGTTTATCAAGGTTCATAATCTTTCCCCCTTTTGAATTTATTATTGTCGGTTGTCTGAGGCGTTTCAGACGGTCATCCCGAAAAAACAGGGTGAAACTCCTGGAAGTGACCATTCTGATGTGTCGGTAAAACGTCTCAGGATCCTGTATTTCCTGCAGTTACAGAATCTTTTTGCCGGCTGCATATTTGGCGGAGATGTTGCGGTCATCGGAAAGGTAGACCAGTCTTTCCAGTCTGTCCTTTGGTGCCAGTTTCAGAGGAGATGCGATGGTGGAGTCGTTGAGTACGACTGCATCAAATTCATAACCCTCCTTAAAGCTTCCGACTTTTCCAAAGAAGGATCCGCCGCCTTCTGTTCCCATATAAAAGGCTTCTTCAAGCGTCAGCGGTCTGACAGAAGAGTCAGCCAGCCGCCAGTACAGCTTGGAAACCTGAATGGCATCAGCCATGGCACGCAGGATCGAAAGGGAAGATCCTGCTGCGATATCAGAACCCAGTCCGATATGTAATCCCGCGTCCAGATAGCGTCTGGCAGGAGCGATACCGGAAGAGAGATTGGTATTGGACTGTGGACAATGTGCAATGTAAACGCCCTGTTTTTTCATGAGGGCGATTTCTTCATCTGAGGAGTGGACGCAGTGAGCCATGACGGTCGGACAGTCGCCGCCGAAAAGCCCGAACTGGCTGTAAGCCTCTCCGTAAAAATGTGTGGCTGGACAGAGTTCTTTTACCCAGGCAATTTCACCGAAATTCTCAGAAAGGTGAGACTGCATCGGGAGATGATATTTTTTCTGAATCTCAGAAAGTCTTTTCATAAGTTCATCAGAACAGGACGGGGTAAATCTTGGAGTGAGGATCGGTGTTACATTTTCAAATTTTGTAAGCGTATCTTCAATCCAGGAAATGGTAGCATCAGCGGAAGCCTTTGCGCTCTCTTCCTGCAAAAGCGGAGAGCCGTTCCGGTCCATGTTGACTTTACCGACCATGGTTTTCATTCCGGTTTTGTCCAGAAGCTCCATCAGGATCTCTGTGGCAGGGACATGGAGGGTTCCGAAAATACATGCTCTGGTATTCGGGCTCTTTTTCATATCTTCTGCAAAAATCGAATAGGCTTCTCTGGCAAAGTCTGTGTCTTCGTAACGTGCCTCCTGCGGGAAGGTGATGGTGTTCAGCCAGTCCAGCAGTTCCAGATCCATTCCGGTTCCACGGAAAGTATACTGTGGGGCATGAAGATGCAGGTCTGTCAAACCTGGAATGATCAGTTCTTCTCCGAAATCGGTACATGGAATGCCTGCGTATTTCTCAGGAAGTTCCGTGAAAACTCCTGCGCAGAGGCCGTTCTCGCATACCAGATAAGCATTTTCCGTGATGGAAAGTTCTGTTGGAGAATTGCTGTAACAAATGGTTCCTCGTAATGCAAATGTTTGTTTGCTCATAATCAACCCTTCTTTCTTGGTACTCAGGGAAAGGCAAAAAAAAGCTACCGATATTGCCATATGCTCATGCCTGTACCCTGGGGACGACAGAACTTATAGACAACTATTACGGTAGTTGGTAGAAACATCCAACCAATTATGGACATATATAAGTTATGTAGTTATTGTTTACAAAATTATTATAAGATATTTTTAGTTTACTGTCAATTCTTTTGATGAGATTCATTTATTATAATTTTCGGTATTGTATACACACCGGGATTTCCGGTTTTTAGAATGATTTTTCTGTGGGTGATATGAGAAAAAAATGATTTGACTGATTTTGTTATGTAAATGCTGTCAGACAGGAGAAAGAATTTATTATGACAAAAGTATCAACTGAATGAGATAAAATTGTAAAAGCTCTGTAAATGAGTGTAAGGTCTTTGTAATTGTAATTAATCTGATATTTCTTTATTATAGTAATATCTGGTTGAAAATGGAAGGAGATCTTAAATGGACATATTAAAAGGTAAACGTTATGATATTATGAATGTACTTTGGGAAGAGGGAAGACCGTTGTCTGCTTTTGAGATCAATGACATTGCACCGGAACTGAAAATGCCGACTGTAAGAAGATGTCTGGAGCTTCTTTTAAAGGAAAAGCTGATCGAAGTAGCGGGCACTTCCATGAATGGTAAGGTTTATGCGAGAAATTATACGCCTCTTCTTTCAAGAGAGGATTATCTGAAGGGTAATGCAAAGAGCAGAAAAATCACACCGGTGGAGATGATGACTGCACTTCTTGAGACAGATGGAATTACAGAAGCAGAACTGGAACAGCTTCAGGATCTTCTGGACCGCAAGAGAATTGAACTGAAAAGCAAAGAATCATAAAAACATAACAGAAAAAATGACACAGATAACAAAAAAGGCTGCCGTATTTACGGGCAGCTTTTTTGTTTCGAAAAGTTATTCCTTCTGTTTCTGTGGAAGCTGAGCGAGGATGATCGCTGCAAACATAATGACGCAGCCCAGGATTTCCTTAGTACTTAACTGCTGGCCGAGAAGAATCCATCCGGCGAGGACAGAGATACAGGATTCCAGACTGAGGATCAGGGATGCGACAGTCGGGTTCATATTCTTCTGACCGATAATCTGAAGGGTGTAGGCGACACCACAGGACATGACACCTGCATAAAGGATTGGCTGCCATGCTGCCAGAATGGAAGAAAGTTCCGGATGTTCGAACAGCAGTGCAGGGATACCGGAAAGGATTCCACAGGTCAGGAACTGGATGCAGGAAAGTTTTACTCCATCTACTTTCGGAGAGAAGTGGTCGATAACCAGGATGTGCACAGAGAACAGGAATGCACAGACCAGTACAAGCAGGTCCCCTTTTCCGACAGAGAATCCATCAGTGATGCACAGGAGATAAAGTCCGACCAGTGACATTACAACAGCAGCCCAGATGAATTTGCTGCATTTTTTTCCAAGAAACAAACCGATGACCGGTACGATTACGATATAGCAGGCAGTGATAAATCCGGCTTTTCCGACAGTGGTATATTTGATTCCGAACTGCTGGAAATTACTTGCCAGACAGAGGCAGATGCCACAGGAAATACCGCCGATGATCAGGTCTTTGCGGCTTTGCTGGCCGGATGTTGTACTATGTGATGAAACAGAACCGGAATTTTTCTGCCCCAGAACAAGAATCAGCGGAACCAGTACGGCTGATCCGATCAGGGAACGGACTGCATTAAAAGTAAAGCCGCCGACATAATCCATGCCCACGCTTTGGGCGACAAAAGCAATTCCCCAGATGATCGCTGCGAGAAGCAGGATCAGAGAGTTTTTTAAAGGTATCTGTTGTTTTTGCATGAGTAAAAATCCTTCCTTATTAATAATAGTGTGTAAATAGAATGTATAAAATGTGGATAAAACAAAATATTTATTCAGCCAGTGTGGACAGAAAACGCAGAAGTTATCTGATTCAGAACAACTGTGAAATGAATAAATATCCTGATAATTATACAATGCAGATATGAAAATGGGAAGAAGATTCTTAAAAGAAAAATAGTTGTGCATAAGCTGCTGCGTTATGGCGACTGTACCAATTATAAATAAAACAGAGATAAGGGGAAACAAAAAAGAGTTCATTTATGAACAAAGTATGTTACAATATCCAAAACAATATAAATAAATCAAATAGAAAGGAAGAAAAAATGCAACTGGACAAAGAAAATATGAAAAAGATCCGATGGCTTATTGCATTTGCGGTGCTGCTCTACCTCGGAGTGCAGAATCTGGATATCATTATCAACACAGCGCAGGTTTTGCTGGGATTCCTCTTTCCGTTTATCGTCGGTTTTGGAATCGCATTTATTCTGAACGTGCCAATGAAATTTATTGAACATCATTTATTTGGGAAAGCTCTGAAGCAGGAGAAAAAATCTGCCAGGAAACTGGCGCGTCCTGTCAGTCTGATACTTGCCATCTGTTTTGTGATCTGCCTTGTCGTGATTGTTATGCTTGTGGTAGTGCCGGAGCTTGCTGCGACGTTTGTGAGTATAGGAAAGAGAATAGAAGAAAATATTCCGGTATTCCAGAAATGGCTCGATAGTATGTCCGGAAACAATCCGGAAATTGTCAAATGGACCCAGTCCCTTGATATTGATCCTGGAAAAATGATCGACTCTGTGCTGGCAGTGCTGAAAAGTGGAGTGAATAACATTGTTTCCTCCACAGTATCAATTACCATGGGATTACTGAGTACGGCTATGAATGTATCCATTGGGTTTGTTTTTGCCTGCTACATTCTTCTCCAGAAGGAAAAACTCCAGCAGCAGATTAAGAAAGCAATGTATGCGATGTTCCCGGAGAAGCCGGTCAGATACATGGAACATGTGTGGAAACTTGCAAACAGAATCTTTTCAAGTTTTATTACCGGACAGTGCATTGAAGCAGTGATCCTTGGAAGTATGTTCTTTGTATCCATGACTATCCTGCGTTTCCCGTATGCCATGCTGGTAGGAATCCTGATTGCATTTACAGCCCTGATACCGGTATTTGGTGGAATCATCGGATGCTGGGTGGCCTTTTTCCTGATCCTGATGGTAAGTCCGGTAAAAGCAGTCCTGTTTCTTGGATTATTCCTGATTCTCCAGCAGATTGAGGGAAATCTTATTTATCCGCATGTAGTTGGCGGTTCTGTGGGGCTTCCGTCCATCTGGGTGCTGGTAGCTGTAACTCTCGGCGGCAGCCTGATGGGAATCGTTGGAATGCTTATTTTCATTCCACTGATATCTGTAATCTACACACTGTTTAGAGAATGGGTCTATGCCCGTCTGGAAAAGAAACAGCTTGTATTGTAGTGACATCCTCCCCCGCCTCTACAGGTGGGGGAGGATGTCACCTGATCAGATAGCTTTCTGATCCTGTAAACCTCTGTTGTTTACTGTTGTCATCTCTTTCAGTTGATGGTTGTATTCTATCTGTGGAATTTTTAAGAACTGTTGAAATTTTGTTTGAGAATTATTAATGTGAAAAAATTTGTTTTTCAGGATTTTCCATCTGCGGCAGACTGCTTCCATATCTGTGTTAATATTTGCTGCTGACCTGAGCTATGTGAGAAATTGAAAAGCAAATTGCAAAATAAAAATCAGCCAGACGGACAAAATATCCATCTGGCTGATTGAATTTCTTATGAAATAAATGACGATTTATTATTTTTTGTTCTGCTCAACTTCTTTTAACATCATAGCACGAACTTTCAGTGGAAGTCCGAACAGTGTGATGAATCCGTCTGCATCGTGGTGGTCATAGAGGTCGCCTGTTGTGAAGGATGCAAGAGATTCGTTGTAGAGGCTGTATGGAGAAGTTGTACCGGCTTTGATGATGTTGCCTTTGTACAGTTTGAATTTAACTTCACCTGTTACATATTTCTGAGTGGACTCAACGAATGCCTGGATTGCTTCACGAAGTGGTGTGTACCATTTTCCTTCGTAAACAACCTGTGCGAACTGGCTGCCAAGTTTCTTCTTGGTTTCCATTGTCTCACGGTCAAGTGTGAGTTCTTCGAGCTGTTCATGAGCTGCCATCAGGATTGTTCCGCCAGGAGTCTCATATACACCACGGGATTTCATACCAACAACACGGTTCTCAACGATATCAACGATACCGATTCCGTTCTCACCGCCTAATTTGTTAAGCTCAGTGATGATCTCAGAAACTTTCATTTCTTTTCCGTTTAATGTTTTCGGAACACCCTGCTCGAATGTCATTGTAACTTCTGTTTCTTTATCAGGAGCCTTTTCAGGTGTAACACCTAAAACAAGCATGTTGTCATAGTTTGGAGCCTGAGAAGGATCTTCCAGTTCCAGACCTTCATGGCTGATGTGCCATAAGTTTCTGTCACGGCTGTAGCTGTGGCTTGCATCGAATGGAAGATCAATTCCGTGAGCTTTGCAGAATGCGATCTCATCTTCACGGGACTGCATGGTCCATTTGTCTGTCATACGCCATGGAGCGATGATCTTGATGTCCGGAGCAAGAGCTTTGATACCAAGTTCGAAACGGATCTGGTCATTACCTTTACCTGTAGCACCGTGGCAGATAGCAACAGCGCCTTCTTTACGTGCAATCTCAACTAATTTCTTAGCGATTGCCGGACGAGCCATGGATGTACCAAGGAGATATTTGTGTTCGTATACAGCACCAGCCTGTACGCATGGTACGATGAAATCGTCGCAGAACTCATCTACGATATCTTCGATATATAATTTGGAAGCACCGGAAAGTTTTGCTCTTTCATCCAGTCCGTCCAGTTCGTTTCCCTGACCGCAGTTTACACAGCAGCAGACAACGTCGTAATCAAATGTTTCTTTTAACCACGGGATTAAGGCTGTGGTATCAAGACCGCCTGAGTATGCTAAAACGACTTTTTCTTTCATGATTGTATTCCTCCTGAAATTTGGATTTTAGAATTTTCTTAATTTTTAAATTGTAAAAATTTCCTGAGATATCCGTTTGCTGAATGTAAATGAATAGGTCGGGAGTTTAACGCATTATTTTTGAATCAATGCGATCATTTTCAGATTTACTTTTTTGAATAAATATTCAATATGGAACAGCACAATTTTCGGCGTGTTCGTTTAACAAGTGATAATATACACCTTTTTTTATAAATATGCAATAGAAAAATGCAAAAAAGTTTTATTCATTTTTGCATAAATATGCAACGTAATATAGGAAAAAACAAAGGAAAATGCACAATTCAAATTAAAATCCATGTAAAAACATTGGAAAATGACTATTGCATATTATGCAGGTAAGATGTATAATTAGTCCAGCACTCTGATAGAGTAAAGTTTTACTATGAAATGAAGATCGCCGGATGAGGCGAAGATGGAGGAAATTATTATGATTAAAGCAGGAATTATCGGTGCCACAGGATATGCAGGTAACGAGATCGTGAGACTGCTTCTGGGACATAAAGATGTGGAAGTTGCGTGGTATGGTTCAAGAAGTTACATTGACCAGAAATATGCAGATGTTTATCAGAACTTTTTTAAGCTGGTAGATGCGAAATGTATGGATGATAATATGGAAGCATTAGCTGATGAAGTGGATGTGATCTTTACAGCTACTCCTCAGGGACTGTGTGCTTCTTTAATTAATGAAGGAATTCTTTCTAAGGCGAAAGTTATTGATCTGAGTGCGGATTTCCGTATTAAAGATGTGAAGAAATATGAGAAATGGTACGGAATTGAGCATAAGGCTCCGCAGTTTATTGATGAGGCGGTTTATGGTTTGTGTGAGATTAATCGTGAGGAGATTAAGAAGGCAAGATTGATTGCGAATCCGGGATGTTATCCTACATGTTCCACACTTTCTATTTATCCGCTGATTAAAGAGGGACTGATCGATCCGTCTACCATTATTATTGATGCGAAGTCCGGTACTTCAGGAGCAGGACGTGGAGCGAAGGTTGCCAATCTGTTCTGTGAAGTAAATGAGAATATTAAGGCTTATGGTGTTGCAACTCACAGACATACACCTGAGATTGAGGATCAGCTTGGTTATGCGTGCGGCAAAGAGGTGCTGATTAATTTTACACCTCATCTGATTCCTATGAATCGTGGTATTCTGGTGACTGCTTATGCTTCTCTGACTAAGGATGTTTCTTATGAAGAAGTGAAGGCAGTTTATGATAAATATTATGAGAATGAGACTTTCGTTCGTGTGCTGGATAAGGATGTTTGTCCGCAGACTAAGTGTGTGGAAGGAAGTAATTATGTGGATGTGAACTTTAAGATCGATCCCAGAACTCACAGAGTTATTATGATGGGGGCTATGGATAATCTGGTGAAAGGTGCAGCAGGACAGGCTGTGCAGAATATGAACCTGATGTTTGGATTTAAGGAGGCTGAGGGACTGCTGCAGGTGCCGATGTGTCCGTAAGTTAGAGGGAAAAGGGGACGCTCCGGAAATTATTTGTTTTTGAACGCGGTTTCGGGGCTTACTAACTCTAAGTGTTCGTGAATTTGCTAAAAGCATGAGGCGTCTTGTCAAACTCGCTCCGTTGCAAACTTCGCTCAGACAGTGATGCAGCCGCCTCATAACGCAAATTCCCGAGCACTAAGAGTTACTACAGCCCCTGCAAATGCGTTCAAAAACAAATAATTTCCGGAGCTGACTTTTCAGATAACTGGATGACGGCTGCGCAGGGGACCTGCGGCAGTCTGGGGAAGTCGTGGAGATGCAGGAGGATAAGTTTATGAAGATTATAGAAGGTGGCGTTACGGCTGCGAAAGGTTTTCAGGCGGCAGCGGCAGCGGCTGAGATTAAATATAAGGGCAGAACAGACATGGCGATGGTTTACAGTGAGGTGCCGTGTGTGGCAGCAGGTACTTTTACTACCAATGTGGTAAAGGCTGCTCCTGTCAAATGGGATCAGGATATTGTGTACAATCATCCGTCAGCACAGGCAATTATCTGTAACAGTGGTATTGCAAATGCCTGTACAGGTACAGAAGGTTATGGATATTGTAAGGAGACCGCGGATGCAGCGGCTGAAGTGCTTGGCGTAGCAGCGGACAGTGTGCTGGTTGCTTCTACCGGTGTGATCGGTATGCAGGTTCCGATCGACCGTATTAAGAATGGTGTGAAGATGATGGCTCCGAAGCTGGATGGCAGTCTGGAGGCTGGTACGGAAGCTGCGAAGGCAATCATGACTACAGATACCAAAAAGAAAGAAGTTGCTGTTCAGATTGAGATTGGCGGCAAGACAGTTACTATTGGTGGTATGTGTAAGGGTTCCGGTATGATTCATCCGAATATGTGTACCATGCTTGGTTTTGTTACTACTGATGCAAAAATTTCCAAGAAGATGCTTCAGGAAGCACTGAGTGAGGATGTAAAAGATACCTACAACATGGTTTCTGTAGATGGTGATACCTCTACCAATGACACCGTTCTTCTTCTGGCAAATGGTCTGGCTGAGAATCCGGAGATCATAGAGAAGGGTGAGGATTATGAGACTTTCAAGGCTGCGCTGAATTATATCAATACTTCTCTGGCTAAGAAGATTGCCGGTGATGGGGAAGGTGCGACCGCTTTATTTGAAGTGAAGATTATCGGTGCAGAGTCTAAGGAGCAGGCGGTTACATTAAGTAAATCTGTTGTTACTTCATCTCTGACAAAGGCTGCTATCTATGGACATGATGCAAACTGGGGAAGAATCCTGTGTGCGATGGGATATTCAGGTGCACAGTTTGATCCTGAGAAAGTTGACCTTTATTTTGAGAGCAAGGCCGGAAAGATTAAGATCATTGAGAATGGTGTTGCTACAGACTACAGTGAGGAAGAAGCGACTAAGATTCTTTCCGAGGAAGCTGTTACAGCGATCGCTGATGTGAAGATGGGCGATGCTACAGCAACTGCATGGGGCTGTGATCTGACTTATGATTATGTAAAAATCAATGCAGATTATCGTTCATAAATAACAGATACAGGGAATAAGGAGATAGATAAATGGTTAATCAGAAATATTTGGACAAAGCGGAGGTGCTGATCGAGGCGCTTCCTTATATTCAGAGATTCAATCGTAAGATTGTAGTTGTAAAGTACGGCGGAAGTGCCATGCTGGATGATGAGCTGAAGAAGAATGTTATTAAGGACGTTGTTCTTCTGAAGCTGGTTGGTTTTAAACCGATCATTGTTCATGGCGGTGGTAAGGAAATCAGCCGCTGGGTTGGTAAGGTAGGTATGGAGCCGAAATTTATTAACGGTCTTCGTGTAACAGACAAAGACACCATGGAGATTGCAGAGATGGTTCTTGCGAAGGTGAACAAGGAACTGGTTGCCATGGTGGAATCTCTTGGTGTAAATGCTGTTGGTATCAGCGGTAAAGACGGTGGTCTGCTGAAATGCCGCAAGAAACAGACAGAGGGCGGGGACATTGGATTTGTAGGCGAAGTTACAAAGGTTGAGCCGAAGATCCTGGAAGATCTTCTGGAGAAAGATTTCTTGCCGATTATTTTCCCGGTAGGTTATGACGATGAGTTCGCTACTTATAATATTAATGCGGATGATGCGGCATGTGCCATTGCAGAGGCTGTTCATGCTGAGAAGCTTGCATTCCTTTCTGATATTGAAGGAGTTTATAAAGACAAGGATGATCCCTCCAGCCTGATCTCTGAACTTCATGTAGATGAAGCACAGAAACTGATCGATGACGGTTATGTAGGCGGCGGTATGATTCCGAAGCTGAAAAACTGTATTGATGCCATTGAGGAAGGTGTTAACAGAGTTCATATCCTTGACGGAAGAATTCCGCACAGCTTACTGCTGGAAATCTTTACAAACAAAGGTATTGGTACTGCAATTCTGAGAGAAGACGGGGAGAAATATTACAATGAACATGAATGAACAGATGAAGGAATCTGAAGAGAGTATCCTTCACACTTATAATCGTTTTCCTGTTGTTTTTGAAAAAGGACAGGGATGTTACTTATATGATTCCGAGGGAAAGGAATATCTGGATTTCGCAGCAGGTATCGCTGTAAATTCTCTGGGATATCATTATCCGGGATATGACGAAGCATTAAAAGATCAGATTGATAAGCTGATGCATATTTCCAATTTATATTATAATGAGCCAATCATTGAAGCCGGTGCAAAGCTGGTGAAGGCAAGTGGAATGAGCAAAGCATTCTTTACCAACAGTGGTACAGAGGCAATTGAAGGTGCGCTGAAGGCTGTCAAGAAGTATGCATATGCGCGTGATGGTCATGCAGGCCATGAGATCATTGCCATGAATCATTCTTTCCACGGAAGAAGTATCGGAGCACTTTCGGTAACAGGAACTGCTCATTACAGAGAGCCGTTTGAACCTCTGATGGGTGGTGTGAAGTTTGCGGACTTCAATGATCTTGAGAGCGTAAAGGCTCAGATTACAGATAAGACCTGTGCGATCATTACTGAGGTTGTACAGGGCGAAGGCGGTATCTATCCGGCGAAGAAAGAATTTCTGGAAGGCCTGCGTCAGATCTGTGATGAGAAAGATATTATGCTGATCTTCGATGAGATCCAGTGCGGTATGGGAAGAACCGGACATTATTTTGCATGGCAGGCATATGGTGTAAAACCGGATATCATGACAAGTGCCAAAGCACTTGGATGCGGTGTGCCGGTAGGTGCATTTGTGCTGGGTGAGAAAGCTGCCAAAGCTTCTCTGGAGCCAGGTGACCATGGTACAACTTACGGCGGAAACCCGTTTGTATGTGCTGCAGTCAGCAAGGTATTTGATATTTATGAGAAGGACAAGATCATTGAGCACGTACAGGAAACAGCTCCATATCTGGAACAGAAACTGGATGAAATTGTTGCAAAACATGAATGCGCTGCAACAAGACGAGGCATGGGCTTCATGCAGGGAATCGTAATCCAGGGCCGCCCGGTTGGGGAAGTTGTAAAGGCTGCACTGGCAAAAGGACTTCTGGTGATCTCCGCAGGCAGTGATGTACTGAGAATCGTACCTCCGCTTGTGATCACAAAAGAACACATCGACAAGATGGCTGCTATTCTTGATGAGTGCATGGAATAATTTTAGATACTTCAAGAGATAGTTTAACCGAATCAAGCAAGTAGCAAAGCGGATAAAATCATCCGCTTGACATGAATCTGAATATTTTACAAAATGCTCCGGGTATAATCAGTAACTGATTATATCCGGAGCATTATTTTTGCAGAGAAAATACCATCTTTATAGGTAAAGTCACAGGCACCTCCGTTTTTGTCGGTAATGTGGCGGACGGATTCGATTCCTATGCCGTTTCCGGAGCGTTTGGAGGATTGGAAAATATTGTTTTTTTGCTGTATTTTTCCATCAAAGGTGTTCTCCACATGGATCAGAAGGAGATGATTATGGTGGGGGTAAACTTCCACATTAATCTTTCTGCGGGCGGGCTCTGTTTTCGCACTTGCCTGGATGGCATTTTCCAGCAGATTGGAAAATACAAGGCACAGATCTATCTCATCTATGGAAAGATCAGCAGGCAGAGAAACCAGTGCATGAAAAGGAATGTTTTCTCTTTCTGCAAGGGTGGAATAATATCCAAAAACACTGTCAACAGCCTGATTTTCACAGAAATGCAGGTTATAGTCAGAGATTTTGCCGGTTGCAGCGGAGAGATATTTTTTAATTTTTTCCATGTCACCCCGTTCTGCCAGAGAGGATAACTGCACAAAGTGATGTCGGATATCGTGACGCGCCTGTCTGGCTTCTTCAATAGCCATGCAGAGATTCTCGTATCTTTCCTGCTGGAGGGAAAGAAAATGGTTCTCCTGCTGAAGTCTGGCATTTCTGTTCAGACTGACTGCCATCATAAGAAACATGGCATAAAACAGGAGCAGGATTATGAGCAGTACAAGACTGAAAACAATATAGCACTGCAGGATCCGTCCGGTATATAAAGTACTGCGGTATTTAGGAATCATAAAAAGATTCACTCCGATGAAGATTACCGGAAGAATCCAGAATACGTACCAGGTCTGGGCAAAGTTCTCGTCTGTGATCATTGTCTGTACACAGTGGCGGGCAGGATACCAGGCTGCCAGAACAAACAGCAGACAGATCACGTTATAGAAAATCCCGGCACCGGTGTGAAACCACAGTTCATTTTCTGTAATATGCAGGTCTGCGGTCATAAGTGCATTAACTGCCCGGGATAAACTTTTGACGCATGCAAAAACTGCGAAGACTGCAAGAAAAATACTGACAGATTTCCAGACAGAGATTTTCAGTGTTTTGTGATAAATGAGCATAATCACAGGTAACAGAGGAAACAGGAACCATCTGGTGGGGATTTGCAGGGCATGGCAAACTGCTCCTCCCAAAATACAGATTCCCAGAAGAAGAGGAAGAAGCCATGCTGTCAGTTTAAGCGGTGTCTGTCTCAGATAGCTCTTTACAGGCAGATATGCCAGCAGTATGCCGGGAATGATTACGGAAAGTTCAAGTACAGGGCGAAGTATGTCAGTCATTTCAGGACCTCCTTTGGAACAGAAATTCCATAAATGTCTGTCTGGCGTTTTTCAGCAGCTTCCGGCTGACAGGGACATTGCTTCCGTTATCAAGGCGAAAGCCTGTTCCGTCAAAATCAACGGCATGCTCCAGATTGATCACAACGCCCCGGTTACACTGATAGAAGCGAGGATCCATTTTCAGGGAGGTCATGAAGGAATCAAAGGACTGACGGGTCACCAGTTCCCTTTCACCGTCAGTGTGGATGTGGATCATATGGGAAAAATGCTCTGCGTAGATTATTTTCCGGAAGGGAATCTGAATATTACTGCCGTTTACCTTTACATCTATGTATTTCCCGGAATCCGGGATGCGGGAAAGGACTTCATCTGCCAGTACGGAAATATCATTTTCACTGTAGGGCTTGACAAGATAGTGGAGAGCCCGGACCTGAAATCCTTCTAATGCATGGTCAGTGGAAGTTGTTGTAAAGATCAGCAGACAGTCAGTATCTGATCTGCGAAGTTCTTTTGCTGTATCAATCCCGTTAGAACCATTCATATAAATATCCAGAAACACTACTGTGAAAGGACATTCCTTCGCTGCAGTGAGGAAAGTTTCTCCATTTTCATATTCAAATATATCTACGTGGACATTGCGCCTGGAAAATTGAGATTCCAGTCTGTTGCGAAGCAGTGTCCGTTCTTCTGAAATATCATCAACAATTGCAATTCTCATAGTAAATCTTCCTTTATTTATATGTTTATAAAATTCTGCTATAAGTATATCACAAAACAATACCATAGATTTACAATTCGTGTCATTTTCTGTCGTTTCGTGACAGAATTATTGAAATAATTTCTGACTTTTTTATAATGAGGATAACAAATGGGAGTACATCAAATGGAAGAGGAGGGATGTGGTGTATTGTATTGCCATATTGACTGATCAGGAACAGGAAGGACAGAACTGTGCGGAATACATCAGAAATTACTGTACAGAAAAGAAAGTTTATCCATTGATTGAAATCTATCAGGATCAGGAACGGTTTTTTGGGCGGACACGAAAAACAGTACCGGCAGTGGTGTTTCTTGCATTGCCAGGTGTGTCCGGGCTGAATGCGGCAGAACATCTCCGTTCCCTGTATCCGAAATGTGGGATTATCTGGTGCAGTGATCTTGATTTTTCGCTTCATGCGTTCAGGATGCGGATAGAATATTTTTTTATGAAACCTGTGGAAGAGCAGAAAATAAAAGAAGGACTCTCCATCTGGTTTGAACACAGAAATGTAATATGACAAAAACACTCAGGAGGAAAAACAATTATGAAGAAAAGAGCTTTAATTCTTGCAATGATCGCTTTTATAGCAGCTACAACATCTGAACCGTCAATAAATATGGTACGTGCAGAGGAAACACAGGTAGAAGAAACACAGGTAGAAGAAACACAGACAGAGGAAAATGCAGGTCAGACATCAGAACTGCCTATAAAGACACTTACACCGAAGGTTATGGATGTGAATCCTTATATGGCAGCAAGTGATTCCAATATTCATCATGACTGCTATAATACAGATTCAACAGATGAGGTATTGCCTGTTGATATTTATTCTGAGATCAATGTTTCTTATGAAAAAGTTAATCCCAATGCTTCCCCGGCAGTCTTTTTTGATTCCTATGGACATTCTGTGGTTCCGCTTCTGGGTGGCCTGGCGATCCGTGATATTAATGCAGATGAGGCACAGACCTTGGGCTATTTTTCACCAAAACAGCATGACAATGGAAGCTATCTGATACAGAGTTCATATTCTTTTGTAGATGAGAGCAATCGCATTGTGTGTCCGACGAACGATAATCGGGTACTTATGCTTAAGGCTACAGATGAGGAGGGAAATGTACTTCCGGAATTTGAGAAAGTGCTGGATATTGATATTAAAGCGGCAGCAGAGGCTGCACTTGGAAAAACACTGGATCAGAATCTGTTATCTGTAGTTTTTGATTATGAGGGAAATCTCTGGTTTGCAACAGGAGGCTTCCGCATTTATCCTGACAGAAAACAGCAGGGAACCTTTGGCTATGTTTCACGTGCAGCTATCGATAAGATCTTGAATGGAGAAGATGTGGATCTGTCAGATGCAGTGTTTGTATATGAACTGGAACCGGGAGAGGGTGCAGAGAATGGTATTGCGGCATCTAAGGAGGGTGCGGTCATTCTGACAAATCTGAAGTGTTATCTGCTCCAGGCGGATAATGGTGTAAAAAAAGTCTGGGAAACTTCCTATAAAAGTGTGGGTGCCAAGGAAAGCAAAGAAGGCGATGAGACGACAGGTGGCGGTCTTGCATGGGGAGGTGGATGTTCCCCGTCTCTAACCAAAGATCTGGTTATGTTTACAGATAATCAGGATCCGGTAAATCTTATTGCGGTGGATATGAAAACAGGAGAACAGGTTGCGAGTATGCCTGTTATAGATGAGCTTCCGGAAGGTACACAGGTGTCTGTGGAAAATTCTGCAATTGTATATGATGATGGAGAGGGAACAGTAAGCACGATCGTATGTAACTGGTTTGGTGCTGGAAGTGCGAAGCTTGGAGAAGCAGATAATGATTCCTCAATACAAAGCTATGAGAATATTTATGATGTGGGCTGGCTGAGACAGGGCAATAAAATGATCGCACCGGGTATAGAACGTGTGGATACAGTTAAGACGGAGGACGGATATGAGATGAAGAGTATCTGGTGCAGAAGTGATCTGTCTGACACTTCCATGATGAAGCTGTCCACTGCAACAGGATATATTTACGGATATGTTCAGGATATGGAAACTGGTATGTGGCAGTATATTATGCTTGATTTTGAGACAGGCGAGACTGCATTTACCATGGATATTTCTGACAAACCGGGATACAACAACATGGCTATTGGAATGTATGCTGGAAACAGCGGAAATTCACTTTACTGTCCGACCGGCTATCTGGAACTTCTGAGACTTCAGGACAGATTCGTTTATCTGCCGGAAATGCCTTACCGCAAGGTTGATCTGGATCAGGCAATGCGCAATGTGTTAAGTCAGGAGAAATTTGCGGCAGACGGCGGCCAGGGAGATGTGGAAGGATGGCTGAATACGATCACAATTGAGAACGTACATCCGAATACAACCGTTGCAATACGTATGAAAGGAATCTCAGGGGAAACAGGTTCTCTGAAGCTGTATGCATATGGCACAGATGGTACCTTGAAGGAAGTTCCGGAAGAGAAATGGCATATCCAGACAGAAGATGGTGAAACACCGGATATGTTGACAGAAGATATACTGTATGAGGTACACATGACTGTGGAAGATGGCGGTGACTTTGATCTCAGCGAAACGGAAAAAGAGATTAAGATATCTGCTGTTCTGGGTGCCTGACTGTAAATTGTGAAATAGGATTTGTTGCAGGAAGTATATATGTGAGGAAACGAAACATTTATTTGCCCGGTTTATGAATGATATCTGCAAAACAGAATAAACTAATAATAAAGAAAAAAAGAGGTACTGCTAAACAGCGGTGCCTCTTTTCGACATAAGAAAACGAAAACGGTTTTGTAATTTATCAGGTTATCAGGAGGGGAAGTTTATGTGGGGATTTATAGTAGCGCTGATTTCGGGAGCGTTGATGAGCATTCAGGGTGTTTTTAATACGGAAGTGACAAAGCAGACCAGCCTTTGGGTATCGACCGGCTGGGTGCAGCTGTCAGCTTTTGCAGTCTGTGTTTTGGCCTGGCTTTTCACAGGACGGGAAAGTGTGGCTGCACTTTGGCAGGTGGACAATAAATATACACTCCTTGGTGGTGTGATCGGAGCGTTTATTACAATTACAGTAATCCAGAGCATGGGAGCTCTTGGACCTGCCAGGGCGGCAATGCTGATCGTTATTTCGCAGCTGGCAGTTGCTTATGTAATTGAATTATTTGGATTGTTTGGGGTAGATAAAGAACCCTTTGAATGGCGCAAAATCCTTGGATTGCTGATTGCGATTTCCGGAATTGTTATATTTAAGTGGCAAAAATAAGAGTTTACTATTGTAAAATCATTAAGATTTCGTTACAATAAGGGTGGCATTATGGACAGGGGGACTCTTACTCTGAGAAATAAGAGGAGGACCCTTATGATAAAAATAAAAAACAGATATTGTTATACTGTGACGCTGATATTGTGTGGAACTTTGTTTCTTACAGGACTGACAGGATGTAGGAGCAGAGAGGCACAGTTTCTGATTGAAGGACTGCAGGAAGCGAAAGCAGAGGTGGATGCGGAGTCATCAGAAGAGAAAACATCAGGACAGAAGTCGAAGAAAGATACAGATGAGAAGAATGCTGATACAGAAGACCGACAGAATGATGGTGGTGATTCAGCAGAGTTCCGGAAAAAACAGGCAGAATCAGATGGTTCAGATGCAGGTAATGGGACAGGAAGTGATTCCGGGAAACATACTTCAGATGCTGATATAGATAATGGGTCAGAAGCAGTTTCTGATAAGGAAATGCAGCAGGCGATGATCTATGTTGATGTCTGCGGAGCAGTTGCGAATCCGGGAGTTTTTCAGCTGGCAGCCGGGAGCCGGGTGTTTCAGGCGATTGAGGCGGCGGGAGGATATCTTCCCGAGGCAGCTCTAACCTGTGTAAACCGTGCTGGAGTTCTGACAGATGGACAGCAGCTTTATATTCTCACACAGGAAGAGATGGAGCGGCAGGGGCTGGATCCTGCAGAGATGGCCGGAGCATCAGATGGACAGATGAATGGAAGTGCCGGGACAGGACAGAACACAGGGATGACCGCTCAGGTTCAGCAGGATAACAGGATCAACATAAATACAGCAGATGAAGCTCAGCTCATCACGCTGACGGGGATTGGTGCAACACGTGCGCAGGCGATCATTGCCTACAGAGAAGAGAACGGGCCATTTGCTGCGATAGAGGATATTATGAATGTACAGGGTATCAAAGAAGGTACTTTTGCAAAGATAAAAGATGAGATAGTAGTAGGATAAGGAGAACCGAATGAGCAGGAAAGTTTTGGTAGTAGATGATGAGAAGCTGATTGTAAAAGGAATCCGTTTCAGTCTTGAGCAGGATGGTATGGAAGTGGACTGCGCTTACGATGGAGAAGAGGCAGTAGAGAAAGCAAAAGATAAAAAATACGATATTATCCTTTTGGATCTGATGCTGCCAAAGATGGACGGACTGGAAGTATGCCAGCAGATCCGCGAATTTTCCAATGTGCCGATCGTGATGCTGACAGCCAAGGGTGAAGATATGGATAAAATTCTTGGTCTTGAATATGGTGCGGATGATTATATCACCAAACCGTTCAATATTCTGGAAGTTAAGGCACGTATCAAAGCAATCATGCGTCGTGCGGGAAGCGACCATGAAGAGAAAGAAAAGGCAAAGAGCATTCAGGTGGGCGATCTTAGCATGGATTGTGAAGGCAGACGTGTATTTATAGCAGGAAAAGAGATTAATCTGACTGCAAAGGAATTTGATGTACTGGAACTTCTGGTATTTAATCCAAATAAAGTATACAGTCGTGAAAACCTGCTGAACATTGTATGGGGATATGAGTATCCGGGTGATGTACGTACTGTGGATGTACATATCCGCCGTCTTCGTGAGAAGATTGAGACAAACCCAAGTGAACCGAAATATGTACACACCAAATGGGGTGTCGGATATTATTTCCAGGCTCAATAAAAAGAACCTGTGAAACAGACAGACCGCATTTTATGAAACAAAGATCATAAAGTGCGGTCTGTTTTTTGTTAGGACTGATTGTGACACACATCTTGCAGAAAGCCTTTTTCAGACACGCTCTAGAGAAAGAATGGCGGTTCAGTTTGATTCAGTTTAGTTTGGTTTACATCTGAGATGGTTTATTATTGAACAAAGTTGATAAAAATTAGACAAACAAAACAAACATCTATAGAGGAAAATAATAAAAAATTAGAAAATTTCTATAAATGTGCTTGTGAAAACGACGAAAAAGGCATATAATTAACGTTACAATATGTAAAGAGTGCAATAAAAAGAGAAAAAACAGGTATAAGGAGGGTGCGAAATGCTAGATCAATCATTTTATCAGAAAGCGGATGAGATCATTGCTTTCTATGGTAAAAAGCCGGCATCACTGATTCCGATCATGCAGGATATCCAGGGGGTATACAGATATCTCCCGGAAGAATTGCTTACATATGTTGCGGAGCAGATCGGCGTAACAGAGGCGAAAGCGTTCAGTGTTGCCACATTCTATGAGAATTTCTCATTTGATGCGAAAGGTAAATATGTGATCAAGGTCTGTGACGGAACAGCCTGTCATGTAAGAAAATCAATACCGGTTCTGGAGGAACTTTATAAGAAACTGGGGCTGTCAAAGACAAAGAAGACGACAGATGATATGATGTTTACTGTGGAAACAGTTTCCTGTCTTGGTGCATGCGGTCTTGCGCCTACTATGATGGTAAATGAGGAAGTATATCCGAGAATGACACCTGAGAAGGCAGATGAGCTGATCGATAAACTGAGAGGGGGCGAGCAGGGATGATTCAGAATAAAGAAGCATTAGACCAGGTCAGAGAAGAAGCCGTTAAGGTGCTTGATTCTTATGACTGTCGTATTCTTGTCTGTTCAGGTACCGGATGTGTAGCGACCGGTTCCCAGAAAATCTATGAGAAATTCATGGAGATTGCCAAGGATGCCCCTGGAGTAACAATTGAATTTGGACCTCATGACAAAGATGCACATGTAGGTGTAAAGAAAACAGGATGTCAGGGTGTCTGTGAACTTGGACCGCTGGTTCGTATTCAGAAGGGTGACGATGTGATCCAGTATACAAAGGTTCAGATCGAAGACTGCCAGGAAATTTTTGAAAAAAGCGTTCAGGGTAATGAAACAATTGAGCGACTGCTTTATCAGAAAGGCGGTAAAGTAAGCCGTGGACCAAAAGATATTCCGTTTATTGCGAAACAGACAAGAATCGTTCTGAAGAACTGTGGTAAATTTGACGCAGAATCTCTGGAAGAATACATAGCAAGCGGCGGTTTTCAGGCTCTGGAGAAAGCAATGTTTGAGATGGACCCGGATCTGGTTATTGATCAGGTTGATAAATCCGGTATCCGCGGACGTGGAGGCGGTGGCTTCCCGGCAGGTAAGAAATGGATTCAGGTAGCCCGTCAGGCTGATCCTGTTCATTATGTAGTATGTAATGGTGATGAGGGTGACCCGGGAGCATTTATGGATGGTTCCGTAATGGAAGGTGACCCTTACCGTCTGATTGAAGGTATGATGCTTGCAGCTTATGCAGTAAGAGCACAGAATGGATATATTTATGTACGTGCGGAGTATCCGCAGTCTGTAGCGCGACTGAAACATGCGATCGCAGTTCTGGAAGAAGTCGGACTGTTAGGCGATAATATTCTCGGAACAGGATTCTCTTTCCATATGCATATCAACCGTGGTGCAGGTGCTTTCGTATGTGGTGAAGGTTCTGCCCTGACTGCTTCTATCGAAGGAAGCAGAGGTATGCCTCGTGTAAAACCGCCTCGTACTGTTGAGCAGGGACTCTGGGCGAAACCTACAGTTCTGAATAACGTAGAAACCTATGCAAATATTCCGGAAATCATTCTTAAGGGAGCTGACTGGTACAGAAGTATCGGCACAGAGGGATCACCTGGAACAAAGACCTTTTCACTGACTGGTTCCATTGAGAATACCGGTCTGATCGAAGTGCCGATGGGAACAACTTTAAGAGAGATTATTTTTGATATTGGTGGCGGCCTGAAATCCGGTGCAGCATTCAAGGCTGTACAGATCGGTGGACCATCCGGTGGATGTCTGACAGAAGAGCATCTGGATGTACCGCTTGATTTCGACTCCGTTAAAAAATATGGTGCGATCGTTGGTTCCGGTGGTCTGGTAGTTATGGATGAGAATACCTGTATGGTAGAGGTTGCAAGATTCTTCATGGGCTTCACTCAGAGAGAATCCTGCGGTAAATGCGGACCTTGCCGAATCGGTACGAAACGTATGCTCGAGATCCTTGAGAAGATCGTAGCAGGCAAAGGTGAGATGGAAGATCTGGAGAAACTGGAACACCTTGGAAACTTTATCAAGGACCGTTCACTCTGTGGACTTGGTAAGAGTGCACCACTTCCGGTACTTTCCACATTAAAGAACTTCCGTGATGAGTATGTAGAGCACATCGTTGATAAGAAGTGTGCGGCACATGTATGTAAGGCAATGCGTTCTTATGTGATCGATCCTGAGAAATGTAAAGGATGTACCAAGTGTGCGAGAAACTGTCCGGTTGGTGCGATCACAGGCAATAAGAAAGAGCCTCACAGCATTGATACCTCCAAGTGTATTAAGTGCGGAACATGTCTGGAAAATTGTGTATTTGGCGCAATTTCTGTGAATTAAGGAGGGTGAAAAGATGATTCATTTGACAATAGATGGAATTCCTGCAGAGGTAGAGAAAGGTACGACTATTCTGCAGGCTGCCAGACAGATCGGAGTGGAGATTCCTACACTCTGCTATCTGGAGAATGTATTGCCGGATGGTTCCTGTCGTTTGTGCGTGGTAGAAGTTACAAACAACGGAAGAACCAAATTTGATACGGCATGTACACTTCGTTGCTCAGAGGGAGACGAAGTACAGACAATGTCCGAGAAGGTTGTTGCATATCGTAAAGATACTCTTGACCTCCTTCTTTCTGACCATCGTGTGCACTGTTTTTCCTGTGAAGCAAACGGTGACTGTAAATTACAGGATTACTGTTTCGAATATGGTGTAACTGAGACAAGCTATCCTGCGAAATGAAGGATATGCCGATTGATGATACCAATAAATTCTTTACCTATGATCCAAGTCTTTGTATTCTCTGCCATCGCTGCGTGAATACCTGTAAGGAAATCGTAGGAAGAGGCGCCATCGATACTATGGAACGTGGCTTCCAGTCCGTGATCGGTGCACATTACAAACATAAATGGAATGAAGGTATCTGTGAATCCTGCGGTAACTGTGTTCAGGCCTGTCCAACAGGTGCTCTGACCATGAAGCGCAGAAAGAAATACCGTCCATACCAGATTGACAAGAAAGTTCTGACTACCTGTCCGCACTGCGCAACAGGCTGCCAGTATTATCTCCTTGTAAAAGACGGAAAGATCGTAGATACAGAAGCTGTAAACGGACCATCCAACAAAGGACTGCTCTGTGTTAAGGGCCGCAGCGGATGCTTCGATTTCGTACAGTCTCCGGAGCGTATCAAATATCCGTTGATTAAAAACAAAGAAACAGGTGAATTCGAACGTGCAACATGGGATGAGGCATTGGATCTTGTTGCTTCTAAATTTATGGAGATCAGGAAACAGTATGGCTCTGATTCCCTTGCAGGTTTTGCATGTTCCAGATCACCCAATGAAGATATTTACATGGTACAGAAGATGGTTCGCTGTTGCTTCGGCACCAACAATACAGACAACTGTGCACGTGTATGTCATTCCGCATCTGTATCAGGTCTTGCAATGACTCTTGGCTCAGGTGCCATGACAAACCCTATCGAAGATATCACAAAGAATGCAGATCTGATCATGCTGGTTGGTTCCAATCCTGAGGAAGCACATCCTGTAGTCGGCATGCAGATCCGTCAGGCCATCAAGAGAGGCTGCAAGCTGATCGTAGTTGACCCTCGTGATATTGGTCTGGCTAAGAAAGCAGATATCCATCTGAAACTGAAACCAGGTACAAATGTTGCTTTTGCAAACGGTATCATGAATGTGATCCTTTCTGAAGGTCTTCAGGATGACAAGTTCATCGCAGAGCGTACAGAAGGTTTCGAAGAATTAAAGGAAATCGTAAAAGATTACACACCTGAGAAGGTAGCTGAGATCTGCCACATTGACGCAGACGATCTGAGAAAAGCAGCGATCATGTATGCAAAAGCTGACCGTGCTCCTATTATCTACTGTCTTGGTGTAACCGAACATTCCACAGGTACAGAGGGCGTTATGTCCATGTCCAATATGGCGATGATGGTTGGCAAGCTTGGACGTGAAGGCTGTGGTGTTAACCCGCTTCGTGGACAGAATAACGTACAGGGTGCCTGCGATATGGGTGCTCAGCCGAACGTATATCCAGGATATCAGAAGGTTACTGATCCTGCAGTTCGTGAGAAATTCGAGAAAGCATGGGGTGTAAAACTTGATCCGAATATCGGAACTCATGCAACTGATGTATTCCCGAAGGCAATCACAGGCGAGATCAAGGGTCTGTATATTTATGGTGAGGACCCGGTAGTTACTGATCCGGATACCACACACATTATCAAAGCATTAAAGAGTCTTGATTTCTTTGTACTTCAGGAACTTTTCATGACAGAGACAGCTCAGTATGCAGATGTTATCCTTCCTGGTGTAAGCTATGCAGAGAAAGAGGGTACATTTACCAATACAGAGCGCCGCGTACAGAGAGTCCGCAAGGCTGTCACAGTACCTGGCGAGATGAGACTGGATACAGATATCATCATCGACTTGATGAACCGTATGGGATATCCGCAGCCACATCTGACTTCTGCTCAGATCATGGATGAGATCGCATCCCTGACACCGAGCTTTGCAGGTATCAGCCACGAACGTCTTGACAGTGAAGAAGTTCACGGACAGGGTCTTCAGTGGCCATGTACATCCAAGGATCATCCGGGAACACCGATCATGCATGTCGGTAAATTCTCCCGTGGTCTTGGCTGGTTCTACCCTGCAAAATATGTACCGTCAGCAGAACTTCCGGATGAGGAATATCCGATCATCCTTATGACAGGACGTATTCTGTATCATTATACAACAAGAGCCATGACGGGAAAGACACCTGAGCTTATGGAGATCGAAGGTAAGTCATTTATCGAAATGAACATCGTAGATGCCGATAAGCTGGGTATCAAAAACGGTGATAAAGTCAGAGTTTCTTCCAGACGAGGATCCATTGAATCTACCGCTCGTGTAGGTACAAAGACCTCACCGGGTGAGAGCTGGATGCCATTCCACTTCCCGGATGGAAATGCAAACTGGCTGACCAACGCCGCACTTGACAAATACGCAAGAATTCCTGAATATAAGGTATGCGCAATTAAGATTGAGAAAGCATAAAACAATATCGGAGACAAAGTTCCGGATCTGATATCGTAAATATTATATGGGGCTGTCGCACATGGATCTGCTGTCCTTGCGGCAGCTCCATATTCCTTTATGGAAAAGTAAAGATAATTGTGGCTGTTCAGCAGTTTTACGGTCTGTGAGGGTACTGAACAGTTACAGATGATTTTTTGTTACTGTTCACACGCCACTATCCCGCGAGGTGTTTTGGCATGAATATGCCAAAATCCCGAGACATACAGCGCGAATTTATGCGATTAGCATAAATTCTGTGCATCGCGAAGCGTGTTACTGAGAACGGAGTGAACAGTAACGATTTTTTCAGAGAAGTATAGTGTTACATAATAAGGAGTACGAGACATGCAGAGATTTCAGTCAATCCTTCAGTTTAAAAAAGTCAGTTGCAAAAACTGTTATAAATGTGTCCGGAACTGCCCGGTCAAGGCAATCCGTGTTCATGATCATCAGGCCAGGATCATAGAAAGCCAGTGTATTTACTGTGAGAAATGTATCCTTGTCTGCCCGCAGGATGCCAAGGAAGAGCAGAATATGATCCCTGCGATCCGCAGTGCAATGGAAAATAAAGCACAGGTTGTTGCCTCTCTTCATCCGGCGTATCTGGCACGTTTTGGGGTAACCGGTATCAACGGGATAAGAGAAGCAATGAAGAAACTGGGATTTGCAGATGTGGCAGATGCAGGGGAAGGTGCAAGCCTGATGACTGCGCAGTACAGAACACTTTTTCCGGAGCAGAAGGAACAGGGAGTGATGATCTCTTCCGCCTGTCCTGTAATTGTGCAGCTTGTCAAGAAACATTATCCGCATCTTCTGGGAAATCTGGTACAATCTGCCTCTATGATGCAGTTTCATGCCAGTTATCTGAAAAAACAATATCCGAAGGCAAGGATTGTCTATGTAAGTCCATGTATTTCGGCTATGTCAGAACTGAGAGATTCAGGAAATGAAGTGGATTATGTTATTACATTGGAAGAGCTTGCTCAATGGATGAAAAAAGAAGGAATTTCCATAACTGAGGAAGAACCTGAACAGATTGCCTACCGTTCCAGAGAAATTGCGATTGCAGACGGTTTAACGGATCTGATTGGCTCTGTAAAAGGAATCCGCAAACTTTCCGTAAGCGGGATGGAACAGTGCAGGGAGGTTCTGGAAGAACTTCATCCGGAGGATTTTGCAAACTGTTTTCTTGAGATGTATGCATGCAGCGGGGGATGTGTGGCAGGTCCTTCTTTTCAGATGAAGAAAGGACGTTATCTGTCAGATGTTCTGGCAGTGAAGAATGCAGCTTTTGGAAAAGATTTTCACAGAGAGCAGGGAGACTATGAACTGCCGGGATTTGAACTGCGAAAGAATTTCGGCTACTGTCCGGCACAGGAGCAGGATGAGGTCTCAGAAGAAGAAATCAGGGATGCTCTGGCGGAAATGGGGAAATTTTCTCCAAAGGATGAATTAAACTGCGGTGCCTGCGGATATAACACCTGTCGGGAAAAAGCAATCGCCATTGTACAGAATAAGGCAGAGGTTGCCATGTGTATTCCATATATGCGGGCGAAACAGGAGAGTTATTCAAATAAAGTATTTAATGCCATGCCCGGGCTGCTGGTTACAGTAGATTACAATCTGAGAATTATCCAGATGAATCAGGCAGCGGCGGATCTGTTCAATACACCGCGTAAACGCAGGCTGATCGGGCATCCGGTTTCAGAGATTATGGAAGATTACAGTTTTGCGAGTATTCTGGCATTTGACAGAAATCTGATGCAGGATGAAATATATCTGGAAGAACAGAAGCGTTATCTGGACCGCGTTATGACGAATGACAGGGAGAACAAAATGATCCTCTGCATTATGAAAGATATCACAAAAGAGCGAAAACACAAGGATCAGATCCAGCACGCACAGCTCGAAGCAGCCAGGATGGCAGATAAACTGGTAGAAGAGCAGTTGAAAATTGTTCAGCAGATTGCAGGACTTCTGGGAGAGACTGCGGCAGATACCAAGGTTGCAGTGGAGAAATTAAAGAATACAATACTTCTGGAGAGCGAAAAACCGAATGAAAAGAAATAGATATCATGGACTGAATGTGGAATTTGATGGCTTATGTATTGATTTCGGTCATGTGAGCCTGAATAAGAAAAAAGAATTTCTCTGCGGAGACTGCTATAAAATTGAGGAAAATGACAAAGATCATGTACTGGTGCTTTCTGACGGACTTGGAAGTGGTGTGAAAGCGAATATCCTTTCCACGCTGACGGCAACGATGCTCAGCACCATGATCATCAATCAGGTGGAACTGGATGAGGCAGTGCGTGCAGTGGCGAAGACTCTGCCGGTGTGCAGTGTACGAAATCTGGCTTATGCGACTTTTACAGTGCTGAATTTTCAGGGAAAACAGGTCAGTCTTTATCAGTTTGACAATCCGGATGCCATTTTAATCCGTGATGGAAAGCTGTTTGATTATCCGGTGGAAACCAGCATGATCGAGGAAAAAGAAATCCATAAGAGCTGCTTTGAATTAAAGGAAGAAGATATGCTGATCATTATGTCTGACGGTGTGACCAATGCCGGAATGGGAAAGACTACAAACGGCGGCTGGGGCAGGGAAGATGTAATGGATTTCTGTAAGGCAAAATACCACAGGGGAATGAGTGCACAGGAAATGGCCGGTTATCTGGCAGAGGCAAGCCTTGATCTGAATCTGAATGAGACGGATGATGATATTACAGCTATTGTGCTGAGAATGCGGCAGAAACAGATTGTAAATATCATGATTGGTCCACCGAGTAAGGAAGAGCATGATGAACGATACCTGAAATCGTTTTTTGAAGCGGAGGGATATCATGTGATCTGTGGTGGCACCACTGCTCAGTGTGCAGCCAGATATCTGAATAAAGAGCTGGTTTCTCTCAGTGAAACTGCCTGTGGAGATGTTCCAGCTTATTATAAGCTGGAAGGTGCAGAGTTGGTGACAGAGGGATTCCTGACGATTGAGCATTTGCTGGGGTACTGTGAAGAATGGCTGGATGATAAGCTGGTATTTAACAGGTTGAAGCGAAAGAAAGATGCGGCTGCGTTGCTTGGAGTGATGCTTTTTGAAACAGCAACGGATATTAATTTTTATTTCGGCGGTGCCATCAATAAGAACAACGTGGAACTGGGAATTACAGAGAAGAGGAAAGAAGAAGTGGCAGAACAGCTTGTAGAGCATCTGCGAAATGCCGGAAAGAATGTGAATATTGCATTCTGGGCAATCTGATAGAAACAGTCAGTGATCATAAATAATCAGGTGATACACTGCCACGTACAGGAATACAGGGTAAAAAGCCGGATTTACACAGGAAGGATGAGGCAGAGAATGGCAAAAATATTATGTGTATGCATCAGTAAAGAACGTAAGACCAGCTCGCAGAACATTCATGAATGTGAGGCAACATTGCAGGGACTTGTGGGTGATGTGCATTATGGAATGGGTGGAAGAAGACAGGTTACTCTTCTCCCGTATGAAAAAGTAAAGCCATACTTTGACGAGGCAGGAGAGCCTGTCAGGTATGGACGTTTCGGTGAGAACCTTCTGGTAGAAGGTCTTGACTGGAATGCGATTGTGGAAGGAAGCAAATTTCGCTGCGGAGATGTGCTTCTGGAAGCAGTGAAAATCGGTGCGGGAGGTCTTGCATCGGATGCTTATAAAGGTGAGAAAGTATGCTCTCCGATGGAACCATGGTTTGTTTTCTGCCAGATCATAGAGGCAGGAAAGCTGAGAGAGGGAGAAGAAATTAAACAGGTCAGGTAGAAAAGTAAATTTTTATATAGGGATTTTCAGATACAGGACCAACGGATTATGAGAGATAAAAGGAGGAATTAGTGCGTGGAGGGAATCAGCGTAGAACAGGCAATGGAACAGATTCTGCAATATACGCCTGTAATAAATGAGACAGAAGAAGTAGAACTGAATAAGGCAGGGGGAAGAATCCTGGCGCAGGATATGGTGGCAGAATTTAACAATCCTCCTTTTGACCGGTCACCGGTAGACGGTTATGCCTGCAAGGCAGAAGATCTTGCAGGTGCATCTTCAGAGCACCCGGTGAAGCTGAAAGTGATGGAAGAAATTGACGCAGGACAGTACTCGGAGAGAGTTGTGGAATCTGGGCAGGCTGTACGTATCATGACCGGTGCTGCAATTCCGAAGGGATGTGACTGCTGTATTTTTCAGGAAGATACCGATTACGGGGAAGAGACAGTGGAAATTTACCGGGAAGTAAAACAGTGGGACAATTACTGCTTTGCGGGAGAGGATTTCAAAAAAGGAACCACACTTCTGAAAAAAGGAACCCATATCGGATATGTGGAAGCGGCAGTTCTGGCAGGAATGGGGGCTGCGAAAGTGCCGGTTTACCGTCGACCGAAAGTGGTGCTTCTGACTACCGGGGACGAAGTGGTAGAACCCGGAAATCCTTTACCTGCCGGAAAGATTTACAACAGCAATATGACCATGCTGTCAGCCAGAATGATGGAACTTGGGATCGAACCGTTTTATATGGAAGCAGTGAAAGACAATCCACAGGTTATGGCAGAAAAAATAAAAGAAATAGCAGAACAGGCAGACATGATCATCACTACGGGCGGTGTTTCCGTAGGAAAAAAAGATATCATGCATGAGTCTATCCGCCTGATCGACGCAGAAAGAATTTTCTGGAGAGTAAATATGAAACCTGGAATGCCGACACTGTTTTCTGTATATAAGAACGCTTCGGGCGGAAAAGTTCCGGTGATCAGTCTTTCCGGAAATCCTTTCGGCGTTGCAGTTACAATAGAACTCCTGATCCGTCCGGCACTGGAGAAGATGATGCAGAATCCGGCAATCGGTCTGAAGGAAGTGACGGGCGTTATGGCAGATGACTTTGTGAAAGGAATCAAAGGCCGCCGTCTTATCCGCGCATACTGGGAAAATGGCCGGTTCCATCTTCCGAACGGACTGCATTCCAATGGAGTACTCAGTTCCATGGCAGGATGTAATTGCCTGATCGACACAAAAACCATGGAAGATAAGGAAAGCAAAAGCCTGAAGACAGGGGATAAAGTCAGTGCAGTCTGGCTTTGAATCAATTTCCCATCGCCTGAAGACAGTGGGTTTGCACCCATGACAAACGAAAGGAAAATTTATAAAAAAATGACTGGGCAGAAAAATATATTTGCAGTCAGCGGAGTAAAAAATTCCGGGAAAACAACGCTGATCTGTAAGCTTCTGGAAATATTTAAGGGAAAAGGACTGAAAGCAGCAGTGCTGAAACATGACGGGCATGATTTCGAACCGGATGTACCTGGCACGGATACTTACCGCCAGCTTCAGGCAGGGGCTTACGGAACGGTTGTTTTTTCCGCCGGGAAATATATGTTGGTGAAACAGCAGCCACAGATTTCGGAAAAAGAACTGATGGAATTTTTCCCGGAAGCTGATCTGATCCTGCTGGAAGGCTTCAAATACAGTACTTATCCGAAGATTGAGATTGTCCGAAAGGGAAATTCAGCAGAAAGCGTCTGTGATCCGAGGTATCTGGCAGCAATCGCGACCAATCTGGATGAAAATGAAAGAAAAACACTGCCCGTATCCGGAACCGGAAAGACTGCGGAGGAGTTAAAGATTCCGGTACTGGAACTGGACAGTGCAGAAGATATTGCGGAATTTGTCCTGAAGTATCTGCGACATGATCCTTTGTGATGCAGGTAACTACCCACTGTTTATTGCTTTTTGCAATTGAAACGGGGGATAATCTATATGTAGAGGAGCTATTCGACAGGTGCATTTCCGGCGAATAATTTCATGCGGTCACGGCGTGCGGCGCAGACAAGAGTAAGGTGATATTCCTTAGCCATGGCAACTGCCTCGGCAGACGGGGAAGCCTTACTTGCCAGAACCGGGATTCCGGCGCGGATCGCTTTGATCGCCATATCTGTAGGGATACGTCCGCTGGAATAAACCACACATTTTTTCAGATCAACACCATGACGCAGGGCATAGCCAATGGATTTGTCCAGGGCATTGTGACGGCCGATGTCTTCACACTGGAAGAGAAGTTTTCCATTGCAGGCAAGGAAGCAGCTATGGGTCGCCCAGGTCTGGCTGTGAAGCGGAGTGCCATTGGCAAAACAGTCTGCCAGGTCAAAGACCCACTGCTTTTTCCAGGGGATCGGAGTTACTGGCATTAATGGCTGGTCTGTGATAAAATAATCATTAAGAACACGATTTCCGGTGCAGCAGGTAGGAGTAGGTGCAACATAATCTTCGTTTTCCTCATGAGGCTGCCCGGATTTATTTTTACTCAGGATCACGCGGGCCCGTTTGCCGAATTCGCAGATATAAATCTGGTCAACATCGTCGGCAGATGAGATGATCCCTTCAGTAAAAAGACGGCCAAGAACCAGTTCGGCCAGATGCTCCGGAATACAGACCAGTTTCATGGTCAGGCGCTCATTTACATACACATCCATCATGTGCTCCACGAGAATAGGTTCTGTTTCCTCATGAGTTTCCCCGTCACGGCCAAGAAACTCATAGGTCACGTTCTCGAGCAGGCTGAGGTTGTGGTATTGTTCGTTGATTTTCATAGGATTGTTCCTTTCGTTTTGTGAGGATTATCAGACAATAATCTTGATACTTTCAGTATAGACTGCGGAGCATAGCGTGTCAAACGATTACGAAAGAAACACTGTAGCTGTGTGTTACTGTTGTTACTGTTCGCAGGTAGTATTCCGCGAAGTGTGTTATTGAGAACGGAGTAAACAGTAACACCTGGAACAGCAGAAGAAAAATAATTATTAAAAAGTAAAAGGCAGGTAGAGCCGATGACAGATAAATATGGAAGAGAAATAGATTATTTAAGAATTTCCCTGACAGACAGATGCAACCTCAGATGCATTTACTGTATGCCGGAGGAAGGTGTAAAATCACTTTCTCATGCGGAAATTCTCACATACGACGAGATTCTTCGTATCTGCAGATGTGCAGCAGGTCTGGGAATCCGTAAAATAAAATTGACAGGTGGAGAGCCACTTGTACGCAAGGGCTGTGCGAACCTTGCAAAACAGATCAAGGCAATTCCGGGAATTGAGAAAGTAACATTAACAACAAACGGAATCCTGCTTGCAGAGCAGCTTGATGCGTTGCTTGATGCAGGAATTGATGCAATCAACATCAGTCTTGATACTCTTGATCCGGAGCTTTTTAAGAAAGTTGCAAGGCGTGACGGACTGGAAAAAGTATTCGAGGGAATTGAAGCAGCACTTGCACATCCGGGACTTTCCCTGAAGATCAACAGTGTTCCGGTAATCAAGGAAAAAGAAAATTTCATCGGGATTGCAGGACTGGCACAGAAGTATCCGATCCATGTGCGCTTCATAGAAATGATGCCGATCGGATTCGGAAAACAATTCCCGTTCCAGGATGAAGAGTCCATCAAAGCAGTTCTGGAAGAAGCTTATGGTCCGATGCATGCGGTAAACGAACGCTATGGAAATGGTCCGTGTCATTATTATGAAATCGCCGGATTTAAAGGAAAAATCGGTTTTATCAGTGCCATGACTCATAAATTCTGCAGCCAGTGCAACAGGGTGCGCCTGACATCAGAAGGATTTATGAAAGGATGCCTCCAGTATCAGGAAGGCACAGATTTACGAGGTCTGATGCGTGGCGGCTGTACAGATGAAGAGCTGACACAGGCGATTTATCAGGTTATCTGGAATAAACCGGTCAGCCATAATTTCTATGAAGCGAAAACCGAGCAGGATGAGATCAGAGGAATGTCACAGATTGGTGGATGAGTTTTAAAGATTTTTAATATACGGATATTTTACCTGTAATTTCATTATATGTAATGTGCAGAAAAAACAATGTTTTTTAAGGAAAAGGAAAATAATAATGCAGGAGAAGCAGATATCTATGGTAGTCCTTGCAGGCGGAGCCAGCAGCCGTATGGGTCGGGACAAATCAGATCTTACAATAGAGGGAAAAACATTCCTTGAAATGCAGATAGAAAAAGGTCGGAAACTGGGAATCAACGATATTCTTCTGTCTGGCTATCACGGTGAAAAGAAATATGAATATCCTATTGTACCGGATCGCTTCCCGGGGAAAGGTCCGTTGGGAGGACTGGAAGCATGTTTTCGTAAAGCAAAGAATCCATATTGTCTGGTACTTGGCGTAGATGTTCCATTAGTTCCGGCAGACGAACTGGCAGCAATGATCCGTCAGGCTCAGAATTCAGAAGCAAGGGCAGTGATCCTGAGCCACAGCGGACATGAAGAACCTCTTATGGGAGTATATCGTACAGAACTGGCAGATGCCATGCTTGAAGAAATCACTGAGCGGAAAGGCGCAGTTTTTGCCTTTCTGCGGAGAAATGGATATGAATGTTACGAAAGCCAGGTCCCGGACTGGTATTTTTCCAATATCAATGATCCGCAGACCTATCAGGAAATGATAAAAAAGTATTTCCCGGAATGAGCGTGAAAAGAAAAATACAGTAACAGATCATGGTAAAAAAATAAATCAGTTTCCGGTTTATGGTAGAAATGCGATTTTTTCTGTGATAAGATGAGAAGGATTCAAAAAGCATAACTGCTCTGACTGAAAAATTATAAGAGAGTGTCATGCGTTTTGGAAAGAAACAGAGAGATTGATACAGGTAACTGTGAAGATGAAGATACTGAACAGTTACGATAGCTGTAGAAATACACATAAAAAGGGAACGGAGTTAGAAAAGTGAAAAAAAGAAATAACTTTTTCAGAAGTCTGCGTTTTCGTATTCTGGTCATCTTAATTATTCTGGGAATCGTGCCTGGTGTGATCGTAACTTATACCATGCTTCACAACTATCAGGACCGGGCTGTTTCCATGCTTACAGAAACGGTGCGCAGCCAGTGTGAGATTTTGAGTAACCTGATCATTAAGGAAAATTATCTGAATGACACCAGCTCAGAAACAGTAAACAGTAAGCTTGAGATGTTTTCCAACATTTATAATGGAAGAGTTCTGCTGGCTGACAGAGACTTTAAGATCGTAGGAGATACCTTCCATACAGAAGAAGGGAAATCGCTTCTGAGTCCTCTGGCAGTTGCATGTGTCAAAGGAGAAAAGGCTGACAATTTTGATTCCAGAAGCAAGATTCTGGAAGTAGCAGTTCCTGTACAGAGTCCGGATGTTCAGCAGCTTCAGGGTGTGATGCTGGTAACAGTTTCCACAATGGACATTGCACAGACACTGGATGAACTGGAACAGAGAGGCGTTATGCTGATCGGTGTGATCGTAGTGCTTTCGGTATTTCTGGCGTGGCTGTTGTCTACAATCCTTGTGAAACCGCTTGCCAGAGTTACGAAGTCCATTGAGGACCTGACAGATGGTGTGCTGGATGAAGAAATCAGTGTTCCTGACTATACAGAGACAGAGCTGATCACAGATGCTTTCAACAAGATGGTCAACCGTATGAAGATTCTGGACGAATCCAGGCAGGAGTTCGTATCCAATGTGTCTCATGAGCTGAAAACACCGCTGACTTCCATGAAGGTTCTGGCAGATTCTCTGGTAGGACAGCAGGGAATCCCGGAGGAACTGTATCAGGAATTTATGGGCGATATCACTGCCGAGATCGATCGTGAAAACAAGATCATCACAGACCTTCTTTCTCTGGTAAAAATGGATAAGAAGGCTGCGGATGTGAATATCACACATATGGATATCAACCAGCTTCTGGAGGACATTCTGAAACGTCTGCGTCCAATCGCGGACAAACGGAACATCGACCTGATCCTGGATTGTTTCCGTCCTGTGGAAGCAGACGTGGATGAGGTGAAATTTACTCTTGCCATCAGTAATCTGGTGGAAAATGGAATCAAGTACAATGTGGATGATGGATGGGTCCGGGTATCCCTGGATGCAGACCATAAATATTTTTATGTAACAGTGGCAGACTCCGGTATGGGAATTCCGGAGGACAGTATTGAAAAAATCTTTGAACGTTTTTACCGTGTGGACAAGTCCCATTCCAAGGAAATCGGCGGAACAGGTCTTGGTCTGGCAATCACGAGAAGTTCCATTGCCATGCACCACGGAGCAATCAAAGTATTCAGTAAAGAAGGCGAGGGAACGACATTTTCTGTTCGGATTCCATTGTCTTATATCCCGGCTTAGTATATTCAGAGTTGCTGTTTACCGGAAGTATCGCGGAAAAGTATTGCTGAGAGCAGAGGAAACAGTAACGATCCCGGTTCAGGAGGTGCCATTTTGAAAAAAAAGATTTTTATGATCATAACTGTGCTGATGCTATGCCTTCTCGCGGGAGGGTGTTCTGTGGAAGTGCAGAATGATCCGAATACACAGTCTGTCTATTATCTTTATGATATCAGTGCAGACGAAACACAACTGGAAAAAGTTGCCTACAATCCGGAAGAGACAACCGCAGAGTATATGCTCAAAGATATGATGCAGCAGATGAATCAGAAGGAAGATGATGTTGAGAGAATCAGCCTGCTTCCGGATGATGTGCAGATGAATTACAGTGTAGAAGGTGAGGTTCTGGTTGTGAATTTTAACAGCCAGTATACGCAGATGAGCAAGGCAAGAGAGATTCTGGTCCGTGCAGGTGTTGTAAAAACATTTTTACAGGTACCGGGAATTTCTGCGGTACGTTTTACAGTGGAGAATCAGGATCTTACGGATTCCAAAGGAGAATCAGTCGGTGAAATGACGGCAGATACTTTTGCAGAATTTTCCGGAAATGAACCGGATGCGTATTGCAGCACTACCTTTACCCTTTATTTCACTGATAAAGACGGACAGAATCTGGTGAAGGAACAGCGTACTGTGCGTTACAGACGCAGTATTCCCAAAGAGAGGATCGTGCTGGAACAGTTGATGAAAGGTCCGATGGAAAAAGGTCATTATCCGACGATTCCGGAGAATACGGAGATTCTGGACGTGACGATTGCAGACAGAATCTGTTATGTGGCGTTTGACCGTGTGTTTTCTTCCTATGCGCTGGATGTGTCTGAAAAGATTCCGGTGTATTCTGTAGTCAATACTTTGCTGGATGCGCTGGAGGCTGATAAGGTGCAGATCACGGTAGGAGCTTCGGATAAGCTCGATATTTTTGGGCAGAAGATGTCATTGTATCGTTTTTATGAAAAAAATGACAAGCTTGTGGTAACAGAATAACCAGTGTGCCGACAACGCGGAAATAAAGAATTCAGACGCGGGATTGTTCAGAAAATTAATTTGTTGGCACACAAGAATATCAACAACAGGAGGAAAGAGGACAAGCAATGAGGAGACGCCCTGTGTGTATCCTGTGCCTGCTTCTGGTTGTTTTTCTGTGTGTGACAGACTGGCTGGGATTTTCACTGATCAGGGGAAATCCTCTGCCGGAATCTGTGCAGACATGGATTAAAAAGCACCCGGAATCCACCATCTGCGGGGAGGTGGTCAGGTGCCAGGAAAATGAAGATGTCATATCTGTATATCTGAAAAATACTTATCTTATTTACTATTCTGAAGAAAAATCTGATCTGTCTTTGAAAGGACAATCTGAAAAAGAATTCGAAAAAATTTCCATTTATAATGTAAAAGTTTATCTGAAAAAGAAGAAAAAACTTCCGGCAGGAAGTTTGGTTCTGGTGTCCGGGAAACTGGAAGAAATCAAAGGTCCGTCAAATCCCGGAGAATTTGACAGCAGGCAGTATTATGCGTGTCGGCATACTTATTATGTAATGAAAAAAGGAAATATAGAGGGGCAGTCGCGGAATCATTCTGTTTATGGACAGTTTTTGATCAATATGCAGCAGAAATTTGCGGATATTCTGGAGAAAGCAGGTGGGGAAGAGACCGGAGTTTTTGAGGCGATTGTGTTGGGGGATAAAAGTAATCTGGATGCAGAGCTGAAGATGCGTTATCAGATGGCGGGGATCATTCATATTCTGGCGATTTCCGGGCTGCATATCAGCCTTCTGGGGATGGGGCTGTATGAGCTTTTGAAAAAGGCAGGTCTGGGAATCTGGCCGGCAGGGATTCTGGCTCTTGTGATCATGCTTCAGTATGGCATGATGACCGGAGGAGGTGTTTCGACGATGCGGGCGGTAAGTATGTTTCTGCTCTCTGTGGGTGCCAGGATTGCGGGGCGGATTTATGATATGCCGACAGGAATGGCAGCAGCCTGTATTCTGATTCTGATGGAAAGTCCGGCGTATCTGGTGGATGGGGGATTTCTTCTTTCTTTTGGGTCTGTTATCGGGATTGGGTGTGTATGGCCTGTTTTGGAGGAAACATTGAAAACGGAGAATAAAATCCTGCGGTCGTTTCTGGCATCTGCGACTGTGCAGCTTGTTACGCTTCCGGTGGTGTTGTGGTTTTACGGGGAAGTTTCTGTGGCAGGGATTTTTCTGAACCTGCTGGTGATTCCTACAGTTGGGATTGTGCTGGGGAGTGGTGTGGCCGGGGTGATTCTGGGATTGTTTTATATAAAGGGAGCGTCTGTGGTGATTTTTCCGGGGCGGGTGATCCTGAAAATTTATGAATTTCTTATATCTGTGGCTGGGGAACTTCCATTCTGTACATGGATTGGGGGGAAACCGAAGATGTGGCAGATTGTGGATTATTATCTTATTCTGGCGGTTGCGGTGTGGATAGAGCGAAAGTTGCTTCCGGGTGAAGAGAAAGCAGGGCGTGGAGAAGCAAAAAGAAGAAAAGCAGGATGTGAGAAAGAAGGGGGTGGGGAAGCAGGATATAGAAAAATCGGATGCGGGAAAGCCGGGATGATTTCTTGCAGTCTTAGTTCTGGGGTATCGGCCCGGAGAAGAATTTCGTATTACCTGTCTGGATGTGGGACAGGGAGACGGGACTGTTATAGAGATAGAAAATCAGTGGAATCTTTTGATTGACGGGGGAAGTACGAATAAGAATGCGGTGGGGAAGTATCAGCTTCTTCCTTATCTGAAAAGCAGAGGGATTTCCAGGCTGGATGGGATTTATATTTCTCATACGGATGAAGATCATATCAGCGGAGTGAGGGAGCTTCTGGAATATATGGGGGAAAATCTGAGCAGTGTCCGGGTGGAAAATTTGTTTCTGCCAGCGTGGGAAAAGGTGCAGGAGAATCGGAATTATCAGGAGCTGGTCAGTCTGGCAGATACGGCCGGGATCAGAGTTTTCTGCCTGAAAGCCGGAGATGAGATCCGATACGGAAATACCAGTCTGAAAGTACTCTGGCCACAGTCTGGGGCGTCCGGAGAAAATGTAAATGAAGATGCCATGGTTCTGGAAATGATAACTCCGGATTTCAGAGGAATCTTCACCGGAGATATCGGAATGGAAACAGAAAAAAAGTTACTTCAGAGTGAGTGTCTGGAAGACGTAGACTTTCTGAAAACCGCTCACCATGGCTCCAGATATTCCACAGGAGAAGGATTTTTGAAAGTTATCAGGCCGGAGCTGGCGGTTATTTCCTGTTCTGCTACAAACACATATGGACATCCTTCGCCGGATACGGTTCGGCGTCTGAGAGAGTGCGGGAGTAGGGTTTTGATTACGAAGGATGTGGGGGCGGTGATGGTATGCAGGAAGCGGGGACGGATTTTTGTGGGGAGTTATCTTGGGAGTCGATGATGAATTAGGAGATTGTTGTTTGAGATGAGTAAAAAGAGGTGAAAAGCAATAAGCAGTGGGTGGGTACATGTTCACAATAATATATTCAGGTGTCTTGACACCTAAATAGTCAGGTAGTATAATGGCACAGATAAAAAAGAAAATCCGGTATGATACCGGCACGAGGAAAAAGAAAATGAAAGAACGTTATGATGCCATTATTGTGGGAACCGGAGCTGCCGGACTGTACTGTGCACTGAATCTTCCGGAAAAAATGAATATTCTTCTGATCACCAAACAGGAGGCTGATCAGTCAGATTCTTTTCTGGCGCAGGGTGGAATCTGTATGCTGCGTGGAGAAGATGATTATGAGAATTATTTTGAAGATACCATGCGTGCAGGACATTATGAAAATGATAAGAGGGCCGTGGATCTGATGATCCGCAGTTCCAATGATATTATCAGAGATCTTTTGCGCTATCATGTGGATTTCGCGAGGGATGGTCTGGGAAATCTGGCATTTACCAGAGAGGGAGCACATTCTCAGCCGAGAATTCTTTTTCACGAAGATATTACGGGAAAAGAGATTACACAGAGTTTGTTAAATGCGGCGAAGACAAGAGAAAATATAGAAATCTGTGAACATATGACAATGGTTGATCTGATTTCTAAGGACAATACGGTCTGTGGAATTATTGTGATGGATCAGGAGGAGAATGCAATTCCGGTTTATTCTCAGTTTGTAGTTCTTGCCTGTGGAGGAATCGGAGGGCTTTTCAAAAACTCAACCAATTTTTCCCATATTGCGGGAGACGGTCTGGGAATTGCTATGAAACATCATGTAGAACTGGAGCATCTGGATTACATACAGATTCATCCGACTACGTTGTATTCTCATAAGCCGGGACGACGTTTTCTGGTTTCGGAATCTGTCAGAGGGGAAGGTGCCCTGCTTTATGATAAAAACGGACAGCGTTTTACCAATGAATTACAGCCAAGGGATCTGCTCAGTCAGAAGATTTTTGAACAGATGGAGAAGGACGGAACGGAGTTTGTGTGGGAAGATATGCGTCCACTGGGAGAAAAGATGATCATGGAACATTTTCCGCATATTTATGAGCAGTGCGTGGAAGAGGGCTTCGACCCGAGAAAAGAGCCGATTCCGGTTGTTCCGGCTCAGCATTATTTTATGGGTGGAATTAAAGTTGACCTTGGAAGTAAAACGTCTATGAAAGGTCTTTACGCCTGTGGTGAGACAAGCTGCAATGGCGTTCATGGTAAAAACCGTCTGGCAAGTAATTCTTTGCTGGAGTCTTTGGTCTTTGCAAGAAAAGCAGCGGATGATATGATATTCGGAGTAGCACCGGAATATGTAAAAGCGGATGCTGTTGATATAAAAATATATGAAAACAGAGAGGAATTGCTGGGTGGATATCATACAGCAGTTTTAAATGAAATCGAAAGGATGAGAATGAGTCATGAATGATATTACAATGAAAATGCAGGCGGATCAGTTAATTCGTATGGCACTTCAGGAGGACATTACAAGTGAGGATGTTTCCACAAATGCGGTGATGCGCAGTGCAGTCAAAGGAACTGTAGATCTTATCGCAAAGGAAGATGGAATCATTGCCGGACTGGATGTGTATGCAAGAGTATTCCGGATCCTGGATGAGAAAACAGAAGTTCATTTTAATTTCAAAGATGGAGATGCAGTGAAAAAGGGTGATCTTCTTGCTACAGTAAACGGAGACATTCGTGTACTGCTTTCCGGAGAAAGAGTGGCTCTGAATTACCTTCAGAGAATGAGCGGTATCGCTACTTACACCAGCCAGGTTGCCAAACTTCTTGAAGGAAGCAAAGTGACACTTCTGGATACCAGAAAGACCACACCGAACTGCCGTGTGTTTGAGAAATATGCGGTACGTGTAGGGGGCGGATGCAATCACAGATATAATCTTTCTGACGGTGTTCTGCTCAAGGATAATCATATCGGAGCTGCCGGAAGTGTTGCGAAAGCAGTTGCCATGGCGAAGGAATATGCACCATTTGTCCGTAAGATTGAAATCGAAGTAGAGACAATGGATCAGGTAAAAGAAGCAGTGGAAGCAGGGGCAGATATCATCATGCTCGATAATATGACACCGGAAATGATGAAAGAAGCGGTAAATTTTATCGATGGTCGTGCACAGACGGAATGCTCCGGAAATATTACAAAAGAAAATATTCAGAAAATCCTGGAGACAGGTGTTGATTTCGTTTCCAGCGGTGCACTGACACACTCCGCACCGATTCTGGATATCTCTATGAAAAATCTTCATGCAGTTGAGTAATAAATAATCTGTTTTGTAAGGATGTTACGGTTTATTTTATTTCCAGTGATATGATTGGAAGGTATATAATTTGCGTCAGCCATATAAATTTGTGTGAAATATTTTATGTTTTCTGTTACTATGTATTTCAGAGAGTTGACAGTATGGTATCAGGACAGGGGAGAATACTTCCTGATTCTGATATCATGTAATCGGTAACGTTTATTACAGACTATTTTTATCATTCATTATAGAAAGGATTTTATTTATGAATACTGCACAGAGAAGAAACGAAATCTTAAAACTCCTTCATCAGGCTGAAAAACCGGTGGCAGCCAGAGCACTGGCATCACAGTTTGGGGTAAGCAGGCAGGTGATTGTACAGGATATGGCGGTGATCCGTGCCTCTACACCGGGGATTCTCTCTACTACCAAAGGGTATGTGCTGCAGCAGGACAAAGATATTGCATGTACCAGAGAATTTAAGGTGCGTCATGGACAGGAGCAGGCAGCGGAGGAACTGAACCTGATCGTAGACTGTGGAGGGCGTGTCAAAAATATCAGCATCAGCCACAGAGTCTATGGACGTGTCAGTGCAGAAATGGATATCCGATCCAGACAGGATGTCAATGAATTTATACAGGCGATCAACAGCAGCCGTTCTACGGTTTTGAGCAGTGCGACTTCCGGATATCATTATCATCTGGTGGAAGCTGCCAGCCAGGAGAGACTTGATCTGATCGGAGAGCAACTGGAAAAAGCAGGATTCCTCGCCCCGCTTCAGCCCTGGGAAAAAGAAAATCAGGAATGAAGACTGGTAATGAAGATGGGGAATAAAAATCCAAAGGGGAAACCGGAAAGAATCAATCAGGAATAAGAGTAATAAAACAGGAATAGAAGAAAAGGAAATAATCAAGATGACAATAGCAGAAATTCAGCAGGAAATCCTGCGGATGAAAAAGGAAAAAGATATCTGTATTCTCGCACATGCATATCAGGGTCAGGAAATTCTGGAAGTGGCAGATTACACGGGAGATTCCTATGGCCTGAGTGTACAGGCTTCCAAAAGAGACTGCAGCGGTGTGATCATGTGCGGTGTTCGTTTTATGGCAGAAACCTGCAAAGTTTTAAGCCCGGAAAAAGAGTATGGCTTGCAAATCCTGTTGCGGGCTGTCCGATGGCTGAGCAGCTTGATCTGGAAGGTCTGCGCGAATTAAAAGCACAGTATCCGGATTATGCAGTGGTTGCATACATCAATACAACCTCAGAGCTGAAAACGGAATGTGATGTATGTGTCACTTCTTCTTCGGCAGTGGAAATCTGTAAAAAACTCGAGCAGGATAAAATCTTATTTATCCCGGATCCGAATCTGGGACACTATGTAGCAGAAAAACTTCCGGAAAAAACCTTTGCATTCTACAGAGGCGGATGTCCGAGACATATCGTGGTAAGTGCAAAAGACGTAGAAAAAGCCCGTGCAGCACACCCGGATGCTCTTTTCCTGGTACACCCGGAATGCCGTCAGGAAGTAGTAGAGCAGGCTGACTTCGTAGGTTCTACCACAGGAATCATGGAATTTGCAAAAAAATCCGAACATAAAGAATTTATCATCGGAACAGAAAACAGTATCGTAGAACATCTCCAGTTTGCCTGTCCTGATAAAAAATTCTACCCGGTTACCGTACAGCTCACCTGCATGAATATGAAGGTAACAACTCTTATGGACATCTATAACTGTCTCAAAGGAACTGGCGGAGAAGAAATCTTCCTCCCGCAGAATGTTATGGAAGGCGCCGGAAGATGCATCCACAGAATGGTAGAACTGGGTGGATGAGAATCTGAAAAACTGCTGCATATAACACGGCTATTCCTGCTTGCTGTTCATATGCTGCTATCACGCGGGATGTTTTGGCATGAATGTGCCAAAATCCCGATTCCTGTTATATTTTCCGCTGGTCATAATAAGAGAAAATTGGTACAATAGTAAGGCATCATACAGATGTTACAGATTGCTTCGCCGGAAAGCAATTCCTGGTATCAATTATAATATTATCAGAGGTAGAAAATTGAAGAAAATACAGGAAGACATTAAAACAGGAAATTTCAGACAGGCATATCTGCTCTACGGAGAAGAAACATACCTGAAACAACAGTATAAACAGAATCTGGCAAAGGCCCTGAATCCGGACGGTGACACTATGAACTTCAGTCATTATGAAGGAAAAGGGATTGATGTAAAACAGCTCATTGATCTCTGCGAAACCATGCCGTTTTTCGCTGACCGCAGAGTGATCCTTCTGGAAGATACCGGATTCTTCAAAAATAAATGCGATGAACTTGCAGATTACATGAAAGAACTCCCGGAATATCTCTGCCTGATTTTCGCAGAGTCCGAAGTAGACAAGAGAAGCCGCATGTATAAAGCAGTCAAAAGCTGTGGCATGATTGAAGAATTTGCCAGACAGGATGAAAAAACGCTGATGCGCTGGGCAGCAGGAATCCTCGGGAAAGCAGGGCGGAAAATTACCCAGAGAGATATGGAACTTCTTCTGACTAAGACAGGAACCGATATGGGAAATCTCCGTATGGAACTGGAAAAACTGATCAGCTACACAGAAGGGAAGGACATTGTCACAGCAGAAGATATCGAAGAAATCTGCACTACCCAGACAACCAACCGCATTTTCGACATGGTCCGCGCAGTAACAGAAAAAAATCAGAAACGTGCTCTGGACCTCTACTACGACCTTCTGACCCTGAAAGAACCACCAATGAGAATTCTCTTTCTTCTGGCGAAACAGTACCGTCAGCTCCTGCAGGCGAAACAGTTCGCAGCAGCCGGACTTGCACAGACCGAAATCGCTTCCAAACTCGGTGTCCCCGCATTCGTCGTGCGAAACATCTCCACCTGCGCCAGAGCCTACACAGTCTCTGAACTCGAACAGGCGGTCGCAGATTTCGTAGATGCCGAAGAAGCCGTCAAAACCGGACGTCTCGAGGATAAACTGAGCGTAGAACTTCTTATTATCAAATACAGCAGTAAAGTAAGTTAACCCGTTGTGCCAGATCATAAGTTAGGATAAATCCCCACCTGTAAGTCAAGCGGATATTCGCAATCCGCTTCGCTACTTGCTCATAACCAAATAACTGCTCCGCAGTTTATCAGAAGGCGCTTGCACGCCTCCTGATACAAACAAGTCCCCACCCACTGCTTATTGCTTTTCGCAATTGAAGCAGGGGACTTACTTGATTTGGTTAAAAAAGCAGGGTGGGGACTTGTTTTGCTGTGTGTAAAAAAGAATAATAAAAAAGAATAATAAAAAAGACAGCCACATGACGGTGATGGCTGTCCTTTTAATTATAAGCTTATAATTAAAACTAAAATTTTTAATTTATTGATTCGAATTAGTCAATGCTGTTAACAGCTTTAGCTAAACGAGCAACTTTTCTTGCACAGTTGTTTTTATGATAAACACCTTTAGATGTAGCTTTGCTGATTGTGGAAACAGCATCTTTTAATGCTACTTCTGCAGCTGCTTTATCTTTGCTTGCTACTGCTGCTTCAACTTTCTTAATAGAAGTCTTAACTGCAGATTTGATAGATTTGTTTCTAGCTGCTTTTGTTCTGTTTACTAAAATTCTTTTCTTAGCAGATTTAATGTTAGCCAATTCGTACACCTCCAATTTAATTCTGTAATTATTATACTCCAGTCATAGAAACAGACACGGGCGCTTCTATGAACATGCTTATATATATTATCCCAATTACTTTATCTTGTCAATACATATTTCCACAAAAAAAGCGAAAAATATAGAAAAACAAGTGCTGTTAAGAAGCCGGTGAGCAGTAACAGACAGGTTATTCTCCGGCACAGAATCAGCAACACATAAAATATTTGCAGACTTTTATAAAAAGGAAGGAGAATCACAGGCATGGCGGGAAATTACAAAATCAGAACAGACCTTGCTCTGGAAACAACCGAACGCTTCACAGAAGAAAATGTAGAAGTCCGTGGTGTGGAAATTCAGGAAAACTACGATGAAGAAAAAGACATCAAAACAACCACAGTCAGGATTACCACTGAAAACGGTGCCCGGACCATGGGCCGCCCACAGGGGACCTACATTACCATCGAAGCACCGGGTCTTTCCGTACACGACGAAGATTACCACAGAGAAATTTCCGGAGAAATCGCACGGCACCTCAGAAAACTGCTCCATTTGGAAAAAGAACAGTCCATTCTGGTAGTAGGACTCGGAAATTCAGCCATCACCGCCGACTCCCTCGGTCCCCATGTAGTAGAGAATCTCAACATCACCAGACATATGATCCGTGAATATGGCCTGCAAAGCTTTGGCAAAGAAAAAATGCACCGCACCAGCGGAATCATTCCCGGGGTAATGGCGCAGACCGGAATGGAAACCTCAGAGATCATACAGGGAATCGTGGCAGAAACGAAACCAGACGTAGTCATTGCCATCGACGCACTCGCAGCCAGAAGTACCAGACGCCTGAACCGAACCATCCAGATCACAGACACTGGGATCAATCCGGGCTCCGGTGTGGGAAACCACCGCACAGGACTGACAGAAGAAAATCTCCAGGTAAAAGTAATCGGAATCGGAGTCCCCACAGTCGTAGACGCAGCCACCATCGTCCACGACTCCATGGCTCACCTGCTGGAAGCCCTGGATGAAACCGAACAGAAAGAATTCCTCGAAGAAATGATCGCCCCGAACCTCCACACCATGTTCGTCACCCCCAAAGACGTAGACGAAACCATAAAATACCTCAGCTTCACCATCTCCGAAGGACTCAATATCGCATTCGAAGAAGCCGATGAGTAATGAAACCGCCAGTCCAATGTATACTCATATTTGTAAAGCCATATTCATAGGATAACTTAAGAGGTGATCTGTGTGACAAATTTTCAGAAAGCGTTCTGCATTGTGCTGAGCATGTGCTTTTTTACTGTTCTGGCAGTGCTGCCAGGCACGCTTTTTACAGGAGAAAATGTGTACAGGCATCTGCCCTTGTACCGCTTTCTGGAAAAAAAGGCCCAAATATATCCCTATGAGGACCGGGAAACCTACGAAAAAATTGCCGGAGAAAACGGCAGATATCTTGGCGAACAAGCCCAGTCCGAACAGAAAACTGCCAGATCAGGAGAAAAAAACGAAACAAAAGAAACAGAAGAAAATCAAAAAGAAAAAATAACAGCAAAATCAACACCAACCGCTGCACCGGAGAAAAAAATAAAAACATCAAAATCATCGAAATCCAGGAAAGGTACTGAGATATCTCCAACTCCACAAATATCAACATCATTATCAGAAGAACCGGAAATTCACAATTCCATTTATAACTCTAATTCTGATTCCACCACAGAAACTATGGCAGGTGCGGGAAACGCATCTACAGGCAATGCTTCTACAGGTAATGCATCTATAGGCAATGCCTCTCCGGGCAATACTTCTGTACTTCCCCATCCAGCCATTGACCTTTCGCCAGCAAAACTTGCAGATTATGACTACTTACTGGGACAATTTTACATTATAGATTCCAATACAGAGACAAATTCTTACCAAATCAACGCGGAGGACTTTTTACAACAGGATTTTACAATTTCTAAAGATACAGACACTCCCCAAATACTGATCTACCACAGCCATTCACAGGAAACTTTTGCAGATTCCAGAGAAGGAAAAGAAGAGGACACGATCGTAGGAGTAGGAGATTATCTGACACAGCTACTGACAGAAACCTACGGATATCAGGTTATTCACCTGAAAGAACAGTTTGACATGGCAGGCGGAGAGCTGGATCGCAGTGCGGCCTATGATTATGCCAGAGCCTACCTTGAACCCTTCCTTCAGGAAAATCCGGATATCCAGGTGATCATAGACCTCCATCGCGATGGAGTCCCGGAAGGCCGTCATCTTGTAACCGAAATCAATGGAAAACCAACTGCTCAGATACTTTTTTACAATGGACTGAGCTACACCACATCCAAAGGCACTCTGGACTATCTTCCCAACCCCTACATACAGCAAAACCTCGCCTTCTCCTTTCAACTCGAATACCAGGCAGCAGAATACTATCCCGAATTTTACCGCGGAATCTATCTTGCAGGTTACCGCTACAATCTCCATCTCCGTCCACGCTCCCTTCTCCTTGAAGCAGGAGCACAGACCAACACTGTTCAGGAAGTTAAAAACGCCATGGAACCCTTCGCAGATATCCTGGATAAAGTTTTGCAGGGGTAAAGGAAACCGCCCAGGAAAAAAGAACTGTTTCTGAGCGTCCGTCTCGAGTGTTACTGTTCACTCCGTTCTCAGTAACACTCTCGATTTTTCTCTATAAAAACCCGTAAATAACAAGGATGACAAAGCCCCTCTCAATATGTTATAATACAAAATTAGCAAGCAAATAAACAATTAAGAATATAAGAAAAGAACTTAGGAGGTACTTCCTGAATGATAGACCAGAGCAAAATCAGAAATTTCTGTATTATTGCACATATAGACCACGGCAAATCAACCTTAGCTGACCGAATTATCGAAATGACCGGCACCCTGACCGAACGCGAAATGCAGTCCCAGGTCCTCGATAACATGGACCTCGAACGAGAACGCGGAATCACCATCAAATCCCAGGCAGTCCGCATTGTCTACAAAGCCAGCGACGGCGAAGAATACATCTTCAACCTCATCGACACCCCAGGCCACGTAGACTTCAACTACGAAGTTCCAGAAGTCTCGCAGCCTGCGACGGTGCCATCCTCGTAGTAGACGCAGCTCAGGGAATCGAAGCTCAGACTTTGGCAAACGTATACCTTGCACTTGACCACGACCTCGACGTTCTCCCGGTCATCAACAAAATTGACCTTCCAAGTGCAGAACCAGACCGCGTAGTCAGTGAAATCGAAGATGTCATCGGCCTCGAAGCTCACGATGCCCCGAGAATCTCCGCCAAAACCGGACTGAACGTAGAAGAAGTTCTCGAACAGATCGTAACCAAAATCCCGGCACCACACGGCGATGTAAATGCTCCGCTGAAAGCCCTGATCTTCGACTCCATCTACGATGCATACAAAGGCGTTATCGTATTCTGCCGTGTCATGGACGGTCGTGTTAAAAAAGGCACCCAGATCCAGATGATGGCAACAGGCTTCACCACAGAAGTTGTAGAAGTCGGATACTTCGGCGCCGGACAGTTCATCCCATGCGACGAACTCACCGCAGGCATGGTAGGCTACATCACAGCCAGCATCAAAAACCTTGGCGACACCCGCGTCGGTGATACAGTCACAGACAAAGAAAGACCATGCGCAGAAGCCTCCCGGGATACAAAAAAGTAAACCCGATGGTATACTGCGGCTTATACCCGGCAGACGGAGCCAAATACGGTGACTTAAGAGACGCCCTCGAAAAACTCCAGCTCAACGATGCCTCCCTTTTCTATGAACCGGAGACATCCGTAGCCCTTGGTTTCGGTTTCCGCTGTGGCTTCCTTGGACTTCTTCACCTTGAGATCATCCAGGAACGACTGGAAAGAGAATACAATTTAGATCTTGTAACCACAGCCCCGGGCGTTATTTACAAAGTCCACAAAACAAACGGCGATGTCATCAACCTGACTAACCCAAGCAACCTGCCTGACCCGTCCGAAATCGAATACATGGAAGAACCAATGGTAAATGCTGAGATCATGGTAACCACAGAATTTATCGGTGCCATCATGGATCTCTGCCAGGAACGAAGAGGCCAGTATATCGGAATGGATTATATGGAAGAAACACGAGCACTCCTCAAATACAAACTTCCATTAAATGAGATCATCTACGATTTCTTCGACGCCCTGAAATCCCGCTCCAGAGGTTACGCTTCCCTGGATTACGAACTCTGCGGATACGAACGTAGCGAACTTGTAAAACTGGATATTCTGGTAAACAAAGAAGAAGTGGATGCCCTTTCCTTTATCGTACATGCAGACACCGCTTACGAACGTGGCCGCAAAATGTGCGAGAAATTAAAAGAAGAAATCCCGCGCCAGCTCTTCGAAATCCCGATCCAGGCAGCCATCGGAAGCAAGATCATAGCCAGAGAAACCGTAAGAGCCATGCGTAAAGACGTACTTGCCAAATGCTACGGCGGTGATATTTCCCGTAAGAAGAAACTTCTGGAAAAACAGAAGGAAGGTAAGAAACGTATGCGCCAGGTAGGTAACGTAGAAATCCCTCAGAAAGCATTTATGAGTGTCCTGAAACTGGATGATAAATAAAAAAATGAAAATCAACAAAAAAGCAATTATCACAATCTGCATCCTGGCAGCCGCAGCTGCAATCAGTGGCTGTGGAAAAAAATCAGCACCGGATGCGGCATCTTCTCAGGTGATTCAGATCAGTGTAGCACCCGAAGAAACTACTCCGACACCTGCACCGGACCAGATAGACTCATCCGCAGTCACCACCAATGGAAATCTGACTATGGTAAATGAATATCTGGCGGGACAGACTGCCTCTACTTCCTCAGATACAGCTTCTGAACAGGACAGTGAGGCAGATTCCACACAGGATAGCGGCGAGAATAACTAATGGTTGTATCCAGACAAAAAGCAATATAGAAAAAAATTAGAAAAAACATAGCAAAAGCAAACAGCAGACATTACCAAAACAGGAGACGAAAACGAAAATGATGAGCAGCCCCAAAAGCTCTCCCATGGAAATTTACGTCCATATTCCATTTTGCATTAAAAAATGCGATTACTGCGATTTCCTCTCCGGACCGTCCGGGCCAAAAGAGCAGGAAGCCTATGTAAAGGCTCTTCTCGGAGAGATTAATGCAGTAACAGAAGGAACAGGAAGGAGTGTATCCTCTATATTTATAGGAGGAGGCACTCCTTCTGTATTGGATGAGAATTTTATCGGAGACATCTTAAAAACGATCAGAACAAAATTTTCCATACAGGCAGATGCCGAGATCACCATCGAAGTAAATCCCGGAACCGCAGATGACCGGAAACTCCAGGCATACCGGAAATACGGCATTAACCGCCTCAGCATCGGTCTGCAGTCCCCGGATGACAGAGAACTGAAAATCCTCGGAAGGATTCATAACTATGATCAGTTCCTCCGGACTTATCACAGCGCAAGAAAAGCAGGATTTGACAACATTAACATTGACCTGATGAGTGCCATCCCGGATCAGACCTATGAAGGCTGGATTAGAAATCTGCGCACAGCAGCAGAACTGAAACCGGAACATATCTCAGCCTACAGCCTGATCATTGAAGAAGGAACCCCATTTGCCATGCGCTATCTGAACCTTCCGGATGAAGACACAGAATACGAAATGTACGAAGCTACTGCCAGAATCCTCAGAGAATACGGATTCGAACAGTACGAAATCTCCAACTATGCACAGAAAGACAGAGCATGCAGGCATAACATCGGTTACTGGACCCGGCAGGACTATCTGGGATTTGGCCTGGGAGCGGCTTCTCTTTATGGAAAAGAACGCTTTGCCAACACTGCCGACAGAAAAAAATATCAGGAAAACAGCACCAGACCGGAATTAATCCGGGAAAAAGAGCCGACACTTACTACAGAAGATGAAATGGCAGAATTTATGTTCCTGGGACTTCGTATGATCAGAGGAATCGCGAAAGCTGATTTTTCCGATGCTTTCGGCTGCCCGATAGAGGAAATTTACGGAAATGTACTGGAAAAATATGAAGCCATGGGACTTCTTCGGGAAGAAAACGGAAGGATTTTTCTCAGCAGAGAAGGAATCCATGTGAGCAATTCTGTGATGTCGGAATTTCTGCTTTAAGAGTGAGTGATGTGAGTGGTGTTTGATTCGGTTACAGTGAGACGGTGAGAACTATAGCGATCCTCTAAAATAGCGCATCTTAATCCAGTCCATCAGAGGGTGAAATCCTGCGTCAGATATCTTTGCCGTGCGTCAGTACGCCTGCAGATATCTTCCTTGTCTTTCACCCTCTGCTGAACTGTCTTAAATGCATTATTTACGAGGATTGCTATAAAAACACCTTGACGAACAAATGTTCTTATTGTATACTGAAAACACATTCCGCTATCTGAATGAAGATGATCTGAATCGAAATGATTTCTGAAATAAAATTACTTCAAAAGATACATTAAACTCAAAGATACATTAAACCCAAAGATACATTAAATCTAAAGATGCATCGAACCCAAAGATACATCCGACCAAAAGATATAACAAACCAAAAGAGATACCACCCAAAGAAAAACAGGAGGCAGAGCATGGCTGCGGATACGACTAAGAAACCATTTATCAGAATCAGAGGTGCCAATGTTAATAACCTTAAAAATTTAAGTGTAGATATTCCCAGAGACAAATTTGTAGTATTTACCGGACTCAGTGGTTCGGGAAAGTCATCTCTGGCATTTGATACGATTTATGCAGAAGGACAGAGACGCTATATGGAATCTCTGTCGTCCTATGCGCGGCAGTTCCTCGGACAGATGGAGAAACCGGATGTGGAGAGCATAGAGGGACTTCCTCCGGCGATTTCCATTGACCAGAAATCCACCAACCGCAATCCACGTTCCACAGTAGGAACTGTCACGGAGATTTACGACTACTTTCGTCTGCTGTACGCCAGAGTCGGAATCCCTCACTGTCCGAAATGCGGAAGAGAGATTAAGAAACAGACTGTTGACCAGATGGTAGATACGATCATGTCCTTTCCGGAACGCACGAAACTCCAGCTTCTGGCTCCGGTTGTGCGTGGACGCAAGGGTACTCATGCCAAACTTCTGGAACATGCGAAACGAAGCGGTTATGTCCGTGTACAGATTGACGGAAATATGTACGAACTTTCCGAAGAAATCAGCCTGGACAAAAATATCAAACATAATATCGAGATTGTGGTAGACCGTCTGATCGTGAAGCCGGGAATCGAAAAGAGACTTGCAGATTCGATAGAGACAGTGCTGGAACTTGCGGACGGACTTCTGATGGTAGATACCATGGACGGAACTATTCACAATTTCAGCCAGAGTTTCTCCTGCCCGGACTGTGGCGTGAGCATTGACGAGATCGAACCGAGAAGTTTCTCCTTCAATAATCCGTTTGGAGCCTGCCCGGATTGTCTGGGACTGGGATATAAGATGGAATTTGATATTGACCTGATGATCCCGGATAAATCCCTGAGCATTCTGGAAGGAGCCATTGTGGTGACCGGATGGCAGTCCTGTACCAGCGAAGGCAGTTTTTCCAGAGCTATTCTGGATGCTCTTGCCAGAGAATATGATTTCAGTCTGGCGACACCTTTCCAGGATTATCCGGATAAGATCAAGGACATTCTGATCAACGGAACCAACGGACATTCCGTAAAAGTATACTATAAAGGACAGCGCGGAGAGGGCGTTTATGATGTTGCTTTCCCGGGACTGATCCGAAATGTGGAGCAGCGTTACCGCGAAACAGGCTCCGATACCATGAAACAGGAATATGAATCTTTCATGCAGATTACTCCTTGTAAGACCTGTAAGGGACAGCGACTGAAGAAAGAATCTCTGGCTGTGACAGTGGCAGATAAAAATATTTATGAGATCACCAATCTTTCCATAGAGAAACTGAAAGCATTTCTGACAGACATGCAGCTCTCCGAACAGCAGCAGTTGATCGGAAAGCAGATCCTCAAAGAGATTCGTGCCAGAGTAAGTTTCCTTTCTGATGTAGGACTGGACTATCTTTCTCTGGGACGTGCCACAGGAACCCTTTCCGGTGGAGAAGCACAGAGAATCCGTCTTGCTACCCAGATCGGTTCCGGTCTTGTGGGTGTTGCCTATATTCTGGATGAGCCGAGTATCGGACTTCACCAGAGAGACAATGACAGACTCCTCGCTTCCCTGATGAAACTGCGTGATCTGGGAAACAGCCTGATCGTGGTGGAACATGACGAAGATACCATGCGTGCGGCAGACTGCATTGTGGATATCGGACCAGGAGCCGGAGAACATGGTGGACAACTGGTTGCCATGGGAACCGCAGAAGACCTGATGAAAAATGAGAACTCTGTGACAGGAGCCTATTTAAGCGGAAAATTAAAGATTCCGGTACCGTCTGAGAGACGCCAGCCGACCGGTTTTCTGACGATCAAAGGTGCGGCAGAGAACAATCTGAAAAACATTGATGTAAAAATTCCTCTGGGGATCATGACCTGCATTACCGGTGTTTCCGGTTCCGGAAAGAGTTCTCTGATCAATGAAATCCTCTACAAACATCTTGCCAGAGATTTAAACAGAGCGAGGGTAATCCCGGGCAAACATAAGGATATTCTGGGAGTGGACCAGCTTGATAAAGTCATCAACATTGACCAGTCCCCGATCGGGCGTACTCCCCGTTCCAACCCTGCCACTTACACAGGAGTGTTTGACCAGATCAGAGATCTTTTTGCAGCGACAGCAGATGCCAAGGCAAGAGGTTACAAGAAAGGCCGTTTCAGCTTTAATGTAAAAGGCGGAAGATGCGAAGCCTGCAGCGGTGATGGTATTATCAAGATTGAGATGCATTTCCTGCCGGATGTCTATGTTCCATGTGAAGTCTGCAAGGGGAAACGCTACAACAGAGAAACACTGGAAGTAAAATATAAAGATAAGAGCATTTATGATGTGCTGAACATGACAGTTGAGGAAGCACTGACTTTCTTTGAAAATGTTCCTTCTATTAAAAGAAAGATACAGACATTGTATGATGTGGGACTTTCCTATATCCGTCTGGGACAGCCTTCCACCGAACTTTCCGGTGGAGAGGCACAGAGAATCAAACTTGCCACAGAACTCAGCAAGCGAAGCACAGGAAAAACCATCTACATTCTGGATGAGCCGACCACAGGACTTCATTTCGCGGATGTACACAAACTGGTTGAGATTCTGAAACGCCTGTCAGAAGGCGGAAACACAGTAGTTGTCATTGAACATAACCTGGATGTGATCAAGACCGCAGACTATATCATCGATATCGGACCGGAAGGCGGAGACAAGGGAGGAACTGTGGTTGCACAGGGAACACCTGAAGAAATCGCACAGTCCCCTGTTTCCTATACCGGTAAATATGTAAAAAAATATCTGGAAAACTAACCTTTCTTTTTGGATGGAAATTGTATATAATAGAAGCTGTTTAACCGAATCAGAAGAAATTAAAAAATTTTTCTTCTGGTAAATTCGTAACAGTTATTCGATGCAGAATCACGTGGCAGAACAGAAAGTGAATCTCTGCCTGAGAGAAAAGAGTGTAAAAATAGAAAGGGGATTTCCATGCCGGCAAGTGATATTGGAATTGACCTGGGGACCAGGAACAGTCTGGCTTATTCTACAGGAAAGGGCTTAGTGTTAAATGAGCCGTCTATCGTAGTTTATGATAAAAATACAGAGAAGATCCGTGCAATCGGAGAAGAAGCAAGGATGATGGAGGGACGTATCAACTCAGATATGGAGATCATCCGTCCGATCCGTCAGGGAGTGATCGTAGATTATACGGTCATGGAGAAGATGTTGAAATATTTTATTTCCAGAGCAATGGGAAGACGTGCATTCCGCAAACCAAGAATTACAATCTGTGTTCCAAGCGGAATTACGGAAATTGAGCGAAAAGCGATTGAAGAGGCAACCTATCAGGCAGGAGCCAGGGATGTCTTTATGGTAGAGGAACCAATTGCAGCAGCGATCGGTTCCGGAATTGATGTGACGAAACCGTTTGGAAACCTGATCGTCGATATCGGTGCAGGAACCACAGATGTTGCAGTGCTTTCACTGGCAGGTGTCGTGGTTTCCAATACATTGAAGGTTGCAGGAGATACCTTTGACCAGGCGATCATGAACTATGCAAGAAAGAATCACGGACTTTTTATCGGAGAAGATATGGCGGAGAAGATCAAGATCCAGATTGGAACGGCCATCGAGGAGGCAACTCCGAGAACTATGGAAGTGAAGGGAAGAAACGTTATTACAGGACTTCCGAAGGTAGTGACGCTCACATCAGAAGAAATCCGTATGGCGCTGAAAGATGCTACAGGACAGATTGTGGAGATGGTGCACGGAGTTCTGGAAAAAACGCCGCCGGAACTGGCAGCAGACATTGTGGACAGAGGAATCGTACTTACCGGAGGCGGGGCACTGCTTCACGGAATGGACTCTCTGATCGAGCAGAGAACAGGAGTAAGTACACTGACGGTACAGAATGCCATGAGTGTAGTTGCCATCGGAACAGGAAAGTATGCGGAAGTAATGGCACGATTTGACGGATAAAGCGGGAGGTACTGCAAGGCGCAGTGCCTCTTTTTGGCACAAACAGGGAGGAAAAAATGAGTGAAACTGTTACAGGATATATAGACCATATTATTTTCCGGAATGAAGAAAACGGATATACAGTTATGGTTTTAAAAGAGACAAAAGAAGAGGAGGAACTGACTTGTGTGGGAAGTTTTCCCTCTGTCACGCAGGGAGCATCGATCGAGGCTTCGGGAGTCTATACGCATCATCCGGTGTACGGCAAACAGTTTCAGATTTCTTCTTTTGTGGAAAAAATGCCGGAGGACACAGAGGCCATGGAACGCTATCTGGGTTCCGGCGCGATCAAAGGGATCGGAGCAGCTCTGGCAGCCAGGATCGTGCGCAAGTTCGGGGCAGATACGATCCGGATCGTGGAGGAAGAACCGGAACGTCTGGCAGAGGTTAAAGGGATCAGTGAAAAAAAGGCAAGGGAGATTGCCGGACAGGTCACGCAGAAAACAGAGATGCGCAAAGCGATGATCTTTTTGCAGAAATATGGGATTTCCCTGAATCTGGGAGCGAAAATTTATCAGAAATACAGAGAATCCCTCTATACAGTTCTTCAGGAAAACCCATATAAACTGGCTGAGGATATTTCCGGAGTCGGATTTAAGATTGCGGATGAGATCGCATCCAGGATCGGAATCCATGCAGATTCAGATTACAGAATCCGAAGCGGGATGTTGTATACTCTCTTACAGGCTTCGGGAGAGGGGCATATTTATCTGCCAAAGGACCAGCTTTTTGCCAGATGCGCACAGCTTCTGGGAGTGGATGAGCCCTATATGGAGAAACATCTGATGGATATGGTGATCGACCGGAAGCTGGTATTAAAAGAGAAAAACGGGGAAACTGTTGTTTATCCGAGTCAGTATTATTATCTGGAGCTGAACACAGCCAGAATGCTCTGTGAGCTGAATATTCTCTGCCCGGAGGATGAAGAACTGATCCGGAAACGAATCGCCATGATTGAGAAAGAAACAGACACTGTTCTGGATGAGATGCAGAAGAAAGCTGTGACAGAGGCAGCCAGCCACGGACTCTTTATTCTGACCGGAGGTCCTGGTACGGGTAAGACAACCACGATCAATGCGATCATTCAGTTTTTTGAAGGAGAGGGAGCGGAGCTTAGGCTTGCCGCACCTACCGGACGTGCTGCCAAGAGAATGACGGAGACGACAGGCTACGAGGCGCAGACCATTCACAGACTTCTGGAACTGAACGGAATGCCGGAGGAAGAGCGGGAAGGCGGTCATTCAGCGAAATTTGAGAGAAATGCACAGAATCCACTGGAAGCAGATGTGATCATTATTGACGAGATGTCCATGGTAGACATTCATCTGATGCATTCCCTGCTTCTGGCAGTGACCACAGGAACCCGGCTGATCCTGGTCGGAGATGAGAATCAGCTTCCAAGTGTAGGACCGGGAAATGTGCTGAGAGATATCATTCACAGCGGATGCTTTCCGGTAGTAGAGCTGACCAAGATTTTCCGTCAGGCTTCGGAGAGCGACATTGTCGTAAATGCGCATAAGATCAACCGTGGGGAACCGGTACAGATCAATAACAAAAGCCGGGATTTCTTTTTCCTGAAAAGATATGATGCAGACATTATCATACGTGTAGTGATCGCACTGATTCAGGAGAAACTCCCGAAATATGTAGATGCCAAACCATTTGAAATTCAGGTTCTGACTCCTATGAGGAAGGGCCTTCTTGGTGTGGAACGCCTGAACCAGATTTTGCAGAGATATCTGAATCCTCCGGAAGAGGCAAAGAAGGAAAAAGCCATCGGGGACCGTCTGTTCCGTGAGGGAGATAAGGTGATGCAGATAAAGAATAACTACCAGATGGAATGGGAGATCCGCGGAAGATACGGGATCGTGATCGAGAAAGGAATCGGCGTTTTTAACGGTGATATGGGAATCCTGAAGGAAGTCAATGAGTTTGCAGAAACCGCAGAAGTAGAGTTCGAAGATGGCCGCTTTGCCACCTATTCTTTCAAGCAGCTTGAGGAACTGGAGCTTGCCTATGCCATCACCATACATAAATCCCAGGGGTCCGAGTATCCGGCGGTGATCCTTCCGATCCTTTCCGGACCGAGAATGCTGATGAACCGGAATCTCCTCTACACCGCTGTCACCAGAGCGCGAAAATGCGTAACTGTGGTAGGCAGCATCGAAGAGTTTGAAAATATGATCCGCAATGAAAAACAGCAGAAACGCTACAGTGCCCTGGATGAGAGAATCCGGGAACTGGATGAGATGAATGAAGAAACAGTCTGACTGTGAGTAAATGCCAGTGTGTCAGCGCACCAGTGTGCCGACAGGTTGATTCTTGAAACAATCTTGCAGGATTATTTTGTATTTCAAGGAGGAGGAAGGAGACGCAGCAGTGACTACGGCGACCGACGACTGGATGGATGAGCGTGTGATAAGTGTATTTATCAGAAATAAGAGAGCTGATAAGACAAGTAATAAGTAAAATGATTCAGCATTTATTAAAAGAAGTTCTTGATATTTTCTACCCAAGGTGCTGCCCGGTATGTCAGAAAATTCTGAAGGATCAGAACCGTATGATCTGCCCGGACTGTGAAAAGAATCTTCAGCCGATCCGCCATCCAAGATGTTATTGCTGTGGGAAACCTCTGGAAAGTGGAGAATACTGCCGGGATTGCAGCAGCCACAGACATCATTTTGAGCAGGGGCGGGGGATTTTTGTCTACGATGACAAAATGCGCAGATCTATTACGAGGTATAAATATTATGGATGCAGGGAATACGGCGATTTTTATGCGAGAGCCATGTATCTGTATGGAAAAAACGAGCTTGCGCACTGGAAGCCGGATCTGATCGTTCCGGTTCCAATCCATAAGACAAAACTGCGGATGCGGGGATTTAATCAGGCTGCGTATCTGGCAGAGAGACTGAGTCAGTATACAGGGATTCCGGCAGAGACAGAACTGGTGGAAAAAGTAAGAAAAACAAAGTCTCAGAAGAAGTTAAATGCCATCCAGAGACGTAAGAACCTGGAGGCGGCCTTTCGGGTAAAAGGACACCTGAGAGGAAGGACGGTTCTTGTGGTTGATGATGTTTATACAACTGGAAGTACCGTGGATGCCATGGCAGTCTGCCTGAAGAAAAATGGTGCCGGAAATGTTTATTTTCTCACGGTTTGCACAGGCAGGAGATAAGAAAAAGGTCTTTCCATAAATAATGATGTATGTTACAATTAACCTGTATGACTATGTTAATTAATAAGGAGTTATTTATGTTAAACGAAGAGAAGATAAAAGTCATGAATAAACTCGCCATGTATGAACAGAGCGAGGGAAAAAAGTATCTTCCGGTGAGCAGGTATTACCGCAGTGACTATATAGGTCTTGCCATGATCAAGAACTTCTTTCTTATTACGATCGGATATGTTCTGGTTCTGGCAGGGATTGCTGCATATTTTGGAGAATATCTTGTGGATAACATTCATAAGATGAACCTGGTGGCACTGGGAATTGAAGCTGTAGTTGGATACATTGTGGTACTGGTTTTATTTTCCGTACTCACTTATATTCAATATTCTGTGAAATATTACCGGGCTAAGAAAAGTGTGAAAACTTACTATGAAGATCTGACACGACTGAATAAGATCTACAATCGTGAAGAGAAAAAAAACTCAGTCAGAGGAGTATCAGGAGGATATAAAAAATGACAGCTTTACTCGAATTAAAACAGAAGATCAAGAATTTATACGGTCAGTATGAGGTTTATATCCTGCCTGTTCTGCGTTTTGTCCTGGGGCTGGTTTATTTCTTCTGGATCAATGCAAACATGGGATATATGACACAGCTCAATAATGTATTTCTGGTAGTGATCCTTGCGCTGATCTGTTCTATTTTACCATCCGGTGTGATGCTTTTTGTGGGCTTTGCACTGATGATCGCACATGGATATGCGCTGGGGATAGAGGTTGCAGGTTTTCTGCTGGTGCTGATTCTGTTTATGACGATTCTTTTTCTGAGATTCAGCGTTGGAAATAACATTGTGCTTGTATTTACCCCTCTCTCTTTTGGGTTCAGTGTTCCGACACTTCTTCCGATCGGAGCCGGACTTCTGGGAAGTGCGGCATCTGCACTGCCGGCAGGATGCGGAGTAATCCTTTATTACTTCATCCGTTTCCTGAAAGTACAGAAAGCAATGCTGGAGAATGCAGATGTGCTGATGACAGACAAGCTGAAACTTCTGGCAGATGGAATCGCACAGAACTGGGGTATGTGGATCACAGTGATTGCATTTATTGTAGTAATCCTTCTGGTGAACCTGATCCGTACCCGTTCTTTTGATTATGCATGGAGGATCGCGATCGTTGCAGGCGGTGTGGTTTATGCAGTGGTTGTGATCGCGGGTGGATTTATCTTTGATGTAACGATTGATATTGTATCTCTTCTGATCTATACGGCAGTTTCAGTTGTAGCAGGACTGGTTCTGGAATTCTTTGTATTCGGCGGAGACTATACCCGTACAGAGAGACTGGAATATGAAGATGATGAGTATTACTATTATGTAAAAGCAGTTCCGAAAGCATCTGTTGCCACATCAGAAAGAAGCATCAAGAAGATCAATGCGGAACCGGAAAAAGAAGAAAGACAGGCACAGGAGCAGGTCGTTTCCTATGCCAATCCTATTTTCCACGGGGATGATGAAGCGGTACAGGAAGAGGAAGAAGCAGTACCTGTAGAACGAAACAGAAAAATAGAAGATATTGATTTTGAGAAAAAACTGGAAGAGTCTTTGAAAGACTTATAAAACAGGGGATATTGTTGACAAAGGATTACGATCAGGAAGTGATATCCCCGGGCGGCTTTTGCAGTGACAAAGACTTGACGGAAAGGAGAACCTTATGCAGGATATTACGGGAAATCTCATAGAAGCGCTGACAAGAATGGCGCTCCCGAAAATCAGCATTATTGATATTATACAGATTGCGCTGATCGCGTTTTTTGTATACCAGTTCATGGTGTGGATCAAATATACTCATGCATATACGCTGCTGAAGGGCATACTGGTAGTTCTCCTGTTTATTTTGGTGGCGTACATTTTTAAGATGAACACGATCCTGTGGATCTTTTCAAATCTCGCGAGTACATTGATCGTAGGTGTAATTGTTATTTTCCAGCCGGAGCTGCGTAAAGCACTGGAGCAGCTTGGACAGAAAAAGATCATGAGTGCGATCATACCGTTTGATGCAGGGAAAGAAGTAAAAGAAAGATTTACAGACAAAACCATCAGCGAACTGGTAAAGGCCTGTTTTGATATGGGAGAGGTAAAGACCGGTGCCCTGATTGTCATTGAACAGAATGAACTGCTTACAGATTACATCCGCACAGGTATCAATGTGGATGCGATTCTGACAAGCCAGCTTCTGATCAATATTTTTGAGCATAACACCCCTCTCCATGACGGTGCGGTTATCGTGCGGGAGAACAGAATTGTTGCGGCAACCTGCTATCTTCCTTTGTCAGATAATATGGAACTGAGCAAACAGCTTGGAACAAGACACAGAGCAGGTGTGGGGATCAGTGAACAGACCGACTCTGTGACGATCATTGTTTCAGAGGAAACCGGTCAGGTATCTGTTGCGCAGAACGGCAGACTGATCCGTGGTGTAAACAGCAGCAGACTTCGTGAAATACTGGTAAAAGCACAGAACAAGCAGATTGTTGACAACAGTAAACTGAGACATTTACTGAAAGGAAAAGTGAAACATGAAGAAGAAAAAAATCACTGATAATCTCTCCTTGAAGATCATGTCTGTGGCGGTTGCTGTGGTAGTATGGCTGATCGTTGTAAACATCGACAATCCGGTGGGAACCAATTATTATACCATTACAAATGTAGAACTGATCAACAAAGAGTATGTGGAATCCTCTGACACGATCGGAAAAATGTGCATGCCCGAGGAGAACCAGGACACGGTAAGAGTTGCGATCACTGCAGATAAGAAAACCCGAGATAAGATCAGGGTTTCCGATATCAGTGCGGTGGCAGATCTGCAGCAGGCCGTAAGCCTGGACACCAATCCGGTGATGGTTCCGATCACAGTGACCTGTTCAGTATCGGGAATCGGTCCCGGAGACATCAAGGTGACACCGCAGAATCTGAGTGTCAATCTGGATGAGAAGGAAACTCAGGAATTTGTGGTAAATGTAATCCGGGGCGACACAAAGCCAGGTAAGGATTATGAGGTCGGAAGCCTGACTGCCAATCCGGAGAAAGTCAGGATTACAGGACCAAAGAGTCTGGTGAATAAAATAGATAAAGTGAATGCTGCGATTGAACTGAATGGGAAGACACAGGACTTTACACAGGAAGTGACCCTCAGCATCATAGATAAGAATCAGGAAGCACTTTCTGATTCAGAGATGAATTCCCTGAGGATTGAGAACAATGCACAGGTAATTGTGACAGCGAAACTCTGGAAAATCCGTCAGGGAGTAAAGATTTCAGCAGGCTATGTAGGAACTCCGGCGGAGGGATATCAGGCAGGAATGATCAAGACTGTGCCGGATACAATCAGTGTGGCAGGCAGTACAGAAGGTCTGGAAACACTGGCTGCGAATGATAATGTAATTACGATTCCTTCTGAGAGCATTGATATTTCCGGAGAATCTTCAGATGTAGAGAAAAAGATCAGTCTGAAAGATCTGCTTCCGGATAACGTGAAACTGACCAGCGATTCCAGTGAGGATGTATGGGTAACTGTCAGCATTCTTCCGGAAGGAAGCCGGGAATTCAGCTTCCCGACGAAAGAGATTGAAGTGAAGAATAAACCAGATGATCTTCAGGTTACTTTTGAAACTGCACAGATAGCAATCCGCATTAAATCAGACAGTAAAGATCTGGATGATCTGGATGTGACAAAAGATATCAAAGCATCGATTGATCTTGAAGATAAAGAAGAAGGAAATTATGAGGTTCCTGTAACAGTCAGCCTTCCGGATGGATATGAAATCGTGGAAAATGTTTCCACAGAAGTGGTCATTTCTTCAGGAACGGTAACGGAAGGACAGTAAGAGATAAAGAGGTATAGACAAATGATTTGCAAAAAGGTGACAATTAAAAATCCTACAGGCCTTCATCTCAGACCGGCGGGGATTCTCTGCAATGAAGCAATGAAATATCAGTCTCTGATCACATTTGATTATGATGGTGGGACAGCCAATGCAAAGAGTGTACTGAGTGTGCTGGGAGCATGTGTAAAATGTGGAGATGAGATTGAACTTGTATGTGAAGGTACAGATGAAGAAGAAGCACTGGAAAGCCTGATCAAGGCAATCGACAGCGGTCTTGGAGAATAAATTTGTATAAGAAGGGATGTGGTATGAACTGCCACATCCCTTTGAGGATATATATAAAAGGAGGAATGAGTTGTGAAAAAAAGGTTAGTTGCAGTAATACTCAGTCTGTTTATGTGCACATCAATGGTAAGCGAAGCCGGCGCGGCTGCGTTTACTTCTCCTGATGCGGCAGTGTCAGATGTGGAAACAGACACAGAAAGTATTGTGACAGAAAACACAGAAGAAAGCACAGACGATGTGGAAGCAGGAGATGAGACAGAAGATCTGGTTTCCGATTTTTCATCCGGAGCAGAGGAAGATAATATTTCCGATGCTGCTGACAGCAATGTGCAGGACAATGCACAGGCAGACTGCTTTTCATCCGGAGCAGATGACAGCGCAGCAGTTTCTGATGCAGCGCAGAAGGCTGCTTCTGTACAGCAGGTACCAGTGGTCAGTGCGGATGGCGCAGTCGTTGTAAAAGCTGAGGACTGGGTACAGACAGAAAATGGATTCAAACTGAAAAAAGCAAAAGAGGTTGTTCCGGCTGCAAAAGAGGCAGAAAATAAAGATGCTTCTGATACAGATGGACAGGAAGAGAAGACAGCAGATGAGGCATTCAGAGATGATCCTGAGGATGTTCAGGAGCCAGAAAACGATGCAGACACAGTGGCTGATGCAGAACAGCAGCCGGCAGATTCTCTGGATTACAATGTGACAGCACAGGATATGGATGCGGCTTCAGGTACGGATGTGACTCCGGATATAGATGCAGATGTGGTTTCAGTCGCTGATACAGTTTCAGACGCAGATGTGACAGCAGACACAAATGCAACAGCAGATGTGAATACAGACATAACTACAGACACAGATACAACTATAGATACATCACAGAATGCAGATGATACTCAGAACACTGCTGACAGTGAAAATGCAGAGAACTATTACACAGCAGCAGACGGAATTGTGAAGATCAGCACAGAATATAAAGATGAAGTACATACGGGTTATTATCTCTTTGATGAGAATGGCCTGATGATCACCGGACAGGCAGAAGTAAAAGATTCTGTTTGTGCAGAAGTATCAGCACAGACAGCAGATGCAGCTGCCGCAGCAGACATCTCTGCGGATGACAGTTCAGCAGCAGATACTTCTTCTACAGATACTGATTCTGAGGATATTTCCACTGAGGATCAGGATCCTTCCGACACAGAAGTACAGGATCAGACAGAATCCTGGTTTGTTACAGAAGAAGATGCGGTTCTTTATACAGGATGCGAAGGGGAAGCAGTGACACCGTACACTTCTACTCTCGGACAGCAGCTTAAAAATACATGGGTATGGACAGGTTCTGTATTCCAGTATTACAACAAGAATGGTGTAAAAGAAACAATCAGTACACTGGTGAAAGAAGCAAAAGCTGCCGGAACTTATACCGGATATTTTGCAATCAACGGAGAATATTACTGTCTGGACAAAAACGGCAAACCGCAGACAGGAAATGTTACGATTACAGTCAACGGAGTTCCAGCCGCTATTACTTTGAAAAAGACAGTACCATTCCGGGAAGAATGTTCCATGAAGGATGGAAACAGATAGAAGGCAGAAAGGGAGAACGCTGGGTTTACTATAATCAGGGCGTCAAAGTTCCGGCAAACATCGGTAAATATTATGAACATGGCGTCATGGTTACTGATCTTGCAGGTGCAAAGGGCGGACGGAAATATATGCTTGATAAATGGGGCTACCTGTTAAGAAGCATTGTAAAGAAAGCAGAAGACGGTGCTTTCTATGGCACAGACAAAAATGGTGCGATTTATACCAATACAATGGTAAAATACCAGAACTATCGTTATTACTTCGGCAGCAACGGTAAACGTGTATCCTGGAAAAACAGATGGAAGAAGGTCGGCAACCACTTTTATTATTTCGGTGCTGTACCGGGACGTGTATCCGAGAAATATGGATGGCAGAAAATATACACAGCCAAAGGTAAATTCGTTGGATGGTTCTACTTTGATTCCAAAGGAAACCATTATACAAACAAGACAACTTCTGCAGGCTACTACTTCACTCCGCTCGGCAAACTTGCCAGTGGTCTGGTAGAGAGAAACGGAAAGAAATATATTTATGAAGTATCCACAGAATCCGTACGAAAAGGCAAACTGTACAAGAACACTATGGTTCGATACAAAAAGAAATGGTATCTGGCATCTTCTTCAGGAGCCCTGTACAAAACAACCTGGGTACAACGTAACGGAAACTGGTATTATTTTAAGAATTATGTAATGCAGACCAGTCAGTTTGCAAAGAAAAACGGCGTAAACGGTTATCTGGATTCCAATGGCAGATACACAACCGGATGGGTGGTAGTAAGCGATGCGCAGAATCTTGTGAGATATATTGATCCGGATGGAAATGGCTATGCGGTCAATACAAGCAAGTGGATAAATAATGTTTTATATTACTTTGACAGCAACGGTTACCGTATTACAGATCTGACCAGCAGGTATACAGGACCATATTATGTAGAAGTAGAACAGGCGAATGGTGTTATGACTGTTTACACAGATGCTTCCAGGAGGATTCCGGTCAAGACGATCCGTGTATCCGTAGGTCTTCCGGGAACACCGACACCGTACGGAACTTATACACTGAGAAGCAGTGCAAGATGGCAGCCACTGATGGGACCGTCATGGGGACAGTATGGAACTCATGTGGAAGGCGCAGGACAGGGAGGAATTTTCATTCATTCCGTAGCCTGCGGCCAGGCAAACTCCTTTAATCTTCCGGCAGGAGAGTATAACAAACTCGGAAGCCCTGCATCACACGGATGTATCCGTACCTGTGTTGCAGATGCAAAATGGGTTTATTATCACTGCAATGGAGCGACCATTAATATCGTCCAGGGTCAGTATACTGACAGTGAAGTATTTAAGGGACCACTTGGAAGAAATCCGCTGACTCCATTAAGAGGAGCCGGAAACTTCGACCCGACAGACCCGGAAGTATAAAAATAGAAATACAAAAAATATAAGTATCAAAAAATACAAAAAAATATAAATGCAAAAAACACAAGAGGGCACTTCGATAACAGTCGGAGTGCTCTTTTTTACAAATCCTCTGCTATGATTATATCATCTTGCTTTTTGTGAAAGAACTGTGTATAATATGTGAGAATATATGGTCAACGAAAAGACTAGTACATCGTTTTCGAAATAACTATACCACTCACTTGTCTGCGAATCCGATTGCACAGGTCTAAAAGCCTCAGCGTAGCCCGCTACGCCTGCGTTTTTAGACCTGCA
>NZ_QUDO01000110.1 GCF_003477525.1 Ruminococcus sp. AF41-9
GCGTTTGAAAATAATTTAAGAATGGATATATGGTATGAGCAAATAAGACAATATTTGTCAAAAGAAGAAAAAGAAAAATATAGAAAAGTAATAGAAGATACCAATTTTTGTTTTCAACACAAAAAAGCGTTTGAAAATAATTTAAGAATGGATATATGGTATGAGCAAATAAGACAATATTTGTCAAAAGAAGAAAAAGAAAAATATAGAAAAGTAATAGAAGATACCAATTTTTATCCTAATGTGAAAAGACGCTTATATTGTTTATACTCATATGATGAAAAAGAAGAAGAGAAAAATTTTGTTGCCTTATATGATTCAAACGGTCAAATTATAGATTTAATGAATCTTCTACATTTTTATTTAGAACATAAGAGATGGAATAAAACTTAAAAATTATGCAGAGATATTGATTTGCAAATTTAATAATCAACAAGGATATATTTATAAGGCACAAGCGCTAATATGTATGAAAAAATATGAGAAAACAATTGAAATGATTACAGAAATAGAATCGGTGGTTTGTATTTCTGTAAGAGAACAGCTTAAAAAATATAAAATGGACGCTTATGAAGGAATTGGAAAATATAAAGAAGCAAAAGACATAGGTGAAAAAATATTCTTGAGTTGCGCAACAGATCAAATGGCTAATAAACTTGCAAATTTAAGTATTTTATTGGGAGATAAAGAATCTGCAATTCATTATTTAGAAGATGCTGAAAAAAAACATAAATTATCCAAATGGGGATATCAAAGATTAAGTGTTCTTTATGGTGATATTGATAAAGAAAAATCGGTTGAATATGCTAAAAAGGTGGTTCAGGAAGATGGAAGTGCAAATACTAAATTATGGGCCTATAATCATGTGTCTGCAATTGGAAAAAGTAAAGCTTTGGATGGATTGCTTGATGATGTGTTTCAAAATATAAATTCAATTGAAAATGCTAGAATAGTGTCGCTAGAAGAATTTATTAAAATGATACAAGATAATCAACAAGCACAGCAAAAGAATGAAAAATTATTCTTGAATGGTGAAATTGCTACAAGTGTTGTATTAGATGCCAGTTCAAGAAGCTATGCTAGTTTTTATGATATGGGCTGGGACACTCAGAAGTTAGTTTTATTTTATGGGGGACATCCGCTTAAGGAGTCTTTAGAAATAAAAGAATTTATATTGGATATTTCGGCTTGTATAACACTCTTTAGGTTAAATTTACTGTCAGTTGTTTGCAAACATTATAAGGTATATATTTTTAATGGCTTCATGCCATTGCTAATGCAAGAAATGGAAAAGTTGGTACCTATACAAGATGATTTATATCAAAAAAGAAAAAGAATCTTAGATTTTTGTATTGAGAATGAATATATTAAAAAAGTAAATAGTGTATTGCCTGATGAGTCGGAGAAAATAAATATAAAAAATAAATTTGAGACCATTTTGCAAACTACAGCAAAGCAAAATAAAGCAATAATTATTTCTTCAGGAAAAGATTTTTTAATTCAATATCAACAACAAAAACAGAATGTTTGGAGTAAAAAATTATTAGTCAATTTTCCAGTACTTGAAGAATGGGAAAACGAGGGATATTTAGATGAAATTGCTGAGCATTGTGAATTATTGATTTTAGAAACAGAAGTAGTTCAATTGAACCAGGAAATTATGTTTCGAAAAGATATCTACAAAAGTCGTGAAAAAGTACAGATTCTTTCAAAAGATTTGAAAGAATTAATTAACAAGGATAAAATTAATTTTTTACCTTGTGGGACTGATGGTTCAAATGACTATAGTGAAATATTTATTGCGGAGTTAAAGGCTGCTTCGAATAAAGAAATAGGACTATGTATTGATGATAGATGGACGCAGTCTTATACAAAAGTTAAAAATGCTCCAATTTTTAGTTCTATAGACTTAATAAAAGAGTTACTTTTCAAAGGATACATTACGGAGCAGAAATATAATCGTATTTGGAGGAAACTCATAAAACAAAGAGTTTTGTATATATTTCCGGATGAGAAGTATATTTTGCATTGCTTAGAAATGCTTACTGTTGAGAAAGGAGTAATACGAGAAAGTGAAAAATTATATGAATTGCGAGCATATATAAACTATGCATTTGAACAACTTGATAAATATGGTGAGAAACAGTTTCCGCATGCTGAAATTTCAGAAAAAAAATCATATTGGATTAGAGTAGAAAAAATATTATTCAACCTATTTCAAAAAATATGGAGGTGGAATGAAGAATATGAAAAAAAATGTTTTGCATCAAATTGGATTGTTATGAATGTTATGCGAAAAGGAATTTACTTTGACTCACGAAAGAATGAATATTTAGATTGCATAGAAATTGTTGAATTAATCTTGCAAAGTTTCTTTTTAGCTATGGATAATATAAATAATGAGGAGTATAATCGATGGTTATGTGAAATGCTTCCTGGATTATGTGAAAATAGTGAGATTTTTTTCGAAAATGTAATAAAGAATACAACAGAATTAATTTGTAATTCAATATTAAATGATGAAAAATTAGAAAAATACGGTGTTATATCAATTGTGGAGAAAAAAATTGCACGTGCTATTTATTCTATGCCGGGATTTATTAGAAAAAGAATGTTAAAGAATGAAATATTAAGTAAAATATTTGGTAAATTTTATGAAGAGGTTATTTGGCTTGATAATACTATTACTTTTGAAAAAAGTGAGTGGGAGCAGTTGAAAAATAGACTTTATGCGAAAGCACCTAGTGAAGTAATAGAATATCAGAAAGATAATTTAAAAATAGAATTTTCTTGGAAATATGAGATACCATGTTTATGTTGTATCCAATATAAATGGATTGTAAATGAACAAGAAATTAATAAAAAGAGAATTATATGTTTTGCGGAAAGATTATTTTCTTCGGCTCCAACTATTCGTTTAAGTGAATATATAAATTTGCAAAATTCTTATGGCATTTTGAATAATGAACAATTGGAAAATAGGTTAAAAAAACAAGAAACTTATGAATTGGCAGCAAAAGAGATTTATAAAGATTTTAGAAAAAAGAAAAAATGTCAAGAGGATATTATTAAATATTTATTGGAGAACCATTGTTTCTTATGAATTGGCAGCAAAAGAGATTTATAAAGATTTTAGAAAAAAGAAAAAATGTCAAGAGGATATTATTAAATATTTATTGGAGAACCATTGTTTCTTTGATGAAGATGTAG
>NZ_QUDO01000111.1 GCF_003477525.1 Ruminococcus sp. AF41-9
TCCTCTATTTGACATATACTGAGCTAAAACACTTATATATTCCAGATATCTGAGCTAAAACACTTATATATTCCAGATATCTTTTATCATGATTATTTATTCTCAAATTTATTTGGCGTAAATCATATTCAGATAATTCTAATATACCATTTTTTAAGTTGTCAGCAAGTAGCACTATATTATATAGATCCTCTCTTTTTAATTGTTCTACTGCTTCCCGCTTCAAGAACTCACATTCTCCGCAAACACTCACCGAAATAATCCATACTTCTAGAATAAACAGTTTATACTCTTTTTCTTGACTTGTTTTCATTAATCCATATGCAATTTTAAAGTTTTCAATCGCGTTGCTTAACAATACACGCTCTTTTTCTGTCGGTACATAAATTATCTGGCTATACATCAATGGATATATCCCGTTTTCTGGAAACAAATATTCAGGCATAATTTCCCAGTACTCAATTAATCCTTTTTGCATATAATACACCGGAGACTCAGGATTACTTTTTATTGCATAATCAATATACTCCTGACTTTTTTCAAATTGACGAAAGTTTAAATGTGCTATGCTCAACAAGTAATATGTCGTTTCATTTCCTTCATATTCTTCTTTATATTCTTCATATGTATCCAACAAATGTTGAATATTATTACAGTTCAAACAAATTTGTAAATATGCATTTAACATTTCAATAGAATCTATCTCTCCAAGATATGCAAGAACATTTTCCTTTCCTTCTAAAAATGCTTCTACGGCTTTGTATTTTCTAATGTCTAAATCAGGATATTGTTTTAAAGCTTTCTCAATCTGCCTTTTAGCAGATGATACTTTTCCCTTTATTTCTAAAAGCCATAAGGCAAACTGATAATAATATATAGCCATTATTCTGTTTGATATTTGCTCAGTTTCAAAATTTTTTATTTCTTGTTTTAATCTATTAAGTGCCTGATTAATATACCTTTTCGATATAATGCTATAATTTCTTTTAGTTTATATTCATATATAGAACTCGATATTTCTACCGCAAGACCTGTAATGCTTTGACTTCTTCCAATACTTAAAATTTCTTCCGTTTTTTTATCAATACTTACAAAGTCTATATTCCTGCAAACAAAAATTCCATTCTTTTTCAAAAAATCCATTTGTGATTTCACGCTAATACCATATAATTCTACAGATTTTCCGTTTTCTGTTCTCTCACACGATATTAAACCTATTATGGCATTATAATTTTCCATATACACAGGACTTCCAGATAATCCTGCTAATGTCATACTTTTTGATTCCTCTTTAAAAACTAAATCACTAATTATCTCAGATGGTATATCTTCAGAATCACTAATAGCTTTTAGTTCATGTCCTACTTTTCTGTCTAAATGACTTCCATCAAATCCATACGTTACAAATTTAGAAAAAAGTTTTACATTACATCCAACTAGCTTTATATCTTCTAGCTCAATATTTAATGTTTCATTCAGTTTAAGTATTGCAAAACCATCGCTATCTTCAGTAATATCAGACAAAACAGCCGTAATCTTAATATATGTTTTTCCATCAAAATAAAAAAGAAATACCGGTGTCTTAATTACATCATATTCTTTCAAACAATGTTTTAATGTAAGAGCATGTAACTTATCTATTCTTTCAAACAATGTTTTAATGTAAGAGCATGTAACTTATCTATTAATACAGCATTTCCTTTTTCTTTACCACATTCTAATTTAACTACATTTTTTTCCACATTATTCATCAACTATTACTTCATCCTCCATTTTCCCTATATTAGCAAGTAACGGAATTTCATAGTTTTTTATAATTAAAGGATTTCCTAGTGAATTACATACAATATTTCCAATCACCTTCTCAGATGGGTGTCCATATCTTTTTCCATCTGTAGATAACAAATAATAATCTACTTTTTTAGTTCGAATAAATTCTTTATCTATACTTTTCCCAGACCCATGATGTGGTAATTTGACTATATCTATTTTGTCGGGCAAATATTTTTTTATTTGATACATTGGACAATCTCCTGGAAAAAGCAATGTTTTTTTTTCATTTTTTATTAGCACTGCAATACTCGATAAATTCTGAATCGTATCATCTGGAATATCATCATCCAATTCCGCTTTTTCCCTCCATGAGAAAATTTCTTCTTCTGAAAAAGATATATTACAATAGTTATTCTCTATATTTTCATCATAAATCCAACATCCTTCAAAAGCTCGATCAAATAAATGATTGTTCGAAATTATAACATCTCTACTACTCTTTTTTAATTCATCAATCCACTCTTGTGTAAGATTATTTAATTCTTTTTCTGAAGGATTTAAAATAGAAATATTAATATCTCCATAAACTACTTCTAATGTATCATTTCTTGATACCATTTTATTAAATGAAGTATTCCAATCATACCCGTTATTCACTATAAGTTCAACCAAACTCTCAGCATCACCAAAGCTAATATCTTTCAGTCCATTTTCATCTTGGTCTATACTCTGTGCTGCCATATTTTCCAAAACACATTTTTCAACAAAAGGAATTTCTTCACATGCATCACATTTTATACCAGAAATATTCTGAAATCCATTAAACCATATTTCTTTCACAAATATTATATTTGGATGTTTAGCATCACCATTTACTTTAAGAAATTTTTTTATACCATTAATATGATCCCGATCAATATGAGTAACAATCAATAAATCAATAGATTCCCCCATTTTTCCTAAGCGTTCTAAATAAGTTTTTAAATAATTATTAAAAGTATACACATATCCACCGTCAATGAGAGTTCTAAAATGTTCTTTAATAAAGTGTAACAAAATACAATCTCCAGAACCTGCTGGAAACATTACAATTTCTATATTTCCAATTTTCACTTGTTATTCCTCCTCATAATTATTTTATTACATGCCTTTACTTATCTGTTTTTAATCTTATTATACTT
>NZ_QUDO01000112.1 GCF_003477525.1 Ruminococcus sp. AF41-9
CCAATAATATCTCTCGCTAAATTTATTTTTGTTCTTCTTTATAATATTTTGTATTTCCGAGAAATTTTCAGTTCTTATACACTCGTCTATATAGTTTATCATATGTTTCTCGTCATGTATCAAGCATCTATATCTCTTATAATTTTCTTTTAATTCTTCATACTGGCTCGCTATAATATTATTTCTTACTTCCAGAATATTTTTTTCTGCATCCACACTCTTAGTAAAAAAATGTACAACGATAAACAATAATACCAGCGCAATTCCTGATACAACTATAAGATTAATCACCAAGTCTCTGTTTTCTATATATCCCCAGTTCATTGACATTAGTATATATAAAACACCACATTCGCTCAGAACAACAAATGCTACCAATCTTTTATGTTGTTTCAACAATTTACTCATCCATATTTCTACGCGAAATGCTTTTTGTAAAAGCAAAAATATTACGCATATCAAAAAAAGATAAATACCGCTAATATAAAAATGCATTGATTTGCTAAAAAGAAACTGATCAACTTTCCTATGTTTTACCAGTCCTACAATATAAACAAATAATATCTTGGTAAATCCTATATTAACTAAATACAAAACTTCCCACAAGTATGACTGAATAAAGTCACATTCATAAAACAGCAGTAAAAAAAATGGAACATATAAATTAGCTAGTATTATCGCTCCAAACGAAACATACGACACCCAATACTGCCATGTCAACATTATTGATATGTACATAAATAGAGCTACTTTTTGAGTTCGTTTATCAAGTCTGAAAAGGCTACTATGTTTACATAAAATAATATCCAATAACATGAACACAATATAAGCAAGTATAAAAAAATATTTTTCATATACATATTCTTTTCCATACGCTTTGCGCATAGTATATGTAGTCAAAATCAAAAGCGTCAACAGTATTCTTCTCGCCAGCTTGCAATCGGAACTTGATTCTCTTTCCGGAAACATCTTCCCAAACATCCAGATTCCAATCCCTGTTTCCATAAATGTTGCCAGCCCATACAGAAATATCATCCACATCTTCTACAATTCCTTCCAGCAATTCTCAATCGCTTCTCTGACATACCGGAATCGCATTCTTCCTACTGTGATGACATTCCCATTTCTCATATAGAGATCTCTGTTCTTCATTTTCATTACATGCCGGATATTGGCAATATATCCCCTGTCAGCCATAATAAATTCTTTGGAATTCAGTTCTTTTTCTACTGTTGAAAGACTTTCCCTGATTGCTGTTTCTCCGTTTCTATGTACAAATACAACTGATTTTCCTTCTTTTTTCACATAAAAAATATCAGAATATGCAATTTTTTCCAGCTCACTCCTTTTCTTTACAATATAGTACCTTTCTTCCTTTTCCAGCAGAATCGGAAGCAGCGTATCATACGCAGCTTTCATTCCCTGTTCCATTTTCCCTTTTGCAATATAGCGGTAAGTATTCACTTCATAAGCCTCTACTGCATAGTTCAGATGGTTTGTGACATAAATGATCACAGGTTCCGGGTATAGTTTTCGGATCTCCCTGGCAACTTCAATTCCATTTTTATCCGGCATTTCTGCATCCAGAATATAGAGATCAAATTTTTCATCTTTCAGACCAAGCAGAAACCACTCTGAGTTTTGACAAGTTATAATTTCACAGGTTGTCTGTTTATCATAAAAATATTTTCTGGTAATCTCTGCTTCTTTTTCCAGATCCTCTTTCTCATCATCCAGTATCGCAATTCTTATCATTTCCTCGTTTCCTCCATGAACGTATAAAATCTGAATTTTCTTACATCATGAAAATAGCTCTCATCCTCATTTACCACAAGTTCATAAATTTCAGCATCTTCCTTTGACACACAGTCAGTTCTGCAATAATGGTAAATATATCTCCCCGTCTGGTGTTCCTTCACTTTACGGATAATATCCTCCACCAGTTCTCCGATCGTCATTGGATTGGTTTTGGAAGGTTTCCATCTTCCAATCATACTACGAACTTGCGTCTTGGTCAATTTGACTCTTTTACCGGGCAGATATCCTTTCGGGCAGAAATCCTCTATTGTCTGATGTGTTACGTTTAGTACATCACATATTGTCTGATTTTCCTCATCAAGTGCAAATCCCATATTTACATATGCCTGCATATGCTGCTCTGCCAGTGCAAGATATTTTTCTTCTCCGGACTGCTGATACCATCTCCAAAGATGAACCAGACTGTTTTCTATGGTTTCCTTTATGGAAATTCCATAATTTTGCAGTGTTTGCAGCGAAAACATCATAATATACATATTTTCCACTTCTTCCATCTGATTCTTTCTGCCGATATCCGTCATTTTTGATCTGCCTCCATTTCTTTCACGTCATATTTGACTAGCCGCACGTCATTTATGTCCTTATACATATTTTCTCCAATCTGTTAAACTCAGGTAAAGAAAGGAAATTTTTACCAATGAAAAATACAATCGGAAAACGAATTGCAGAAGCCAGAGTCAATCAGAATATCACACAGGAGCAACTTGAAGAATTAAGCGGTTTCTCTGTCAGTACCATCTGAATTGTACCCTTTGTCAAGGACATTTTTAAATTTGAGTACCCATATTTTTAGACATGACTTTTTTAGTGTATCCTGCCTGATAGACAGGCTTTATTTCCAGTACCTA
>NZ_QUDO01000113.1 GCF_003477525.1 Ruminococcus sp. AF41-9
GTGCCAGAAGCATTGCAAGCATTTTCTTATTCTTCATATACTTTTCCTCCATTTCTGTACAATTTCTTACTGTTATAGAAATATAAGAATATTACATCTTACTTTTTTAATATACCATATTTATTTCCATTTTCTGTAAATACGGTTTTAAAAAGCTCCTAATGTCCCTGAATTTTTTCATGAACCTCAAAAGAACTTGCCATATAAACACAAATCCTGTATAGTATAAAATGCAAACAGCAATCTAATCTTTCTCATAATCAATTTTCCGGCAAATATCTGCCAGCAATTCTAAAGATAAAAATACATAACTTCAAAAAGATTTAAGTATTTAATAAAACCCGTCAAAATGTTATAATTCAGATACAATAACGGACATGATTTTAATAAAAACCCAGAATTATTTCAGGTACTTTTAAACGAATATGAAGAAATCCGAATAAATCTGGAAAAGGAACTGACCGAAACAGGAAAATCAGAATTGTATACAAATCTGACGAAACTGATTGTAAAAATTGCGGACTATATCTTTCAAAAAGAAGAACAGGTTCGGAAAGGAATAGGTGATATCATGGGAGGAAAAGTTCTGGAACTGGAATCTGAAAGACTTAAGGCAGAAGGAGAAACCCGTCTGGGAAGCCTGATCAATCGACTGATTCAGGATCAGAGAACAGAAGAAATCCAAGCTGTCTCTACAGACCCCAAAAGACGTGAACAGTTATACAAAGAATATAATCTTTGACCTGATTGGATAAACTACAGTATACAGCCACCATATGTTCTTTTAATCATATGGTGGCTGATTTTACTTATTTATCATTTTTTTCACTAATACACAATACTTTTGGAATAATCATTGCTCCTGCTATATATTTTTTTATTTTGATAGTCCATACGATAGCTCTTAATCCAATAAATATAAGTGCCTCCTTCTTTCAGATTTGTATCTGTAAAGCTCGTCACATCCCCGCCTTTGATTGTTTTTACGCAGACACCTTTCTTTCCATTTACAGAACGCCATATCTGATACCCTACAGCATAATCTGATTTTTTCCATTTAACGGTTAACTTCTTTCCTGCTTTCTTTGTCAGAGATATAATCTTTGGCTGTACCGGGCAGAAGGTTGTTTTTACAGTATTTGATGGCTGGCTGTATATGACTGTTCCATTTTCATCTATAAAATATGCTCTGATCCTGAAAGTAATATTTTTTCCATAATACATGGAATACCAGCCTGCATCAATATTTTTTGTATTAATGTCGTTGCTTTTGATTGTAGAACAATGAATATATTCTCCCCGTAAGTTCTTTCTCTCTATTTCATATCCATCTACAAAATACAATTGTGACGCTTCCCATTTCAGTGTAACTTCATCCTTCTTTCTTTCAGCAACCTGGAGTGTCAGTTTTGTATCATTTATACCATCGTCAATATATTGAACCGGTATCTGATGTGATTTTGCAAACTTTTCCGCATAAGAACCCTTTGGTGTATAAATTGTCAGCAGTGGACAGTTTTTAAAAGCATTTTCCTCAATTATCGCAGTTGTCTCAGGAATAATTATTTTTTTCAGATTCGTACACTCTGCAAAAGCCTGGGTCTCAATAAAATAATTTTGTCTTCCCAGCCATACTTCTTCCAGTTTATCACTGCCATAAAAAGCTTTTCGCCCAATTCCATCAGTATTATTGCTAATCCGTACCTTGCTGACTGAATTATCAAAATCTGCTACTCTCTCTCCTTCATATCCTGATGGTCCTTCCCATTTTTTGTAATACCAGTAATCTAACCCCTGATCATATGTGTGGTGTAGTTCGTCTTCTCCATTTTCATCAAAAAAAGGATATCCCTCTTCTCTGTATGGCAGAATACCAAGATGAGTTACAATTACCTTACTGTCGCTGTCAAAAGCATCATCCGCAATAATTAATTTATTAGTAGTAACATTAGTAGTAATAGCTACAAAATCAAACAATTTCGGACAATTGCTGAAAGCATAACTTTCCACATTAACCCCACCACTAAATGAAATTCTCCTGAGACTGGAACAGCTTTCAAAAGCAAAAGTTTTTATTGTAACATTATAAGCCCGTACCTGAACGCTTTCTATCTGGTCACATCCTGCGAAAGCCTTTTCACCAATTTCCTTAACTTCTTTTCCTTCATATTCATGTGGAATATATATTTCTTTTTTATTTACACCCTTTACCAGACGATAACCGTCAAGTTCAGCATCATATTCATACTCCAGACCTTCGGTACCTGTCTCCTCTTCACCTCCACTTTCCGTATCTGAACTCTGTGCCTCTGCCCCTTCATTTTCCGTGTCATCCGTAAATGCAGAAGCCACATCTTCTTCTGTAAATTCATCGGTTTCCTCTGCTGACGTAAACCCGGATTCATCACTTTCCTGATTCTCCTGTGCATTAC
>NZ_QUDO01000114.1 GCF_003477525.1 Ruminococcus sp. AF41-9
AGTACCATGATTTGAGAAAATGTCCAATAATAAGGGAACAGCATTTTAGATGTGTTCATAAATGAGGGAACTCAAAATATATCGTGTCCACGGTTATGGGTACATTATATTCAGCCCACTGATCATCTATATTCGCACAATTTAAAAGATATTGAATATCATCATACGAAATATCATGAGTCTTAAAGGGCTGATTTGGAAATAACCAGCTATCAACATTATATACTATTTTACTCATAACTCTCTGCCTCCCACTTCATACCTAGTTAAATAATCAATCCCAAAACTTTGTATCTGATTTGAAATCTCTATATTCAAGAGCAATTCCAACTTCATCAAAAGCATTTTTTAACATATCTTCTGCTTTTTTATCATGCCAATAAACATGCCAGATTGCTTCAGATTTAACACTTTCTGATATTTTTTTCAGATACGGAATGTCTACACTCCCTGCGGACCATCCAACGATCGTTATAGAATCAATTTCAGAAAGCTGAGCAAAAAAACTCTGATTGTTTTTTATAATTTCATCGGTATCTTTATTAATAGGTTCTAAAAATCTAGCAATAGCCTTATGAATGCTTTCCTCGCCTTCATCAAAGTATTCTCCTGCTTTATAAGCAGCTTCTTTATGTTCTTCTATACCCCTTCGAGTACAATGTCCCATAATAGGATCTACCCAAGAATTTTCGCAAACACTTCCATGGATATGAAATACATCTTCAATATGATATACATTTTCAAGAGTATCCGTATAGTTAAAATTCAGGCAGATACATTCGTTATCATTTATCAAAGATTTTTTTCTTGCTTTAACATTATCTGTAGATATTTGCTCTATCCATTCTTTTACGTAGTCTGGAAATTGTTGTATAAATCCATATTCATTTTCCCAATAATCATCCATTGTCTCTTCAATTCCGATATTTCCGCCATCTAAATTTAAGTCATCCAGAATACATTCAGATGCATTTATCATACTTCCAATATCAGGATTTCCCATCAATTCCTCAAATTTTTCCCAAAGCATATTATACACTGTTTCTTCTCTCTTTCTTTGAGCATCTTTCCCTACATATGGATCTCCAAAATCAATCGGATAAAAATTATACATTTTTTCAAACGCAATTAAAAAATCTAAATAATTTTCTTCCAGATATTCTCTAAAATCCCAGTATGTCGTTTTTAAACCATGTTCCAAATCGAACCCATTCCCAACAATTAACATTCTATTCATTTCTTTTTTCTCCCTGTAGTTTTTCTCTATATAATACTGCCGGTCTATGTCCTGCCTCCCCTGTCATTTCACCAGTATCTTCGACAAGTGAGGATACTTTTCTCCGAAATGCCGGTATTAATAACTTTGTGTCTAAAACAGATTCATGAATCTGTTGTAATTCTCTTAATGTAAATTTTTCCGGTAAAAGTCGGAACGCAATATGTGTTTCTGTAATCCATTTACGAAGTTGCATAATTGCATCTGCTATAATAAGCTGATGATCAAAGGCAATATCATTACTCTCTATTGTTACAAATTTTCTTTTAACATCCCATTGAGACGTGGTCTCTTTCAATCTTGCACAGATTTTGTCCCCTTCATGTGTTAAACATAACAGCCATTCATCGCCAGATTCTTTGAAAGAAATATCAAACCATTTTGCAGCTGATGCATCATCTCCAGCTTTAATTTCTTCATGATTTGAACTAACTAAAGCCATATATCCATTAGTGATGACCCATCTTCTCGGATCACGATCTGGATTACTATAAGTACCAAACTGTTCTAAAAAATTACAGCTTAAATTTGTTTCTTCCTGCAATTCTCTTTCCGCTGCTTCGCATATTGTTTCTCCTGGATGTACAAAACCGCCTGGAAGGGCATAACAGTCTTTAAATGGTTCCACACCTCTTTGAATTAAAAGAACTTTCAATTTCTTATCCGCTATTTTTCTATAATTATTTTCCTCACTATCAAACACTTCAAAAATTACTATATCTGCTGTGACTGAAGGTTTTTCAAACTTTGAATCATCGTATGTTTTTATATATTCCTTATTGGCTTCTAAGGTTTCCGTCTTTTTTTTCATAATCACTACCCCTTTTATGTTAGTAACATTATGATAATATCATTTTGATAATTTGTCAAGAAAAAAATACCAGACATATTCTATTAATTAATATGTCTGATATTTTTGTCTTCTTTCTTATGGTACATTATTTACAAGAATCCGTGTCTACAAATATTTATATGATTTTTTAGGAAGAATCGTGAATACCAGACATATTCTATTAATTAATATGTCTGATATTTTTGTCTTCTTTCTTATGGTACATTATTTACAAGAATCCGTGTCTACAAATATTTATATGATTTTTTAGG
>NZ_QUDO01000115.1 GCF_003477525.1 Ruminococcus sp. AF41-9
TAGGTACTGGAAATAAAGCCTGTCTATCAGGCAGGATACACTAAAAAAGTCATGTCTAAAAATATGGGTACTCAAATTTAAAAATGTCCTTGACAAAGGGTACAATTCAGAGGAAGACTTGGAATGTGTATGCAACTTATTGAAAAAAGTGCCCAAACAAATTTAAATATAAATATGAAATTTATGAGCCGCATGTTATAGACTTTGAGAGGGATCGGAAATTTGTTACATATAGACAGCTCAGCGACATAAAGAAAAAATATAACTGTGTGGTTTTGATGAATGTATTGCATGAAATAGGAACAAAATTATGGGTCTCTCTTTTTAGGCAGATAAAGGACTGCTTAAGATCAGATGGAGTACTTATTTTTGCTGAAGCAAAAGTACTGAGTATTGGTGAACAGCCTTATTGCGAAAACGGGTATATAGTACTGGGAGAGAAACAAATAAGGATTTTATTTAAAAAGAATGAGTATGATTCTCAAATAGCAGCATTTCACGCTGATTTTGGAAAAAAAGAAAAATCGGAATTTGTGGAGAGATTTCCTGAACTTTCCTTATTTTTCAAGGCTTACAGCCTCTTAGATAGTGAAATGATATGTATTTTCCCTTATTTTTGCCCTTATGCGGAATCCGCAAGGGAAATAAGGGAAATTTTTAGTTAAGCATTGCTCACTACTTTATCAAGAAGTCTTGCGGAATCCCGCTTTGCTTTTCTTGTTGAGTGAGCGTAAATATTCATTGTGGTACTGACATCAGAGTGTCCTAACAGTTCCTGTACATCTTTCGGTGCAGCCCCATTGGAAAGCAGATTGCTGGTGTAGGTGTGACGTAACTGGTGGAAATGGAAATCTTCAAATCCTTCCAGTTTTTTTGACACTGATCTGCATACAATGCTGAGTGTACTCGGCAGTTCCAAAGAGCCATCCGGTCTTAAGCAGACAAAGGAGATTTCTTTGTAATCTGCCGGGACTTCCTGTGTTCCGGCAAGATGATAGTATTCATAATAGACTCTGTTTTTCACATGAACTTCTTTGTAGTAATTGCGGTGATATAATTCGCCATACTGCATCCGGTTTTTGAGTTGTTCCTTTCTGGCAGCTTTTAATATTTCAGTCAGAGTATCGCCAAAATCAACAATCCTTACTTTCTTCCGTTTCGTTGGTCCGATAATGTTTTTGTGTTTTATGCCGTCGTAGCGGATACTGCGTTTTATGGTCAGGCATTGTTCCTCAAGGTTAATGTCCTGCCATGTAAGACCACAGGTTTCTCCGATACGGAGCCCGGCATAATACGCAATCTGAATCGGCAGAATGGCAGGTGGGTTTTTCTTTTCCAGATACTTGATAAGTCGCTCGTAATCCTCGTGTGAAATCGGCTGTGTGCCTTCTTCCACTTCATCATCGGAAAAGAGGTCAACTTCCTCTGCCTGTCGTTTCAGTTTGATATATTGCATCGGATTGAAACTGATTAGTTGTTTTGGAAATACTGCAAAACGGAATGACTGCTGTAACACTGCGGAAAAAGAATGTATATAATCTTTGCTGTATCCCTTTCTTACTTTCCCGTCTGGAAACTCACCACCGAATGTAAGCAGATCAAGAAATGCCTGTAAATGTTCGGCAGTAACTGTTTTCAGTTTGCGGTCTGCAATCGGGTGTTTTTTGATACAGCGGATTGCACCAAGATAATTTTCCACTGTGCCGTTGCTGAGTGTCCCGGTTTTCAGTTCTTCTTCCGCCCACATATCCAGAAGCTCTCCTACCGTAAGGCTGTCTGCCTTTGCGACAAACTTCTTATTTTCGTAATCTTCCAGTGCTTTGCGGAGAAGTTTTTCCGTCTCACTTTTACTTTCGGTTCCAGCATATTCTTTCTGAACCATTTTACCGCTTGCATCTTCTACATAGAAGCGATAGTACCATTTTTTTCCTTTTTTTCTAACAGATCCTTTTGCCATAATCGTATGTCTCCTTTCGATATCAGACAATCGGAACTGTTGAAATGCTTCTTGCGTGTAAGTATATCACAACTCCGGTTGTCTTACTATACCGATTCAGAATCCTCATACATAACTTCGGATAAAAGATTGGCAAGTCTTTGTTCTGCTGTTTCCGGTTTCTTAGAATAGAGTCTTATCACATCTGCCATATCGTTAAATGCGTTGACAGTATGTGTGATCTCCCTGAGAAACATGATCTCGTTATATTCATCTTTCGATTCAAAGCCCATTACTTTGGCAATGTCCGCATCTTTGGTACTGCCTTTGTAATTTTTACAGGCGAACTGAAACGAATCCAGAAACAGTTCATATTGCTTTAACATTAACAGCAGTA
>NZ_QUDO01000116.1 GCF_003477525.1 Ruminococcus sp. AF41-9
TCATATAGTTTTATTTCTCCTTTTTTCATATTTCTTAAATATTACACTTGTAATATTTAAACGCCTTTTTTCATATTTCTTAAATATTACACTTGTAATATTTAAACGTCAAGCTTTTTCTTAGGTTTATATATGTAGACAAGAGAAAAGATTTGCATAAAAAAGAAAGGGCATCTCAAAGCCTTCTTTGATAAAGAACTTTACGACACTCTGAGGTAATAGTTTCTCCGGATGTTTCCCAAACGCTATAATCACTCTCCAGAAGAACCAAAAACGATTTTTAATTTTCTCTCAGAAAAAAAAGAACTACTCTAAATCTGCTGATCTTTGAAATAACCCTGCTCGTTTCTTATAATCACAAACATATTCAGACAACACATTCTTTGCTGGCAGATTATTATAGCAGAAAACGCAACAAATCCCTTTATTAACTTTTGTTCCATATATTTCCTGTACCAATCCTATTGTTTCATCATCTGAACAAAAGCTCTTCGGAATCTCCCTACAATCCCTGATAATAACGCAAATCTGTTTACTATGTCCTCTCTGTTAGTATACAAGCCAGCTAATCTCTTTATTATAGTATCTAAATACTTCTTCCCAATTCCACTACTCAAAATTTCTTCAGTCACTATTTCTGCAGATGTGTTTTTATATCAGCCAGAGTTCCCCTGGCTGAATTCTTCCAATATATACCTGTTAACACTTCTCAATGCTGACACTTTTTCCTTCGCTTCTCATCTTTCACCTGCTATACTGCACTCTGGCTTGAATTCATTCCCTCTCTTCCAGTTCCGATTTATAATCTTCCAAGTCCATAAGAAAAGTCTCATAGCCTTCATCACTCATGCATAACAGCTTTCTTAGGGTATTGCAGACAAGCCTAATCATATCCGCATCCCCTTTTAGAAATGGAATGATATGGTCGATTGCTTCCATTGTGTCATTTCTGTTTCCTTTATCAAACATTGCGGTTACTAAACATTCGTCTGTATCAAAGTTCATTGTCAGATCCATCATAATTCTACATCCCCCTTCTTATGTGCTTTGGTTTTTTCTGCTTCTTTATTTTTCTGTTCCTGTGCTTTTGCCCTTGCCTGAAACTTTTTCAACGACTGCAGCACAGATTTTTTCAGTTCCCCTTTTTCGCCCTTTGCCGGCTCTTTCTTTTGTGCCCGGTTCGGTTCCACTGATCCGGATTCTTTCTTGACTGGTGCTTCTGGAACTTCCTGTTTCACTTCCACAGTCTGTTTTGTTTCCTGCACCTTTTCATGTTTCTCGTTCAGATATTTTTCCATATCGTTGATTGCTTTCTGTACCAATGGACTTTCTTTATAATGTGGAATCATATCAATCAGATGGATTTGTATATGAAGTAGACTACTCTCATATCCGAAAAATGAATACCCTGCTGGGAAATATCAGCAGTAATTTAAATCAGATCACCCGTCGTATAAACAGCACCAATGCAGTTTACCAAAAGGATCTGGACGATATAAAGGAGTTAATGGAAAAAATATGGCAGTTACAAAAATCCATGGTATCAAAACAACCGTTGATAAAGCAATAGAATACATCTGCAATCCAGATAAAACAGACCAGAAACTATATATTTCTTCCTTTGCCTGCTCTCCTGAAACAGCAGTTCTTGACTTTAAATACACTTTGGATCACACACATGACTGCCGAGATGCACATAATGCAAATAAGGCATTTCATCTGATTCAGGCATTTTCCCCTGGTGAAGTTTCCTATGAAGAAGCCCATCAAATTGGCAAAGAACTTGCGGATCGCTTACTGGAGGGAAAATACTCCTATGTTCTGACAACACACACTGATAAAGGTCATGTACATAACCATTTAATTTTCTGTTCTGCAGATAACATCACTTTTTCTCATTACCATGACTGTAAAAAGAATTACTGGAAAATACGAAATCTCAGCGACACTTTATGCCAGGAACATAACCTGTCCACAATTATGCCAGATGGTAAAAAAGGAATGAAATACA
>NZ_QUDO01000117.1 GCF_003477525.1 Ruminococcus sp. AF41-9
TAGTTATGTCTAAATTTAGAAGCACCTATTTTTCATCTTAAGAATCCTGCGTTGCAGGATTCTTACCGCTTTTTAATCAGGATTGCGAACATGTTTCGCAATTACCTAAATCACTCTTATCTCTTTGAATTTTCTACATTACTCTTCAGCTTTGACCAAACATAGCAAATCAGTATATCCTGACTGCATAAGTAATTGCTTAAAACCAGACATCACTTCTTCTTTTGTATAATTATTATTTTTCAAAAACTCACTATCCTTCTCACTAAGGTATTGGTAGAAAAGAGCTGCTGCCATTACCTCATTTCTGTCTGTATAATCAATGCTATCTAAAAGTATATTCTCTGCTTCGTTAATTTTCCCAGAATCAATCATATCAAGAAAATCTTTCAAATTTTTCCCTGATACTTCATATTTATTTTCTTTTTCAAGTTCAACAGAAACATACTTTTTCCCAAACATTAAAGAAAATAATACTCTTACCATTTCTTTTATCATTCGCATAATATAGTCTTTTTCGTCTGTGAAATACATTTTTCACCTCCATAACTACCGATTTCTCTGTTTCAAAAACTGGAATTTATTTTAATATCCATGGTCAACATGTTGCCATTGTCCGCCATTTGTTCTAACTAAAATCCACTTCCAATCATTGTATGTACTATTTGGATTCAGAGAACCATCTCCTCCAGATGAATCAATATCGAATGAAGATAGCAAAACAATGACTTCATCTGCATTGTTCCTATCTGCCCAATCTTGATGGTCTTTAGAGCTGTCATCCCCTGCATAATAAATTTCTGTAAGAGTACATCCATTCCAGTTGCTCTTAAACTCTTTTTTTATGGTGTCAATAGCAGCTGCAATATCCTCTTCAGAATATATTTCAGATTCTACATTATGCGTGTTTACTTCATTAACACTTCCACCACAAGCACTCAAACTAAATACAAGCAGAATACATAGCATTGCACATACAATCTTTTTCATAATTCACACTACCCCCATCAATTCCGATTTCTCAGTTTCAAAAACTGGAAGTTATAAACATCTTTGCAAATATACCATATCTATTAACTGTACACCACACTCATAAATTGGGTGGTCATAATTGTCCGTAAAGAAATTCGGAATATTGTGAGATCGGACAAATCCGCATTTTTCATAAAACGGTACGGTCAACGGGCTGTCACCTGTTCCAACCTGCAAAATAGAATATTCATCTGCATATTTACTTGAAAGGAAGTCAATCAATGCTTTCCCATAGCCCTGTCCTTGATTCTGAGGATCAACTGCAATATTTTTAATTTCAAGTATTCCATTATCTTCATCAGTAACGACACATTCAGCTTTTACATTACCATCTTCAAGTACATACATAGTACCTTTTTCAAGATAGTGATCAATCATATTTTCCTGCTCATCAGCTAATAACAATAATGCTATAAATTGCTTTTTATTCTCATTCACTTCTCGGATTTTCATATTTATTACTCCGTCAAACTTGAATTTGACTTGCCTATTTTCTTAAAATCTCATGTGGAGCTTCTATTTCATTTGCCAAGGTATGCTCTGTTAATTCTGACATCAATTTCAATTTTTTATTAATCAATGGTCGCATACAATTAGGAACATGTTCCTGATGCGCTCTGTGGATTGCTACACATTCCTTACAGTTTCCGTGATAACGACAGACTTTCAGGCAAGGACAGTGATCTTTGTCTTTATACTCCTTACGAAATTCCGCTGCAAATTCTTCTTGCAGTCTCAGTCCCTCGACACGGTTTCCCTTATGAAATTCTACCATTGCATCCAGTTCTTTCTGGTTCCCTTCAATCTTCATGTTATTATAGCGCCTCCATTTCAACTATTCCTCATTTTCTGATAAATTCCGATTGAGATTTCACCTGTTTTAAGAAATTTAATAACTGTTATATTTTATTATTAAATTCTTCGCAACCCCTTGAAAACACTGGATTTGTCGCAGGTGAGC
>NZ_QUDO01000118.1 GCF_003477525.1 Ruminococcus sp. AF41-9
CGATCTGTGAGAGCAGTTCTTCTGTATCTGGCAAAAGATTTAGCAGCCTGGATAATTCGCTGTTTAAGCTTTTTAAACTCTGGTTCTGCTCCTGAAAAGACAGGAGCTGCCTGTCCCGTTCCTGCAATTCCTGTACCATCTCTGCCATAAGATTCTGCTGTTCCTCGATCTGGTTTATCATTGTCTCCATCATGGGAATGACTTCCCGGCTTTCTTCTAATGTCACGCAATCGCTCCTTCCATTGTGTTAATGCACTGGATACTTTTCCAAAAGAAATCTGTATTTTATCCAGCAGTGCATTTTGTCTTTTTATGATCTGGTTTTCCTCTACTTTCCATGAAGTAGAGGATGTCTGTCCGTTTTGAAATTTCTCGTCAATTTTTCTGGCATCTGCGCCCTCATGGATCGTCGGTATCTCTAATTTTCCCTGCCTTGCATAAGAACGATGGTCAATGTGATTTTCCGTTTTCAAATGTGCATTACAGACGTTTGCCCATTCGCTCCGCCATAGCTCACAATTTTTCGGATTGTTCCACCCGGTAGCATCGGTTAATACACGTTTCCACTGTTTGCGGTTCCTTGTCCCGACTTTCTGGACTCCATTTTCATCAAGTACGGGGATTCGGATTCCATGACGGTCAGGGTTCTTTTTATCCTGCCACCAGTCCGGATGGGATTCATCCACCACAATATTTCCATTTTCATCTCTGACAAACTCCCAATCCTTGATTTCTTTGTTACCCCATGAGTGGTCTGAATTGAATGGTCGCAACGTCACCAATAAATGCACATGGGGATTACCATCTCCTTTATCGTGGATACTCCAATCCGCACACATTCCCTTATCTACAAAGGTCTTTTGAATATATTCAGTTGTATAATCAATCTGTTCCTGTCGGCTCCATTCTTTCGGAAGTGAGAACTCAAATGACCTGCCGAGTTGTGCATCTGAACTTTTTTCTATCCTCAAGACTTCATTCCATAAACGCTGCTTCTGAAAAGTAAGTTTGAATTTTTCCAGTGCAGCATTTTGGTTATCTGCCCTTTTATATCGGACAGATTTCTGGAACCGTCTGATATTTTCAGCAGGTACATTCTGCCATTCCTGTGGTGCATTTTCACACATCAGCAGGCTGGTATAAACGACTTCTTTTTTTGAAGTATAGTAGCTGATCCTGCCTGTTTCTTCATTTTTCATCACATCGCCATTGAGATAAGCAGACGCCGATATGATGGATTTTCCTTTGCTGCGTCCAACAATCTTTACTGTATAATGAAAAATCGCCATGCTCCGTTTCCCCCATTCTGCCGTATCCGGCTTTGATTTCCGGCAGGTAACGTTTTTCCTAAAAGAAAATGGTATCTGCCGGAGCACCCTCTGCGTAAGAGTGCCCTGTGCATAACAGCCTGCATGGAATGTGCCCCTCTGGCGAAGAGTGCCTCCTGCGGCATGAGCAGGTCTGGCTGAAAGCCCCGCCGACGGAACGAGCCCGGCAAGCGTAAGCGCAGACCGGTTGCCACCTGTGGCAAACTTATACGGACGACCTCTGGTTGTCCATAAGTGCGCCCTTCATAAAAAAGCAATGAAGGGAATGGAAACTCCACTCCCTCCGGCATTACACTTCCTCCGTATTTGCAACTGGCTCTTTCTGCATTGCCTTTGAGAAGAATTTCCCATTTGCTTCCTGCCTTTTTAAGAAGCCGATCAGCTTTGGGATATCATCTTCCTCAATCGCAGAACCCAGTACCGATTCCACTGCACCGCCAATCTGGCAGAGCCTGTGTGTCCGTTTTTTGGTTTCCACATCTTTCTGACGTTTCTTCAGTTCCCGTTTCTGTGCTGCATACTGTTTTGCTTTCTCAAGGCTTTCCTGTTCTTTCTTTTCCAACTGGAGCATACGCTCCTCATAACTCTTTGTTGATCTTGCCATAAATATCATCGTCCTTTCT
>NZ_QUDO01000119.1 GCF_003477525.1 Ruminococcus sp. AF41-9
CGATCTGTGAGAGCAGTTCTTCTGTATCTGGCAAAAGATTTAGCAGCCTGGATAATTCGCTGTTTAAGCTTTTTAAACTCTGGTTCTGCTCCTGAAAAGACAGGAGCTGTCGATCCCGTTCCTGCAATTCCTGTACCATCGCTGCCATAAAATTCTGCTGTTCCTCGATCTGGTTTATCATTGTCTCCATCATGGGAATGACTTCCCGGCTTTCTTCTAATGTCATCCAATCGCTCCTTCCATTGTGTCAATGCACCGGATACCTTTCCGAAAGAAATCTGTATTTTATCCAGCAGTGCATTTTGTCTTTTTATGATCTGATTTTCTACCACTTTCCATGACGCTGATTGTGTCTGCCCATTTTGAAATTTCTCATCAATTTTTCTGGCATCCGCGCCCTCATGGATCGTCGGTATCTCTAATTTCCCCTGCCTTGCATAAGAACGGTGGTCAATGTGATTTTCCGTTTTCAAATGTGCATTACAGACATTCGCCCATTCACTCCGCCACAGTTCACAATTTTTCGGACTGTTCCATCCGGTAGCATCGGTTAATACACGTTTCCACTGTTTACGGTTCCTTGCACCGACTTTCTGATTACCGTTTTCGTCCAATACCGGGATTCGGATTCCATGACGGTCAGGGTCCTTTTTATCCTGCCACCAGTCCGGATGGGATTCATCCACCACAATATTTCCATTTTCATCTCTGACAAACTCCCAATCCTTGATTTCTTTGTTCCCCCATGAGTGGTCTGGATTGAATGGTCGCATCGTCACAAGTAAATGCACATGGGGATTTCCATCTCCTTTATCGTGGATACTCCAGTCCGCACACATTCCCTTATTTACAAAGGTCTTTTGAATATATTCGGTTGTATAATCAATCTGTTCCTGTCTGTTCCATTCTTTCGGAAGTGAGAACTCAAATGACCTGCCGAGTTGTGCATCTGCACTTTTTTCTATCCTCAAAACTTCATTCCATAAACGCTGCTTCTGAAAAGTAAGTTTAAATTTTTTCAGTGCGGCTTCTTTGTTATCTGCCCTTTTGTATCGGACAGATTTCTGGAACCGTCTGATATTTTCAGCAGGTACATTCAGCCATTCCTGTGGTGCATTTTCACACATCAACAGGCTGGTATAAACAACTTCTCTTTTGGCAGTGTAGTAGCTGATCCTGCCTGTTTCTTCATTTTTCATCACATCACCATTGAGATACGCAGATGCTGATATGATGGATTTCCCTTTGCTGCGTCCAACAATCTTTACTGTATAATGAAAAATCGCCATGCTCCGTTTCCCCCTTTCTGCCGTATCCGGCTTTGATTTCCGGCAGGTAACGTTTTCCCAAAAAGAAAATGGTATCTGCCGGAACGCCCTCTGCGTAAGAGTGCCCTGTGCATAACAGCCTGCATGGAATGCGCCCCTCTGGCGAAGAGTGCCTCCTGCGGCATGAGCAGGTCTGCATGAAATGCCCGCCGACGGAACGAGCCCGGCAAGCGTAAGCGCAGACCGGTTGCCACCTGTGGCAAACTTATACGGACGACCTCTGGTTGTCCATAAGTGCGCCCTTCATGAAAAAGCAATGAAGGGAATGGAAAACCCACTCCCTCCGGCATTACACTTCCTCCGTATTTGCAACTGGCTCTTTCTGCATTGCCTTTGAGAAAAACTTTCCGTTTGCTTCCTGCCTTTTTAAGAAGCCGATCAGCTTCGGGATATCTTCTTCCTCAATCGCAGAACCCAGCACTGATTCCACCGCACCGCCAATCTGGCAGAGCCTGTGTGTCCGCTTTTTGGTTTCCACATCTTTCTGACGTTTCTTCAGTTCCCGTTTCTGTGTTGCATACTGTTTTGCTTTCTCAAGGCTTTCCTGTTCTTTCTTTTCCAACTGGAGCATACGCTCCTCATAACTCTTTGTTGATCTTGCCATAAATATCATCGTCCTTTCT
>NZ_QUDO01000012.1 GCF_003477525.1 Ruminococcus sp. AF41-9
AAGCACTTTTTTAATTTATTTTTTCCTTTTCAGAAATCATATCGAATTGTATCTTTATCAGAAACAATTATTCCCGACAGCTCATCTAATATACCACCGGAGTTATCCCCTTGTCAACAGTTAATTTCATTATTTTTCAAACTTTTTCTTTTTAAAGATTTCCCGCCTGCGGCGGGAATGACGTAAAGGGGATCTATCTCAGTGTGGGAGATGCGCTCTCTGCGGGCGAATTTGCTGGAGGGGCTTAGAATTCCCCCCCTTCTGTATCTGAGCCCGCAGAGAGCGCATCTTCCACACGTCCCTCCTGAACCCACTGCTTATTGCTTGCTTCTCACAATTGAAACAGGGGACTTACTCGATTTGGTTAAACTACAATTATCTTATCAAAATACTTCCGCACATCCTTCAGCGACTCAAGAACCGCCTCCGCCAGTCCTCTCATCTCCTCCGTTGCCTCCATCAGATCCGGCACCATAATGGGATGCATCCCAGCTGCATGCGCTGCTCTGATTCCATTATACGAATCCTCAATCACATAACACTTCTCAGGCTCTGATCCCAGCCGACTGCACGCCTCCAGAAAAATATCCGGCTCAGGCTTACTGCGCTTCACCTTATCACCGCCAATAATCTGATCAAAATATTCAATCAGTCCACCCTCCGAAAGCTCTTTCCGCACAAGAGCCTCCCGCGTAGAGCTGGCAAGTCCCACCTTAAATTCATGTTCTCTCAGATACCCCAGAAGTTCCTCCACTCCCGGCTTCTTCGCCAGTTTCCCACCAGCAGCACGACTGAAAAATATCTCCGCCATCTCCTGCTTATACTCATCATAAGGAAAGTCCTCCCCATAATGCTTCAGAAATATCCCCTTACTGACCACACTGTTCGTCCCCAAACACTCATGACACGCCGCATCAACATTCTCAATCCCATGACGTTCAGCCACCTCCCGCCAGCACTGAAGTACAAGTATTTCCGAATCAAAAATCACTCCGTCCATATCAAATATTACCGTATCAATTCTGCCTGTCATAATTTACTCTTTTCCCTTTCCTGTTCTCTTTCTGTTCTTTTTTCCTCAAAATAATATTTATGGATAACCTTCTACTGCGCACAGCCAGTAAAAAATTATCCATGTAGTTAATTTTCCAAAATAACCTGAGAGAGTAATAATTTCCAAACGCAATTTTCAAAATATACTCTCTCAGCCTTATTTTCTCATAATATAACTGATCGCATCCCGAATCTGCGACACATAAACCAGATTGATTCCCTCAACCTTGCCAACTGATGACCTGCACACCTCCGGAAGCATCACCGTCTCAAACCCCAACTTCTTCGCCTCCTGCACACGCTGTCCTGCCATACTCACAGCACGGATCTCACCACTGAGGCCAATCTCGCCAAACACCATCACATGATCCGGAATCACAATATCCTTCGCACTCGAAACAATCGCCAGACAAATACCCAGATCGATCGCCGGTTCCGTCATCTTCATACCACCTGCAATATTCACATACGCATCCGAAGCAGCCAGATGGATTCCAACTTTCTTCTCCAGAACCGCCATCAGCAGATTCACCCTGTTAAAATCCGTTCCTACCGCAGTACGCCTCGGAATCCCGAAATTACTCTGGCACACAAGTGCCTGAATCTCCACCAGGATCGGCCGCGTCCCCTCCATCGAACACGCAACCACAGACCCCGACGCATCCTCCGGTCTTCCATTCAGCAGAAACTCCGAAGGATTCTTCACTTCCTCAAGTCCCGAATTACACATCTCAAACACACCAATCTCATTGGTAGAACCAAAACGATTCTTCACAGCCCGCAGAATACGATAAGAAGCATGTCGGTCCCCTTCAAAATAAAGAACCGTATCCACCATATGCTCCAGAACCCTCGGGCCTGCCACATTTCCCTCTTTCGTCACATGACCAACGATAAAAATGGACACACCCATCCCCTTTGCAATCTGCATCAGGATATTCGTAGATTCCCTTACCTGTGAGACACTTCCCGGCGCAGAGCTGACATCCTCATGAAACATCGTCTGAATCGAGTCGATCACAACCACATCCGGCTTCTTCCGTTCGATCACCTCACGGATCACTTCCAGATTCGTCTCACACAGAAGCTGCATCTTCTCATTAAATTCCCCGATCCGGTTCGCCCTCAGCTTAATCTGCCTCAGAGACTCCTCTCCGGAAATATAAAGAACCGAAACCTGTTTCTGTGCCAGATTCCTGCACACCTGCAACAGCAGCGTAGATTTACCAATTCCGGGATCTCCGCCCACTAAAACAAGAGAGCCGGGGACGATACCGCCACCCAGCACCCTGTCAAGTTCGCCAATTTGAGTTGTCTGCCGTTCATCTTCAGACAGGCTGATATCCTTAAGGATTACCGGCTCCTGTCTTTTCTCTGATGAATTTATCATGCCGGAAGCGGAAGATTTCTTAGCAGCTTTGGCGGAGACAGTCTCCTCCACAAACGTATTCCACGATTTGCAGCCCGGACACTGCCCCATCCACTTCGCTGATTCATATCCACATTCCTGACAAAAATATACAGTCTTCTTATTTTTTAGCATTTTACAATCTTTACTTCTACTCTTGCAGCATTTCCAAGTTCCACGCTGAAGGAAAGCTTGCCGCCCAGGTTAGTTTTCATTTTTCCTGTGCTTGCCTGCTCAATAAACACTTCATACTCTGTATCTGGTTCCATTTCCACAGTGATCTGTGCATCTTCCGGTCCCTCTACATGGAAATCCATCTGATCCCCATTCTGAGTAAGATCAAATACTGCTGTACCCGGAACTGATTCGTAAACGAACATTCCGTTTCTTTCGAGCTTGGTAATCTCCTTAAAAGTTTTTACTTTATACATATCACCCTGATGCTGATAATCTGATAATTTAGATTTCTGAGCAAGCTCATAATCACCAAAGCTGATTGCTCCATTCTCTTCTGTGCGGATTAATTCTTTTACTACTGCCATTTCCTTCTGTCCTCCTAAGACTCTTTTGTTTATCTGTTCGCCGGTCATTTTATCCGGCTTTTTCGATATCAGAGACAAAATTTCTTTTTTCTCTGACACCGTTTGATGTGTGTATTATATAATAAATCCACGTTTTTGACCAGTCTCCTGCCGGTTTTTTTATACTCTTTTCACAATTTAACCGAATAACTGTGAAGCAATTATTCAGTTATGAGCAAGCAGCAAAGCGGATGCTTTTATCCACTTAACTTGCCACCATTATTTCACAGCAAAAACAATCTCATCCTTATGCAGTTTCACCTGCACCTTATCCCCGCGTTTGATCTTTCCTTCCAGAATCTCGTTTGCCAGTGCATCCTCAATCCTGCTCTGGATTGCGCGGCGCAGAGGTCTTGCTCCATACTTGTTGTCAGAGCCTTTTTCCGCAATGAAATCCTTCACTGCATTTGTCACAGTAAGCTGAATATCCATCTGCTCCTGGCAACGTTTCTCCAGTGTCTTAAGAAGCAGGGTAACAATTTTACGGATTTCCTCTTTATTTAATACATGGAATACCATGATGTCATCAATACGGTTCAGAAACTCCGGTTTGAAAATACGGCGGACTTCTTCCATCACTCCGCCCTTCATTCTCTCATAATCCTTCTTCTCGTCATTATTCGACATAAATCCAAGTCGCTTCGGCTCCATGATTGCCTGCGCTCCTGCATTGGAGGTCATGATAATGATCGTCTGTTTAAAATCAACCTTTCTTCCCTGTGCATCTGTGATATGTCCGTCATCCAGCACCTGTAAAAGAATATTAAACACATCCGGATGTGCTTTCTCAATCTCATCAAACAAAAGCACACTGTAAGGATTTCTGCGTACCTTCTCACTGAGCTGTCCGCCTTCCTCATATCCGACATATCCCGGAGGAGAACCAATGAGTTTGGATACACTGTGTTTCTCCATATATTCGGACATATCTACACGGATCATGGCCTGTTCACTGCCAAATACTGCTTCTGCCAGTGCTTTGGAAAGTTCCGTTTTTCCCACACCTGTCGGTCCCAGGAAAAGGAAAGAACCAATCGGACGGTTTGGATCTTTGAGTCCGACTCTTCCTCTTTTGACTGCCTGAGCTACGGCTTTTACAGCCTCATCCTGCCCGATCACGCGCTTATGAAGTTCTTTTTCCAGACGTGCAAGACGTTTGGTTTCTCCCTCTGTCAGACGTTGAAGTGGAATCTTGGTCCAGTCAGAGATTGTCTCTGCGATGGCAGCTTCGTCCACAGTAAGTTTCTTTCTTTTATTTCTACGCTCTGTTTTCAGGCGGATTTTCTCCATCTCTGCTTCTACTTCAAGCTGGCGCGCCTGTGCCTTTTTCGCGCGTTCAAGGTCTGCTGTTTTTACTGCTTCTTCTTTTTCCTGACGGATCTCATTTAATTCCAGTTCATATGCTTCCATCTCCGGCGCAGACTGATAACCCGCAAGCTGAACCTTTGATGCAGCTCGTCAATGATATCAATGGCTTTATCCGGAAGGAATCGGTCATTGATATAACGCTGTGACATTTTTACTGCTGCCTCCAGTGCCGCATCCTCGATCACAACTCCGTGGTGTTTCTCATAATACGGACGAAGTCCTTTCAGAATCTCCAGAGTCTCCTCTGCGGACGGTTCCTCCACAGTTACAGGCTGGAATCTTCTCTCCAGTGCCGCATCTTTCTCAATATGCTTGCGGTACTCTTCCAGTGTGGTTGCTCCGATAAGCTGAATCTCTCCTCTGGAAAGGGATGGTTTCAGAATATTCGATGCATCCAGTGCACCTTCCGCGCCACCGGCACCGATAATGGTATGGATCTCATCAATAAACAGAAGGATTCCCTGATGTTCCCGTACTTCCTGAATTACATTCTTAATACGTTCCTCAAATTCTCCTCTGTACTTGCTTCCTGCCACCATGCCGGAAAGATCCAATACCACCAGACGTTTGTCTTTTACCGTATCCGGCACCATACCCATTACGATCCTCTGCGCAAGCCCTTCTGCGATAGCAGTTTTTCCTACCCCTGGTTCTCCTACAAGGCAAGGATTGTTCTTCGTTCTTCTGCTTAAAATCTGGATCAGGCGTGTGATTTCTTTTTCACGTCCCACTACAGGATCCAGTTTGCCCTCTGCTGCGAGCTGTGTCAGATCACGACTGTACTGATCCAGAGTCGGGGTCATTGTTGTCTTCTGGTTTCGGGCACTTCTGGCATACTGAAATTCCTCAGCAATGGTATCATTGTCAAATCCCATGGCTGTCAGGATCGCAGAAAACAGTTTCTGAATATTTACGCCCATGGTAAATAAAAGTCTGGTTGCGACACAATCTGTCTCTTTCAGAAGTGCAAGAAGGATATGTTCTGTTCCGCATACACTGTCCATGCTCTGTGCATCTTCCTGTGCCTGCTCCAGAATCCTTCTTGATCTCGGACTGTATTCCGGTTCTTTTGGCTCTTTTACGGCAACTTCTCCCTGCGCAGGTGCAATTAACTGGCTGATCAGTTCCATGAGTTTTTCTTCTTCTACATGAAACTCTTCCAGCACCTTGCCCGCCGTACCTTCCGGCTCTTTCAAAAGACCTGCCAGAAGATGTTCTGTGCCAATATAACTGTGTCCGCAGGATCTGGCCGTTGTCTTTGCCAGTTTTAAAGCATTTTCTGCCTGTCTGGTAAATTGTCTCTCCATGTTGTCTCCTTAAAATATCTTTATTTATGATTCTGCGTAAACAAAAGGATTTTTCAGTCAATCCTGTCTGTTTTCAATATAGTCATAGTCATCAAAAATTTCATCAATCAACTGATGAACCTCGTCTCTGGTTACATTTTTACAGCAGCTTTTCGCCAGTGCGACCATAAGGTTCTCCTTCAGTTCTTCCAGTGCTTTCCGCTTGTTTACGTCAATGGAAATCACTGCACCACGTCTGCGGTCGATCGTGACAAAGCCCTCCTGTCTCAGAAGTGAATAGGCTTTATTGACGGTGTGCATATTAATTCCTACCGTATCTGCAAGCTGTCTCACAGAAGGCAGTGTATCACCTTCCCGGAGTCTTGATGTGGCGATTCCCATGATAATCTGATTGGTAAGCTGGATGTAAATTGCTTCATCACTGCTGAAATCAATTTCAATCATCATACGCACGTTCCTCCTTATTTGTGTTACACATATACTAGCACATGCCAGCTTTTTTTGCAATTCCAAAATGTATAACAGCAAATCTGTTACCATCCTGATTGTATCTCACGAAATATATTATCATTAAGAACAAAAAACCCAAAAACCGGGTGATTCAAAAACAGAACTCCTGTCGAAAAACTTTTTTTGTATCATCGGGGCACTGCACAACACTTTCCTAAATAATAAAACAAGATGCACGTTATGCCTTTTTTACATAACATGCATCCTGTATTTTCTAAAACTCTGAGACTTATCTGTAAACCTGTTTACATCTTACAGACTTGCCTGCATCTTATTTATTTAATCCCGATGATCTTATTAAGCTGTTCTTTGTTCAGAACAAGATTGAATCCTAACGGATTGATAACATAAGCAGTTGCTCTCTCGATCATCAGTTCCGGAAGTTTGGCAAGCGGTACTTTTGCGATACGGAGTTTCTGGCCTCTTGTAAATTTCTCCAGTTCCATTACGTCTGTGAATACAGGCTGAAGGATTTCTTCTTTCTTGTTCTTCAGGTATGGAATGTTGATCTTCTTCGGATCTTCCGGATCTACATTCATCGCGATCAGATATTCAGATTTTCTTAAGTTTACGATCAGTTCCTCTTCCAGTTCGCGGAGATTACCATGCTGGTCTTTCTCTACCGGGCGGCGGAGTTCCTGCATGAAGTAAATTCCGGAAAGTTCCAGTGTCGGGTTGAGAAGTGGTCTCTTTGCAGGCTCGATCTGGCTCATATCTGCCTGTTTTGCAATATTTGCAAGGTCAACTTCTACCTGATCTTCTCCGTCTACCCACACAACTGTATTGACACCGATTGCATAGAAAGTTCCGTATAATCTCGGATAATCTTTCTTGGAAAATTTCATTCCCATCAGAAGGATTTTCTCTTCTACCAGTTTCTTACCGAATGCTTTGATCCCTTCTTCTGTGGAAAAGATCCATGCCTGGTCATTATAGGTTTCTTCATCGCATCTTACATATGGCAGTTTGGTTGCCTGTGCGTATGCTACATATACCGTCTCTCTGGTCTGTAATTCCTTGATTGCTTCTTCTTTGCTGATTCCCATTGTTTTTATCCTCTCTGTCTCATTTCTTTTATGATCTTTTTCATTTCTTTATCTACACGATAAGATTCCACGATCTTCTGCAATGATTTCTTATATGTAAATTCATCCAGTCCGTGACTGCCCCTCAGATATTCCATCATCTCCTGTGGAAACGCTGCGAAATATACAGATATCGCCCATGCAACAGCCATCTTCGTATAATAGCCCTGCTGTGTGATACTCTCCAGCCGTCTGATACTTTCTTCCAGATACTCTGGTTTCACAAAATGTCCCAGAAGCATCACTGCTGCAAATCTGGCTTCATATTCCTTCTCAGAAGTAAGATACGGTTCTATAAACTCCCAGTATTCCTGCGGATATTTATCTGCATCCTTCAGGGTACTGCAAAAACAGTCACATACGCCCCAGCTATTAATATCCGGAACAAATTTTCTCACATATTTGAGGCGTTCTTCACAGTCCATCCTGGCATATGCCACAACCAGTCCCCGCAGCATGGTTTCCTCATACCACTGGTCATCTGCCTGTTCAAACCAGTCCTTCCACGCCTGCGCCGCAAGCTGCTTTGCAAACTTTCTCAGAATCGGAAGACGGACTCCCATGATATTCTCTGTCCCTGGCAGAAGTTTACTGTGAAATTCCCGATACTCCGGATCCTGATTCTCTTTCAGGAACTGTCGCACCTGCTCCACGGTAACCGGAATCTTTTTTTCATCTTCTTTGTTCATATCATTTTCTCCTGACCGTCTTATTTTATAACAAATTGCACAAAAAGTAAAGGAAATCAGGCATAAAAATTCCCACAGTTGTCCATACCGTTCCTGTGCACTCCACTGCACGGAATAAACAGGAACCTGTCTCTGGTTTCTGCCCGTACATTTCTGCGCAGACCTACCTGTAATATGGACTCTGTGGGAAAATTTTTATGTTCTGCTTATCAGCAAATATTTATCATCTGTTCTATCTGATCTATACTGTTCAGACCGCGCCGCATAAGCAAAAATGTATTTTCAGATTCATGCTTCGTCTATCGCTTTTCCGATATCATGGCGCATATATTTATTGGCAAAGGTGATCCATTCGGTAGCTTCATAGGCATTTTTTCTTGCTTCTTTTAAATCTTTGCCTGTCGCTGTAATTCCGAGGACACGTCCGCCGTTGGTAACGATCTGACCGTCTTTTAATTTAGTTCCTGCATGGAAGCAGTAATAGCCATCTTTGTTCTCAAAGTTCTCGAATCCATACATCGGGATTCCTTTTTCATATTTTACCGGATATCCGTCACTGGCAAGAACCACGCAGACTGCTGCATTATCTTCGAACTGAAGGTCTATCTGGTCCAGAGTTCCGTCTACGCAGGCTTCCATAACTTCGATAATATCGTTCTTCATACGAGGAAGGACAACCTGTGCTTCCGGATCTCCGAAACGTGCATTGTATTCGAGTACCTTTGGTCCGTCCGGAGTCAGCATGAGTCCGAAGAAAATAATTCCCTTAAACGGACGTCCTTCTGCTGCCATGGCATCTACTGTCGGCTGATATACATATTTCTTACAGAATTCATCCACTTCTTCTGTGTAGAACGGGCTTGGGGAGAAGGTTCCCATACCACCGGTATTTAATCCCTGATCTCCATCCTGTGCACGTTTGTGGTCCTGTGCGGAAGTCATAGTACGGATAGTTTTTCCATCAACAAAAGATAAAACGGAAACCTCACGTCCGGTCATAAATTCTTCGATAACCATGGTATTTCCGGCATTTCCGAATTTCTTGTCTTCCATGATCTCTTTTACGCCATCTTCCGCTTCTTTCAGGTCTTTACAGATCAGAACACCTTTTCCAAGTGCAAGTCCGTCTGCTTTCAGAACAATCGGGAATTTTGCTTCTGTGCGGAGATACTCCAGTGCTTTCTCCGGGTCATCAAAGTTCTCATATGCTGCAGTCGGGATGTTGTATTTCTTCATAAGATCTTTGGAAAATGCCTTGGAGCCTTCCAGGATCGCCGCATTTTTTCTTGGTCCGAACACTCTCAGTCCACGGGCTTCGAACACATCTACCACACCGCCGACAAGTGGATCATCCATACCGATGATCGTCAGGTCAACAGCATTTTCCTGTGCAAAATCAGCCAGTTTCTCAAATTCCATGGCGCCGATATCCACACATTCTGCAAGCTGTGCAATTCCGGCATTTCCCGGTGCACAGTAAATCTTTTCTACTTTCGGGCTTCTGGAAACACTCCATGCAATGGCATGTTCTCTGCCGCCGCTTCCTACGATTAAGACTTTCATTCTTCTTTTGCTCCTTTTTTCCGCAATATCTTATCTCTGTAACTGCCAGTAAACAGTAACCTTTTATTCTTCTACATCGTATTCCTCTATCTCTACTCTGCCATCCACAACCTTCACCTTTCCATTGGCGATCAGGTCAATGGCTTTCGGAAGGATTTTCCACTCTGCTTTCTCCATGACACGTCTCTGGAGAACTTCCGGGGTATCGTCCTGTCTGATTTTAACTGCTTTCTGTAAAATGATCGGACCGGTATCTGTACCTGTGTCTACGAAATGCACCGTAGCACCTGTCACTCTGACGCCTCTTGCAAGAGCTTTCTCATGCACATGAAGTCCGTAATATCCCACACCGCAGAAGGACGGAATCAGGGATGGATGGATATTGATGATCCTGTTTGGAAATGCCTCCACGATCATCGGAGGGATTGCCACGAGGAATCCGGCAAGAACCACAAGTTCCACTCCGCTTTCCTGTAATTTCGCAAGCAGTGCCTTATGAAATTCTTCTCTGTTCTCAAACTGTTTCGGGGAAATGCAGACAGCCTCAATCTCGTGTTTCTTTGCTCTCTCAAGTGCATAGGCACCCGGGTTGTTGCTCACAACCAGAGATACCTGTGCATTCGTAATCTTTCCATTGTCAATGGCGTCCAGGATCGCCTGAAGATTAGTTCCGCCTCCGGAAACCAGTACACCGACTTTTAGCATAAAGTCACTCCTTTTTCACCGTCTTCGATACGTCCTACCACATAAGGAGTATCTCCGGCTGCTTTGATCGCTTCCATGGTTTTGTCTACATCTGCCGCATCTACAGCAAGAATCATTCCAAGACCCATGTTGTAAGTATTGTACATCATCTGTTCTTCGATATTGCCTTTTTCTGCAAGCAGTTTGAAGATTGGAAGTACAGGATAGCTGTTTTTCTCTACCACTGCTCTTGTTCCTTCTTTGAGCATACGCGGAATGTTCTCATAGAATCCGCCGCCTGTGATATGGCTGCATGCGTGTACACGAACGCCTGCATTCTTGATGCTCTTTAATGCTTTTACATAGATTCTGGTCGGTGCCAGAAGTGCTTCTCCAAGGGTTGTTCCCAGTTCTTCATAATAGGTATCCAGGGATTCTTTTGTCATGTCAAATACTTTACGGACCAGTGAGAATCCATTGCTGTGAACACCAGTGGATGCCATACCAATCAGGACATCTCCTGCTTTTAAGTTCTCTCCTGTGATCATATCTTTTTTGTCACAGACACCTACTGCAAAACCAGCCAGATCGTATTCATCTTCCGGCATCAGTCCCGGGTGTTCTGCTGTCTCACCACCGATCAGGGCAGCTTCGGACTGTACACAGCCTTCTGCAACACCACCTACGATGGCTGCGATTTTCTCCGGATAGTTCTTGCCACATGCAATATAGTCCAGGAAGAATAACGGTTCTCCACCTGCACAGGCAATGTCATTGACACACATGGCAACTGCATCAATACCAATGGTATCGTGCTTGTCCATCACCATGGCAAGTTTTACCTTTGTTCCGCATCCGTCTGTACCGGATAACAATACCGGTTCTTCCATCTCTTTGATCTTTGCCAGAGAAAAGGCTCCGGAAAATCCTCCCAGACCTCCGAGAACTTCTTCACGCATGGTTCTCTTTACATGTTCCTTCATCAGTTCTACTGATTTATATCCTGCTTCAATATCTACTCCAGCGGTCTTGTAATCCATAATCATCCTCCGTCATATAACCATTATCAATATTAAAATATTAATTATTAAAAATTCTGCTGTTCTTATATCTGTCTCAGCACCTTCATATTTTAATAATTTTTATATCCAACTTCCTGTAATCTTGCGTCTTTTGCTTCTACCTGTTCTTTTAATTCCTGGCTGTAAGCCTTTAATTTTGCAAGAAGTTCTGCATCTGATGTTGCAAGAATCTTGGCTGCCAGAAGACCTGCATTGGCACCACCGTTGATCGCTACTGTCGCAACCGGGATTCCGGAAGGCATCTGTACAATAGAATAAAGGGAATCTCTTCCTCCGAGGGAAGTGGTGTGCATAGGAATTCCGATTACCGGCATCGGGAAGATTGCCGCGCACATTCCTGGCAGATGAGCTGCCATTCCGGCACCTGCGATAATTACTTTAAAGCCTTTTTCTTCTGCTGTTTTTGCATATTCAAAAAAGACATCCGGTTCCCTGTGTGCAGAAATGATTTTCATCTCGTAATCAATTCCCAGTTTCTCCAGAATATCTGCTGCTTTGCTCATGATCGGCATATCTGAGTCGCTGCCCATCACAATTCCTACTTTTGCCATAGTTTTTCTCCTTTTCTTCTCAAGCATCCTCTGGCAGATCATCCGGTCTGTTCCCAGGATCATCCGCCGAGACTTCATTTTATTTTATTGATAAAAAAAGTACGGTCAGAAAGGTTTGACTTCCAACCCTCTCTAACCGTAGATTCTACTAAGATTCCCTTTTTCTGTCAATAAAATTGAAGCAAAGAAATAATTTGACAAACTAATAATTTTTTTGATATCTGAAATTTACCATAAAAAATGTTAAAAATTCTCAGATATCTGTTCTGAACAATTACCTTGCAGATGATTCAACCGATTCTTCCACAAATCTTCACAGATCATTAATCATTCTGCAAATGGCTCATTCAGTTCTTCTGTACCCGGAAGTACAAATCTTCCGTCTTCAATAATAGAAGTCATCTCTCCCTCATCATCGATCGTGCGGATACTTCCCAGCTCATCATACGGGATCGTGATGTCTGTGTGGCATCCGTAATAGGCAAGGCTGACATCTTCTTTTCTCATCTCAGAGATTTCGTTATCTCTGGCAATGATCTCTTTTCCGTCCGGATTATAAACCGGGGTGTCTTCTGACCAACTGTAGCAGGTGTCTCCCACTGCAAAGTGCGGTCCCATTTTTTCAGCGATCAGGATCGGGAGTTTATCTGCCATGTCATATTTCTGTGCAGCCACATAAGCAGTTGTGTTTGTTCCGATGGCAAACTCACCCATTGCCAGTTTCGGATGATGGAACAGAATATTATCCTCAATATATTTGCGGTTTTCTTCTTCTGTCTCGAAATTGCTGCATGTATAATCAATCACCTGGCCACAGTCAAATACCAGTTTCAGATCGCGGAACTGTAATCCATTGAGATAAACTTTGGAAACATGAAGCATTCCGCCGGTTCCTGCCAGCACAGGGGAAGTGAACACTTCTCCGACCGGAATATTCACATCTGCCACGCAGTTTTCAAAATTGGTCTGTGTTTTCGGGTCTTCCAGAGTATGAAGATGGATCAGAAGGTCCGTCTCATTTTCTCCTTTACCCTTGATTTCCACCCACTCACAGGTATCCAGCGTATCAATGATGGTATGCTGGATTTTCTGGTATTTCTTATAATCCAGAGTGTTGATCTTTACGATCTCGCGGAAGATTTCCGAGAAGTTCTCACCGATCTCCGGTACCGGATAGGCGATGATCGTAAAGCTTCTCTCATCCCCTTTGATATAACGGTTTACGATCTGACTGGATTCATTGTCCAGTTCAAGCTGCAGTTTCTGCTGTGCTTCTGTAAAAGTCCAGCTTTCTTCTTTGCTCACCGGCGAAAATGGTGCTTCTCCAAATGTCTCAATGCATGCCGGTCCTCCATGAACTGCTGCCAGATCAGCAAACTCATCATAGGAAGTCTGCAGGGCGCGAAGTTTGCGTTTCACAAAGTCGGAATCCATAAACAGTGCGCTGTCCTGTCTGTGATCATAGTCAAACTGCGGATTGGCAATGCCGCCTGTAAATCCGTTTCTGAACTGGTTTCTTCTGTTGACTGCATGAAGTGCATGACGGTAGATAACAGTTTTCAGCCCCATTTCTTCAAACTGAACAATGGCAGATTTCACCATGCGTTCAAATCCAAGCTGATAACGGATATTGACTGTTTTCTTCTTTGAAATATCTTTTCTTCCTGTGATAAATCCAATACGATAACCTTCGGTATAGGTTCTCGCCATCTCATCAATCTCTTTCTGTGAAAGGGAATTGAGAAATTCCGCTGTTTTCCATTCGTTGTCAGAAACATATTCTCCAAACTGATACAGATAGCGGAGGTCTGTCAGATCAGAATTCATAATAATCTGTACTGCAAAATTATCCTCCGGATCAATAGCCTCTCTGATCCGCTCGCCTACCATATCCTGACAGTAATCGTTCACATAGGAAACCAGGATCTCTTTCACCTGTTCCACAGAAGGAAGTTCTTCCTGTGAAAATGCAAAATAAAATTCCAGAAAAAGTTCCAGTGCTACTGTCAGATCCCACGCTTTTTTCTCAAAAGCGTAAGCAATCGTTCCGTGAAGTTCTGTGTACAGGAAAGTAAATGCCTTTCCGTATTCTCCCAGCATCTTCTGTGCATAAGCAGGATTTCCGTAAGAATTTTCATAATTCTCAGGCAGAATGTCCTGATAGAGTTCATGATTCTGTTTCTGCAGTTCTTCCAGTGTTTTTCCCGCTGTTCCATGATCCATCACAGCAGTGATTTTCTGTAAAAAAGCCGCTTCTCTGACAAAAAAGTCACGATACGGTTCTGCAGCTGTTGTTTCCTGCGGTATCTCTGACACTCTTTCTTTTGCCAGGTCATACCGTTCCATTACCCATTCGTCCAAGCTGTTCTTCTCCTTTTTTATTTCTATTTCTTTTATTTCTATTTTTTTATTTCTGTTTTATTTATGTTTTGTTTCTTTTTATTCTCTGTAAAAATTCTCTATACAAATCCTCTGTTAAGATACCCGTTTTTAACTGGAAATTCCCAGAAGGAAAATTCCCAGCCATCCGATCATAATGATCCCGTTTGCAATTGATCCGATCATACTGGTCCTGTGGGTTCTGTTTTCTTCCGAAAAGCTCTTAAGTCCCATAGCGAACCCGTATATGGACAGAAGCATTGCACAAAGGCTGACCCCGCCCACAATGTATCCAAACTCTCCATTCATGAAAAAAGCCAGCAGCACTGCTGTGATAAATAAGATCAGTGAAGCTGCTGCCAGACCTGTGGACAGTTTTCCTTTCTGTGCTTCTTTTTTCTTCGCAAACGCATATCTATATCTTCTTGCCATAAATCTTTCTCCTCAGGTGATCGCAGATAAAAAACAGCAGATATCCCAGGGCTGCTCCCGCAGTATTCAGGATCAGATCGTCCACGTCAAAACATCCGACTTTTGTTATAAGCTGAATCACCTCTACTGTAAGGCTCAGTCCGAATCCTGCCAGTGTGATCAGAAATCCGCTTCTCATTTTTCCCGTGATCACAGGCAGCATAAAGCCAAATGGCAGAAATCCTGCCACATTTCCAAAAAGGTTTGTAAATACCGCCAGAAAACCCAGCTGTTTTCTGTACACCCAAAAGCGTCGTATTTCAACAAACGGAATCAGATTATACCTGTACTCCCGTTCCTCCATTGCAATTCTTCCATATTCTTCTGAGAAGAAAAGGAAATAGATCAGTGCCAGAACATACAGGATAAACAGAACCGTTCCAAGTGCCCGTATCATACGCTTTGTCTCTTTTTTCAATTTTGCTCCTGTTTCTGACTGAAAAACCACACGAAAATTCGCTTCTTCCTGTCAATCTGTCAGAAGTCCGGCTGATCTTCGTGTGGTCCTGCGGTCTTTTTTATATCAATATTTCTGATTTCTTTTTCAGCAGTCTTGCACCGCTTACGATCATCATAACCCCTGTTACGATTCCTGTTGTCAGTACAATGATTCCTACTGCCAGACTGCACGCTCCTGTGGAAGACATGGTTTTATATATCTTTTCGTTCATAGTCATCCTCACCTTTATGTTACTGTTCCATCTGTTTTTCCGATAACTTCATATGAACAACCGTCTGTCCGGCGTTCTGTCCATAATCTGTTATCTGATTACCGGTTGCTCCCTTTCAGGCTTATTTTGCACCATACTGCGCATAATATGCGTCAATGGCAGCCTTAAGAGTATCATCAATGATCACTTTGCCTTTGTATTCTTTGTTGTAAAGATGTTCAATAACTTCTTCCATGGTAACGATCGCATTGGTTTCGAATCCATAAAGATCATGAACCTCATCCAGTGCACACTTCACGCCGCCTTTGCCGACTTCCATACGGTCAAGGGAAACCATCAGGCCGACGATCTCCACATTGGCTGCTCCTCTTACCTTCGGAACGGTTTCTTCCATGGATTTACCGGAAGTGGTAACATCCTCGATCATAACCACACGGTCGCCGTCTTTTAAAGTGCTTCCAAGGAATTTTCCTTTATCTGCGCCGTGGTCTTTTTCTTCTTTACGGTCTGAGCAGTAACGGACTTCTTTTCCGTACAATTCGCTGAATGCGATAGCAGTTACAACGCTTAACGGGATTCCTTTGTATGCCGGTCCGAAAAGTACGTCGAAATCATCGCCATACTTGTCATGGATCGCATGTGCATAATATTCACCCAGTTTCTTAAGCTGAGAACCTGTCACATATCCGCCTGCGTTCATAAAAAACGGAGATTTTCTTCCGCTTTTTAAAGTAAATTCTCCGAATTTGAGAACTTCACTGTCTACCATAAATTCAATAAATTCCTGTTTATACTGTTCCATCTTATGTTCTGCCTCCTGTTTCTGTTACAACTGTTTTATTACAGTTTTTATACAGTTACTTTCTATTGTTGATTTTATCCCGGGCTGTGCTGTAATTTTCATTTTACAGCCCCGGTTTTATCCTGAACAATATTATTTTACAATACCAACCATGTCTTTTACAGAGTTAAATCCGTTTTTCTTCATGTATGCTTCGATTCCGTCGATCACTTCCATCGTCACTGCCGGATTGTGGAAGTTGGCAGTACCGACAGAGACGGCACTGGCACCTGCGAGAATAAACTCGATGGCATCTTCCGCACAGGAAATACCGCCCATACCAATGATCGGAATATTGACCGCCTGCGCCACCTGATATACCATACGGACTGCGATTGGTTTCACGATCGGGCCGGACACACCGCCTGTTTTGTTTGCAAGCGCAAATGTTTTTCTGTTGATATCAATCTTCATACCGGTCAGGGTATTGATCAGGGATACCGCATCTGCACCGCCTGCTTCTGCACCCTTCGCGATTTCTGTGATATCTGTGACATTCGGAGTCAGTTTCATGATCACCGGCTGTTTTGCGATCTTTTTGATCTGTGCTGTCAGTTCTTCTACATGGTGCGCATCCTGTCCGAATGCCAGAAATCCTGCGTTTACATTCGGGCAGGAGATATTGATCTCCATCATATCGACCGGCTGGTCTGCAAGACGTTCCACAACTGCCAGATATTCTTCAGGAGCATGACCGCATACATTGACGATAATCTTTGTATCATACTGTTTCAGAAACGGGATATCTCTCTCACAGAAAAGATCAATTCCAGGATTCTGTAAGCCAATGGCATTCATCATACCACCGTAAACCTCTGCCACACGAGGAGTCGGATTTCCGGCCCACGGTACATTGGCTACGCCTTTGGTAGTCACTGCTCCCAGTTTATTAATATCTACATAGTCAGCAAATTCTGCTCCTGAACCAAAGGTTCCGGACGCTACTGTTACCGGATTTTTCCATTCTACGCCGGCAATATTTACACTCATATCCATCAGATTTCCACCTCCGTAGAAAGAAATACCGGACCGTCCTTACAGATTCTCTTATTGTGTACGTTGCTGTGTGCATCTTTTTCTTTGGACTTGCACACACAGGCAAGGCAGGCACCGATACCGCATGCCATACGTTCCTCCAGGGAAATATAGCATTCGATTCCGTTTTCTTCTGCATACTTTTTGATGGCACGAAGCATCGGAGTCGGTCCGCAGGCATAAATGATGTCTGCATTCAGAGCATTCTCTCTGATGGCATCCATAACATTTCCCTTTGTCCCCACACTGCCGTCCTCTGTGGCAATGTAAAGAGTTCCTGCTGCCTCAAATTCCTCTTTCAGGAATGTGTGGCAGTCACGGTATCCTGCTACGATCTGCTTCTTTTCGCATTTCATCTGTTTGGCCAGTTCCAGAATCGGAGGTACACCGATTCCACCGCCCATCAGGAAAACGCTTTTTCCTTCTGCTTTTTCCACCGGAAAACCATTTCCCAGCGGTCCGAGAACAGGGAGCGTATCTCCTGCTTTGAGCTGTGAAAATTCATCCGTTCCGGTTCCCTCTCCGGTCACTCTGTAAACGAGATGAAGTCTTTTATTTTCTTTGTCGATCTCGCAGAGACTGATCGGTCTTGGAAGAAGTTTGGATTTATCTTTTGTGTAAAGGGATACAAACTGACCCGGCTTCGCATCTGCTGCAATCCGGTCTGTCTGGATCCACATACTGTAAATACCTGCACCGATGCTCTTCTGACTGACAACAGTACAGATTTCTCTTGTTTTCTCGCTGCTCATTTTTATCCTCCTAACGGTTATTTAAAGCACCGCTGATATCTTCGATCATATCTTTTACAGCCTGACGGGATGCATCCGCATAGTTTAATTCACCAAAGGAAGCATATTTCTCCTGTTTGTAAGCTGCAATGATTCCACGGGAAGAGTTTACGATCGCACCGAGACCGTCTTCGTTAAAGAAGTGTACCAGATCTGCACCTTTACCGCCCTGTGCGCCATATCCAGGTACCAGGATAAATGTCTTCGGCATGATCTTACGGAGTGTTTTTCCCATTTCCGGATAAGTAGCACCTACTACGGCACCTACATAGCTGTAGCCATTACCCATATGTTCTTCTCCCCACTGGGCAACTTTCTCGCCAACCCACTCATAGAGCGGACGTCCATCGATGATTCTGTCCTGGAATTCCCCGCTGGATGGGTTGGAAGTTTTTACCAGCACGAAGATACCTTTGTTTTCTTCTTTGCATACATTGATAAATGGTTTTACACCGTCTGATCCAAGGTATGGATTTACAGTTGCGAAGTCTTCGTCAAAACCTGCATATTTTTTGCTTCCCACCTGAACTTTTCCAAGGTGTCCGACTGCATATGCTGCAGAAGTAGAACCGATATCACCACGTTTGATGTCACCGATGATGACCAGACCTTTTTCTCTGCAATAGTCTACTGTCTTTTTGTATGCCATCATTCCCGGAATGCCGAACTGCTCATACATGGCGATCTGTGGTTTCACTGCCGGAATCAGATCAGCTACCGCATCTACGATTCCTTTGTTGTACTGCCAGATTGCTTCTGCAGCACCTTCGAGTGTCTCACCCAGTTCAGAGAATGCTTTCTGCTGAATGTGCTGTGGGATATAGTTAAGCATCGGGTCTAAGCCTACAACGATCGGTGCGTTTGTTTTCTGGATTTTTTCAATAAGTTTGTTGATCATGAATTTTTCCTCCTGAAGTTATCGTTACTGTTCACTTTGTGCCCGGTAACAAGTTATATTCTTATGATCGCAGGCAGAAATTGCTGTCTGCTTTTATTAAGCATTCTGGTAAACAACTTTTCCATCGCAGATGGTGTAAAGGATTTTTCCTTTTACTTTCCAGCCGTCAAACGGAGTGTTGCGTCCTTTGGATGCAAATTCATTCTTATCTATTGTATATTCGTGGTCGATATCCGCAATGACAACATCTGCCGGATGTCCTTCCTGAATGGTGCCTCTGTCGATTCCGAGGATCTGTGCCGGGTTCCAGCTCATCTTCTCGATCAGCTGGGAAATGGTCAGGATTCCGGTTTCAACCAGTGCTGTATAAGAAAGAGCAAAGCTTGTCTCAATTCCTACGATACCAAAAGCTGCATTTCGGATGGAACCAGTTTTCTCAGGTACTGCATGTGGAGCGTGGTCTGTACTGATCACTTTGAAAGAACCGTCCTTCAGACCTGCAATCAGAGCCTCTACATCTTTCTTTGTACGAAGCGGAGGGTTCATCTTGTAATTCGGATCATCTCTCTCGATATCATCGGAAGTCAGGATAAAGTGATGCGGGCAAACTTCTGCTGTAATATTGTCCAGTCCTTCTTCTTTTACAATCTCCATCATTTTGGCAACACCTTCTGTGGAGCAGTGGCACAGATGCAGTCTCGCTTCTGTTTCTCTTGCCAGAAGGATATCTCTCGCTGCGATCACATCCTCAACCGCATTGCAGATACCAGGCAGGCCCAGTCTCTTTGCATTTTCATCGTCATTCATGCAGCCATCCCCGCGCAGATCAATGTCCTCACAGTGTGCAAAGATCGGAACATTCAACTCTTTTGCCACTACCATGGCTTCTTTGCAGAGCTTTGTGTTCATCACAGATTTTCCGTCTTCTGACAGAGCCGGGATTCCTGCTTTTACCATTCCTTCGATGTCAGAAAGCTGTTCGCCCTTTTCTCCCTGTGTGATGGCACCTGCCTGAAGCACATGAATGCCGGAAAGCTGTTCTGCTTTGTGATGTACATAATTAACACGGTCCGGATTGTCGATCACCGGTGTGGTGTTCGGCATGGCAACCACAGTTGTCACTCCGCCTCTTGCAGCAGCCCGTGAACCTGTCTCTATATCCTCTTTCTGTGTCTGTCCGGGATCTCTGAAATGCACATGAAGATCGATCAGTCCCGGCATAACCAGGCAGCCTTTTGCATCGATCACCCTGTCACTCTTGTCCTTTACAGCAAGTTTCTCACCAATCTCTGTGATCACTCCATCTTCCAGATAAATATCGCCTTTTTTATCAGTACTGGTGGCCGCATCCACAATACGTCCGCCCTGAATCAAAATACCCATGCAGTTATCTCCCTTCGTTCTGGTCTGATGTATTTAAGTTTCCTGTTCACATGCTGTTATCCCACGAAATGTGCCGCTGTGAACAGGAACTGTTGAGCGGATATCTGCAATCCGCTTTCTGATATACATAATACACGAAACCGTCTGTTTAATAAAGTCCTTTTTTTACTCCCTCAGGGTGTTTTTCTGCTTGACAATTCAAAAAGCGGGAGATATAATCAACTCATATCTGGATTATTTTGTATAGTCACTGGTTTTTAGAGATTATATAAGAATATATAATCTGTAAAATCTGGTGATTTTTTTATTGCCAGAAAGCTTTTTAATTTTTTTATTTTTTATGGAGGTAACAACATGAACAAGGGAACTGTAAAATGGTTCAACGCAGAAAAAGGTTACGGATTTATCACTGGTGAAGACGGTGCAGACGTATTTGTACATTTCTCCGCTATCAATGGTGAAGGATTCAAATCCCTTGAAGAAGGCCAGGCTGTAACATACGACTTAACAGAAGGCGCACGTGGCATGCAGGCTGCAAACGTTACAAAATTATAATTCATAATTTCCGTTAACGTAAGAGGATTGAATTCCGAACTTTCACAATACGGATTAAACCTCAAAAAAATCCCCGGATTCGTCCGGGGATTTTTTATTGCAGTTATTACAGTTCTTTAGTTTTCTGACTGTGTATCATCTGCAGAGCTTTCAGCATCTGTAGATTCTTCTGTCTCTGTGTCGTCAGCAGATGCGGTATCTGCTTCAGCGTCACTGTCTGTTTCAGCATCTGTCACATCTTCTGTGCTTTCGCTGTCTGTTGTATCTGCATCCTCTGTGGTGTCTGCATCTTCCTCAGTATCTGCATCTGTTGTATCGGCTGACAGGCCGGAAATGTAATTATCAAGTGCAGTAGTATCCATTACTGTATTCTGAACAACATTTTCTTTGGCTCCTGCTACTTTTACATATGCAGAATATCCGATCCATGCAACAATTACAACACAGATAAATGCCCATGCAAACATTTCCAGTCCAAAAAGAAGTTTCTCTTTTTTGTCTGCTTTGTTATGATTTCCTTTTCTGACCTTATAAGCATCGACTTTTTTCTGGCTCATGATAGATCTCCTTTGCATCTCATATTTCGTATTTTCTGATTATAGCACACTTTTCTGCAAAAGAAAATAGCCAATCTGTTGTTATACAGCAACGATCACGCCACCGTCATTGGCATACATGGAGCTTACACCTGCAGTATCCAGAACTATGATCTTCGCAAGCTTCATTCTCTCTTCAAAAGCTTCTTTGAGCACCTGTGCTCTCGCAGGACAGTTACAGTGGCTGATAGCGAGAACTTTGTCCGCACTGTCCGGAGTTTTTGCAATTACCTGTTCTACCATTTTGATCATGGCACGGTTCATTCCTCTTGCCTGGTCTAACTGGCAGATGCTTCCCTCATCCGTGGAACCCATGACCGGTTTAATCTTCAGGGCACTTGCAACAAGGGCTTTCACTTTACTCAGACGGCCATTTTTCCTCAGCGTATCCAGATTCTCAAGTACGAAGAAGGTATGCTGTCCTTCAATATAACGGTCTACTGTAGAAACGACTTCTTCAAAACTCATTCCCGCTTCTTCACATTCCTGAATTTTAGCTGCGATCAGTGTCTGACCGATGGATGCGGAACAGGAATTAAATACGTGTATTTTTTTCTCCGGGTGATCTTCCAGAAGGAGATTTTTGCCCAGAAGTGCGCTGTTATAGGAGCCACTTAACTCTGATGAGAGAGTCACTGCATAAATATGCTCTGCCTCGCAGTCATAGGCTTTCATATATCTCTCCGGTGACGGGCAGGCTGATTTCGGACATTCCGGATAGTCCGCCACTTTCTTAAGAAAGCTTAACTGGTCAAAAGTTTCATCATCTATGATCTGATCTGCACCTACCATCAGTGTCAGTGGTACGGATTCAAAACGTTCATCATCTTTCCATTCGTTTAAAAGTTCTCCACAACTATCTATGACAATCTTATATCTCAATTATATCGTCCTCTTTTCCATTATATGTAGTTTTTAATACCAGATATATATTATCATAATGCTACCTGTTTGAAAAGACTTTTTCTCAAAAACTCTGTTCTTTTTTTTTAAAGTGATTTATAATAGAAAAACACCTGTAATTTCGGAAACAAAAATAAGAAAATAAGAAAGGATTCCCATGCTTGCCTTAAAGATTATTGATGTAAAAGATTTTATGAACAAACTTCTGATCGGTGAAGTATTTGACCGTTTTTTTCTTGTGGAAGCCTCAGTGACCACATTTAACGTGTTTACCATAGACGGAAGACTTCAGCAGGATTTCTTTGATACTGACACTGCTGACTCGTTAAAGAGCAAGAGTATAGATTATTCCCTGTGGCGTGACGTGAAACCCTACTGTTTCTCCGTCATCCGCGGCAAACGCACACCTTTAGGATTCAAGATTATTTTTCAGCTTTCCAGTCATCAGGCTCAGAAACTACTGAGTGGCACAGAAAACAATTCTATCACTCCTGTTTGTAACTTTTGTTTAAACATCCAGTATAAAAATCAGGTACTTTTATGTACAACCGGTGTTTCGTATTCTTCTTTTTCACTTGACAGACAGCCCGAGCATCTCTGGGATGAAACGATCTGCAGTTTTTTTACCAGCAGACAGATTCCTTTTGAAAAGCTGTAAAAAACTCCTGCAGCTTTTCTCCCTTTTCCCCATCCGGAATCAGACCACACTGCATTTACTGATTCGCAGCCTGATCCTCAGTATGTCCTGTACTGTACAGGTAGTACGCCAGAATATCTATGAATTCACTATTTGTAGGTTTATCTTCCATGGTACATCCTGCAATTTCTTCCAGCACATCCTTATGACTTTCCCAACAGAGATTGATCAATGTTCTTATGTTGTGTTCCACATTAGAAGGCGTAGATTTATATTTTCTCGCAACGATCGGATAAATATCTTTCGTGATCTTTACGGGACGTTCCTGAATTTTTTGCGCCATTCTTACAGCTTCCGCAACATAATAATAGCCTTTGTATTTTGATGTTGCTCCTAATTTTCTGGTCAAACCATAAACTTCACTCATATCTGTTTCCTCCTAACTATTCTCCAATACGCAGATCATCTGCTTTCCTGTATTGGTTGATTTTCTCATTTACACACATTTTCTTTTTTTATTTCAGCATCATCCGTTTTTTTCTGTTCGGATCACATACTGAAATATTTAAATGAAAACTTTGCGTTTTCGTTACTCGGAAATATTTTTGCGTCACATTTGTTCATTGTTTTTCACAGAAAAACGTAGTTTTTTGAATATCAGCAATTTAATCTTAAAAATTTCTCCTGCATTTGTCAAGACGAAATGTAGAAAAAGAACAGCCCAGATTGTTCATCGCGGGCTGTTCTCTCCTATTTTTGTACTTTTTCAGTCATTTTTCAACATTTTTCTCCGCCGGAACCGATTATGCTGCCATTTACCGGCAGTATCCCGCGAAGTGTTTTTCATAAGTGACGTCACAGAAAAACCGTTTATTTTGTGATCATCATTAAGATTTCGTTGCTTCTCTGAACGAATCTTGTCATTTCATCCGGTGAAAGCTGTTTATGGCTCATCATTGCCAGATCATAGAGCTGCTCACAGATAAGCGGAGCTTTGTCGGATTCTTTATTTTCTGCCAGATATTTCACCAGTGGATGATTTGCATTCAGAACCAGTGTCTCCTGACCACCGAACATGTTCGGGTCCATTCCGTACATATTGTACATCTTCATCATATCCTGCATACGGCGGCTCTCCTCAGAAAGTGTCATCATTGCGGATACATTCTCATTCTTCAGATTCTCAACATGTACTTCCAGTTTGTCTTTATGAAGGTTCTTGCGGAAGAGTTCTGTCAGTGCTTTTACTGTTTCTTCGTCTGTGGTTCCTTCGCCCTTCATCTCTTCTGTCAGGTCTGCGTCAATACGTTTGAACTGAACTTCCTGATTTTTCTGTTCCAGGCTGGAGATGAACGCACTGTCAATGTTGTGTTTCAGGATAACAGCATCTTTTCCTGCTTCTCTGAACATATTGATGTACTGACTCTGCTGAACTTCATCCGTTACATAGTATACGGTTGTTTTTTCCGGTTCTTTTTCTTCTGTAGTATCTTTCTTTTCTTCGGAAGCTGCTGTATCTTCTGTCTTTTCTTCTGTGCTCTGTGTTTCTGCATCTTCTGTCACTTTTTTGTTTTCTTCGATGCAGTCTTTGAGTGTCAGATATTTGCCGTCAAGGTTCTTAAAGAGTACATAATCGCCCATCTTATCTGCAAATTTGGTATCTTTGATGCAGCCATATTTGATGAACGGGCTGATGTCATCCCAGTATTTCTCATAGGATTCACGGTCAGTCTTGCACATTCCGGTGAGCTTGTCTGCTACTTTCTTGGAAATGTACTCGGAAATTTTCTGTACAAATCCATCATTCTGCAGCGCACTTCTGGAAACGTTCAGCGGAAGGTCCGGGCAGTCGATAACACCTTTCAGAAGAAGAAGGAATTCCGGAATCACTTCTTTGATATTATCTGCAATAAATACCTGGTTGTTATACAGTTTGATGGTTCCTTCGATAGAATCATATTCTGTATTGATCTTCGGGAAGTACAGGATACCTTTTAAGTTAAACGGATAATCCATGTTCAGATGGATCCAGAACAGAGGCTCCTTGTAATCCATAAATACTTTACGGTAAAATTCTTTATATTCATCGTCTGTGCATTCATTCGGATGTTTCATCCACAGAGGATTGATATCGCTGATGGAAACCGGACGTTTGTTGATCTTTACCTTATCCTTTGCAGGAGAAACTTCAACAACTTCTTTTTCGCCGTTTTCGTTCTCTTTCTCCTCTGTCTTTGCTTCTTCATGAATATGTTCTACGACAACATCGTCATCTCTTAATTCTGATTCGTCAATTGTCTCATATTCCTGCGGTGCATTCGCTTTGGACAGATAAATGTGAACCGGCATGAAGGAGCAGTATTTCTCCAGAATCTCACGCATACGGTATTCATTTGCAAATTCCAGGCAGTCTTCATTCAGGAACAGTGTAATCTCTGTACCAACTGTATTCTTGTTACCTTCCTGCATATCATACTCTGTTCCGCCATCGCAGGTCCAGTGTACAGGCTGTGCACCCTCTGTATAGGAAAGAGTGTCAATGTGTACTTCGTCTGCTACCATGAATGCAGAATAGAAACCGAGTCCGAAATGACCGATGATCTGATCATCTGTTGTCTTGTCTTTATATTTCTCAAGGAACTGAGTTGCACCGGAAAAAGCAATCTGGGTAATGTATTTCTCCACTTCCTCAGCAGTCATACCAATACCATTATCGATAAATTTCAGAGTCTTCTCATCCGGGTTTACGATCACCTGAATCTCAGGTTTGTATCCTTCCGGAAAACTGTACTCACCCATTACTTCCAGTTTTTTCAGTTTTGTAATAGCATCGCATCCATTGGAAACCAGCTCTCTTACAAAAATATCATGGTCTGAATACAGCCATTTCTTAATGATTGGGAAAATATTTTCACTGTTGATTGATAAACTTCCATGTTTTACAGCCATGCTGTCCACACTCCTTTAATCTCTTTTTTTTGCTGTTTTCTTATTTTTTATTCCTGACAGTTTCTTTTTATCTGATATTTTTTCCGAAACTGCATCTCTGAATGATATAGTAATACCATTTTGCGAAAAAGTCAAGGAAAAATTAGCACTCATTTTAATTGAGTGCTAACAGTTTGTATTCTTGCTATGTTCTTGTTATGTTCTTTCTGTGTTTTTACTGTATTTTTGCTGCGTCTTTATCGTTCTTTTACCGTTCCGTTCTTCTGCCGACAGCTCATTTTCCCAGACAGAAAAAAAGAGCAGATTTCCTGCTTTTGCTTCATGCAATTGCAACAGGAAATCTGCCGGATTTTTCCAGATAAAGATTCGCAGTCAGTCTTCCTGGCAAATGCTTTATCCGTTATCTGATTTTATTTTTTCTTCTTTTTGTAAACCACAACACCGACAATACATACTGTCGCGATCACCAGAATGATGACAAACGGAGCAATATTGGTGGTATCGCCTGTTCTAACCGCGTTCTTCTGGTTTGCAGCGTTCGGCTGTGGAGTTGGTGTTGCTGTGACAGTCTGAGCCTGAGAAATGCTGAAGCTTACCTGTTTGGTATCCTGTTCTCCGGTATTTTCCCATTTGCTGCCATCATATTTCTGGCGGTTAAATACAACAGTCAGGCTGTAAGTACCTGCTTTGGTGATTCCAAAGGCCGCTGTATAAGGAGCTTCTGTCCAACTGTTGGTATTGATGACTTTCCAGTTATCCGGAACATAACGGACATCGTCTGTTCCCGGGCTCTCATTGTCCATACCTGCACCTACTGCGGTAAATGTGATTTTGGACTGTGTGGTATAGCCGTCAGAACTGATTCCTGTGATCTTATTGTCCGCCGGATCTGCAATCTTCGCTGTGCGGCCTGCATTTACAGTAACTTCCACTGCCGTGATCAGACTGATCTCATCCGGGTTTGTCACACCGTCAGGAAGCACTACGGTTCCTTTTACTTTAAAAGTCTGTTCTGTTTTATCTGACGGATCATAGGAACTTTCTTTTACATTCCACTGAACTTTGGCTTTCATATCGCCATTTGTGGTATTGATCACTACGCTGGAAGGAAGTCCCAGCGCTTTGGCTGTTTTTTCAACGCCATTCTTTATGCCTGCAATACTGGAAGGATTCTGGATTCCAGTCAGTTTTACTGTCTGTGCTTTTACAGTAAACAGAACGTCTACTGTCGCACTTACCTGCTGATCATTTGGAATCACAATAGTTTCCAGATAGGACCCTTCTATCAGTCCCTTTTTCGGGCGGATATTAAAGGAAGCACTCTCTCCAGGTGCCAGCTCTGTAGCGGAAAGCTTACCGATCTTAAAGCTGGAAGCCGTCGGTGCACTCAGTGTAATTGTCGCATTTCCGGTATTTGTTACCGTAACCTTCTGTGATGCCGGCGCCTCGCTGTATCCGGCTTCTGTTTTTCCGAAATCCAACTCTGTCGGATCCGCGGATAACTGGTAAACCTTTTCTGCTTCTGCAACAGTAATGTAACCTTCCACTTCTGCAGCCACAGAAGTCTGTCCGTCACTGTCTGCCCACATGATCTGAAGTGTCTCTGAATAACTTCCCTCTTCCAGACCTGCGACCGGAACTGCAGTAAACGCCGCACTTTCTCCTGCTGCCAGTTCTGTCGCAGAAAGCGCTCCGATCTCAAAATACTGAGCTTCCGGCTGAATGAGTGTAACTGCTGTATTACCCGTATTTGTAAGTGTGATCGTTGTTGCTTCCGGAGTATCATATCCCACTTTCAGATCATCATAACCGATAACCGTCGGATCCGCTTCCACAGAAATAATCTGTTCTTCAGCCTCTTTTACAGAAACTTCGGCAGTTACCTGCGCCGCAGCTTCTTCGCTCTCTTCTGTGCCGAAGATCAGAGTTTCACTGTATTCTCCTTTTGTCAGGCCATTCTTTGGCTGTATCTGGAAGGTAAGGGAAGCACCGGCTTCTAACTGTACGCCGGACTCTGCGATATTTCCGTCTGCGGTAAGAATGTCAAAACAGTCAGACTGCGGTACCTTCAGAGATACAGTTGTATCCCCTGTATTTGTCACTGTAACTGTCTGTATCTCATCTACCTGCTCGTAATCCTCTTTCAGATCTGAAAATTTCAGATCATTGGTATCCACAGCAAGAGAATACTCTGCCAGAGAACCATCTGTATCCTCTGCCGGCTCTTCTGTAGAAGGAGCTTCCTGATCATCCGGATTCTCCGGTTCCTCTGTCGGCTCTTCGACAGGTTCTTCTGCCGGGAACAGTTCCCCGTCTTCTACTGTAATTTTCGCTTCAAAAGAAACTTCCGCACCTTCCTCTGTCTGGTAAGTAATGATATCGTCATAGTCGCCTGCTTCCAGACCCTCTCTCGGCTGTACCCATACACTGACAGACTCTCCCGCTGCCAGAGGTTCCTCGATATCAGCCACCATAAAATGCTCCGGGCTGATCGGCTGGAAATTCAGAGTTTCACTTCCTGTATTGGTGATCTGTACAAACTGTGCCTGCACCCCACCTTCATTTCCGGTTTCTATGGTTCCGAAATCACAGCTTTCTGCTTCTCCCTCCAGGAAAGCGGTTGCCTCATAAGCTTCCTTTTCTTCAGAAAGTTCGCCGGAGCCTTCAGAAGTTTCATCCTGGGAATCCGCGTTTTCTGTTGTTTTTTCTGTTCCGTCAGCCTGCAGCTCAGACTCTGTGTAAATATGAATCTGGGAATCATCTGTGGATGTTCCCTCTTCTGATTCTGCTGTCTGCGCAGCATCCTGATTTTCCTCATCCGTCTGCTGTGCTTCCTGCTCCGGTACTTCCTGTACCGCTCCATCATTCTGATCTGTTTCGTCATATGGAATCTGCGTTTCTTCTAATTCTCCATATGTGTTCTGATCTTCTTCTGACTGATCATTCTCAGCATTCTCTGTATCCTGTGAATCAGTCTCTGCATCTTCGGCAGCCTGCTGTGCTGCTTTTGCCTCTTCCTCTGTCGCAGCTACCTCAGCAGTCTTTGCTGTCAGTTTTCCGGTAAGGGTGCTTCCCTCAGGAGCAGCGATATCCAGCACCAGTTTATATCCCAGGTCATCCTGTGTTACTGTATAATTCTTCTCTGTACCAACCGGTGTCAGTTCCTTCTCTCCCGTCTGTCTGGACCAGGAAAAAGTAACATCCGCATCTGTCACACCTTCGGGAGTTACTTTTGAATAATCTGCGCTCAGAACAGTTCCTACTGCCGCCAGTCCTTTGATCTTAAGTTTTCCGCCGAGTTCACCGGAAGGTGATTCTGCCGCAAAAACCATGGACGGAAGCAACGTAAGTGCCATCAGCACAGCCATGACAACTGCCAGAAATTTCTTTCTTTCCATGTGTCATCCTCCTTTTCATCTTCTTAAATATTCTCTCAAATATTTCTTTCATTCTCTGTGTACCGTAATTATATCACCTTATGTTCTAAAAGTGTAATCTATATTTTCCGCCTGGCTACCTGCTCATAACCGCAGAAAGAACCCTGCCGCCAGGATTCTTTCCAAATTATATTTTTATATTTTACACTTTATCTTTTTCTTTTATTCGGTACAGAACCGCATAGCAACGCAGGTTGCTCTTATCTGCCTGTCTTATCCCTCTACGATCAGATAAGTTCCATCCGGCAAGGCGAAAACTTCGCTGGCATCTTCCAGTTCTTCGTCCGTCATGCCGTCTACGTCTGCTCCCATATCTTCCAGATACTCTCTCACCTCAGCAATGGAATTTACCACTGCTGCCATGCAGTCCTCGAGAAAAGCTTCTGCTGCTTCGTAGGATTCTGCTACAGGCTGTGGAAATAACTGTCCCTGTTTTTCAAGAAATGTGTTGATGCATTCTTCTGTGTACATATTTACAATACCTCCTCAATCTTTCCCTTTGCCATGATCAGCTTCTTAAGAACCGTTTCCACACGGTCGGTTGTATAAGCGGCTGCCTCCCTGACCCCCTCTTTGGAATGCGCCATGCAAAGCCATATTTTACTGCTTTCAGCATTTCTATATCATTATACTCGTCCCCGAATGCCATGCATTCTTCCGGCAAAATATGATATCTCTTCTGGTATTCCAGGATTCCCTTTGCCTTATTTGTGCCAAAAGGAACAAAATCGATCCATGCATTTCCGGATGTCACCACCACACAGTCCTTTCCGAACTGTCCATGCCAGTATCGTATGGATTCATCCGTCAGGCCTCCCGGTTCGTAAACTGCAAGTTTCATGATCGGGTCTGTCATTTCCTCCAGACTGTTCACAAACCTGCACTCATTTTTTACTTCATACAGCATATGACTGCGAAAAGCTTCTGTCTTCGGCATCAGATAGTGGTAATCTTTGGCAGAGCAGGTAAATTCTGCATCTTTTTTAGCCAGGATTGCATTTATGATCTTTCCGGCAAGTTCTCTGTCAAAACTGTCCTGGTATAAGACTTCTTCCTGATCCACTGCCAGTGCTCCGTTCTCGGAAATATATGCAATTTCGGACACAACCGGGGCAAAAAGTTTCTTCATATTCGGATACTGTCTGCCACTGGCTGCCACAAATAAAATCCCCAGTTCTTTCAGTTCTCTGATCAGGGAAAAAATCTCTTCCGGCAGCGCCTGCGCCTTGTTCAACAGTAATGTCCCATCCAGATCACTGGCGATCATCTTAATCATTTCCGTGTTCCTCACAGATTTTTATCAAATCCACAGGTTTCTCAGCCACAAGGTCCGCACCATTTTCATTCAGTTCCTCTCTGTCGCGGAATCCCCAGAGTGCTCCCACTGTGAACATTCCGGCAGCTTTTCCGGTCTGCATATCTGTGCTGGTGTCTCCTACATACAGACATTCTTCCGGTTTTACTCCAAATTTCTCTGCCACCATCAGCGGACCGTCCGGTGCCGGTTTCCTGCGGATTGCATCGCTCTGACCAACCACAAGGTCAAACTCTTCACCGAAAAGCTGTGCGATAACCTTTACAGCAGCCGGATGCGGTTTATTGGAGCAGACCGCAAGTTTCATTCCATGTTTCTTCAGTTTCTTCAGTGTCTCCGGCATTCCCTCATATGGAACAACCTTATACATCGGATTTGCCGCAAACATTTCCCTGTAAAGTCTCTGACCTTCCTCATAGTGAGTAAGTTCCGGATCACCGGCATCTTTCAGTGCCCTGCGGATCAGCATGTTGGCACCCTCTCCGCTGTAATATCTGAAATTATCTACCGGAAGAGTCTTAAGGCCGAATTTTTCCATAATAATATTTGTAATATATGCCATGGATTCCAGCGTATCCGCCAATGTTCCATCCAGGTCAAAGATACATGCTTTTATCATCTTTTGTCATCCTCTCTGTCTGTCAGTTCAATTCCCAGCTTCTTCATCTCATAAAACAGTCTGGCAACAGGAAGCCCTACCACATTGTTGTAATCTCCGCAGATTCCTTTTACATAGATTCCGAAGAGTCCCTGAATACCGTAACTTCCTGCCTTGTCCATAGGTTCTCCTGTAGCGATATACGCTTGGATCTCTTCTTCTGAAACCGGATAAAAAGTTACATCTGTGCTCTCATAAAAAGTATGGTCTGTCCACTGTCCGTTTTTTCTCTCCAGCACAGAAACTCCTGTATAAACCTGATGTGTATTTCCCTGCAGTTTCTCTAATGTCTGCGCTGCGTCTTCTTTATCTTTTGGCTTTCCCAGAATCCTGTTTTCAAACACAACGATCGTATCAGAACCGATCACCAGTGTTCCTTCTTCACACTCTGCCAGTGTATCGGCAACAGCAGACGCCTTATCTCTCGCCAGTTGTAACACAACCTCTGCCGGATCCTCGGAACTTCTCTTTTCTTCACCGGATGCAGGCATTACTGTGAATGATAGTCCCGCACGCTCCAGCAGTTCCCTGCGTCTGGGTGAAGCAGATGCCAGTATAATTTTTCTCATAAAAATCTCCTCTTCTTTCCTGTCATAGTATACCCCGTATCTTTCAGTGGTGCAACCGCTTTTGCCAAAAGTTTCTCTTTTCTTTTTGCCGGAAAAGTATTAAAATATGGATAACCTATCTTCTGTTTCATCTGTATTCCAGAAATCATTGACAGAAGATTGTCATTACTTTTCATGCATCAGTTCTGTAACGGTTATTTTCGTAAATACGATTCACGAATGATAGCTGTGCAGACAGAGCATAGAACAGTAAGAGAATATCTGAAAGGAGTCAATAGATATGGCAAAAATCAATAAATATTGGGGATATGTGGCAATCGGTGCCGTAACAGCCGCTGCAGCCGGTGCAGTCGCTGCTTTAATTGCAAAAAAAGCTTCCCATAAAGACGAGGATCTGGATTTCGATGACAGTTTTGATGAGGATTTTGACGATGATTTCGACATCCCGGCAGAGTCCGAAGATTTTGACGATGATCCGGAAGTTTCCGAAGATTTCGAATCCTGGGACAACAACATGGATTTAGATGTGGAAGATTTAACAGAAACTGATGAACTCTGCTCCGCAGACGCTGAGATTTCCGGTGAAGAAGACACTGAGGAATCTGCTGAAGCAACAACTGCTGAATCCGAAGAAAAAAAAGTGGAAGAGGCAGAAGCGAAAGCCGAAACCGAAACAGCAACGGAAGCTGCCGAAGAAGATTCTGAAGAAATTCCTGCTGTTAAAGAAGTAGAAAATGCAAGTGAAGAAACTGATGCAGGCGCTGAGACAGACGCTGATGCCAAAGCGGAAGCTGATGCTGAGGATGCTGAATAAGCAGAAATGAAAAAGCAGCTCACTCTACTGAATAATTGATACTGATACAAAAATAATGCAATAAAAAGCACCCGACTGGTCATTTTTCTTACCGGCCGGGTGTTTTTTTGTTTATGTTGCATTTATGTTTCTTTTATTTTTTTCTTCTGTTTCTATTTTGTCTGGATTCTCTTTATTTATTATGCTTTTGGCAGTTTAAAGGAGCTCTTTAAGGATACGATACGGTTAAATACCGGTGCACCCTCTTTGGAGTCGCGGATGTCTGCGCAGAAGAATCCTGTTCTTACGAACTGGAAGCTGTCATAGCCTTTCGCTTCCATCAGTGCAGGCTCTACATAAGCAGTTACTTTTGTCAAAGAGTTCGGATTTACGTTCAGAGAACCGTCTTCTTTATTGTATACACCTTTTTCCTCATCTACGATATTCTCATAGAGGCGCACTTCTGCTTTTCCTGCCTGACTTGCTTCTACCCAGTGAATGGTTCCTTTTACTTTTCTGCCGTCCGGTGCATTTCCGCCCTTTGTAGCAGGATCATAAGTACAGTGTACAACACGAACAGTTCCGTCTTCATCTGCTTCATATCCTGTACAGGTTACAAAATAAGCATTCATCAGACGTACTTCTGTTCCAGGGAACATTCTCTTATATTTCTTAGGCGGATCTACCATGAAGTCCTCTCTCTCAATGTAGAGCTCTTTTCCAAACGGGATCTTACGTGTTCCCAGTTCTTCATTCTCCATGTTGTTCGGAGCTTCCAGATATTCCACTTCACCTTCCGGATAGTTGTCGATCACCAGTTTTACCGGATCAAGAACAGCCATCAGACGCGGACGTTTCAGTTTCAGATCCTCACGGATGCAGTATTCAAGCATTGCGTAATCTACGGAGCTGTTTGCCTTAGATACACCGCAGAGATCTACGAACATTTTGATAGATTCCGGTGTGAAACCACGGCGACGTAAAGCAGCGATGGAAACCAGACGCGGATCATCCCATCCATCTACGATTCCCTCTTCTACCAGTTTCTTGATATAACGTTTACCTGTTACCACATTTGTCAGATACAGTTTTGCAAACTCGATCTGTTTCGGAGGATGCGGATATTCCAGTTCTTTTACAACCCAGTCATACAGCGGTCTGTGATCTTCAAATTCCAGAGTACAGATAGAATGGGTGATTCCCTCGATCGCATCTTCGATCGGATGAGCAAAGTCATACATCGGATAAATGCACCAGGTATCTCCTGTTCTGTGATGTGTCATATGAGCAACACGGTAAATAACCGGGTCACGCATGTTCATGTTCGGAGATGCCATGTCGATCTTCGCACGGAGAACTTTCTGTCCATCCTCGTATTTGCCTTCTTTCATTTCTTCAAAAAGCTGAAGGTTTTCTTCCACGCTTCTGTTTCTGTACGGGCTCTCTTTTCCAGGCTCTGTAAGAGTTCCACGGTATTCACGAATCTGGTCTGCGGTCAGGTCACATACATATGCTTTTCCTTTTTTGATCAGCTTGATTGCAGCTTCATACATCTGTTCAAAATAGTCAGATGCAAAGAAAAGTCTGTCCTCCCAGTCAGCGCCCAGCCATTTGATATCTGCTTTGATAGACTCTACAAATTCACTTTTCTCTTTTGTAGGATTGGTATCATCAAAACGCATATTAAACTTTCCGTTGTACTCCTGTGCAAGGCCGTAGTTTAAAAGAATAGATTTTGCATGACCGATATGAAGATATCCGTTCGGTTCCGGCGGAAAACGTGTATGCACAGTGTCATAAACACCCTCTGCCAGGTCTTTATCTATGATATTCTCAATAAAATTTTTAGAAACAGTTTCGTTCTCCATCTCTTTCCCTCCTGTTTGTGTAATATATTTTTAAATGTCAGGCAGATATCTTCCATCCGCTCCGTCAGTTTTTTCTATTATATAGCTAAATCGTTTTTATGTCGAATGAATTTATATTATCATTGGAAATTCTATCTGTCAACTGTTTCTGTATTCCTCTGTATTCCTCTGTTTTTCCAGTAACCAGTTACCACTTTTTTAATTTTACTGCCTTATCTGCATATTGCTTTTCATTTTTTCATATGCTATAATGCCAATAGGCAAAGAAATAATAATTTGTCTGGCAAGGACAAAAACGAAGCCCCCGGTACCGCAAATACCGGGGGCTTCTTCTTATTTTTTTAGAGCAGACAAGCAACTGCCAGGCTAGTGTTGCCCTGCTTATCTCCGTCTAACCATTTGATGGCATAGCGGCAAGCTATACCAGCCGTAAAGGAGACAAGAAAAGAAATAATAATTTCTGACAAGGAACTCACCTCCTCCCGTTGCCGGGTATCGGTTGGACAACATTGTAAGTATATCATACTCTTTGTTATTCCGAAAATACAAATAGTTCTCAGAATTTCATAAATTATAGCAATCCTCGTAAATAATGCATTTAAGACAGTTCAGCAGAGGGTGAAAGACAAGGAAGATATCTGCTGGCGTGCTGACGCACGGCAAAGATATCTGACGCAGGATTTCACCCTCTGATGGACTGGATTAAGATGCGTTATTTTAGAGGATCGCTATAATATCTGTTTTATTCATTCGAGTATATCTCTTATAGCAATTCTGAGCAGTATCCCGGAACTGCAAATTGCACAAAAAAATAACCGGAACCTGTCCGATTATTCTTTGAGTAACTTTCTGAGTAACTGTGATTTACTGGAAACTCACAACCCCAGTAAATAAGCCATTTTAGTAAGCTGATGACGGGAATTGAACCCGTGACCCCTTCCTTACCAAGGAAGTGCTCTACCTCTGAGCCACATCAGCATTGTGTCGGACTTGCCGCTCACAGTTGATTATATTACCAGAACTTAGTTCTGTTGTCAATCCCTAATTTAATATTTTCTATATTTTTATTACAGTAATTCAGAGAATCATTCAGGCAGAAATCATTTTATTATTTTCAGAAAGCATTTTACTACTTTCTGTATTTCTCAAGCTGTTCTTTGATCTTCCCACGGATTCTCTGTAATGCATTGTCTATGGATTTCGGGGTCTTTCCCATGATCTTCGCAATCTCGGTGTATCCGTTTCCATCCAGATAATAATCAAGTACCTGATTTTCCATCGGGCTTAGGGTGCAGGTGATCTCCTGTTCCAGGTCACGGACATTCTCCTGATCGATAATAATAGATTCCGGATTCTCCACCCACATATCCGGAAGATGTTCTTCATTCTCTCCGTCTTCCTGACTGAGAGAAATATAGGAGTTTAATGGCTGGTGTTTCTGTCGGTTGGAATTCTGGATCGCATTATAGATCTGACGGTCCACACAGATTCTGGCAAAGGTCTGAAAAGATGCCTCCTTCTCAGGCTGGTAATCACGGACTGCCTTAAACAGCCCGATCATTCCCTCCTGTATCAGGTCATCATTGTCTCCGCCGATAAGGAACATGGCTCTTGCTTTTTTTCTGACCATATTCTTATATTTTTCCATAAGATAGTCGAGGATTTCAGTCTCCCCCTGTTTAAAGCGAAAGATTAATTCTTCATCTTTGATCTTATCATACTGTTTCATCAGCTAAAACCTTCCTGCCCTGATATCTTATTATTTACAGCAATTTTACTATTTACAGCGATCTTATTATTACAACAGTCTTATTGCTACTGTTCTCCCATATCCGGCAACGTCTTATTTTTTTCTATTTCTTTATTTTTTTCTATTTCTTTATTTTTTTCTATTTCTTCTGAAGTCTCTGGCGGACAATCTCATATCCAAGTACGCCTGCTGCCACAGATGCGTTCAGGGAATCAATATCTCCCTTCATCGGAATAGATGCTACGAAATCGCATTTCTCCCGGATCAGTCTGCTGACACCCTCACCTTCATTTCCGATCACAACTCCGATCGGTCCTGTAAGATTCAGATTGTACATAGTTTCGCCGCCCATGTCTGCACATACAAACCAGACACCTTTTTCTTTCAGTTCATCGATGGTATGTCCCAGATTTGTTACCTTTGCAACCGGTGTATAGTTCAGGGCTCCGGCAGAAGTCTTGGCTACTGTGGAAGTCAGACCCACCGCACGTCTCTTCGGAATGATCACTCCATGAGCACCTGCCAGATTCGCAGTACGGATGATCGCACCCAGATTGTGAGGGTCTTCAATGTTATCCAGAATAAAGATAAACGGATCTTCTCCCTTTTCCTGTGCCTTTGCAAGAATATCATCCACACTGGCATATTCATAAGCAGCAACCTGCGCAATGACTCCCTGATGTGTGCCGGTCTCACTTAACTGATCCAGACGTTCTTTCGCTACATAATTAATAATGGTATCTTTTTTTCTCGCTTCACGCGCAATGGTACGAACCGGTCCGTCCTGGCATCCGTCCAGGATAAACAGTTTGTCCACACATTTTCCGGAACGAAAAGCTTCCAGAACCGCGTTGCGTCCTTCTATCTGTTCACTCATATCTGATCCTCCCTGATTCCCGCGCGGACCAGTTCCACGATCCTGCCAAAATCTTCCTTTAAATATAAATATCCCATCAGAGCTTCAAATCCGGTAGCTCTGCGGTAATCTGCCATGGTTGCATGTTTTGCCATTGTCGGAGAATGTGCATTTCTGCCTCTTCTGTAAACACTGTGTTCTTCTTCTGTCAGCATAGGTTCAATGAACTCCATCATGGCAGACTGGGAAGCAGCCTTTACCAGACTGCTTGCCTTTCTGTGAAGCTGATTTACCGGACAGTTGCCCTTCTTTACCAGAACCGTACGGATCACCAGCTCATAAACACCGTCCCCGATATATGCCAGTGTCAGCGGAGAATAGGTTCTGAGGTCTTTTTCTTCCAGATGAAACGCCTCATGAAATCCTTTTTTCAGTTCTCCGAAATTAAAATTATTTACAGCCGAATCATTCATATTCGAATCATTTGTATTTGTCATATCTGTTAAGCCCGTTTCCATTTTACGCCCTCGCGGGTATCCTTCAGGATGATTCCTTTTGCCAGGAGCTCATCTCTGATCTCATCTGCTCTTGCGAAATTCTTTGCTTTTCTTGCTTCCTGACGTTCTGCGATCAGATCTTCGATCTCTTTGTCCAGGATTTCTTCTTTTTTCACTGCTTTCAGTCCGAGAACATCGCAGAGTTTCACAACTGTGTCAAGGAGACTTCCTGCAAATTCTGCAGAGCTTTCTTCTGATACATTGGTATTTGCAAATTTAACCAGTTCAAAGATTGCTGCCAGTGCATCTGCGGTATTAAAGTCATCATCCATGGCTTCTTCAAATTTCTTTACAAATTCCTGTGACTGAGTCAGCAGTTCTTTTTCCGCATCTGTTGCACTCTCTGTCTGTGCTGCATTTTTTCTGTCTTTTAAGTTTGCTGCCGCATCTGTGATACGCTCTAATGCATTCTTTGCAGCTTCCATCAGGTCTGCACTGAAGTTCAGCGGACTTCTGTAGTGTGCGTTCAGCATGAAGAAACGCAGAACCTGAAGATCATACTGCTCGCTGATCTCACGGACAGTACGGAAGTTTCCAAGAGATTTGGACATTTTTCTGTTGTCGATGTTCAGGAAACCATTGTGCATCCAGTATTTTGCAAAAATCTTTCCATTGCAGCACTCGCTCTGTGCGATCTCATTCTCATGATGAGGGAAGATCAGGTCCTCGCCGCCTGCGTGGATATCGATCTCATCTCCCAGATATTTTTTCGCCATAACAGAGCATTCAATATGCCAGCCCGGACGACCGTCGCACCACGGAGACAGCCAGGATGGTTCGCCTTCTTTTTTCGGTTTCCAGAGAACAAAATCCAGCGGATCTTCTTTCTGGTCTTCACCGGATACCTGCAGAGAGCGGAAACCGGACTGAAGGTCATCCAGATTTTTATGGGAAAGTTTTCCATACTCTTTAAATTTCTTAACACGGAAATAAACAGTGCCGTCTGCTGCCGGATAAGCATATCCCTTGTCGATCAGAGTCTGGATCATGTCGATCATTCCGTTGATTTCCTGTGTTGCCTGCGGATTGGTGGTGGCAGGTTTCACATTCATTGCATCCATATCTTTTCTGCACTCTGCGATATAACGCTCGGAAACTTCCTGTGCACTTACCCCTTCTTCAATTGCTTTCTTAATGATCTTGTCATCTACGTCAGTGAAGTTGGATACAAAATTCACTTCATAGCCTTTGTATTCCATATATCGGCGTACTGTATCAAAAATGATCATCGGACGTGCATTTCCGATATGGATCAGATTATAAACTGTCGGTCCGCAGACATACATGCGGACTTTTCCCTCTTCCAGAGGTACAAATTCTTCTTTTCTGCGAGTCAGTGTATTAAAAAGTTTCATTCATTCTTTCCTCCGATTTCATATCAGGATCAAATAACATTCAACCCTGATCTTTTATTTATGTCAGGCGGATAAAACATCCTCTTTGCTATGCGGCTCTGCACCGGATAGCTGCAAGTTACGCTGCCAGAAAGCACTTCCCGCCATTTTCAAAAATCAGGCATCCTTCTTCTCATACAGAAGGCAGATTGCCTGAGATGCAATGCCTTCTTCACGGCCGGTAAATCCCAGCTTTTCTTCTGTCGTAGCCTTGATGTTTAACTGAGATTCTTCAATTCCCATGGCTTTCGCCATATTTGTGCGCATCTGTGGAATATGAGGTGCCATCTTCGGCTTCTGTGCAATGATCGTGGCATCGATATTTCCAATCTCATAGTGATGTTCTCTCAGAAGCGCAGTCACATGTTCCAGCAGAATAATACTGGAAATCCCTTTATACGCCGGGTCTGTGTCCGGAAAATGCTTCCCGATGTCTCCCAGTGCCGCAGCACCCAGAAGCGCATCCATCACTGCATGGATCAGGACATCCGCATCTGAATGTCCCAGAAGACCTTTTTCCCAGTCAATCTTTACCCCTCCCAGGATCAGATCCCGGTTCTCTGTTAATCTGTGTACGTCATATCCCATTCCAACACGCATACTCATTCTCCTCTGATTTCCAGCATTTTGCTGATTCTTAACAAACTTAAGCGTTTTCTTGTATAAGGTGCCAGGCGGAGACTCGGAAGGATAGCTGCTTCATCGAGGCCAATATCGTAAACGGTTCTCGCACAGTCCACTTTCTCCAGCATATGAAACAGTTCCTGTTCATCCGGAAGTTCATCAATGATCTCTGCAATCTGCGGCAGGCATGCTTCCAGGTGTGCGGGCTGAATCTCTCTGAGGATTTCCGGCTCATTTTCCTTGCGAATTTCTTCCAGAAGTCCTTTTTTTCCAAACGTTTCTTCCAGAAGTTTCTCATCCTCATTTACATACGTTTTTGCGTGACAGCGTCCCTGTGTGATGGCTGCGGCAATGCGTTTATATTCTTCGAGTACCAGCATGGTCGCCACAGAAACCTTTTCTCCGTGAAGCGCATCCAGATGATCATTGATCACCTCCATATCCCAGAGATGAGTGAGATGATGTTCCGCACAGGATGCAGGTCTGGAATTTCCGATCATCTGCATGGCAAGCCCCGAAAGGATCAGTGCATACATCAGTTGTTCGCATTCATCCTCTTCTCCCTCTGTGATATCACGCAGAGAAGACCGCACTGTTTTCAGTGCCTTTTCTTCCAGTTTCACAACTTCACTGCAAAAATATTCACCTGTCACCAGATTGGCGATCTTCCAGTCAGCCAGACAGATATATTTGCTCACAAGGTCCGAAATCCCGGCTGCTGTCAGCCTCTTTGGTGCTCTGGCAAAAATATCGGTATCTGCATACACGCACATCGGTGCAACAGAAGGTACGGTTTTCTTCACACCGTCCCATGTCATAGCTGCAACCGTTGTCACAAATCCATCTCCACTTGCTGCGGTGGGTACCGAAATGAAAGGAATCTTATAGCGGTTAGCCACAAAACGGCTGATATCATGAATTGTTCCTGCACCAACGGCAAGGATCAGATCAATATCTTCTTCCATATTGTTCTCCACGATCCTGATCGCCTGTTTGTCAGCCTGAAGATCCTCTGCATCCAGAACCAGCACCTGGCATCTGTCATAAATGTCCTCCATCAGATCTTCTGTCGCCGCATAAGTGTTGGTGTCGCAGATTACCAGAGGGGATATGTATTCCCTGAGCATGCCGTCTGACATTTCCTCCTCCAGTTTCTCCACTGCTCCCGCTTCGATCAAAATTTCCTTCACTGCGATATGGTGTTCCCTCCCGCAGCTGCAAGGTCGGGCAAAATCGTCCGCATCAACTCGCATTTAAATTTCTCCTCCTGACTTTCTTCATAATTTTATTTCTTTTTTATTTTTTATTTCTTTCACTGTTTCACCGTTTCCGGTAAATTACAGTCGTTGGTATTATACATGATTTTCCGGTAAAAATCAATGTTGTGGTTCACTTCATAAGTCGTTGTCCTACAAGGAAATTACTATTCACTCTGTTCTCGGTAACACAGAATATTCCGGCAAAAATATTTCCGGATTCCGCATCATAACAGACAGGCTGATCCTGACAGCAGACCTTCCTACAGATTCAGATAATTATAGACCAGTCCGGATATCTTCTGAATGTTTGTGACTGCGGTTCCTTCCGGACAATTCTCGGACATTACACAGATAATATAGGCAGTTTTTTCTCCGTATACAATCGCAATGTCATGCTGATCCTGATCTGTTTCTCCGGTTTTATTGGCAGAGAGGATTCCTTCCGGAAGTCCCTCCGGGATTTTCCAGGTATTCTCCTGATTTTTCAGCAGATTAAGCATTTCCTCTGATGCTTCCGGGCTGACACATTCCTTATTATAAATTTTTTCAAGCAGTGCGCCGCAGTCTTTCACAGAAGTCATATTCCTTCCTCCCAGAGTTTCTTGTGCGGAAGCTGCCGGATGGAGCGTATGCTGCACGCTGGTTTCCTTATAGCCTTCTTTTTCCAGATATTTGTTGATATCCTCTGCACCTTTCTTAAAATCCAGCGCATCTGTCTGGAGTTTCACCAGTTCATTGAAAGACTCATTGTCGCTGACTGTGATCATATTCCATAACAAATCATTTAACTTTGTTTCGACTTTTTTCATATCAGCAGTATTTAATTTTTTTGCTTCATTCTGTTTCACAGTCTCAAAATCCTGATACGTCTTTGCCATCACAAACGCTTTGATCAGACTTGCAGAATACAGGGACTGATCATTGACTGTAATCTCTTTATCTTCATTGAGATCTTTCACATATACGCTCCAGGTTCCCTGATAAGCGGAAACCATATTTTCAAGCTGTGGTTTCAGATTTCCGATTCCCAGATCTTCCAGATTCAGGACTTTCCCTGTGTCATCCACAATAAATCCATCATCCGTCATTGTACTCTCCTGAAGCAGTGCTCCATTGGCACCACCGAAATAATAGCTTCCGTCAAAATTCTGTGTATAACAGGTCATTTCCAGATGATGGATTCCCGGCTCCGTGACTATTTTTCCATTCTCATCAAAATAATAATATCCATTCAGAGTTGTGCCATCCAGAGTCAGATTATCAATGTAACGCACCTGAGCTGCTGCGGAAAGTTTCCCAGATTGTTAACGAAGTAAAATCCATCCAGTTTCGTCTCACCCGCATTTGCTGCTGTATCTGTTTTTGCGTCTGTGGCAGCATTCGCCGTTGTATTTGCTGTTGTATCTGTCGTACTTTCTGGTGCCTTTTCTTTCGGGTTTTCTTCTGCACTTTCTGCTGTAGTTCTTCCCTCTTTTTCCGTTTCTTCTGCTTCCTCTGCCTCCTTTTTTTCTGAGCCAAAGACAGGAACATTTTTGAAATGCTCCATATGTGAGGAAGCAGCCTTAAATTTTCCATCTTTATCATGGTAGTAAAAACCGTCAAATACCGTTCCGTCAATTTCAAAATTGTGGAAATAATGGACTTCCTCCGTCGTACTCCGTGCCCCGCTCACATCCAGACAGTAAAAACCGTCGCTTTTCATCATATACTTACCGCTTCCATCCCCCATCGGCAGGATCTGCGCTTCCTCTGTAACAGAGGAAAGGCTCTGCTGCGCAGCCCGGATTTCACAGGCAGGAGGCGCAATTGCAGATACAGTCAAAGCTGCTGCAAGCATACGGCACACTGTTTTTTTTCTGCTTTTGTTCATAAATTTTCCTTTCGTTTGTTATGGGCAGAAACCCACTGCCTTCCGGCGATGGGTAATTAACCATTTTTTCCTGTTTTTCAGATGAATATCGTTTCCATGAATCTCGTGAATATCTTTTAAACGAATATCATTTCAGTAAATATTTTTTAAGAGTATATCGTTTTTCGGAAAAAGCCGCAACTGTTTTATCTATTTTCCAGAAACGTCCTCTGCCTTCTCCCAGAACTGTTTCAGCTTTTCCTGCACTGTATTGAGTGAGCAGTTTTCCCTGTCATTCCACTCCACCGGAAAAAGCGGTCTGTACTCTGAATTTCGAAAGCGTTCATCCAGAAGCAGGATCGCACCTGTATCTTCCTGCGTGCGGATCACACGCCCCGCAGCCTGCAGCACCTTATTCATTCCCGGATAACGGTATGCATAGGCAAATCCGTCCTCACCTCTGCTGTCATAATACTGCCGGAGGATTTCTCTCTCTGTCCCTGTCTGCGGCAGTCCGGTTCCCACGATCACTGCCCCGATCAGTTTCTTTCCAGTCAGGTCAATCCCTTCTGAAAAAATCCCGCCCATCACGCAGAATCCCACCAGTGTAGTATCCTGCTCACAGAACTGTTCCAGAAATTCTTCTTTCTCTCTCTCATACATTCCCTGTGTCTGGGAAATACAGCGCACCCAGTCTGCAGAAAATTCGTTTTCATAGACTTCCAGAACATCCTGCATAAATTTATAGGACGGAAAAAATACCATATAGTTGCCTTTTTTCGCCCAGACCATCCTCGCAATATAGGAAGCGATCCTGCGATACTCCTCATAATTCCTTCTGGTATATCTGCTGCTCACATCACACCCGGTAAGAATACATCGGTTCTCTTTCCGAAAAGGGGAAGTCACATAAATCCCATAGTCATCCCTCTTTACACTCAACAGCCGCCGGTAATAATCCATGGGAAGCAGCGTTGCCGAAAAGAATACGGTACTGATTCCTTTTTCCAGGCATCGTCCAAGATTCGCTGCCGGATTGACACAGAAAAGTTTCAGCCGGAATTTCCCGTCCTCACATTTTTCCGTATAAACCACATAATTCTCATCCAGAAGTTCCTCCACATTCATGAAATCTCTCACACAGAAATAAAAATCCAGAATCTCATCAACTACTTCTTCCCCTGCAAATTCTTCCAGAAATTTATCCAGTTCTCCCATGATCTGAAGCATACTCATGGAAACTGCTCCCGGATTTTCCAGAACTTCATATCCTTCACAGTCATTTTCCATGGCGAGTAACTGCCTGTTTACTTTTCCCAGTGCCCGGTAAAGACTCTTACTGTGATTCTTTATCTTCTGTCTGACAGCAAGGACATCCTCCCTGCATACAAAAGCACTGTACATCTCCCGCCCTCTGTCCACAAGATTATGAGCCTCATCGATCAGGAAAATATACTTTCCGTTGTTTCCCTCCCCGAAAAAACGTTTCAGATACACATTGGGATCAAACACATAGTTATAATCACAGATCACCCCGTCCGTCCAGACTGCCAGATCCAGGCAGAATTCAAAAGGACAGACCTGCCATTTCTGCGCGTACTCCAGCAGGATTTCACGGGTATAGTGATCTTCTGAAGTCCACAGATCGTAAACTGCATCATTGATCCGGTCAAAATGCCCCTTCGCCCATTCACAGTGCTGTGGATTACATTCTGCTTTTTCGCAGAAACACAGTTTCTCTTTCGCCGTGATGGTGATCACTTTAAATTTCAGCCCATGATCCTGCAAAATGGAAAAGGCTTCTTCTGCCACAGTCCTTGTGATCGTCTTGGCTGTCAGGTAAAATACTTTCTCCCCGTTTCCTTCTCCGATGGCGCGAACCGCCGGAAATATGGCTGACATAGTTTTCCCAACCCCTGTCGGTGCCTGAATAAAAATCTGCTTTCCTACTGAAATCGTATGGTACACGCTGGTCACGATCTTTCGCTGGCCTTCTCTGTACGGAAACGGAAACTCCAGTCCGGTCATGGATGCATTTCGCTCTTTTTTCCATGCAAGTTCATAGGAGATCCATTTGTGATAACGGTCAAGCAGGTTCTGATACCATGTCTGAAGTTCTTCGGCTGTATATATTTGCCGGAATCTTTTTATTTCTTCTGTATCCAGATTCGCATAGGTCATCTGCACACCGATCTGTTCGACAGACTGTTCTGTGAACTGCTTTATGGACCGTTCTCGTTCTGTAGATTGCTTTGCAAACTGTTTGGGCAATTGCTTTGCAGACTCTTCCTCTTTCTTCTCCTGCAGATACATCCAGGCATAGCACATAGCCTGCGCGCGGTGGACTTCTATCGGTTCTTCAAGCTGGCTGACATCTGCATAGATTCCTTTGATCTCATCAATGTAAATCTGATTCTCCTCCGTAAAGATTCCATCTGCCCTTCCCTCTGTCAAAATACGCACATCCTCATATTCTGTTTCATATTTCAGTGAAACTTCCGCCCTGTAATGGCTGCCCATCTGGCTTTGTATTTTTCTGTGAAGTCTGCCTCCTTTGAGCATCGCTTCTTTATCCGATGACCCTCTGCGATTGTCAAGGTCACCGCTTCTTAATATAAACTCCACCAGATTTCTGACGGAAATGCGAACCAACGGTTTTTCCATGCTATTTGGCCTCCTGCGCCCGGTATCCTGCCGGACATTCTACACGGATTATAACATATTTTTTATATACAATTAAAACAAATTCCGCAAATCAAAATTCCACATAGAAAAAGCCGCCGGAAATCCTTTTGTAGATTCCCGACGACCTGCCATTTTTCATATTTTATTCTATTACCTGAAGCTTCCAGATTCTTTCACTGTCGAATACAGAAATTACATCTGAGTAAGTACAAAGATATCATAGATTGCCTTTACAGCAGCTTCGAAATCTCTGTTTTCCACACCAATAATGATATTCAGCTCACTGGAACCCTGGTCAATCATCTTAACGTTTACGTTTGCATGAGCCAGTGCGGAGAAGATTCTTCCGGCTGTACCTCTCTGGGATTTCATACCACGGCCTACAACTGCGATCAGTGCAAGGTCAGATTCCATTTCTACGAAATCCGGCTGTACTGCCCGATGGATTCCTGCGATTACCTGCTGTTCTTTTTCCTCAAATTCATCCTGATGTACATAGACAGTCAGTGTATCAATTCCTGATGGAATATGTTCAAAGCTGATTCCCTGATCCTCAAACACCTGAAGAACTTTACGTCCGAAACCAACTTCACTGTTCATCATGGATTTCTCAATATTGATAGAGCAGAAACCTTTCTTACCGGCGATACCGGTGATTGTAAATTTCGGTTTCTTGCATGTGCTCTCTACGATGAAAGTACCTTTATCTTCCGGTCTGTTTGTGTTCTTAATGTTGATCGGGATTCCCTCTTTACGAACCGGGAAGATTGCATCTTCATGAAGAACGGTTGCACCCATGTAAGAAAGCTCACGAAGTTCTCTGTATGTGATTGTCTCGATCACTGCAGGATTCTCTACGATTCTCGGATCTGTTACAAGGAAACCGGAAACGTCTGTCCAGTTCTCATAAAGGTCTGCCTTGATTGCTTTTGCAACAAGGGAACCAGTTACATCAGAACCACCTCTGGAGAAAGTCTTAACTGTTCCGTCTTCGTATGCACCGTAGAATCCCGGAATAACGGCACGTTCGCATTTTGCAAGTCTCTTGGAAAGAAGCTTGTCTGTCTTGTCTGCATCAAAGTTTCCGTTCTTGTCAAAACGAATTACTGTTGCTGCATCTACGAATTCATAGCCAAGGTAAGCTGCCATTACTTTACCATTGAGGAACTCACCTCTGGATGCAGCGTAATCAGAACCAGCCTGAGCCTTGAAGTCTTTCTCGATCTGTGCAAATTCTTCCTCTAAAGAAAGATTCAGTTTCAGACCACGGATAATCTCATAATATCTCTCTTTGATTTCCTGTAAAACTGCTCCGAAATCTTCGCCCTGTACTGCAATGTTGTAACATTTGTAAAGTAAATCGGTAACTTTGGTGTCCCCGTCAAATCTCTTTCCAGGTGCGGACGGAACCACGTAACGTCTGCTCTCATCACTTCTGATGATCTCTCCTACTTTCTCAAACTGCTGTGCATTTGCCAGAGAACTTCCTCCGAATTTAACAATTTTCTTCATCTTTCCTGCTCCTCATATGTCACTTAGTATTTTCAGTCAGGTTTCCTTCCTGCCTTACTGTCAGTCCCCGATCAGTCCCTTTCCCGCCCTTAGTATTCTTACCGGTCAGGTCCTCTCAGTAAACTGTTAGTCTCTGTCACTCTACTAACATAAAGTCTGTCTAATATTTTATTGAATAAACTCGAATTTTGCAAGCCTTTCTTACAGAAATACCTGAAAATAGTTATTTTTCACAATCCGATGCAGATTCCCGCTGTTTTTTTACAAAATCTGTTACATCATGGACATACAGCGTATCCCCATTTACACGGAAGTGGATATCTTTATCCCCAAACGGCATCCCATATGAACGTTCCGGGTCATTCTGGTAAGCAGGACGCGGGTCATCTGCAAGCACCGCGAGCAACGCTTTCCTGCTCTCCTGTGGTATTTTTTCCAAAAGTTCCGGAGGAAACTCTACGTTCAGATGATAGTCTTTGGAAAATTCCGCAAAACTTCCTGTTGCTTCCGGATGACAGTCTGCATATGGGATATATGGTTTAATGTCAAAAATTGGCGTGCCATTCATTAAATCTGCGCCTTCTATATAAATCACCGGGCTGTCCGGCTCATCCAGGGATACCTTTACAAGCTTCACACAGGACAATCCTATAGAATTTGGCCGGAACGGAGATCTGGTGGCAAAAACTCCTTTTCTCACATTTCCCCCAAGTCTCGGCGGCCGGACAGTCGGGGACCACTTTGCCCTCTTTGCCTCTGAAAACTCCCAGATCAGCCAGATATGGCTAAACTCCTCCAAGCCGCGGCAGGCATCCACATTGCGGTACTCCGGTTCGAATACGATCTTTGCTTTCAGAGCTTCAACCCGGCCACTCTGTCTGGGGATACCGAATTTAGTTGGGAAATCGTTTTCTATATGTGCGATTGGAATCATTGTATTCTTCTCCTTTTACTTTATTGTACTCCAGTCCAGAAAAAACTAATAGCCCGGAAAAATGACTCTCCGGGCTGTTATTGTTATTTTTTCTGTGCAAAATATTCTTTTGTAAGTGTAATGGCAGTTCCTGAAAGTAAGAACACACCGATTAAGTTCGGGATTGCCATAAGGCCGTTGAAGGTCTCGGCAATGCTCCAGAGAAGTCCCAAATCTACAGTTGCACCAAGGATTGCCACTAATGAATAGGCGATCATAAATGGGCGGATAACTTTTGCAGAGAATAAGAATTCAATGCAGCGAGCTCCGTAAAGTCCCCATCCGATAATCGTTGAAAATGCAAAGCAGCACATGGCAACTGCCGTAAAGATGGAAACCCAGCCTCCATATGTAGCAGTAAATCCGGAAATTGTAAGTTCTGCACCTGCCGCTGCACCGTAATTTACCGGCACGCCGCTTACAAGGATCACAAGTGCTGTCAGAGTACAGATCACGATTGTATCTGCAAATACCTCAAAGATACCAAACATACCCTGTTTTACAGGCTTGCTTGTATCTGCACAGGCATGGGCGATAGACCCTGTACCAAGTCCTGCTTCATTGGAGAAAATACCTCTGGAAACACCCTTTTTCATACTGAGGAAAAAGCTTCCAATCACACCGCCTGTCACTGCTGACGGATTAAAAGCTCCATAAACAATATCATGGAAAACTGCCGGAACTCTTCCGATATTTAAGATTACAACACCTAATGCAAGTACAATATAAAACAATGCCATAAAGGGCACCAGCTTCTCGGAAACACTTCCGATTCGCTTGATACCGCCCAGCAGTACCATACCAACCAGCAGCGTGATCACAATTCCAAGGATCAGATTCAATCTGCCTGTGGAAGACTCTGAAATCACATTGAAGTTAATAAGAGCTGTATCAATTGCTGTTGTAATGGTATTTACCTGAGTAGCATTACCTGTTCCAAATACAGTCAGTACACCGAATGCAGAATAAAGAACTGCAAGAAATCTCCAGTTCTTTCCCAATCCGTTCTTAATATAATACATAGGTCCGCCTACATAATCCCCATGTCTGTTTCTCTCACGGAAATGTACTGCCAGGGTAACCTCTGTAAATTTCGTGCACATTCCAAGGAGCGCGGAAACCCACATCCAGAATACAGCTCCCGGTCCGCCGATGGCGATAGCTCCGGCAACACCGGCGATATTTCCAGTACCTACTGTACCTGCCAACGCAGTACAGACTGCCTGGAAAGGTGTCATGGAACCGTCAGAGGCCTCTTTTTTCTTAAAAATTCTTCCCAGTGTGGTTTTAAGCGCATACGGGAATTTGCGGATCTGGACAAAACCAGTCCGCAGGCTCAGGTAAAGCCCTACGCCGATAATACAGATCATAGCCGGGACACCCCAGATAAAATTATTTACGACGTTATTGATGGATTCAATTGTCTGAAGCATGTTAAATAAACCTTTCTTTCGTGTAATAATAACAGTTTAGCACTTTTTTCACCGTATGTACAGAAAAATTCTATTAAGATAAAGTATTAAAGCACAATAAGTTAACAGCGCAAACAGATACGATCAGCCGCTCCACTGCTTCACAGTTTGAGCAAAAGTCAAAATAACGTATAAATTTGTCATAATTTCAGTAGCATTTCCTCACCCAAACCTCTATTATTGTAAATATGAAATCAAGGAAAACATATGTGTATTTTTCAATAGTACTTAATCGTTTCAGTTATTTATTTAACATTTTTCAACCTAAGGAGGACATGACAAAATGATTCAGAAATATACTTACGGAACCCCATTTGAAACCGATGCCATCGTAACTTCCATCCCGGCTTCTGAGGGGACTCCTGCATACGGAACTATCTCCACAGAGAACGGCTTCTCTTTTACTTATGACATGGATGACAACGATGTTGTCTATGGTCTGGGCGAATCAAACCGCGGAATCAACAAACGTGGATACGTTTATGAAAGCAACTGTTCCGACCAGCCAAACCATACAGAAGATAAAATCTCCCTCTACGGAGCACACAACTTCATCGTAATCTCCGGAAAACAGACTTTCGGTCTCTTCGTTGATTATCCCGGAAAACTGAAGTTTGATATCGGTTACACACTCTCTTCCCAGTTAAAGATCACCTGTGAGGATGCAGATCTTTATCTGTATGTGATCGAGGGTGAAACCCCTTACGATATCGTAAAACAGTTCCGCAAAATCATCGGAAGAAGCTATATCCCGCCTAAATTCGCATTTGGTTTCGGTCAGAGCCGCTGGGGATATACAACTGCTGACGATTTCAGAAAAGCCGCTGACGGATATCGTGAAAACAATATTCCGATCGATATGGTATACATGGATATCGATTACATGGAAGACTACAAAGATTTCACAGTCAATCAGGAAAACTTTCCTGACTTTGAGGCCTATGTCAATGAAATGAAAGAAAAAGGCATCCACCTTGTTCCGATCATCGATGCCGGTGTCAAAGTAGAAGCTGGCTATGATGTTTACGAAGAAGGTGTTGAGAAAAACTACTTCTGCAAACGTGAAGACGGCAGTGATTTCGTTTCCGCTGTATGGCCGGGCTGGACTCATTTCCCTGATGTCCTGAATGCAGATGCCAGAGCATGGTTCGGACAGAAATACGAACGTCTCATTTCAAAGGGAATCGACGGTTTCTGGAATGACATGAACGAACCTGCAATGTTCTGTACACCGGAAGGCGTTGCTGAATTAAAAGAATACATCAAAGACAACTTCATGGACAAGGAAGAAGCACCTGGATTTACACTCGGTGATAAAGTAAACGCCCTTGCAAACAATCCGGAAGATTACAAACGCTTCTATCACAATGTAAACGGTCAGAAGATCCGCCACGACAAAGTACATAACCTGTTTGGCTATAACATGACCCGTGCAGCAGGTGAAGCATTTGAAAAAATCGCACCTGGCAAACGTTTCCTGATGTTCTCCCGTTCCTCCTATGTGGGAATGCACAGATACGGCGGAATCTGGATGGGAGACAATAAATCCTGGTGGTCACACATCCTTCTGAACTTAAAGATGCTTCCATCCCTGAATATGTGCGGTTTCCTTTACACAGGTGCAGATCTGGGCGGATTCGGTGCAGATACCACACGTGATCTGGTACTGCGCTGGCTGGCACTTGGTGTATTCACACCTCTTATGAGAAACCACTCCGCTCTGGGAACCAGAGAACAGGAAGCTTACCAGTTTGAAAATATCGAAGACTTCCGCCATGTGATCGGTGTCAGATATCGCCTTGTTCCATATCTGTACAGTGAATACATGAAAGCAGCATTAAACGACGACATGATGTTCCGTCCGCTTGCATTTGACTACACAGACGATGCATTCGCAACTCAGGTAGAGGACCAGCTTCTCCTTGGAAACGAAATCATGATCGCACCTGTTTACACACAGAATGCAAAAGGCCGCTATGTATATCTGCCGGAAGAAATGATGTTCGTAAAATTCCTTCCAGACGGAACCATCTCTCAGGAAATTCTTGGCAAAGGACATCACTATGTAGAAGTTGCCCTGAATGAAGTTCCGCTGTTCATCCGCAAAGGAAAAGCAATCCCGGTTGCTGATGTTGCTCAGACAGTAAAAGATATCGATCCAGCTACAATCCGCATGATCGGATATGAGGGAGCTGAATATGACCGTTACGATGATGACGGAGTAAGTACTCTGTAACCCACAGCATATATCTATAAAAACAGTTACCTCAAAAATAGCGAAAAAATAAAAAGAAACAGTCACATACACCTGATGAGTATGGAAATATTCACTCAGATATGTGACTGTTTTCTTTTTAATTCATCATTCAGACGGATAACAGACTACAGAAACATCAATGTTTTCCTTTATTTATCGAAACCAGATACTGGTAAATTTCTGCAAATGGAATTTCATTCGCTCTGCTCAACTCTGCAACACTTTCATATTCCGGATAAAACTGCTCTTTTCCATTTAAAGTACATACCTTTACCTGCGCTTCTCCCCACGGTGTCTGCACAATACGCTGTTCTCTTTGCAGGATTGCACGTTCCATTCTGGTATAGCGGATTCCAATCGTGGTAGTTTCTTCAAAAATGATATTCTGAAGTTTTTCCATATCTTCTTCCTTACAGATCACATTCAGAACCCATGCCGGTCTGTTCTTTTTCATAAAAGCAGGTACATAATGCACATCTCTTGCCCCCGCTTTCAGCAGACGCTCCATGACAAATCCCAGAACTTCCCCGCTACAGTCATCAATGTTTGTCTCCATCTTGATGATGCTGTCCTTATTTTCCAGCCCGGTATTTCCTGTTTTCTTCCGGACTCCTGTATATTTGTCTTCATATACACCGTTCACACTGCTGGCGGTCCTGTTGCTTTCTTTTTCTTCCGAAATGATCATTGCTCTCAGAATCCCCGGGCACTCATACTGGCGTTTCCCGGCTCCGATTCCGATCTTCTGAATTTCAAATGACTCCGGAAGCTTATGTCCCGTCTTCACTGCTGCCACGATAGCCGCACCAGTTGGTGTCACAAGTTCTCCCTCCACCTCTGTCATTTTCAGGCGCAGATGATTTGCACTCACCACATTCGCAACCGCCGGAACCGGAATCGGCAGGATTCCATGCTGACAGCGGACAGTTCCACGCCCTTCGCAGAGAACCGGAACAATTACATCTGTAATGTCCAGATTGTCCAGGCAGACTGCCACAGACACAATATCCACAATAGAATCCACCGCACCAACTTCATGAAAATGAACCTGATCTGTCGGAACATTATGAGCCTTACTCTCCGCCTCTGCCAGAATTCCAAAAATTTTCAGCGCAATCTTCTTTGCATTCTCTGTCATATCACCATGCTCTATGATATGAGTAATCTCCTTCATTCCACGATGTTCATGGTGATGATGGCCATGTGCAGATTTCGTATCATGATTATGAGTATGAGCATGTAATTCTTCAGTTGCATGAGCATGGACATGACTCTTCTCATCTTCATGCGTATGTTCATGACCATGTCCGTGCAGATATTCCATATCATGGTCATGATTCTCATGTTCTTTATCCAGCACAACATCAAAATCGCAGGCATCAATTCCCGATTTCACCACTCTGCTGACCTTCGTCTCAAATCCTGATACCGGAAGACTTTTCAGCACACGGTCCAGCACTGCCTGATCCGCACCCAGATCAAGAAGTGCAGCCACCGTCATATCACCACTGATTCCGGAATAACATTCCAGATATAACGTTTTTCCCATAGCTTTAATTTCCTTTCTCATCTGTACCTGCTGCCAGACGGTTGATCTGTGTTGCAAGATATCCGGCACCATAGCCATTATCAATATTTACCACTGCAATCCCATTCGCGCAGGAATTGATCATCGTAAGAAGCGCGGAAAGTCCATGCATACTTGCACCGTATCCCACTGAAGTCGGCACTGCGATCACCGGTCTGCTCACCAGACCGCCCATCACGCTCGCCAGCGCACCTTCCATTCCTGCAACTGCGATCACACAGTTCGCACTCTGGATCGTTTCCAGACGCGAAAACAGGCGATGCATACCGCTGACTCCCACATCATAAATACGTTCCACATTTGTGCCAAAATATTCCGCTGTCTGTGCTGCTTCCTCAGCAACCGGAATATCCGCGGTTCCCGCAGAGCAGACTGCAATCTTTCCAATTCTCTTCTTATCTTTTTTCTCAATCTTTAAAATACGGGAAATCGGATCAAACTCTACTTCCGGAAATTTCTCTTTCACCAGTTCATACTGATGCTGGGACGCTCTGGTTCCAAAAACCTCACCATCTTCTCTGTATAATCTCTCAAAAATATTCAAAAGATGTTCGTCCGCCTTATTGCTGCAATAGATCACCTCCGCAAAACCGGTTCTCGCCTTACGGCTGGTATCCAGTTTCGCATATCCCATTTCTTCATAACTTTCTTTCTTAAGGATTCGCTCTGCCTCTTCCACAGATACCGAACCGCTTTTTACACTTTCAAGAATCTCCTGTAATGTCATGAGTGCCTCCTTTCGTTTCTTCCATATAAATAAATCAGATAATTCCCTTTATCCTCTGTCTGAATCAGGCGGATAAAAGCATCCGCTTCGCTGCTTACCTGACTCAGTTAAAACATCACCTGCACCAGCACCATATAAACAGCCGTTCCCGCAATAATACTGAGCAGTGTATTTCTCTTCCACAGATGCAGCAACACAACCGCCACACACGCAATCAGCTCCGGAAGTCCGTGCGGTGCCGTAGCAAGATCCACCGGTGATCAGATCTATGGCAACATACTGCATAGAACCCGCATAAATAAACACACTCATGGCAATCGCCCAGAGCACACCATACCCCTTTGCTTCCAGCAGAACACCAAATCCCATACCGAGCACAATATATCCTGCCATGATCGGAATTGACTGTTTAAATGCATATTTTGCTGTCATCTCTCTTTCGTCCTTTCCGTTACTTTTCTCTCCTGCCCGCCGAAGTTTTTCCATTCACTCCCACCTTCACTCATCATACAGATAAACAAAGGAACTTCGTCCGGCCACTGTGTTGAAGTATAGCATAGAAGCAGATAATCCGCAATATTACCCACAAAAACGAAGCCGCATAGCAGAGAAAATTTGTTCTCCCCGCCATGCAGCTTCCTTATTCTTTCATAATACTTTTTATAATACTTCCCTTAATAATACTTTTTTCTTCCCCTTGCCTGTCATTGGTTCTTTCCCATTACTTTTCACTCAATTCGTCTCTGCCTTCAGGATATAAATTCTGGACTCATAGTCTGAGCAGAGTTCTTCCTCATCTGTCGGCTCACCAGCTGTAGAATCCGTAGTGATCAGTCCTAGGTTCATCAGCTCATCCCCGTAATTCTCCGTTCCATTAAGTTCATTCTTATAAAGAAAATCCGGATTCAGCCCTTCCAGGCGCACTCTGGTAAAATCTGCATTTACCACATTTCTTTCCCTGTACCAGAACACCAGAGCCGTCTTTTTATCCTCACTGACGCTCATCCACACAGTCTCATTTCCCTCAAACGGACTTTTCAGTCTGTAAAAATTTCCAAACTGAATCACTTCCCTGTACTCTTTCATAAATGCGATCTGCGCTTTTACTTCCAAAATCTCATCCTCAGACAGCTTATTCAAATCCAGCTCATATCCAAATGTCCCAAAATAAGCCACATTTGCTCTCGTATGTAACGGAGTTTTACGATTCAACTGATGATTCGGAACCACAGATACATGACTTCCGATCGAACTGATCGGATAACACATGCTCGTTCCGTACTGAATCTTTACTCTCTCCGCAGCATCTGTATCATCACTCGCCCAGCCCTGCGGTGCATAATAAAGAAGTCCCGGATCAAACCTTCCGCCACCGCTCGCACAGGACTCAAACAGAATCTGTGGAAATGCAGTATTCAGTCTCTCATACAGATCATAAACTCCAAGAATATATCTGTGGAACACTTCCCCCTGACGATCCGCCGGAAGTGCCGCTGACCAGCATTCCGTAATACTTCTGTTCATATCCCATTTAATATAGGAAACTTTTGCTTCGGAAAGAATCTGATACATCATCTCATAAATACAGTCCACAACCTCTTTTCTGGAAAAATCCAGCACAAACTGATTTCTGCCATGGCAGGAATTCCTCTGCGGAGTCTGCAAAATCCAGTCCGGATGCGCCCGGTAAAGATCCGAATCCTTATTCACCATCTCCGGCTCAAACCACAGGCCAAACTTCATGCCCATATCCTCGATCCGTTCTGACAGTCCCTTAATTCCCCTCGGCAGGCGTTCTTGATTCGCCACCCAGTCTCCAAGTCCGGCATAATCATTACTTCTCGCACCAAACCATCCATCATCCAGTACAAACAGCTCCACTCCACATTCCTTTGCCTTGGATGCAATTTCCACCAGACGATCCTCCGTGAAATCAAAATAAGTTGCTTCCCAGTTGTTATTTAAAATTGGTCTTGGACGGTCTCTCCAGTAACCCCTTGCCAGTCTCTTCTGATACAGCTTATGGAAGGTCTGGCTCATTCCATTCAATCCCTGATCAGAAAACACAACCACTGCCTCCGGAGTCTGAAAACTCTCTCCACACTCCAGCTTCCAGTCAAAATTCTGCGGATTGATTCCCACTGTGACACGGGTCGTATCATGAGTATCCACTTCCGCCTGCATCCTGTGATTTCCACTGTAAATCAGACTGAATCCCAGAACCTCCCCTGCATTCTCCGTTGCAGAAGGACGTCTCAGAACCACAAACGGATTATGCTGATGAGAAGAATTTCCCCTGATACTTCCCACAGACTGCACTCCCTGCTCCAACTTTCTCTCCTTCACATGACGCTCCCTCGCCCATGCACCGGAAAACTGCATCCACACATACTCCTTATCCGGGAGATCCAGACTGAGACTCATCGCACTCAGCAGATGTACACTCTTCTCACCCTCATTCGTCAGCTTCGCACTTCTCGCCACAATACCACCCTGTGCAAAAATCGTATACAAAAGTTCCAGAACCACTCCCGTCACTTCATCCTTCAGCTTCACACATAACGTCTGCGCCTCTTCCTCGCTCTCCGTATAAGTAGCCGGAAGTCCCTGAAGTTTCGGCTTTCCATCCATAATCTCATGGCCCACATACACAAAATCCGAAATCCTGCTTCCATTCTCCTGCAAAACCTCCACAGCCGGATAACGATAATCCGAACTTCCATACACCGGATACTCCAATTTCAAATGTTCCAGGGAAAACTTACGATTCCCCTCAAAAACACAGGAACTCATCGGTCTTCTCTTCATCTCCAGCAGATAAGAAAAATTCTCCCTGTCATGAATCCTCTTACCAAAATACAGATTTCCCAGATGTCCATTCGGCAGGACGCACATCAGATAACTGATCTCACCATTATATAAATGAAACGTTTTTGAACTCTCATGAAAAATAATGCTCATAACTTCTCCCTTTCTTTCGCATTTTTTGTTGTCTTTATTATAAGAGAAGTCACTCTCCGACGTTATAGCATTATGTTCATCAAAACCCTCAAAATGTTAACCTATAAATGTTAACCCATAAATGTCATCCACCATAATCTGTCTATTATTATTTATCCATTCAACAGTTTTTCCAGCTCATCCCCTGCCGTTTCCAGATTTCTTCTGTTCTCATTTCTGTAATACTTTCTGAACTGCGTAGGTGTCATCCCTATCTCCTGTTTAAATGCCCTCGCAAATCTCTCCGCAGTTCCATATCCACACGATGTCCCCACCGCCTCCACAGATAATTCCGTCAGAACCAGCAGCTCCCTCGCTCTGGTAATCCTGTACTTCTGCAAAAAATCCCTCGGAGAAATATTAAGCCCCTTCATAAAAAGCGTATACAGATAACTCCTGCTCACATTCAGATGCTGCGCAAGCTCATTCACACCAATCCCATTCGCATATTCATTCCTGATAAATGCCATGGCCTCCTTAATATATCCACTCTCCTTACCATATTCCTTTCCCTTCATCGTTCCCACATAAGAATCAATCACCACATCCCTCGCCAGAACAGAAAAGAAATCATATAGTCTCCCCTGCAGATAAAACAGATTCGCCGTCGTCATCTCCGTATGCTTCAGAATATCCAGCACAATCTCCTTCAGCTTCTCTCCACTCTCCGACCGAAAAATCAACTGCTCACTGTTCAGCCCGATATCCCGGATATACCTTCCCGCCTTACTTCCGCCAACACCAATCCACAGATAACTCCACGGATCATCCTTATCTGCCTGATAAAACGTCTGTGTCCCCGGCTCGATCAGAAAGCCCTGTCCCGCAGACAGATAATGCTTCTGTCCGGATGCCTGATACATCCCTTTCCCCTTCAGCACAAAATGAATAATATAATGTGGTCTGGATGCCGGACCATAACAATGCAGCGGCCCGCATTGTGCGTAGCCGCTGTAACTTAAATAAAACTCTTTAAATTTCGGTTCCTGTAACTGTAAGACATAAGAATTTTCCATAATATATCCCTGCTCTCTTACTTTCACATTCCTGCTTTCGTATCAATCTTTCCCACACAAATTCACTCTGCCTGGTCAGATTCCTTTCTCTCTTCTGCCGGATTCTCTTGCATCAAACTGTCTTCCGGTAAATCTTCCTTTTTTCCCTTATTGCCACGCTGATCATAATCATCCAGAAAATTATAATATTCTCCATCCTTATGATATCCCATAACAGTACGAAGATTGATATCACGCACACTGTTAAAGATATTTGTCTCGATCACGCTGCTGGTATTTCGAAACTGTGCAACCAGCTCCTTCATCTCATCACGCTTGGAACCACGTCCACCGCCACAGCTTACACAGTTCTCAGTGAAACGACATGCACACTGGATAAAGTGCAGCCCGTTCGTATCTCTCCATGCCTTGATCGCAGACTCCTTGATCAGATACATCGGACGGATCAGCTCCATTCCCTCAAAGTTCTGGCTGTGCAGCTTCGGCATCATCGTCTCCACCTTGCCGCTGTACAGCATACCCATCAGAATTGTCTCGATCACATCATCAAAATGATGTCCCAGCGCAATCTTATTACATCCCAACTCCTTCGCATGAGAATACAGATAACCACGTCTCATTCTCGCACACAGATAACACGGATTCCTGTCAATCTCCGCCACAGTATCAAAAATATTACTCTCAAACACAGTCAGCGGAATCCCCAGAAGCTTCGCATTCTCCTGAATAATTTTCCAGTTATCCGCATTATACCCCGGATTCATTACCAGAAAAACCGCCTCAAAATGAATCTTACCATGTCTCTGTAATTCCTGGATCAGCTTCGCCATAAGCATGGAATCCTTACCGCCCGAAATACAAACAGCAACCTTATCCCCTTCCTGAATCAACTGATATTCATTCAGTGCCTTGGTAAACGGTCTCCATATTGTCTTTCTGAATGTCTTAATAATACTATGCTCAATCTCTTTTGTCTTCTCTTTCTTCTTCTCCTCTGCATCATCCGCCATAAAACGGCTCAGAGAAAGTCTCAGATATGCACGGTATCCACCATCAACATTCACAGCGTCATATCCTGCCTCTGTCAGTTTCTCCACACACTCCTGGCTTCTGTCACCCGTATGGCAGAGAACATACACTGTCTTCTCTTTTCCTACGGTTTCCATCTTATCATCAAACTCATCCATCGGAATACTTATCGCCCCTGGAAAAGTCCCTCTGCTATACTGATCCGCCGGACGCACATCCACGATCGTAATCTCCGAAGAATCAATCTTCTCCAGTTCTTCCACACTAATTGTCTTCATATATAACCTGCCTTTTATCTTTCAAACTCAATCTTCTGTATCAGTCGAATCAACTCACATTTCCAGCCAATTCACCAGAAAACATTATACTTGCAAACCCCAGTGTAGTCAACCGTTTACCGCCTTCCCCAACCCCAAAATAATCTACCGTTACTGTTCACTCCGTGCACAGTAACAATCTACCCCATATCCCGTACACAGCGCAGAAAAATAGTTTATTTCGTGTGCATTTGCAGGATACTTAGATATTCTTAGCCAGCAAAAATCTGCGTTATGAGAAACAGAGACACTGTCTGAGCCGCAGGCGAGTTTGGCTCTGTTTTCTCATGCTTTTAGCAGATTTTTGGCGGCTTAGAATATCTTAGTGTCCGAAACCGCACACGAAATAAACTATTTTTCTGTGCGTCCCTCCCTGACAATCCCGCTACCCAAAAAAAGATGTACACCACACCCTTCAGATATGATATACATCTTCAAACATTAAAACTTTTAATTCCTTTGACTGACTATCTCTTTTCTTTCCAAAACCGCCTTAATCAGCCTGTCTCCTGCACTCCGCCGTCAGATCCTTAATCACTTCCCCTGCAATGATCAGCCCCACTACAGAAGGCACAAACGCCACACTACCAGGAATATCCCTGCGCTCCGTACACTTATGCTTCGCCCCAGGCGGACAAATACAATGCGCCCTGCAGCTGATCGCCATATCCTCAATCGGTCTGATCGGCTTCTCCTCAGAATAAACAACCTTCAGCTTCTTCACACCACGCTTCTTCAGCTCCCTGCGCATAACCTTCGCCAGCGGACACACCTTCGTCTTATAAATATCCGCTACCCGAAACGCACTCGCATCCAGCTTATTCCCGGCACCCATACTGCTGATGATCGGAGTCCCCGACTCCTTCGCACGCATGATCAGCTCAATCTTCGCAGTCACAGTATCCACCGCATCCACCACATAATCATACTCACTGAAATCAAAATCAGCCGCATTCTCCGGAAGATAAAAACAATTATGGATTCTTACCTCTGCCTTAGGATTAATCTCCAGGATCCTGTCTCTCATCACTTCTGTCTTATACTGGCCTACCGTCTTTCTGGTAGCAATGATCTGTCTGTTCAGATTCGTCAGACACACCTTATCATCATCGATCAGGTCAAACGAATACACTCCACTCCTCGCCAGCGCCTCACAGACATATCCGCCAACCCCGCCGATTCCAAACACTGCCACTCTGGAGTTCTCCAGTTTATTCATCGCCTCTTTTCCCAGAAGAAGCTCCGTTCTTGAAAATTGATTCAGCATATTTCCTCCTGTTCATTCTGTCCTGCTCTGCCAGTTTCCTGCTGTTGCTGCTGTTGCTGCTCTGTTTCCATCTGCCTCATACGGCCGGTTCTGTTGCCTGCAACATAAGCCGCCCTGCACGCAAAAATCAGAAAAACAATCATCAGAAACCAAAACCAGATTTTTCTTTTGTTTTTAATAATTATTTTCTTCATAATCCCACGCCACTATTCCTCTCAAAACAGTACAGGAGGATTTCTCCCCCTGTCAGATAACCCTGTTATTTTATAGCACTTCGTGAAAAAGCAAGATACCCTGCCCCGATCAGTCCAGAGTCCTCACTCAATGTAGATTTCCTCACCTTGATAAACGGTCTCTGAGCCTCATAAACCTTACTCCTGACCAGTTCTTCCACTTCCTGCACAAAGCCATCTATCTTAATCGCTACTGAGCCGCCCAGAATCACAATATCCGGGTCAACAAGATTATAAATCGCCGCAATGAAATTGGCAAGATGAACTTTCGCATCTGTCATAATTTTCTGCGCAGTTTCATTTCCTTCAAGTGCCAGAGCATTCACCTCACCCGCATGTTTTACATCCATCCCTGCATTTCTCGCTCTCGTCGTAATGGCTGTCCCACTGCTGATCGCCTCAATGCCACCCGGAAGGATCGTACCATGTGACGGACCATCCTGCATCATGATCGTATTTTCCACCTCATTCGCCCATCCATGAGCCCCCTGGAAAATCTCCTTATCAATCACAAACCCGGCTCCGATCCCTGTTGAAATCGTCAGAAACTGTACAAACCGGTAATCCTTTCCCTCACCTGCCACAGACTCCGCAAGCGCAGCCAGATTTCCGTCATTATTCAGATACACCGGAATATGGATCATATCCCTCAGCTTCTGTGCTACAGGCAGATGATACCAGTCCCCTCTGATATTCGGAGGTGTAATAATCTTCTCATTCACCAGATCAAGCGGCCCCGGGCAGGACATTCCCGCACCCACGATCTCACAGTCATACCCTTTGATCACATCCGCAATCTTTCCCAGCGTTTCCTCCGGATTCTCCGGATTTGTCGCAAACTGCTGTCTGTCCGTAATCTCCAGATTCTCATTCACAAGTGCAACCCTTGTATTTGTTCCGCCGATATCAATTGCTACTGCATATCTCATATTAAATTCCCTGGCTGTATTTTTTCCTGAAAATACAGTTTTCCCTTTCTTTATATAGTTTTTTACTGTTATTTTCCCTGATTCACTCTATTTCAGCTTTATCTTTAAAGTCTTGATTTCATATGGCCTGATCAACAAAGAAACGGTATTATCCGCAAAAGATACCTGTTTTTCATCTTCTTCCAAAAGATTACATTCAACCGCATCTGCAATTTCTTCTCCACAGATAAGAATCACATTCGTCCTTCTATTATAGCACTCATACAGACGAACGATCAGTTCCTCCCCGTTTTCCGCTTTCTTAACTGTTTCAATCACCACGTTATCCCGATCAACTTTAAACAGAGAATATTCATCCGCAAGATTTCCACCCTCATTCTCTTTCACAACAGCAGTCATCGGATTATTCAATTCATACGCCTGAGCAACCGTATTGGCATCTGTCCAGTTTTCTGTATGTGGATAAACAGAATAGGTAAATTCATGATGTTCTTTATCTGCCTCAGGATTCGGATGAATCGCAGATTTCAGCATGGAAAGCCCTACTTCACTTCCGCGCACACTCACACCAAACTTGCAGTCATTCAGGAAACTTACGCCATATCCATCCTCACTTACATCCATCCATTTATGATGACACACCTCAAACTTCGCAAAATCCCATGACGTATTTGCATGTGTCGGGCGTTTTACATTACCATACTGAATATCAAATGTCGCCTCATTCGCATGCACATCCACAGGAAAATAATCCTTGACAAAAATCTGATGTTCCCTCCAGTCAATCACATTCCTGATATCAATCCTCGGAATATCATGATACAGATAAATCTCCTGCACAATCACAGAATCCAGATACTTTCTCTCAATCCTTACACACGCTCTGACCGGTCCGTCCTCTGTCACTTCCATAGAAGAAACATCATCAATCTCCCAGGATTTCTCCGTATAATAATTATTTACATCCCATGCATCATAATTATGTGGGCGATCCTCATAACTGATAATCACATTTCCCGCTTTTCCTTCTTTTAAAACCTGCCTCTTAGCTGCCTTATCATAAATTTTCGCAAACTGCCCTTTTTCATTATAATCAATGGCAAACCAGACATTCTCCATATGCTTTACAGAAACATCCATAGATGCTTCCGGCACTTTCTCAGCATTTTCTTCTCCATCCTCCAGAATATAAGTTTTATACCCCTTAGACGGCACACCTGCTGCTGCAAAAATGTAAACATCTCCCACTTTCTGAACCGCCACTGAACTTCCGCGATCCTTCAGCACTGGATTCTTAATTTCTTCCGGGCAGCTAAAAGAAACAATTCCCGGAACCTCACCGCTGTTCGGATTAAACACAATCACTGCATGCAAAGGTGCATCTATATTCTTTACAAGACTTCCAAGAGAAGCAGCTTTCAGCTCTTTATTTTCCGCAAAAATCTTCTCATATTCCGCTTTCGAATCGTCATATACTTCTTTAATGGAAGACCCCGGTAAAATATCATGAAACTGATTTCTGAGGATTACTTCCCACGCATCATAAAGTGCATCTTTCGGATATGTATTCCCTGTCAGCAATTCATCCATTGCCGCATAAGTTTCTTCATCCTGATAAGCAAGCTCTGCCTTTCGATTATACTTCTTATTTCTTGCCATGGAAGTATACGTTCCTCTGTGGTATTCCAGATATAATTCTCCAACCCACGACGGAAGATATTTACTGCCTTTTGTCTCTTTATCCAGTCTCTCGAAAAAATCAAGTGCTGTGGACATTTTTGTTCTCGGACATCCCGGAATTCCCAGCTCCATACGCCTCTGATTTTCCAGTTCCTCTTTCGACGGACCGCCGCCACCATCGCCAAATCCGAAACTGCAGAGAACCTCATCATTCAGATCTTTTTGACTGTAACGTGCCCATCCGCCTTTCATCTGGCTCGGATTCAGATACCCGTTATAAGTCGTAAAATGCTCCGTTTCGGTACCGCCTTCCACTGCCGCCTTATTATAATCTCTGGTAGGAATAAAATGTGTCAGAACCCTGCTTCCATCAATTCCCTCCCATTCAAAGGTATCATACGGCATCTTATTCAACTCATTCCAACTGATCTTCGTTGTCATAAAATATGGAATTCCACACTTCTGCATAATCTGAGGAAGTGCCGCCGAATATCCGAATACATCCGGAAGCCAGAGAATCTTATTGTCCGTTCCGAATTCATCCCTGAAGAATTTCTTTCCATGCATAAACTGACGCACCAGAGCCTCCCCTGACGCCAGATTACAGTCTGCTTCCACAAACATACCGCCTTCTGTTTCCCAGCGTTCTTCTTTTACACGCTCTTTGATCTGCTCATAAACCTGCGGTGCGTTTTTCTTTACAAACTTATATAACTGCGGCTGACTGGACATGAAGATATATTCCGGATATTGCTTCATCAGATTTAATACTGTAGAAAAGCTTCTCACAGCCTTATCCTCTGTTACTCTTAATGTCCATAACCATGCACAGTCAATATGCGTATGACCCACACAGCAGATCACCGGTTCCCGCTCTTTATCACAATGTTTCTCATAAAACTCTTTTGTAATAAATTCCTGCGCTTTCTCCAGACTCTCATAATATTCCGGCGAACCCTCCCGTCTCATATCCAGAAGATTCAGGGAATCATTTAACGCCTGAATAATCGTAATATACGCTCTGTCATCCGTATTTAACAGACGTGCCGTTTCATATGGTACAGAAAGATCATAAAAATACTTCTCTGTTTTTCTGTCCAGAACCTTCAATCTGGAATCCAGCTTCAGGCTGAAATTCTGATCTCCGGTAAAAGCAGAGAGAACAATCCTGTACTGAGTTCCGGCTTTCGCCTGCTCTGCAAGAATAATTTCTCTGTGGTTGATATCAAGTCCCTGTACAAGAGCACCATTTACATAGATTGTAAACTGTGGATTTGTCGCATCCCACTCGCTCTCTCTTCCCGTCCGAAGTTCATATACAATACACTTTCCCTCAAACTCATCCGGTACTGTCACAGATGTTTCGAACCAGTAGTATTCCCTGTGTCCACCCCATATCTGCGTATTTGTAAACTCCTCCCAGTCCGAAGTATCAAGATTCGCCACATCTGCAAATCTCTGATCTGTTTTGATCATACGATACTTCCCGATCGGCACACTCTCCGGATAAATCTGATCCTTTAAATATTCCAGCATTTTTCCAATGCGTTCTTTAATGAGAACCATTTTCCACCCTCCCAGCTAACTTCTTATCAGAAAATCAAGCGGATAAAAGCATCCGCTTCGCCACTTGCCTGATTTGGTTAAAAATCTGTATTTTTCCGACAAAAACAAATATCTATTGTCAACATTTTTCCAATATACTTATGCTGTGTCAAGTGTATCACAGAAAAAAAAATCCCGCAATGCGGGATTCTTTCAGAAATGCTGTGGTATTATTCAGATATATCATGACAGGTCTGTTACGCTACCTGTGAACGTCGCTGAGTAAAATTCACAAACCGGAAATGTTTATCCATCTGGTCACCGATCAGGCCGATCACTTTTCCCATGGTAAATGCCGCCAGCACAGTTCCGATGCCAAGCCCGCTGATATGTCCCAGGATCAGTCCTGTCATGCAGGCAGTAATTGTCAGGCAGATTACATCAAAAGAAACTTTGATCTTAGAATATTTCACTTTAATAATCTCTGACAGCTCGCGCGGAAACAGGTCTGTCGGAATGATCGGAAGACCGCATCTGTTAGACAGTGCAATTCCCACACAGATCAGCAGATAACTGATGACAAAGTATAACACTCTGAGCGGAATTGTCTTTGGCAGAACATTGATCCATGCCTCATTGACATCAAGCAGTTCGCTGAATGCAAAACCCACAAGGAAACTGCACAGATAAACCGGTACAAATTTCTTTCTCAGGATCATCAGGCTTAAGATCAGAATTGCCTGAAAAATATAAGTCCATGTTCCCAGTGTAATCACCGGAAATACTTTCTCAAATGCATAAGGCACACTGGATATGGCAGATATTCCGGAACCGGAATACAGCATCAGGATAACTGCAAGGCTGTTGATCATGACTGCGATCACCAGTGCCAGCTCCCCTCTGAAAATATGCCTGGAATCTTCTTCTCCATTTATTTTCATAATAATTTTCTCTCCTCATTACGCACAAAAACAAGGGGCCGCTGTCGAAAAGTATCTGTTTGTTATACTTTTTTCTGACGGCAGACCCTTGTATGTGTCTTTAAAATTTATGCTATTGCCTTTTGCAGATAATAACTCATATCGCAATTCCTGTCAATAAATAACGGACAGCTTCTGTGGTTATATTTCTGTAATTATATCTTGTGGTTATCCTGTTGTTCTTATTATTCTACAATGCAGACACGGATCATATTTGTTCTTCCCGGAATACCAAGCGGTACACCACCGGCAAATACAACAGTATCGCCAACTTTTACAAGTTTATGCTTCTGTGCTGCTTCAATTGCTCTCAGGCAAAGGATTTCTGAGCTGTATTCTTCTTTGATCAGCATCGGATAAACGCCCCAGGACAGATTTAACTGACGCAGAACTCTCTCAGAACTTGTACATGCACCGATCAGGCATCCTGGTCTGTGTTTGGACATCATGTGTGCGGTACTTCCAGATTTGGTTACTGCAAGGATTGCACTTGCCTTCAGGTCGATTGCTGTCAGGCAGGTTGCATGTGCGATCGCGTTTGTGATATCCGGATTTTCATTTCTGTCTGTTTTCTTAAAGATTGTATTGTAGTCGATGTTCTGTTCCATATGTTCTGCGATACGGCTCATCATCTGAAGTGCCTGTACCGGATATTTACCTGCTGCTGTCTCACCGGAAAGCATGGTAGCACTTGTTCCCTGGAAAATCGCATTGGCAACATCTGTAGCCTCTGCACGGGTTGGTCTCGGATGAGAGATCATGGAGTCAAGCATCTGTGTTGCAGTGATGACCGGTTTGCCTGCTGTGTAAACTTTCTGGATGATCTTCTGCTGGATAACAGGTACATATTCCGGCGGAATCTCAACACCCATGTCACCTCTGGCGATCATGATACCGTCCGCTGCTTCGATGATCTCATCGATATTGTCAACGCCCTGCTGGTTCTCAATCTTTGCAATGATCTGAATCTCTTCACCGCCGTTTTCTTTCAGGATTTTTCTTACTTCGCGGATATCGTTTGCAGTACGTGTAAAAGATGCTGCAACGAAATCAAATCCTTCCTGGATACCGAAGAGAAGATCATCATGGTCTTTTTTACTGATGAATGGCATCTTCAGGTTTGCACCCGGAACATTAACACCCTTCCTGTCGCCAATCACACCTGCATTAATAACCTTGCAGACAATGTCCTTTCCTGCGATGTCCTGAACCTCCAGGTCTACAAGTCCATCATCAACCAGAATATGTCCGCCCGGCTGCACATCCTTATAAAGCTCTTTATAAGTAATGCTTACGCACTCATTAGTTCCTTCGATATCTTTATTTGTAAATGTAAAAATCTGTCCTTCTTCCAGAGAAATCTTACCATCCTTGAAACACCCAAGTCTGATCTCCGGTCCCTTTGTATCAAGAAGTGCTGCAACAGGTCTGTCATATTTTTTGCGAAGTTCTCTCAGCTTCTGGATACGGCCTCTCTGCTCATCATGAGGTCCATGTGAAAAGTTGAAACGTGCTACGTCCATTCCCTCTCTCACAAGCTGCTCCATAACATCGCCTTTATCAGTAGACGGTCCCATTGTACAGATAATTTTGGTTTTTCTCATTTAATCTTTCCCTCCAACTGTCAATTCAATTCTATCTATTATCCCTGTAAAATAATGTAATAAAATGTTACTCGTTTCTATAAATAAAAAACATTAAGTCAAATAAAAATTACCATTATTGAGAGTATCTGTCAATATCGAATTTCGGTTTATTTTTGTTAGTATTTGACAAAAAAATAACACACTTTTGTTGCAAATGTTACAGATATTTTGGCTGTTTCAACAGTGGAAGCATTCTCTGTCATTACATCAGTACTTACAGATAAAAGGAGCATTCTGATCTATCCGGATATTCAAAACCCGGCAGATTTTTATAATCCCTCTCTCTGTCCCGATTGCGTCAGGCGGTTAAAACCCAAAATCCGCATAGTCTTCCGGCAGGATCTGTGATAAATAATATGGCATCCCTCATCTTTAAAGCAGTAATAATAAGGGTCTGAACCATCATCAAAGCGCATCATTATATCAAATTCGCCATTATCCATCGCTTCCGTAACAATTTTGTCTGAATAAGAATCAAATAATTCTTTAATTTCATCCATTGTGCATCCATGTCTGCCAACCAACTCGATCAGTGCCTTGATAAATTCATTGTCTTTCATATTATTATGCACATATTCAGAAGCTTTATCCGAAACAGTGAAGCAGAAACGATCTCCTCTGTGTGACACTACAACCTCCCCGAATTTATCTTCTATATAAGAAGGAAAATCTTTTAAAATCTCCATCATTCCTGCCGCATCTGCCTCGCTGCCAAAGAAATGATTCAGGGAACTGAGTGGATAATAAAGACTGATCTTCTCTTTCATATATCCAAGCTTCGCCTGTTCTTCTTTGATCACATCAATCAGACTGGTTTCCAATCTATTATAATTCATTTATTTTTCCTCCTGAAAATCTGTTTTTTTGCTTTTTTCTGGTTAATATTTTATCAGACATCGTCCGAAAATCAATGGATTTCTTTCTCAATTGTATACCTGCCAAAACAATTTCCTTGTTTTCTTTTTCGTACAAAAATAACTTCCCTCAGAACTGTCCCATTTTTCTCCCTCTGACAGACAGCTCTGCCTGAAAAAAAGCAACATAAAACAGCGTTCCAGATATGATTGATATCCAAACGCTGTTATTTTTTACATTATTATAATTATATCAATATGTACTTAATCCCAGTTCTTACGACCATAACGCAAGGTCACATCATGAATCTCTTTCTGGAGTTTCTTTGTAAGATCTCTCTTCTTAATTCTCCATTTCCAGTTAATGCCAACTGTAGACGGTTTATTCATTCGGAATCTGTTATCCAGTCCCATATAGTCCTGCATCGGAATTACGCAGACACGTGCTGCGCTGCGCATGATCAGACTGATAAAGCATTTATACAGTTCTTCTTCCGGTGTTGCATAGTCGCACAGATAATCTCTTGCCAGCTTTCTCTCTGCTGCTGTGATGCTCTTCCACCAGCCCACGATTGTTTCATTATCATGGGTTCCTGTATATGCCACGCAGTTTTCCGGATAATTGTGTGGCAGATAATCGCTGGCGCATCCGGAATCTCTGGAGTCAAAAGCAAATTCCAGAACTTTCATTCCAGGGAAGCCGCTCTCATAAACCAGATGGCGTACAGAATCTGTCATATATCCTAAGTCCTCTGCGATAACCTGTTTCCATCCAAGTGCCTGCTCAATTTTACGGAACAGATCGATTCCAGGACCTTTTTCCCAGTGTCCGCCTCTGGCATCGGTGTCTCCGTATGGAATAGAAAAGTATTCATCAAATCCGCGGAAATGGTCAATTCGAACAACATCGTACAGTCTGAAGCAATAGCTCATTCTGGAAATCCACCACTGATATCCGGTATCTCTGTGATAATCCCAGCGGTACAACGGATTCCCCCATAACTGTCCGGTTGCAGAAAATCCATCCGGCGGGCATCCTGCCACTGCCAGCGGCACATTATCCTGATCTAACTGGAACAGTTCCGGATGTGCCCATGCATCTGCACTGTCCATGGCAACATAAATCGGAATATCTCCAATGATCTGGATTCCTTTTGAGTTTGCATAGGATTTCAGTTTCATCCACTGCTCGTAGAATTTAAACTGCATATACTGCTGGAATTCAATATCAAAATATAATTCCTCACGGTAATAATCCATAGCATTATTCCAGCGAAGTCTGATATCCTCCGCCCATTTGGTCCATTCTACACCTTCGAAACGGTCTTTTACCGCCATAAATAAAGCATAGTCAGACAGCCACCAACTGTTCTCTGCCACAAATTTCTGATAATCCGGGTTTTTGCTGATATCGCTGTTTTCATAGGCTTTTCTCAAAAGCTGATAGCGGCCTTTATAAATCTTCTCATAATCTACATCATCCGCTTTCTTTCCCCAGTTTACTTTCTGGCAGTCTTTCTTATCAAGAACCCCCTCTTCTACCAGTGCGTCCAGATCAATAAAATACGGATTACCTGCAAATGTAGAGAAGGACTGATACGGTGAATCTCCGTAGCTGGTCGGTCCCAGCGGCAGAATCTGCCAGTAGGTCTGTCCTGCTTCCTTTAGCCAGTCTACAAACTCATATGCACTTTTGGAAAAACAGCCGATTCCATAGTCTGACGGCAGACTGCTGATCGGCAGTAAAATTCCTGCTGCTCTTTTTCCCATAATTCTTTGTCTCCTTCGTGATTTTTCACTGTTACCGCTTATACTTTCTCCGATTAATCCAAAATCTGGTATCAATCTCACTATAAGCGGCAGTTTTATATACCTTATGCGCAATTGTTTTTTTTATTATATCTATTTTTTGTGCAAATTGCAATATAACTTTTATATTATATGGTTTTTCGTGAAAATCACTAATTAACGCCTGATCCTTTTCAACATCTTTCATATCAAATGTCAGTCATTTTCCTTCCAAAACAACTTTTTTCATCCGGATATCCAATATCTGCTTTACTGCCTGCTCATAACCGAATCATTTCTTTACAGCTCATCTATCCATATCAGAAACTTATAATTATAATGCAATATTGCTATTTTACGTTTCGTTTCCGATATGGTAGGATGTGTTCGGTTAAAAAAATAACAAAGTAACATTCCTATGACAGCTTTCGTTATACACATAAAAAATTCTAAAGAAAGAGGTAAGAAAATGGAAGACAACACATTATGTCTCGAAAAGCAGCCTTTAAATCAGGAAATGCTTGACAAAATCGATGCTTACTGGCGTGCAGCAAACTACCTGTCTGCCGGACAGCTCTATCTTCTTGACAATCCGCTTCTGAGAGAGCCATTAACAATGGACCAGATCAAGAAGAAAATCGTTGGTCACTGGGGAACTGTACCAGGACAGAACTTCGTTTATGTACACTGCAACCGTGTCATCAAACGTTATGACCTTGATATGATCCTGCTTTCCGGTCCGGGACATGGCGGAAACTTCATGATCGCCAACACTTATCTGGAAGGTTCTTACAGCGAAGTTTATCCTAACATCAGCCAGGATGAGGAAGGTATGAAGAAAATGTTCAAACAGTTCTCCTTCCCATGCGGAGTTCCGAGCCACTGTGCACCGGAAACACCTGGTTCTATCAACGAAGGTGGTGAGCTTGGTTATTCCATCGCTCATGCATTCGGAGCTGTATTCGATAATCCAGACCTGATCGCTACTACTGTTGTAGGTGACGGTGAAGCTGAGACCGGCCCTCTGGCAACATCCTGGCAGTCCAACAAATTCCTGAACCCGATCACAGACGGTGCTGTCCTTCCTGTTCTTCACTTAAACGGATATAAGATCAGCAACCCGACTATCTTCTCCCGTCTTTCTCATGAAGAACTTGAATACTTCTTCAAAGGCTGTGGCTGGAAACCATACTTCGTTGAAGGCGACGACCCAATGACCATGCACAAGAAGATGGCTGAGACAATGGATACTGTAATCGAAGAGATCAAAGCAATCCAGAAGAACGCCCGTGAGAACAATGATCCGGAGCGTCCGGTATGGCCAATGATCATCCTTCGTACTCCTAAGGGATGGACAGGTCCTAAGGTTGTTGACGGACTTCAGATTGAAGGTTCTTTCCGTGCTCATCAGGTTCCGATCACCATGGAAAAACCAGAACACCTGGAACTTCTCAAAGAATGGCTGGAAAGCTATCGTCCACAGGAACTGTTCGATAAAAACGGACGCCTGATCCCTGAACTGGCTGAACTGGCTCCTAAGGGAAATGCACGTCTCGGTGCCAACCCTCATGCAAACGGCGGACTTCTTCTGAAAGACCTTCGTCTTCCGGACTTCCGTGATTACGGTATTGAAGTACAGCCTGGCAAGACAAAAGCTCAGGATATGATCGAACTTGGCGGATACATCCGTGACATCTTCAAACTGAATGAAGAGAACAAAAACTTCCGTATCTTTGGACCAGACGAAAGTATGTCCAACCGTCTGTACAAAGTATTCGAATATCAGAAACGTGACTGGAATGCAGAGATGCTCGATACTGATGACTGCCTCGCAAGAGACGGACGTATCATGGACAGTATGCTCAGCGAGCATATGTGTGAAGGATGGCTGGAAGGTTACCTGTTAACAGGTCGTCATGGCTTCTTCGCAAGCTATGAAGCATTCATCCGTATCGTTGACTCCATGGCAGCTCAGCATGCTAAATGGCTGAAAGTCTGCAACCAGCTTTCCTGGAGACAGCCGATCGCATCCCTGAACTTCATCCTGACATCCAACGTATGGCAGCAGGACCACAACGGATTTACACATCAGGATCCTGGATTCCTCGATCACATCGCCAATAAGAAAGCAGACGTGGTTCGTATGTACTTACCACCAGACGCTAACTGCTTACTCTCCTGCTTCGATCACTGCATCAAGAGCAAGAACTATGTAAACGCAATCGTAGCTTCCAAACATCCAAGCTGCCAGTGGCTGACCATGGAACAGGCTGTTAAGCACTGCACACAGGGTATCGGTATCTGGGAGTGGGCAAGCAATGACTGTGGTGAAGAACCAGACGTTGTTATGGCTTGCTGTGGTGATACACCTACACTTGAGATCATGGCTGCTGTTACCATCCTTCGTGATGAAATGCCAGAACTTAAGATCCGTGTTGTTAACGTTGTCGACCTGTTCAAACTGGAATCCGACCATAAACATCCACATGGCTTAAGTGATGCAGAGTACGATGCGATCTTCACAAAAGACAAACCGGTTATCTTTGCATTCCACGGATATCCAACACTGATCCACGAACTTACATATGGTCGTCACAACCACAATGTATCTGTTCATGGATATCAGGAAGAGGGTACTATCACTACTCCATTCGATATGCGTGTACAGAACCAGATTGACCGTTTCAACCTTGTAAAAGATGCCATCATGCATCTGCCACAGCTTGGAAACAAAGGTTCTTACTTAATCCAGAAGATGAACGACAAGCTTGTTGAGCACAAACAGTACATCGCTGAATACGGCCAGGATCTTGAAGAGATCAGAAACTGGGAGTGGCATAAATAATCTCTGACCACAGTTTCATTTGCAGATTCGGAGAATGATTTTTAATCATCCGGACAGTGATAAATTCCTTATAATAAAATCAGCCATCAGGGATTCGCATAATATGGATTTCCTGATGGCAATTGTTCAAACGTTCAGACAGGGCAGGTATCTGTGTTTTTCACATGATATCTGCCCTGTCTTTATTTCTTTTATGTCTTTATTTCTCTACGCCTCTGTGCATTCCCTTTCTGCCAGAAACTTCTGAAATGCCTTTGACGCAATACTCTGCGGATATTCCGTGTCATGGATCAGAATAATGCTTCTCTCCGGAAAGGTCTCATTTACATCAATTGCAAAAACTTTCCCTGATGCCAGATCATCTTTTGCAAACTCCTCCGGCAGAAATCCGATTCCCATATTGTAACGTACTGCCGGAAGGATCATGTCCGTAGTCGCCAGCTCTACATCCGGCGAAAACTGTAAGCCATTTTTCGCAAAATACGCATTCAGGAATCTTCTGGTGATTGCCTCAGAAGTCAGGCTGATCCATGGATAGGCAGACAGTTCTTCCAGCGAAGTCTTCCGTCCCTTCAGTTCTGAAAAGCGGCTTCCACTGATCAGAATTTCTTTATACTTTCGCACAACTTTCATCTTCAGTGGCTCTGTCACCTGTAAGGCCGCCGACACAACCGCAAGGTCTACTTTCCCCTCTTTCAATGCATCGACAGAATCCGTCGTACTGTTATTCAGTATCTTAAAGTGGACATTCGGATATTGAATATTAAAGTCTCTGACAGCTTCAAACAGATAACAGTGAAGCGCCGTCTCTGTTGCACTGATATAGATGGTTCCATTTTCCAGACTGATCAGATTATTCAGATTATCTTCCGCTTTAAAAAACTGTGCGCATCCCGCAGCCACATATTCATAAAAAATCCGCCCCTCCGGTGTCAGCTTCATTCCGCTTTTACTTCGGGTAAACAATCTGCATCCCAGGATATTTTCAAGATTATGTATTGTCCTTGTCACCGCAGGCTGACTGGTCTTTAAAACTGATGCCGCTTTCGTCAGATTTTCATACTTGGATACATAATAAAAAACTTTATAATACTCAAAATTCGCGTTCATTTTCTTCTCCGTCTGTCATCATCAAGTCCTTTTTTACGCGCATATTCTAACATAAATTTTTCTTCCATACAATCTTTACAATCGTTTTCGCAGGCTTTATAATTACTCTTGGTCATTTGATCATTTTTCTGTTCAGCCATTTTCTGACAGAAGCCAAACAATATTTATATGTAACCCACAATACAAAAAGTGCTGGCTTTACAGCATTTTTTTATTGCACAATTCTTTTTCGGGAGGATATTTTCTTTCTATGTTTTCTATATTGCGTTTTTTTGTACAATACAATATAATAAATTCAGAATTTATTTATGCAAAAAGACGAAAGTGAGGAAATATGAAACACACAAAAGACTGGTACAAAGATCTGGTCATTTACCAGATTTACCCTCGAAGTTTTAAAGATGGAAACAATGACGGAATCGGAGATCTGAAGGGAATGATTGAGAAATTAGATTATCTGAAAGAGCTTGGCATCAATGCCGTATGGATGTCCCCTGTCTACGCTTCTCCGAATGTGGATAACGGCTACGATATCTCCGATTATTTCGCGATCATGGAAGAATTCGGAACCATGGAAGACTGGGAAGCTTTCCGCGACAGCGCACATGAACGCGGCATCGCCATTATCATGGATCTGGTTCTGAACCATTCTTCTGACAAACATATCTGGTTCCAGGAATCAAGGAAATCCCGCAATAATCCTTACAGCGATTATTATATCTGGCGTGACCCTGCCCCGGACGGAGGTGCACCGAACTGCTGGATGTCTGTATTCGGCGGAAGTGCCTGGGAATATGTCCCGGAAAGAGGACAGTATTATCTTCACTTCTTTGCCAGAGAACAGCCGGATCTGAACTGGGATAATCCGGAAACCAAAGAGAAAATCTTTGATATCATCCGTTTCTGGAATGAGAAAGGTGTCGACGGCTACCGCATTGACGCCATCAGCTATCTGGACAAAGGTCTGGACGGACGTGCAGATATGAATGAACCGATCGGTACTGTCGCATGTGTAAATCTCGAGGGAACGCACCGCTACATCCGCGAAATGGTTGCTGCAACCATGACTCCGGACAATCTGATGAGTGTCGGAGAAGTCAACATCAATAATGAACAGGATGCCATCAACTATTCCAGTGCTGCAAGCAAAGAATTTAACATGTCAATCCCGTTTGTTCCTCCAATCGTAGAAATCCAGACCTGGTCACCTGAGAAAATGAAACGTGACCTGAAAAAAGACTATGAAACTCTGAAAAAAGACGGCTGGTGGGCAAGATTTTTAAGCAACCATGACAAACCACGTCAGGTTTCCCTCTATGGAAATGATAAAGAGTTCTGGGCAGAATCTGCGAAAATGCTGGCATGCTACCTGCATACACTTCCGGGAACCCCATTTGTTTTCCAGGGTGAAGAATTCGGAATGACTAATGTCGCATTCCCGTCCATCGATGATTATGACGATATTGATACACGCAATTATTATAAAACCATGATTGAAAATGGCTCTTCCCCGGAAGAAGCACTTGCAGAATCCCAGAGCATCAGCCGCGATAACGCAAGAACCCCAATGCAGTGGAATGACAGTTCAAACGGGGGATTTTCCGAGCATACTCCATGGCTTGGTGTCAATCCAAACTATAAGATCATCAATGCAGAAAGCCAGATGAATGATGACTCTTCCGTCTTCAGATTCTATCAGAATCTCATTGCACTGCGCAAAGAACATCCGGTAATGGCTCATGGCGATTTTAAACTCTGCTGCCCGGAAGAAGGACCAGTAATTGCCTATACCAGAAGTTATCAGACCAAAACATGGCTGGCAGTACATAACTTCTCTGCATCCATGCAGAAGTTCGATTATGCCGCTGAAAATATTGAATTACCGTATGATACTCCTGTTATCATCTCCAATTACGGTGAAAACGAAGTGGAATACGGTAATGGAACACTGGTGCTCAAGCCTTACGAAACTGTTGTTTTTCAGCTTCATTAAATGAATCGTTATCATTTCCATAACGTAGAAAAAAGAGTCAGAAATGACTCTTTTTTCCGTTTGCAACAGACTTACTTGATTCGGTTAAAATCAGCAAAAAATAATGCCTTAACTTCCTGAAATTTCTCACTCAAATTCGTTTTTTATGGTCCTTCATTCCGTCTCATTCACTTTTTCCTGTAAAAATGACATGATCTCTTCATAGCTTTTTCCACTTTTTTCTACCGCTTCCAAAAGCTTTTTTTTACATATTTCATCCTTTTTTGCATACAGATCCTTCAGTTTTTTTACATCAAAATCATACCTCGCTTTTGATCTTGCTACGGCTTCTTCCTGCTTTTTTATCTCTTCTTCAATGGAATCTTAACTTCCTGATAATTTAACTCTCGATTGCCCCAAACCCTCATGAATAGTAGATTTGCGAGTATTTTATATGTTAATTCTCGAGAGATAATTAATTCTCTTATCATTAACGATACAATACGCAAAATCCGCATAAATAAGCCATTCTTTGGAAACGAGAGTTAATTTTACAGGAAGTTAAGAATGGAATGTTCTTTCCTCGGTCTTGCCATCTGTATCCTCCTCCAGTTCTTCTTTCTTTATATTTCTTTCCAGCTCATGGCTTAATTCTTCTGTCTGTTTCCTTATGTAATTACCATCCATCTGGAATGCTTTCAGGATCGTTTTTTGTACTGCCGTCAGCCCATGGTCTAACCGGTATCTTCCATCTGACTGCCTTACCATCTCTATCTTTTCCAGTTCCCGTATCGCCGCCGGAACCGTCATATAATTCGGTCTCTTTTCCAGATTTTCTTCTTCGTCTTTCAGCATTATATAGATCCGGCTGCGTATGATCAGGGCAACAAACTCCACAAATATCTTTGCAAATGCCGCTTCATCTGACTGTACCCGGAGGCTCTTATTTCCAAGATACGATTTATCTTCACGGAACAGTTTTTCCGAACTATCCCTGCTTTTATACAGCTCAATCGCTTCCTTTGCTGTCATCTTATGCGATGTAACGATGACAAAATATCCACACAGGGACAATTCCTCTTCTATCACTTTTTCCTTTTCCCTGGCATATAAAAATGTCCCATCTTCCTCATATATTTCCAGGCGAAAATACTGCCGGTATCCTTCACCAATACTGACTTTTTTCCCTTTTATACGGTCAAGATACTGGCCCATCCGTTCAATCTTTCCTTCTGTCTGTTCCCTTTCTGCGGTAGCTTCTGATCCGAATAAAAAATGTGGAAATACCTCTCTTTTTTATCTGTGGCATACATCTGCTTTTTTACTGTCATCCCGTAAGCCTTATATTTCCTGATCCCGTACTCCCGGTGCATTTCAAATGTCCCTTTATTTTCCAGTACCAGTCCTTTTACAAAGGATGCCATTCCCCTTACCATGATCACAAAATCATATCCACATTCATCCATGTACTGGATATTTTCTTTACTGAAATATCCCCTGTCAAGGATAAATCCGGCACGCTTATATCCATACCCTTTCGCCTTTTCCAGCATGTACTGGAGCTGCGAAACATCCACAATACTTCCCGGATACTGTTCATAAAATAACGGCTCCCGGTTATATGTATCATATGCAACCGAATAGTTAAATACCGGCAGTTCACGGTTGTCTTTTGGATGGCCAAACTCCACCATCTCCAGTTCCCCTGCCTGGCAGTTTTTATTCGTAGAATCATAAGAAATGTAGATCTTTTCCCTGTGGTCTCTCTTCTCATTCCACTCGTTCAGAAAGCCGATCCTCTGCTCATCTGTCATCCCGGAAAAGAAATCTGAGATCCCTGAATCACTGTATATATGCATCCCTTCTGTAAATAATGGATGGTTATATGTATAATCCGGATAATACTGCGCAGCATTATTCTCACTGATAATTGAATATGCAGCCAGATCTAAAAACAGACCGGTATCTCTTTTTCCCAGATACTTTTCAATCATCCATGGAAGCCGGTATTCTTTTATGATCTTTCTCAGTACAAAGTAGTTTCCTACCCGAAGACAGCTGCTCCTTATGCTGTCTTTTTTCATCACTGAAAGCTCTACATCCGCAAAATATTTCAGGAAATTTTCATTGGGGATCATCAGTTCCGAAGATGTTTCTGACCTCTTTCCGATCACTTTCTGCTCCGGAACATTATACTTTTTATCAGCATGATAAGTTCGCTTCAGGACATATTTTTCCTTTTTTAATCTGGTTTATACGTCCTGGTACAACAGGTATTTTTATCTCACAGTTAAGATACATTCTTATCACCTCTGTGGAAAGATTGAGTTTATTTTCTCACTCAATATTATACTGCTGTTCGAACGCTCCAGCGACCTAAAAAGCCCGTATTTTCAATGGTTTTCGCACTTTTTATTTTTTTGAGTGAGAAAATTTCAGGAAGTTGAGGCTGCAACAACAAAATGCAGGTTTTTCCTTATTTTTTCAGTATTTTCAGGGCATTCTCAATCAATACAATTTACTTGAGTTGCACTTTATTATGGAAATTCACATATGGAAAATGCAAGTTTCAAACACCGCATATTTACTTGCTTTTTGCAAAATGTTAGCCAGAATTAGAAGTTTTAGTGGAACTCAAATGCAGAGTTCATATTTATGAAAAAGTTGTAAAGTGGTGTATTTTTACGCATTCCACAGTATTTATCCCATTACTCTGACAGGCATACCCGCCAATTCCACTTTGCATTTCTTTTTATAAAACGAAATACCATATTTCAAAATATATTCTATTCCTTCTTCCAAAAACAGTTCTTCATATCTTTTATCTTCTATCTGCTTCAGTGCTTCTGCACAACCAGCTTCCAGATTTCCATTTTCAGCATATTTTATTTCTATAACAATTCCCTTTTCCTCATCTTCTGTCTCTATCAGAATATCACTGTATCCGTCTCCTGACTCCTTATTTGATGAGGTACTCCATGATTCCTGAAAACCAAGAATTCCAAATAAGATACCATGATAAAAATTTTCTTTCATCTCTTTTTTTACAAATGTATCTCGGATACTGATTGTTTTCTTCAGATAAGTATTTAATCTTTCTTCTACTTCTTTTGGATTTCCATCTTTTAATGCATTACAAAATTTTTCTAATGCCTCTCCATTCTCAGCAACATTTTTCTTAAAATATGCCATAATCTGTGTCGTAAATATCTTGCGTATTTCCATATTAGGAATAGCAAGCTGGAAAGTATTTACATCTGTCTTTCTCAATTGAGTGAGATATCCCGTAGTAAATAGGACACTCCATAAATTTTCAATTGAAATATACATATCCTGATATGTCAATTCCTGATGAATTTCTTTTGTAATAGTGTCTCCTGCCACCAACTTCTCAATTTCGCGTCTGACTGTTCCTTTATCTGCCTGCTGAATAAATCGTTTTACCGCCTCATTACTGCTGGTGTTAGACCAGTAATTCTGCGGCTGTGCCTGACCATCCACCCGCAATTCATCGCAATAATTAATCACATCCCACGGGCAGTAAACATCAACATTTCCAAAACGATAACCATCATACCACGTTTTTATCTCATCATAATGGTCAGAAAGTTCATAATATTCAAGCATATCTTTTACTTCACTATCCGTAAAACCAAAATATTCATCAAACTGTACATCTGCAATTGATAAAACTTTCAGATTATTCAACCCCGTAAAAATACTCTCTTTAGAAATTCTCATGCATCCGGTTAATACTGCAAATTTTAAGCTATCATTGGTCTTTAATGCATGTTCAAACATGTTTCTGACAAGCAGGGTCATTGAATCATAGTATCCTAGTTCAAATGCTTTTGCCAATGGAACGTCATATTCGTCAATTAATAGGATAACTTTTTGTCTATGGTGTTTTTCCAAAAGTTCTGTAAGAATTCTTAAACTGCTGCACAAAACAGATTCTTTCATATCTGGCTGTAGCAACGCCCTTAATGCATTTTTATCATATTCAGTAAGACGGCTACTTTCTAATAAATATTGAAATCTACGAGCTTCACCATTTATGATCTGAACTGCCATTTCACATGCCTTTTCATAGGTTTCTGCGCTAACACTTTTCAATGACACAAAAATCACCGGAAATTTTCCCATATATCTTTCACAAAGAGAAACTTCTCTGGAAATCTTCGTACTTTCAAAACATTTCTTATCACTGCTTATGTCAAAAAATGCTTTCAGCATGCTCATATTCAATGTCTTTCCAAATCTTCTCGGTCGTGTAAAAAGATTCACCTCTGCCCAATTATTTAAAAGATCTTTGATAAGCATTGTTTTATCTACATAGTAAAAATTTTCTGATCGTAACTTTGAAAAATTTTCTATTCCTATCGGTAGTTTCTTTTTGAATTCCAATTGTTCACTCCCTTTTCCGTTATAAGACAAATTTCAAACAATTTCTTATTCTTTCACAATTCCATAAAAGCATAACATATTTCTGCAAAATCAGGCTATCAGAATCACTTTACACCCCACTATGTTTCTATTAATACAAGATTGCATTGCTGATATGTGTGTTGATTCAGACCTTTACATTCCATAATGTTTCTATTAATACTGATATGAAGGTTCCTTCCAGGAAAGGGAAGGATCTTTACATTCCATAATGTTTCTATTAATACCGGAGGCACACAAGATGAATAAAGCGAGAATAATCTTTACATTCCATAATGTTTCTATTAATACTATGTCGCGTTTTTCGACGGGAGGTAAGAATGAACCTTTACATTCCATAATGTTTCTATTAATACGATGAGTCCGACCGGAATCCCTACTGCGTCAACTTCCTTTACATTCCATAATGTTTCTATTAATACTAATTCATAACAGAATCTACAATCTAAGCAATTCTCCTTTACATTCCATAATGTTTCTATTAATACGAATTCAACACTCTCAAGAGTGCTGTTCCCAAAAGCCATCTTTACATTCCATAATGTTTCTATTAATACAGAAACAAGGCAGAGGCGGTCAAGCTGAAGCAGACTTTACATTCCATAATGTTTCTATTAATACGAACTCGGCAGCAGAGGCGATGGCCGCACTGGGATATGCTTTACATTCCATAATGTTTCTATTAATACCTATTGCCAGAGCCATCTGCTATAGTTAACTAGACTTTACATTCCATAATGTTTCTATTAATACGCAGTTGCAGGCCGGAGACAGAGTGTTGATTGCGCTTTACATTCCATAATGTTTCTATTAATACGGCGATCTGGAGCTCAACACTACGCATCATGTAGCAACTTTACATTCCATAATGTTTCTATTAATACGATCAACCGTGATGGAACTACTGTAGAGTATAAAAACTTTACATTCCATAATGTTTCTATTAATACCAGGCGGCGAATCTGGAAGTTGGTTTATATGTTTCTGTCTTTACATTCCATAATGTTTCTATTAATACTAATTCTAAAGACTTCCCGTTATATGTGGACATACTTTACATTCCATAATGTTTCTATTAATACGAATGAAGAAGCATTTGCTTTTACAGATGAACTTCCTTTACATTCCATAATGTTTCTATTAATACGTTGTCGACCGAAAGCAAAACCTCTCTGAATTATGCTTTACATTCCATAATGTTTCTATTAATACTCGCAGGCAACGCAGGTGGTGATGACATTCCTTCCTTTACATTCCATAATGTTTCTATTAATACTTTTTATTGCTTTCGCGTCTGGATATTGCGATATAACTTTACATTCCATAATGTTTCTATTAATACCTGGTGCAGGAGTTTCGCAAGTTTTCTTTTTGTGCTTTACATTCCATAATGTTTCTATTAATACAAATACCGATTTTCTCATAATGATTCCCCTTTCTTCTTTACATTCCATAATGTTTCTATTAATACAAACCCTTCCGGTAAGTCAAGTACATTCAGAAAGGACTTTACATTCCATAATGTTTCTATTAATACAGAATGCGGTTCAAGATTTGATGAATACAGTTGTAGCTTTACATTCCATAATGTTTCTATTAATACTGAACGTCTACGCTGACCTGTACGGACTTGCACCGGTCTTTACATTCCATAATGTTTCTATTAATACAAAAGATGCCCGGATATGGGTCTGCCATAAACTCCTGCTTTACATTCCATAATGTTTCTATTAATACAAATCCAAGTCAATCTTCCTTTGAGAATTACATCATTCTTTACATTCCATAATGTTTCTATTAATACCATCCAGGACTCTTCCAAGAACTTCATGAACCTTCCTTTACATTCCATAATGTTTCTATTAATACGATCCCGCCTCTCTCGACTCTTATCCATTTGTGCCCCTTTACATTCCATAATGTTTCTATTAATACCTTTCCGTTTCTACATGCGATATAGCAGCAATCGCCTTTACATTCCATAATGTTTCTATTAATACGAAGATGTTGCTGATTCATATGGTTTCATAATTGTTATCTTTACATTCCATAATGTTTCTATTAATACGAATAAGTAATCCGCATTTCTTACAATAATACGGACTTTACATTCCATAATGTTTCTATTAATACGATCACTCGACCTTTGTTATATTCCATTGTGAAATACTTTACATTCCATAATGTTTCTATTAATACTAACTACGGACTCCGGGGAGCACAGAAAAATCTACTTTACATTCCATAATGTTTCTATTAATACACCTGCCAGACGGCAGGAACGTCAGGAAATGGACTGACTTTACATTCCATAATGTTTCTATTAATACAGAGAAGACAGAGATGGAGATTCTTCAGGAACAGGCTTTACATTCCATAATGTTTCTATTAATACGCATTGCTGCCTGTGTCACTCCTGTTCCTGTCTTCCTTTACATTCCATAATGTTTCTATTAATACTTTTTGTGTCCTGCGACTGCTGCAACGATGGCGGCCTTTACATTCCATAATGTTTCTATTAATACAAAGTCTTGCTGTCAGAGGAGGCTTTTTTAATTTTTCTTTACATTCCATAATGTTTCTATTAATACGGTACTGCCTTATCCAATACCCGACCGGGCGATTGTCTTTACATTCCATAATGTTTCTATTAATACTATATCAACCCAGACAGTTTTATGTACGCATATAGTCTTTACATTCCATAATGTTTCTATTAATACACACGCAGGAGATCACGAAGGTTTCGTATATCTCATCCACTTTACATTCCATAATGTTTCTATTAATACTTCCGACAGCAAGTGCCACATTCAACTATTCATTTTACTTTACATTCCATAATGTTTCTATTAATACATGACAACGAGTATTTAGGACACGCCAACGGAAATGGCTTTACATTCCATAATGTTTCTATTAATACAGAAAAAGTGTGTCGGCAGTCGTGTGGCGTGTGCTTCTTTACATTCCATAATGTTTCTATTAATACCAATCCCGAAAATAAAGTTGCAGAGGTTCTTGCACCTTTACATTCCATAATGTTTCTATTAATACTTCAAATAAGGACCTCGGAGCAGCTAAGGAGAATACACTTTACATTCCATAATGTTTCTATTAATACAATCAGAAAATACATTAAAACGTGTGTATAAATTGTCTTTACATTCCATAATGTTTCTATTAATACCGCAGCTCATAATGCTATTTATCGCGGTAAAAACTTCTTTACATTCCATAATGTTTCTATTAATACTAAACAGGATTCCTGCCAGTGCAGATGCGATGATACTTTACATTCCATAATGTTTCTATTAATACGACTTCGCAATACAGAGAAGTTAGGTTTGCAATACTTACTTTACATTCCATAATGTTTCTATTAATACCTAGTGATTCTCCTATACGAAAACCTTGGTTACATCTTTACATTCCATAATGTTTCTATTAATACCCGTATCTTCTATCATCTCGTAATACAGCTATAATTCTACCACTTTCTGTCTACCTTGTCACCTTATTAATTTTTACACCTGTATAAAAACTGAAAAAATCTGCTTTTAAGCTTTTTTTCCTAATAAATCAAAGCATTGTCAACCCCTGGGGTTTTTAGTTCTATCGGACATCGACAGACAATTACAATATAAAACTTGTCAGATCATCATTTCGTCCCCAGAATTCTTTATCAAGCCATTTTTCCTGTCGGGATTTGAAGATGATTACTGAATCTAATTCTTTGTCTATATATTCATTCAATTCTTTTTGCAGTTGTGCTAACTGTGCCTTTGATAATTCACCCTCAAATACTGAATTTTGAATATGTGTCAGGTATTTTTTACATATTTTGAAAATTCTTGACCATCGTCTCGCGCCATTTTCTTCCTGGCTTACGTCATATACCAATACTACATACATCTTTCATTTCACCACCATATTCTGAATCCTTCGTACTCTTTCTCTCCAATTAAATGTTTTATCAATTTATATGATTCCAGTCTCAATAGATACTGATAAGAAACCTGCCGTCCTAAATCTTTATGCATTATCGTCTGCTTCAATCTTTTTTCAAGTTCTGAAACAATCAGCTTTGAAGCATCCTTCTTTAAGTGTAAAAAATTCAATTCCTTCGTAAAGCTGTCCTCTGTAATCTGGTTTCTGTTTAATAGTGCAAAAATCATTCTGTCTCCTATTAACGGCTTGAAAACTTCTGCAATATCCAGACTAAGCGAAAATCTTCTTGCCCCAGGTTCATGTAAATAACTGATTGTAGGATTTAATTGCGTATGATAAATCTCACTTAGAACTTTTGTATAAATTAATGTATTCACAAACGAAATCAGTGAATTGATCATATTATCCGGCGGATGCATAACTCTTTTTTCAAATTTTATTTCCTGATTTACTATTACATTCCACGCAGCATAATATCTTCTTCTGATGTTTCCCTCAACACCCATCAGTTCTTCTATTGTACTTGTCCTTCCAATCTGTTTTCGTAAGGAATCCACATCTTTAAGATATTCTGCCACATCTTTTCCTCTTCCATTGTAATATCTTAAATTCCTGTAAATATTGTCTGCTGCAGCTTCTATAAACTTTCTTGCAAGTGTCATTCTTTTTTCATAGTCTGTATAATTTTCAACCTGTTTTACTAATAACTGACCTGCCAACAGGCTTTCTCTTGGATAATAACTTCCAGTATAAAAATTATAATAGTTAAAAAAATGAATCGGAATCCCATATTGTGAAATGTAATTAATAAACGCTGTATTAAATGACATTTCCGACATTACATAAATATCCGATATTCGTTCTATGGGTATATCCCTTTTCTCACCTTCATAATTAGTAAACTGCAGTGTATTGTCTTTACGTTTTAAATCCCCATTATTATAAACATAAAAACTTTGCTTCATAATCTTCTCCTGATATGTAAGTTATTTATATGAAACACAAATCATAATAAGCACATTTCTTGCATAATTTAAGATTTGCATTTGCTGGCGGTATGTCCATATTTTCTATGTCTACTATTTCAAAAATAATTTTCTCCAGTGTTTCTATGTCCTTATCCGACAATTCAACGATCACTGATTTCTTCAATAATGGATAATCGACCTTTCCTTTAATTTCTTTAACGCCTCTTTTCCATAAATAGTATAGGTAATATTTAACCTGCCATATTCCTGCTTCTTCTACTGCCTTACTCTTTTTTACTTCATGTAGTTCTTTGCGCTCGCTTATAAAGTCAATATTGATAATGTTATCAATATTAATATGTTTATCATTCTTCCTGTAACTGCTTTCATCCAGTATCTTGCCTAATATTACATCTTCATTTTCTGCTTCCATCCGAATTTCATGGCAAAAATACCAGAGTTTTCGTTTGCACACAAAGTAATAATAAATCATCACTCCTGTTATTCGTTCTTCCATATTTACGCCCCATATTCACACAAATATTCCATTCAGTTCCATTTGCTCGTCAAATAATAACCCACGTCCCTGTCCGTTTTCAGCATCAAATTCATATCCATAACACGCTTTATGAATATTCGTAATTCTCCTGTTTTCTTTTTCTCCAACTGTACTTTTATCTACTTCTTTCGGAAATCCCTGATAAAGATTTAAACTTAAAGTAAAATTTTCCAGTTTGGATTTTATCAAATTTCTGACCTCCCTGCTCATATCAGGTTTCTTCAAAAACTCTACTCCATTTTCAAACAACTGCTGATTTGCATTATAAACATCATCCGGAATAATTGTTATGCTTTTGATGTCCCGGACTTTAGCCTCATCTGCGGAATATTCTGTTGGATGAATTTCAGCAAACATTTGTAAATAATTCTGAATTTCTTTAAAATACAAAGTTTCTTTTACTCCATCTACGCTATAAACTTCATTCATATATGCGGTTTTGTCATCCTCTGAAAACAGCACATGTTCATACTTTTCCAACGACTTTAAAGACCGATCATATAATTTATCTTCATAAACACTTTGTTTCTTTCCTTTACTAACTCCATTTCGATTATCAAATATAATAATATTAGGCTCATCAGGACAATATCTGCCTTTACGGTTGCATCGTCCCATACGCTGTAAAAGACTATCCGCCGTACACATTTCTGTATATAAAATATCAAAATCTATATCCAGACTTGCTTCAACAATCTGAGTTGTAATCCACATTCCAGGTTCATCTGACTCAGAAAATTCCATAATCTTCTTTTCCAGAAAAGCTCTGTCTCTTCTGATATATTTAGAATGTAAAAGCCATACATTTTCTCCCTGCAACTCTTGATACAACTTTTGTGCTCTGGAAACAGTATTGCAGATAACCAGTACTTTTTTATTTATTCCCTGACTTCTGATTTCATCTAAATCCATTTCCGAATGTCTGATTTCTATTTTATGTCTGGGATATTTTTCTACCTGGTATTCTTTTCCGGTAAAATCTTGAAATAAGTATTGTTTTCCCTCAATCAATTCATATTGTTCCATAAAGTATTTGAGTACTGGTGGAAAGGTAGCTGTAATAATCGCAAATTTTCCACCTAACTCCTGTATCATTTTCAATCCGTAAATGATGGTCGCTATGATACGTGGCTCGTATGCCTGTATTTCGTCCAATATTATCTTTGAATATTTCAATGTAGCGGCAAATATCTCTGTTCCCAATGCCCTGTAAACAAACCTGAATAACTGATCTACCGTGCAAACGGTTAACGGTTGAGCCAACATTCTGGCACGCTCATATTTTTCATTAATATTTTCTCCATCGCCTTTATATTCGCTTAAATACATTATCATACTGTCAGAATGTAATAAGGCAGCATCTTCATATGCATAGTTTTCTTTGATACGTAAATATATTGCATTAGAAGATACTTTCAACGGTAATGTATAAAAACCTTTCTCTCCATTCATCCACAATAATGCTGCTTCTGTTTTTCCCGACCCTGTAGGTGCTATAACAACCAGATTTTTATCTCTGTTCTCTTTCATAAATTTCTGGGCTGGTCTTAATTCTTTTCCAATCAGAGAAGTTTCTATATTTTTTACCAGTCTTTTTTCCTTAAGATCAACAGCATTCTCTGCATTTTTATACCCTGCGCTGACTGCATAATCGAATTTGTTAAGCAAACCTTTTATCAAAAGATATTCATTCCATACAGCCGAATCAACTGTAAATTTTCCAGAATACAAATTATTACGAAACAACATTTTTTTCATATTACTGCAATACAATTTTTCTATACTTGTATTCAGGTACTCATTAATTTGTTTCAGATAATATTTTTCTGTATACTCTCTGATATCCTGACTTATATAATGATCTTCCCGATCGTGATGATAATATACTGCTGTAATAAATGGCGAAAAATCTTTACTTGTAAACAATATCGATAATTTTTGAAATTCTTTCGGTGAAATAGTAACTCCACTCAAAAATCCATGAGGTATCTGAGGAATGTACTTAATATCAATCTGAAATTTTTTTGCCATTTCTGGAGATATCAATGCCTGAAAAACGAGATTTACTTTTCCCAGATCATGTATTCTACACGCTTCTATTACCAGTTTCTTTTCTTTTTCTGTAAAATATTCTCCATATTGTAAAAAAAACATCTCAGCACATTTCACAATGTCCTCATGATGTTCCTTTAATGTTTTCTGCTTTTCTTGTGATGTTTTTGATATATTTACGATATTATGATTTAAAATATCTATTTCTGATTCCGAAAAATACTCGTCAAGTTTTTCTATTATATTTTGAAGATTATTTTTCACTTCCTTCATCTGTTCTGACGATAATGAATTCTTTTTTGACTTCGCATAATATTCCATAAGCAACTTCTCCTTCTATAGCAAGGCAGTTATATACCTGCCTTGCTCTTCAAAATTACTTTTCATTTCCATTTTAAAAAAATACTAATGCTGCTTTTTTTTCAAAATCATCTACATATGCATTTTGGTCCAAAGTCATCCCTCTGTGGCAATAATAAGCCTTTACTCTTCCAGTCTCTTTTTTCCAACGCCGCAACCCTTGTTTTGTAATCTCATATTCTCTGGTAAGATTATACACTGTCATCCCACCATTAAAAATTTCTATTTTTTCTTCATCATTTTTCCATTCATTTTCCACCGGAATATACATATCTCTTTCCAGATCCACTTCATCTTCCTGATGAATTTTCACGATATCGACTCTTTCTATATCCAGTAAATCTTCATAACGTCCCAAGGACAAATATCTGGGTGGATTTTTCAATGAATGATAAACCGTATCAAAGTCTTCTTCACCTGGAACGATATGAATAACCATATGATTTTCGCATATGAGTTCAACATTTGCAATTCCACGGAAAATTCCATATTTTTCATCATCTTCAATACAAATCTGATGTCTGCCTTCCTCAAATTTCGCTCCTGCCGAAAAAGAATATCGTGTGTAAAGTTCTGATACCGTTCCACTGTTTGTTCCCTGGATACAAAGTTTCATTGGATGAAATTCTGTATAACCGCATGCCGCATGAATCATACCCAGAACAGTGGAGTAAGGAGGCAACGGAAATGTTTCTTTGATAATAAAGCTGCTTGGTTTTCTATAATTGACCAGATTCTGAAAACACTGTAATCTAATTGCTTTCTCCATAATACAGATCCACTTCCTCTTTTAAATGCTTAAATGTAGTTCCTACAGATTCCGCTTTTAATTCTTTCTTTATCCTTTCCTCATTATCAAAAATCCCTGCAGTGACTCCGGTAAAGGTATATTCACCAAGTTCATTGTCGTTTATCAGTTCCTGTAACGTTTCTACATTTATTTTATTATCATCAACTTTTACCCTGTTTTCAAAGAAAGGATTCTTTCTGTTGTACCTTCCTCCAATAATAAATAACGGACTTAAATTTTCTCGTCTTCCTTTGATATCTCTATACAGATAATGCATGGAATCCAACAGAATTTTTACTCGTTCTGCTTTTTCTTCTTTTTTAATATTAATATCGCCATCTACACCTACTCTGTCCAAATCAATCGACATTGTATATGCATAATAAGAACGGTGGATTTCACTCTGTGCAATATTATTTTCTATGTTTCCTCTGGAAGCTAATCCCATATTATTAAGAAATTCCAAGTTTCCCTGAAATGGTTCCAATGCAATGGCATTACTAAGCCTTGCAACCGCACTTCTGGTAGTTGCTCCGCCTTTCTGATCATCACCTTTTGCTGTTGTTTTCATATATCCAAACAGATCAATTTCCGGATAATCTTCAATCGTAGCAGACGGTGCAAACTGAATAACTCCACTTTTTTCATCCACTGGAGTCTTGTCCCAGTTTGCCTGCTGTACGATATTATATCGCATAGCCTGTCTGGAAATATAAGAATACTGCTCATGATTTCCTCGTGTCATTTTTTTCAGAGAGGAAATATTTCCAATCCCTTCTCCATAGTTTGCGCTTTCTGCCAGAAAAACCATTGTAATCGTTAATCCTTCTCTTTTCATGACTGCTTATCCTCCTTTTTCTCATAGCATCCTTCCAGGCCCATTACAAATGCATAACCGTATCTTGTAAATTTTTCCTGATCACCAAGCATCTGCACTAATCCTGTTGGAACTAACAACTGCTGTCCTTTTTCATTTTTCTGTGAACCGTAAGAACTATACAGTCTTAATACAACATCCATAAATTTGTCAACATTTCTTACAGATAAGGCATTTAATAACTGATATTCTATTCCTCTAAGGCAGTCTCCTGAAGACTCTCCCTTAGACACCATAATTGCTTTTCTTAAATCTGATCCGCTTCTTTTCATACTTGTATACATAGCAATCTCCTTTCTTTTTTCTTCTTCTATGAAATATATAATTTCTGACTGCAATTGAATTTCGTATATCCAATTTGCATAAAAATTAAACGCATCATCTTCAATGGCAGCTTTCAATAACTGATTTAATAACTGATATTGATTACGATATTGAAGCAAATTAATAACCGCCGTCTCATGTACATTGACAAATTCATTTCTGATTTTTACATAAGGAAACTTTCCCAATAATTGCAAAGCTTTTGATACGCTTGAAACCTTTATAATATCCAGCATACTCTTATGAACAATCCCCAACAAATATCTGTCTTCTGCTCTTATTCCGCGCAGAATCACCTGGATGTTGGATATTTCCTGCATTTTTTCTTTTAACAGGATATTAATTGTTTTTGCAAACCATTGTGAATATTTTTCACCCTCTGCCTTTTCACTATTTGCACTGTCTTTGTCTGTTTTTGAATTAGATTCCAGTAAAGCCCGAATATTATTATTTAAATTTACAAAAACAAATTTATTGGCAAACAGGCGGAACCCCAGCGGACTTAACGCATAAACAAATGTGCATCCCGGGCAAAGAAATGCATCTGCTTTACAATCCCAGAAAGCAGAACGTTTTCTTGTAAAATCATCTCCAACTTCATTCATAAATGCTATCGAATTCTTTTCTTTTGGTCCTATCGGCATGCCACAGTCAATGCATAAATCTTTCGCTTTTTTATGATCCGCTTCCAGATATTTCCGAAATGGTTCTGAGAAATCCTTTTCAAATAATTCACGCATATCCTTCTTCGCATTTGCACGAAGCAAAAAACATTTTCCACTCCAAAAGCGATTGATATATGTATATACCACACTTTTCATAATGAATGTTTCTCTGCATTTTGGATGTTGAAGAAATTTCTCTAACTCAATTAACCGTTCTTCTAATTTTTCTGTTTCCAGCTTATCATTCAGCTTATCTTTTTTTAAAGTCTGATAAACTTCCGGCATATCAATCCCATTTTTTATATTTTCAAAACCAGCCTGATAACTGTTAGAAAGTAATTTATCACTGATAAATTTTAAATCCTCTTTCTCCTCTTTTCCCGGATTCCACTTTCCAGTCTGAATTTTATCAAGGCACCTTTCAATTCTGTCAAGAACGCCTTGATAAACCGTAGATGGTCCAAAATATTGTACACAAGCTTTAAAATACATGTCAGTCCAATCAGCGATTAATGCAAAATTCATATCAAGCCACAAGCCCTGGCCATCTTCTGTAATTCCAAAATCCACGTTCTCTTTTGCTTCTGCCGATTCCAGCATATATCTGAATCCTACAATACCGGCATTTTTCAAAAAATCGCCTAAAGTTATCACATATTTGTCCAAGAAATCATCTCCTTCCCTAATATATGATTTCAAACTTTCCATGTCCTTCAGAGCGTCTTGTTCCAATTCCTGCAGCATACAGCAACTCCAATAACCTTGGGTGTCCTGTTATTTTATAGATACCGATACTTGTGTCTACATATCTTTCCATAATCCTTGCAACTACTTTCTTACCTTTCACAGGTGTAATAGAAAAGTCATTTATATTTCTTTCTATATTTACCTTTTGTAAAAATATCCTAAGGTTTTCTTTCACTATTTCCGGAAACTCTGGATCATCACAGGTATAATAAATATCCGTATTATCATCACTGTTATGTTTTCTCGCCACTAAAGAGCTCTGCATTTTTACAATTATTTCAGTTTCTTCAATTTCCCTAAGCCTCTTTGTTTTAACAGACATCAGTTTCATCGAATTTCTGTTCATGTGAAATGTTTTATATTTCATAAGGCTAAATGCATTAAAAAACATCACCAGTTCACCAATATCAGCATCTGAAAAATTTATTGTAAATTTATTCATTCCCAGCCTGATTCTGTCCGAAGCAAATTGTGCCTGCGGCAAATAACACGACCAGCAACACATTTTTACGACAGACTGTCTTTTATTATAGAGTTTCTCAAATAGATCCTGTGAATAATTCTCTATCGAAGCTTTCAAAAAACTCAGTATCACTTTATCCAAATCAACAGGTAATTCTGGATTTTCTAATTGAAACTCCAATTTTAATTCGGTCATTTTTATTCCTCCCTTCTTTTTACCATCTTTTATGTTCTTATTATATCATTTCATTTGTATTTTTCAATACCATTTTGATGGAAAATATATTTTGTGTCATATTAATTTTTTGACTTTAT
>NZ_QUDO01000120.1 GCF_003477525.1 Ruminococcus sp. AF41-9
AGTATTCAGATGAAGGTAAGTCTGGAAAGAGCGTAGAGGGCAGACCGGAATTTCAGAGAATGTTGGATAATATTGAGAATGGAACAGATGAGGTACAGTTTGTACTGGTATTCAAGCTTTCCAGATTCGGTCGTAATGCGGCAGATGTTTTAAATTCTTTGCAGAGGATGCAGGATTTTGGAGTGAATCTGATTTGTGTAGAAGATGGGATTGACAGCTCAAAAGATAGCGGAAAGCTGATGATTTCTGTTCTGTCTGCGGTAGCAGAGATTGAACGGGAGAATATCCTTGTTCAGACAATGGAAGGACGTAAGCAGAAAGCCAGGGAAGGAAAATGGAACGGCGGGTTTGCACCATATGGTTATGAATTAGTAAATGGAGAATTGCAGATCGCAGAGGACGAAGCAGAGATTATTCGTCTGATCTATGACAAATTTATTCATACCAATATGGGAATCTCTGCGATTGCCGCATGGCTGAACCAGCATGGATATAAAAAGAAAAAACGACAGAATAATACACTGGACGCATTTGCCGCTTCATTTATAAAAGGCGTTCTGGATAATCCGGTATACTGTGGAAAGCTGGCTTATGGACGAAGGAAAAACGAGAAAGTTTCTGGTACAGGAAATGAATACCGCATTGTAAAGCAGGAAAATTATATGCTGCACGATGGTATCCATGAAGGGATTGTTTCAGAAACAGACTGGGAGCTGGCACATCAAAAATGGGAAAAAACAGGTGTGAAATATGAAAAGACACATAGTCTCGATCATGAGCATATTTTATCCGGAATATTGAGATGCCCGTTATGTGGAAGTGGTATGTATGGAAACGTGAACCGAAAGAAAAAGAAAGACGGAACTTTATATAAGGATTATTTCTATTATGCCTGCAAACATCATCGCCTGGTAGATGGTCATAAATGTGGATATCGTAAACAATGGAGCGAGGAGAAGATTAACAATGCAGTGGAAGAAGTTATTCGGAAGCTGGTGAAGAATCCTAAATTTGAAGAAGCAATTCTGAATAAAATCGGTTCAAGAATAGATACGGAAGAAATAGAAAAAGAGATTGAAAGACTGGAAAAACAGCACAGGCAGCTGACCGGAGCAAAAGGAAGACTTGGACAGCAGATGGATAGCCTGGATATCATGGATAAATTTTATGAGAAGAAATATCAGGATATGGAGACACGCTTATATCGTCTGTATGAAACAGTATAGAAGAAGTCAAGAATCGCCTGCTGAATATCCGGCAACAGAAAATATCAGAAGAAAACGTTTATCAATTTCTTTTATATTTTGATAAACTATATGATAAGTTCACCGACCTGGAGAAGAAAGAATTTCTTAACAGCTTTGTAGAAAGAGTGGGAAACCAAGGCTTGTATATGAAAACCACGCCATGCCGGTCTTCTACCGTGATGTCATGTACCGTGAGGGAGCGGAAGGGAAAGACGAAGCATACCTGAAACTCTATGACGGCCATGACTGGAAATGGTTCTGTGTAGGTCTGGAGCATACAGATATGGAATATCTGAGAAAATACTGGTCAGTGAAAAAGGACGACTCACAGAAAACTGATCCCGAGTCTGGATAATATCTGAGAAAATACTGGTCAGTGAAAAAGGCATCTGCTCCAACTCTGGAAAAGAGACACCGGAAGTATTTTTTGCGTTTTTCCTATACAGAAGAAGTAACACTTACCAAAACACCTGTGAAAGAACAGATCATCTGCAGTGTGGACTTAGGGATCAATACCGATGCAGTCTGTACCATCATGCGGGCAGACGGAACTGTCCTGGGAAGAAAATTTATCGATCATCCCAGTGAAAAAGACCGGATGTACCGTACATTGG
>NZ_QUDO01000121.1 GCF_003477525.1 Ruminococcus sp. AF41-9
TGAATTGTACCCTTTGTCAAGGACATTTTTAAATTTGAGTACCCATATTTTTAGACATGACTTTTTTAGTGTATCCTGCCTGATAGACAGGCTTTATTTCCAGTACCTATAAAATAGACAGATTAGAATTGCCTACCCTAAAAATCGGACATTTCTTATGATACTCTTTTAAGTTATTAAATATTCTGTATATAATCCCCTCGCCGGGGAGGCAGGAAAGGAATTTTCCTTTCCTGTTAGATAGGGTTCTCCGTGTCATTCCGTCAAGGGCTGCCCGGATGCTGATGCATCCAGTGTACTGTCCCTTGACTGTATTCCCGCTCCCAATTCTGTGGCTGGTTTCGATGCCATAGGAACTGGCGGTTTGTTTGGAACATCCAATGGATATACTCCTGTTATGCAGAACTGGTAGAATTCATTTGGTGAAAGCTTTGCCAGATCCCATTGATAACGGTGGTTATTGTAGAAATCAATATAGGCATCAACGATTGCTTTTACTTCATCAAACCGTGTGCAGGCTTTTAGCTTTTCACGGATATGGTCTTTCATATGCCCATGAAAGCTTTCCTGTGGAGCATTATCCCAGCAGTTCCCTCTCCTGGACATGGATTGACGCAGGGATTTATCTTTCACAAGCTGAATAAACTGATAACTGGTATAATGACAGCCCTGATCTGAATGTATGATCGTTTCAGCCTGCAATGATACTTCATGTCGATCTATTAATTGTTTCACCGTTTCCAGTACAAAATCAATTGCAAGAGAATCACTTACAACATAGGACAGTACCTGCTTCGTAAAAGCATCAATGATTGTTGAAAGATATGCAAATGTATCGTTATAGGAAAGATATGTAATATCTGTAAGCAATACGATTCTTGGCCCATAGCTTTCAAATTCTCTTTTCAGGAGATTATCAGCAACGTTACTGGTCTTCAGGGCTTTTGCCATCCTTCGGTAGGGATTTGCCTTTCTAATAGGACAGGAAAGGTTGAATTTGTCCATCAATCTGCGGATCTTCTTGAGGTTCATTATGACAGGTGGTTCCATGTGTTCCAATGCCATTCGGATCCCTCGTACACCTTTGGAATAACCATGCATTTTATATCCTTCAAGGACAAGTTCAAAATCTTTCCGATCCTGTTGTTCCTGTCTGGCTCGGATCGGTGCAGCCTTAACCCACGCATAATAGCCGCTTCGTGATACTCCAGCTATCTGGCAAAGTTCTTTTACGGACAATGACGAAGTTGAACTTTTTACTGTCTGAGCAATGATTTCAAATATGCAGGATGAATCATTCATAAGGACTGCACCTACTTTCTGGTATTTTTGATCGAGGAAATTTTTTTTAAAAACTCAACCTCTTGTGTCAGATAGTCCAGCTTTTGCTGAAGCTGTCTGATTTGCTGTTGTTCTGATAGGGCGGCTTCTTGTTCATCAGGAGTTATTCTGGAGCTTTGAATATCGCAAAAATCTCCGAAAGTCTCATATTCCTTTTTTATGCAATGAGTAATACCCCAGATACGACGTTTGCCAAGCCATTCTGCTGGATAACCGTGTTCACGAAGTATATCACGTGGAATACTTCCCATCTGATATTCCTGATAGAACAATTCTTTGAATTCCTTCGTAAATGATAAAGAATTAGCTGTTACTCTGGCGGTATATTTGTTATTCCGTAATTCTTTTTGCTGTTCTTCTGTAAATTTTACTTTACTCATGATATCTCCTCCTGTAATTAATAGAGTACCATGATTTGAGAAAATGTCCAATAATAAGGGAACAGCATTTTAGATGTGTTCATAAATGAGGGAACTCAAAATATATCGTGTCCACGGTTATGGGTACATTATA
>NZ_QUDO01000122.1 GCF_003477525.1 Ruminococcus sp. AF41-9
CAATCCTCGTAAATAATGCATTTAAGACAGTTCAGCAGAGGGTGAAAGACAAGGAAGATATCTGCAGGCGTGCTGACGCACGGCAAAGATATCTGACGCAGGATTTCACGCTCTGATGGGCTGGATTGTTTGCATTATTTTCTGGAATTGCTATAATCATATACATATAATAAATCAGATGATTTTATCCGGTCATCTGTCAGTGATTTTGTTCCAGACTGGCGAAAAAGAGTTCGTAAAAGTCGTCTTCTCCTTCCAGTTTGGGGGAATTTTCTCCGCCGCCGTTTGTGCTTCTGCGCATGGTAGCATAGAATTCTTCTCCTGCTGTGATCAGATCCATCTCGTAAATTTCATATCCGAGTTCCCGGCATTTGGCGCAGAAGGCTGCCAGTGGATGTTCTGATTTTCTGGTGTCCATCAGTTCCTGACAGATCTGATGGTCTTTCAATGCTTTTTCTCTTAATTCGTCTAACATTGCCCCAATTTCCATAATGTTCTTCCTCTCTTTCCATATAATATGTGTGGTTCTTCATATGTTATCTATTTCCTGTTATCCATTATCTGTTTTATAAAACCAAATCAGCGAATCAGGCTCCATTTTTGATTCAATCATTCCTGATAAACTGCGGAGCAGTTGTTTGGTATAGAGCCACGTAGCAAAGCGGATGATTTTATCCGCCTGACTTGAAAAATATCTGTCTGACCTTTCAGTTATTGGTTCTGATTTGTCGGACATTCTTCAGTCAGTAATTGGTCTTGATGAGTTCGTAATAGAATATGTACTGTTGGATAATGCCACGGCAGCCTTTATACCGTCTGTTCGGAAATCCTCTTTTATAATGTGCGTCCAGTGCCTGACGGATATGAGTATCGATTGGAAATGCATCTAACTGGTGCAGTCCGAAAAGGCAGATGCAGTCTGCAACTTTTTCTCCTACTCCGTACAGGTTCAGAAGTTCTCTGCGGGCATCTTTGTATTTCATGTCTCGGATTTCATTCAGAGAGATTTCTCCGGATGCTGTTTTTCTGGCAGTGTCCAGAACGTATTTGGCACGGTATCCCAGATTGCAGGCTTTGAGCTGTTCTTCGCCTGCCTGTGAAAGTGACTGGGGAGTTGGAAATGCATAATATTCTATTCCGTTGCTGCTTATTTTTTTCTCACCGAATTCTCTGCTGATATTTTCAATGCAGCGTTTGATCCTTGTAATATTGTTCTGCTGGGAGATCAGGAATGTGATGATCATTTCCCATAAATCCTGCTGCAGGATCCGGATTCCGTTTCCCAGTTTGACTGCTTCTGTCAGATATCTGTCTCTGGGGTTGATTCTTTCTATGTACTGCTGATAGTCGCAGTCCAAATCAAAATATCTGATCCAGAAAGAAATGAAATCTTCTTCCGGACAGAAGAAATTGACGATTCCTTTTTCCTGAGTCAGTTCCAGATATTTATCTCCCGCGATCACCCGGTAACTGTTTTCTCCTGTCTGTTCCATACGGAAGCACTGCCCGGAACGGCAGATCTGCCCCAGGTCAAAATTGTCCATTTCTATTGTCAGCATTTTTAGAAGCTCCTTTTATCTCTTGATGAATGTATGAATGTATTATATACTATCCATAGTATAAACGTAAACCATAATAAAGAAATATGATAATTACTGTGCACAGAGTGTTACTGTTCACACGCCACTATCCCGCGAGGTGTTTTGGCATGAACATGCCAAAATCCCGAGACATACAGCGCGAATTTATGCGATTAGCATAAATTAAGTTTGCGGAGCAAACGATACTCCTTGGGCTTTGCACAAGGAGGTTCATCTTTCCTGCATCGCGAAGCGTGTTACTGAGA
>NZ_QUDO01000124.1 GCF_003477525.1 Ruminococcus sp. AF41-9
AAACCCCCTTGAAGACGACGAGGTAGATAGGGCAGAGGTGGAAGTGCAGTAATGCATGGAGCTGACTGTTACTAATCGGGTGAGGGCTTGACCAAGAATCGCAGGAAGTTAATTCTCAAGGAAATGTCAACATGTATGTAGTTTTGAAGGTGCAAACCTTTATTCCTCCTTAGCTCAGTCGGTAGAGCATGCGGCTGTTAACCGCAGTGTCGTTGGTTCGAGTCCAACAGGGGGAGTTATGGCCCAGTGGCTCAGTTGGTTAGAGCGCCGCCCTGTCACGGCGGAGGTCGAGAGTTCGAGTCTCTTCTGGGTCGTTAACAATATTTGTTAATAGACAGAAAGTCAGCGAAGTGTTACAACAGGCACTTCGTTTTTTTATGCCTATAAATTTGCAATTATCTATTTTTAAGTAGTAAATGATTAAAATTAATATAGACTATTGGAGAAATCTTTTATGATGTAAGCAAGGAGATACTGTTTATATTATAAAAGATTTTTACGTATTAGAATCAAAAGCAGATATTTTGAAAATCTGCAGGCAAATTGGCTGTTGTTGAAAATACAGATTTAGAGTATAATAAATATATAGCCGAAGAATAGTTTTAGAAGTGCTGTAGAAAAGGAGAAAGACTTTGAATACAGAAATCAAAAATACGATTCTTACGACAGATAAAGACGCACAATATGATGAAAGTGCAAAACGATTACTTGGCCAGAAAAGTATCCTGGCCCATATATTAGTAAAGACCGTTGATGAATTTGCAGGGATGGATCCGAAAGAGGTGGTTTCTTACATTGAAGGCGAACCATTTATTAACACTGTCCCGATAGAAACTGGTCTTACTAATACTGTTATTAAAAATGATGAATCTCGTGTGGTTGGTCTTAATTCTGAAAACCCGGAGCTTCATGAGGGAATGATACGATTTGATATTATATTCTATGTCAGAATGAGGGATGGATTATCACAGATTATTATCAATGTAGAAGCTCAAAAGGACGAACCGAACGGGTACGATATATTGAATCGTGCAATCTTTTATGTGAGTCGAATGATTTCCTCGCAGAAAGAAAGAGATTTTTCAAATTCAAATTATAATGATATCAAGCGAGTCTATTCCATCTGGGTCTGTATGAATATGCCGGAAAATAGTCTGGAACACATTCACCTGGTGAAAGACAGTATTGTAAATTCTCATGCGTGGAAAGGTAAAATGGACTTGGTTAATATCGTAATGATTGGACTTTCTGAAGAACTTCCGAAGCATGAGGAGAAATATGAATTACATAGGTTACTGGGAGCATTGCTGTCTCAGGATTTAACAGTAAACGAAAAACTGGATATCATTGGAAATGAATATGCAATTCCAATGGAAAAGGATTTCAGAGAGGATGTGAGTATTATGTGTAATTTAAGCTTAGGAATTAGGGAAGATGCAACTGAAGCTGCAACAAAAGCAACAACATTAAAATTTGTTATAAGTATGTATAAAAAGGGTTATACAGCTGCTCAGATCGCGGATGTGGCTGAAATGGACGAAAAACAGATAAAAGATATCATAAAAAATGCTGAATTGTTGACAGTATAAAAGATTGAATAACTGCGTGTCGCATTCTCGTTACTTCCAGTGATGAGTTAGACACGCAAATTTTTTTATAAAAACAGAACAAATGTTTGTAAGAAGTGATTAGATATGTTAGAATATAGTTAGAGATGAAACAGTATAAGATAAATTGGAGCAAGGCAGATAATTGTCTGACGGGGAGGAAAAGGGATGCAGGTTTTATC
>NZ_QUDO01000125.1 GCF_003477525.1 Ruminococcus sp. AF41-9
TAGGTAATTGCGAAACTCGCGGTGCTCGTTCGCAACCTTGAACCAAAACAAGGAAGAATTCGCGAAGAGCACGACTTGTGGAATGAAAAATGGATAATCGGACATTTTAGGCGCACTTTAATAAGCTATGGACTTTATGAAAGTGGTAAGTCCTAAGCTATGAGTGGTTTTATGCTTCGAATATATTCGTGGTGATTGATCTTATCTGCGAGAACAACAGTAATAAGTTGTGTGATCCCGGCAAGAATCAGATCCGCATGCAGAGTCCTCTCATTTTGAGTTCGGCGTCCTGCAAGACAGAGATTGTCTTTGATGTGGTTGATATCTCTTTCGACAACAGTCCTGATTTTATAGGTATCATCCCATTTTTCGGTGCCGCGGATCGTTCCGGGATAAGCACGAAAATCCTTTTCCGGGTAGATGTAGACCATCCGCCCACATTTAGAAGAAGTACAAGGGTTGTCACAGAAACAATGACGATGGGATTTTTGAGTTGATTTATCATAAATCCATTTCATTCTTGGACAGACAAATTTATATCTTGTTACTCCACTGCGAAGTTTGGAAGTGCCTTCGTACTTCATTTGTAAAGAAGGATCATGGGGACAACACGGAATACCATCTTCATTGATGGAATAATCCAGATTTTCAAGTCCGGATCTTGCATTCAGCGGAATATAAGCTTTCGAGAAATGTTTGTCATTACCAAAAGTGTCACCGGTAAGAAGGCTCTTATAGAGCTGTGCGGTATCGAAAGCAGCATCGCCCAGGAAGGTTTTTGGATTAATCAAAGGATGCTTGGAAAAGAAGTCCTTAAGTGTCGGGATTAAAAGCTTTGAATCATGAACACATTTATCTTCGTCAGGGGAATCGGATTTCTTTGCGACAACGATATCAGGATGTGAAGCCATAAAGTTTTTGTTATAAAAAGATATGTGGCGGATGATGCCCAATCCGTTAGTGACAATGCCGAACTTGAAGACATAGCAAAAATGTCCATTGATATAGAGCTGCTTAATCTCAGGATTAGCAGAAGCATGAGAAGGCATGGAACCATAGGCAGCTTTATAAGGATCATAGGATTTATCAAAGCCCTGAGCTTTCGCGTATGCCTTAAGCTGTTTGATGATCCTGTTAGCATACTTGGGATTATTTTCGGTAACAAATGCTTCTATGCCGGAAGAATCAAAGATGGTCATATCCGCTTTTGCAGAGTCAATCGCCTGACAGATAGGCTCGGTAACATCAACAAGGTTATCGAAAACAAGCTGGAGGTCATCTAAAAAATCCTGTTTGAATCGGGTGATTTTGGAAGCGTCTGGGACTTTAGTAAAACCACAGAATTCCCGAAGTGATTTTGAGTAAGCGAGAAAAGTCAGGAGAAGCTGATCCGTAGGGATAGAGAAAATACGTTGAATAATCAAAGCCCACAGAAAAGCTTGCAAAGGGTATTTACGGGTTCTGCCCGTCGATGCATAGAAATGATTTCTAAAAGAAATCGGAATTAACTCACCAATATCGATATGGGTTTCTAATAGAGAAAGAAAAGCAGGTTTGTCATTTTCAAATTTTTCATGGCAATCTGAAAAAATATCTGCCAAAGAAAGCTGTTTATATGGTATCATAAGTATCAGAATAACTCCTTTCTTGGATGTAGGTTTATAGTTTTTAGTCAACTCTATTATACCATATCCGGTGAGGAGTTATTTGTTTATAGGTAACAAAAAATGCCGTATTTATGCGGCTTGTGGCGTTTCGCAAACGCCTA
>NZ_QUDO01000126.1 GCF_003477525.1 Ruminococcus sp. AF41-9
AAATCAAGAAATTGATATTTTAAAAATTTTATTCTTTCAATAACTACAGGGATTCTTTGCGGTTTCACAGGTTTTCACATAATTTATTTGAAGTAGCACAATAGGTTAAATTATTCCGCAGAATGTTTCAGGAACATTTCGGTACCACTCCAACACAGATCCGGCAAAATTATCACAAATCTACTTCATCTGCTACAAGAATTTGATAAACATCCTAAAACTGCACATGATAAAAAAGCTGTCACACCAGAAAATTTTGACTTTTCGTTAATGTGACAGCTACGCTTATCTTTCATTGCTTATTCTTTATAAAACTTTTTGATCTGAGCATTGCTCAGTTGGAAACCATCCGAAATCTACACATCTTCCTAAATCCCAGCTGTCCCATCCAATCCAGCCCGGAGTATTTACTGTGTCTGTAAGAAGTTTGTAACTCCAGTAAAAATATCCGCTTCCCGTATTCCACGCATCAAGCTGAGCCTCGGCAACTGCATTATAAATCTTTTTCTTTTCTTCCACACTTACAGTTTCCTGGTTCATCCCTTCTACACCGTTAAGAACAGACTGTCCACCTTTGGTATCACATCCAACCGCCAAGGAATTGAACAGGCACCATTCTCCACAGATAACCGGGAAATATTGCTGCATTTCTGCAATATCTTTTTTTAACATTTCAATATGTTTTATATAATTATCAATGTTCTGCTCACATCCGTTCATTTCTGCGATCATCAGATATTGATGAGTATCCAGCACAACATTTTTGTATTTCTCTTCCCGCATGAAATCTTTCCATGCTTTTAAGCGAAATGCATCATGAAATACTACATATTTCTCTTCTGGCATATATTTACGGATTCTGTCATACGCTTCCAGATAAAAGCCGCGGATAAATTCCATTGTATTCGGTTTCGTTCCTTTTGCTTTCTCCGGATCTGCTGCCGGATAACGTTTCGGAACATTCATGGCCTCCCACATGTCCTCCAGTATCGGCTCATTCAGAATTTCAATTCCCCATAAGCCTTTTCTTGTTCCATATCTCTCTGCAAGTCTTTCCAGTACTGTCAGTTCAAATTCCACTTCGTCCGGCTCCTGAGACCATTTGCAGACTCCGCTGATTCCACCATTGTCAAATCCATTCTGACTGTCCGGTGCAGTGTGAAGATCAATGAGAATCTGCAGTCCATATTTCTCTGCCCAGTTAAAAGCCTTATCCAGTTCCTCAACGCATCCGATAAACGGTTCTCTGTCTCCAAAAATAAAATACGGAACAGGAATTCTTACTGCATCCATTCCCATTGACTTGATTCTCGTGAAATCCCGTTCTGTAATGTACTCAGAACGGTGAATTTTTATTCTTGCTTCATACACTTCTCTGGAAAGCTGTGTTGGAAGATAGTATTCATCTTCTGCAGTCGTCCCTTCAAAAAGAGAAGGGCTCATCCATTTTTCCAGTACCAGCCAGTTTCCAAGATTAACGCCTTTTACTTTCATATTATCCTCCTGCTACTGATTTATCATTTACATTCTGCATTTTTCAAACGCTATTTTAACTGCTAAATCTTTCATTTTATATTATAATTCTTTGTATTTTATCACTTTTCTCATAAAACATGATATAATATATTTATCATTTACAATTATAGCAATTCCAGAAAATAATGCAATCAAGACAGTTCAGCAGAGTGCGAAGGACAAGGAAGGTATCTGCAGGCGTGCTGACGCACGGCAAAGATATCTGACGCAGGACT
>NZ_QUDO01000127.1 GCF_003477525.1 Ruminococcus sp. AF41-9
CCCCACCTGTAGAGGTGGGGGCTTCCCTGACCTCGGTGGGTTTGGTTCTCGTTCGATAGTACCAATGTCCTAAGCATAAGCGAGCTAACCCCGTGTGTCCCACGGTTGTATTATGTTAAGCCAAGGTCATACAATTACCAGCCGCATCCCCTCGTTTCTGATATTTACAGCAGCATTTACATCCCTGTCGTGGTGTGTTCCACACTGCGGACACTCCCACGCTCTCAAAGCAAGATTTTTCGTTTTCGTATTCTTGTAACTACAAACAGAACACGTCTGGCTGCTTGCAAAAAAACGGTCCACTTTCACAAGTTTTTTCCCCTGTTCCTCAAGTTTGTATTTCAAAAATGTCGTAAACATCCCCCAGCCGTTATCCGAAACAGATTTTCCAAAATTCAATGCCTGTGACATTGCTTTCATATCCAGATCTTCTATACATACACAATCGTAATCATTGGCTATCTTCCTTGACTGCTTATGCAGAAAATCTTTTCGCTGACCGGAAACCTTTTCGTGGAGTTTTGCCACCCTGATCCTCTGCTTACTGCGATTGTTAGAACCCCTCTGCATTTTAGAAAGTCTGCGTTGTTCTCTGGCTAATTGTTTTTCTGCCTTCCTGTAATACCCCGGATATGCAGCCTCATTGCCATTACTGTCACAATATAATCCGTGCATGGAAAAATCAAGGCCTAAAAAACTCTGCATTTCCTTTTCCTGTACTTGGTTCTCATACTCAAAAAGAATACTTGCATAGTATTTTCCGCCTGATGTCTGGCTTACTGTAACAGATTTCAGTCTGTATCCATCCGGAACAGGTCTGTGCTGTTTTAATCTGACCTGTCCGATCTTAGGCAGTTTCAGATACCCATTGAATATGGCTATGTTATCATTGATGCAGACCGTTGAATAGCTGTTTTTGTTACGCTTTTTTGACTTGAACCTTGGAAAACCTGTTTTCGGCTGTCTGAAAAAGTTCTTAAATGCCGTATCAAGGTGTCGAAGCGACTGTTGTAAGGATACACTGTCTACTTCCTTCAAAAATGCGTATTCTTCCGTTTTCTTCAGTTCTGCCATTTCTTTTGCGCACGCCGTGTATGTCACATTGGTTTTGTTCTTCTCATACTGCCGGATCTTTCTGTCAAGCCAGTGGTTGTACACCATTCTGACACAGCCAAACGTCCTGGCAAACAGGATCTTCTGCTCATCATCGGGGTATATTCTGAATTTATATGCTTTGTTTGCCACTCTGTCACTTCCTTTTTCGTTCCTTTTCTCCCTGGCTTTCTATGTATTTTCTGATCACTTCAATTGGCGCACCGCCTGTTGTAAGCAGACAAAAACTCTGGCTCCAGAAATGTTCTTTCCACAGTTTTTGCCTTATCTGCGGGAATTCTTTCTTCAGAAGTCTGCTGCTTGCACTTTTATATGCATTTATGAACTTGCTTATTTCCGTATTTGGGTGTCCCTTGAAAAGTATATGTACATGGTCTTTGTCATGATTCCATTCTTCGAGAGTGATATTGTAATTTGGGGCAATATACTCAAATATCTCTTTCGCCCTGCTGGAAATATCCTCATCGAAAACCTGTCTGCGGTATTTAACTACAAGCACAAGATGATAGTGTAGTAAGAATACCGAATGTGCGTTACTATCCAAATCCACTGTATTTCATC
>NZ_QUDO01000128.1 GCF_003477525.1 Ruminococcus sp. AF41-9
ACCTGATTATGCAAAGGAAGATGTTCATTACACACCTTTGCCCACTCACTCCGCCACAGCTCACAATTTTTGGGATTGTTCCATCCAGTAGCATCGGTCAGCACCCGTTTCCATTGCAGGCGGTTTCTTGCACCAATCTTCTGGATTCCGTTTTCGTCTAATACAGGGATACGGATTCCATGACGGTCAGGGTTTTTCTTATCCTGCCACCAGTCCGGGTGGGATTCGTCAATCACGATATTTCCGCTTTTATCTCTGACAAAATCCCAATCCTTGACTTCTTTCTTTCCCCAAGAATGGTCCGGGTTAAAAGGTCGCATCGTCAGAAGCAGGTGGACATGGGGGTTGCCATCCCCTTTGTCGTGGATACTCCAATCAGCACACATTCCCTTATCCACAAATGTTTTTTGGATATAGTCGGATGTATATTGAATCTGTTCCTGTCTGCTCCATTCTTTTGGGAGGGCAAATTCAAATGACCTGCCAAGTTGGGCATCCGCACTTTTTTCAATCTTCAATACCTCATTCCATAATCTTTGTTTCTGAAATGTGATTTTGAATTTTTCTAAAGCAGCTTCTTTATCTTCTGACCTTTTGTAGCGGACAGATTTTTGAAAGCGTTTTATATTTTCTTCTGGTACTATCTGCCATTCAGGAGGTGCGTTTTCACACATCATCAGACTGGTGTAGACCACTTCTTTTTTAGAAGTGTAATAACTGATTCTCCCGGTTTCCTCGTTTTTCATCACATCCCCATTGAGATATGCGGAAGCGGAGATAACAGATTTCCCTTTACTTCGTCCGACTATTTTGATTGTGTAATGAAAAATCGCCATATCTGGATTCCTCCTTTCTGCACATCCGGTATAGATTTCCGGCAACATTGCTTTCGATTTTAGAAAAAGCAGCATTGCCAGAACGCCCTCTGCGTAAGAGTGCCCTGCGCATAGCAGCCTGCATGGAATGCGCCTCTCTGGCGAAGAGTGCCTCCTGTGGCATGAGCAGGTCTGGCTGAAAGCCCCGCCGACGGAACGAGCCCGGCAAGCGTGAGCGCAGACCGGTTGCCACTTGTGGCAAACTTATTGGGACGACCTCTGGTTGTCCATAAGTGCGCCCTTCATGAAAAAGCAATGAAGGGAATGAAAAACTCATCCCATCCGCCATTACACTTCCTCCATATCGGTATTTGTTTCTTTCTGCATTGCCTTTGAGAAAAATTTCCCATTGGCTTCCTGCTTTTTCAGAAAACCAATCAGCTTTGGGATGTCTTCCTCCTCAATAGTCGCACCAAGAACGGATTCCACCGCACCGCCAACCTGACAGAGCCTATGGGTTCGTTTTTTACTTTCTTCGGCTTTCTTTCGTTTTAGGATAATAAGCGGGAATCCTCGGCAATTCAATTACCGAGATGAAAGCGCAAACTGTGCATATCTGCACTCATAATAAATAAAAATAACAAAACGGTTTTCATTCAATTTCTCCCTATAAAAAACTGTATCCGGTATTATAAAAAAGAAAATATGTTCGATATTTTATTGCGAAATTTTTGATATCATGGTATACTATATGTATGAAAGAAAATCTTATACATTACCGCACTTGTGTGTGCAATATTAATTACCATATGGTATGGTCGGTAAAATAC
>NZ_QUDO01000129.1 GCF_003477525.1 Ruminococcus sp. AF41-9
GATGCACAGAATTTATGCTAATCGCATAAATTCGCGCCATATGTCTCGGGTTTTCTGTGACCTTCGCTCACAAAAAACACCTCGCGGGATATTACCAGTGAACAGTAACTATAAACTCACTGCTGTTCACTCCGGCTACAGTAACACCCCCTGCTGATATGCCGCAGCAAAAATCCCTTTCAGATACGCTTGTCCCAGTCAGCACAAAATAAAGATACAGCAAACACTCTGCGATTCCCGGAAACATTTCCAGATTTCCATTTGATTCCCATTTACATCGTTTATTTTTTAACAGTCATATTTCTTTCCAAACGAGAATTTCTCTCAACGACCTGATAAGTGCCTCTTTCCTGTTATTGAAATTGCATAACTTTTGTCCAGATTATTTGAATTTTTTGACGTTTTGGTAAGATTTTCTTGACATTTTTTTCTCAAAATGCTATATTGTATTCATCAATTGAAGGAACCTTCGAGTACTGACGGAAAGAGTGGAGTGCAAACCACGTGGAGTCGGAGGTTTGTGAAAGCCGACCGTCTGGGCAGTATTTGATAGTTTTCAGATACTGGCCTTTTTTTATCCTGTGAAGCAAACTTATCATCAGATATATGCTGACTTGTTTCACCGGATAAGCATTTATAAGACAGTCCGGCAGCACTTCCTTCAATTAGCAGTTACTGGTCATGGAGTGGAACAGTAACATAAGTTTTTCATGTTATGCGGAGACGAAAGGAGAAAAACATTATGGGATTCAAATCAGACATTGAGATCGCACAGGAATGCGAAATGCTTCCAATCACTCAGATTGCAGAGAAAGCAGGTATTGACGACAAATATCTGGAGCAGTACGGAAAATACAAAGCAAAAATCGATTACAATCTTCTGAAAGAAAGCGATAAAAAGGACGGAAAATTAATCCTCGTTACAGCCATTAACCCAACTCCTGCCGGAGAAGGTAAAACTACTACTACTGTAGGTCTTGCAGATGGTATGCAGAGACTTGGAAAGAGCGTTATGGTAGCTCTCCGTGAGCCATCCTTAGGACCGGTCTTCGGTGTCAAAGGCGGCGCAGCAGGCGGCGGATATGCACAGGTAGTTCCGATGGAAGACATCAATCTCCACTTCACAGGTGACTTCCATGCGATCGGCGCAGCAAACAACTTACTTGCAGCCATGATCGACAACCATATCTTCCAGGGCAACGCATTAAACATTGACCCACGTAAGATCACATGGAGAAGATGTGTAGACATGAACGACCGTCAGCTTCGTAACGTAGTAGACGGCCTTGGCGGAAAGACAAACGGTATGCCTCGTGAAGACGGATACGACATCACTGTTGCATCTGAGATCATGGCAGTTCTCTGTCTTGCAAGTGATATCAAAGACCTGAAAGAAAGATTATCCAAGATCATCATCGGATATACATATGGTAAAGTTTCCGAGCAGAAACCGGTAACAGCAGGTGACCTCCACGCAGAAGGCGCTATGACAGCC
>NZ_QUDO01000013.1 GCF_003477525.1 Ruminococcus sp. AF41-9
AATATATGTTAGTTTATGATTTTTGTATTCTGGAAATAAATGCTTTAAAGTATGAAGATGAGATGCAATTTGTGGAAAAGGTACGTATTGCTCAAAATTTTAATAATACTGTATTGTTGGATCAATATGCAAAAGAAAAAATGGTGAGATATTTGCAGAGAAAAAATAAAGTATCTAAATTTCTAAGGTATTTTCCGCTGATATGGAAAACTCAAATATCTATTTATAGACTAGGTAGAACTTGGATAATAATGGGAATGATTTTATTTATGATATGTTTAGGAATTTGTAAAATGCCTATCTGCTGGACGCTGCCGTTTTTGCAACAAGAAGAAATTCGTTATATGTTATTGTTAGGCAGTATATTTGCCGTTTTTCGATTGACTTTACGGAGTATGGTTCAACAGTTGGACAGTATTCTCGAAAAAGCCACAGATGGTCTATTTATACCTATATCGGAAAATCGAATTGTGAAACAGTTTATGGTGATACCAATTACAATTGTTTGTGGCGAAGGAATTATAATGGCTTTTGTTGTAAACAGCGGTATAGTGCAAATACTGTTTGGGTGTACAATACTTATATGTGCGACAGTCCTGAATTTTTGGCTAGAAGTGACATATAAAGATTTTCTTGTAAAAAAGGATTTTATTTTAAATATTGCTATTTTTTTAGGAGTATTGATACTTACCAAATAGATGAGAGATATTATAGTGAGAAATGAAGTTGCTGTGATACTAAATTGATACTAAAAAATGAAGAGAACAGAAATATAGTGTAGAAATCCTATAACACAAGACAATATAGACACGAAAATCACAGAAAATAATGAAATTTTAAAAACCTCACATACGTATTTATTTGTGAATATACATAGCTATATTTTTTATCACGTGCAAGAACCTTCGGTGTTCTGTCCTTTTTCTTTTCCAGACCAGAAGACCACCTGTTGGAAAGGAACAACAAGAAAAACCAGAACGGATGTGGTGGCTTATCATTATAGGAGTTTGGCCTCGGTAAATGCTCCGTTCAACAGCAGCATACCATTGGACATATGAATCCGATCCTGTTATGGTGAAAAGTCTGGCACTTGCACTTTCAATTATAGAAAATATGGATTTCTTTACATTAGCATGATACAATTGAGAAAGTAAAAAATCGGGACAGGGGAGAAGCAGGAACTAAGAACAGATGACATTGGATTTTTGGCAGAATACGGTCATATATGAGAAAAAAAAATTTCCTATCGGCATGCCATCCTGTGATGCGCTGAATGTTCCTGCAGATATCATTGCGAAGATGAACGAACAATGCGAGAAAATTAATCTGATAATTTTTTTCAGTTTGAAGAAATCCAGAACTATGCCGACGTCCTCTGAAATGACATAAAGGCAAGAAAATACAGTGGGCTTTTGAGAAGCTGAACTACCGGGAGCAGACCTTGATTGAAAAGTGACTGGCAATTTGCATGACCTGTCGGAATTGTTGGTTGCCAAGGGCACAATCCATGCTGTCCGGTTAAAACAGAAGTCCTAGCCCAAGTGCAAACATAAAATTGCAGCTGCAATCTACGAATATCAGGCAGACTGCCAAAGGAAACGACAATTACCTTTGAGTAACGAGGGAGTGAAATATATGGAGCAATTACTGATTGTTGAAGATGATATCGGTTTGAATCAAGGCTTATGCAAAGCACTGAAAGTAGATGATCGGAAGATCATTTCCTGCCAAGACCTAAAAACGGCGAAGGAACAGCTGCTTTGCGGCGGTGTATCCCTGATCCTGTTGGATATCAATCTGCCGGATGGCAGTGGGCTTGAGCTGCTCCGGGAGGTCAAGGAAAACATGCCCGGAGTTCCTGTTATTCTGCTGACTGCCAATGACACCGATCTGGACATCGTAGACGGACTGGAGAGGGGCGCTGATGATTACATTACCAAGCCCTTTTCTCTTTCGGTTTTGCGGGCAAGGGTGAATACCCAACTGCGAAAGCAAGCGTCAAACCATAAAAATGCGCCGTTCCATATGGATCTATTTCACTTTGACTTTGAGGCTATGACCTTTTATGTGGGAGATTCAAAAGTGGAATTGAGCAAAACAGAACAAAAATTACTGCGTCTGCTTGTTGAAAATCGTGGTCGAACCATGACCCGTGGAGACCTTGTCGACCGGATCTGGACAAATGGCGCAGAATATGTGGATGAAAATGCTTTGTCTGTTACGATCAAGCGTCTGAGGGATAAGCTTGGTGCACAGAAATACATTAAAACCGTCTATGGAATCGGTTATAGCTGGGTGACAAAAGATGAATAAAACCGGTATTGTGATCATACTGCTGTGTTTTCTGGCGGCGGCAGCTGTTGTGTTATGGGAGCAGAGAAAGACCAGAAAAACGATGGAAGAAATCGAAAGGATGCTGGACGCTGCCATGACCGGCTCCTTTTCTGAAACCAATTTTGATGAAAGCCGGCTGTCTGCTTTGGAAACAAAGTTTGCACACTATCTTTCCGCAGCAGAAGCATCTTCTCGAAATGTAGCGCAGGAAAAAGACAAAATCAAAACCTTGATTGGGGACATCTCGCACCAGACAAAAACGCCGATTGCAAACCTGCTGTTATACAGCGAGCTTCTGAAGGAGGAAACTCTGCCTGCATCGGCGAAGGCAAATGTGGAGGCGCTGTACAAACAATCGGAAAAGCTGCGATTTTTGATCGATTCTCTCGTAAAGCTTTCCAGACTGGAAAATGGGATCATTTCACTCACCCCTCAGCAAGCAGCGCTACAGCCGCTGCTTGAAAGCGTAGTAGAACAATATGCCGCCAAGGCTTCTGAAAAAGGATTGTCTTTGCGACTGCAGGATACCGATGCTTTTGCTGTATTCGATTTCAAATGGACAGCGGAAGCGCTGGCGAATATCGTAGACAATGCCATCAAATATACAGAGCATGGCACAATCAGGATTTCTGCCGTAAGTTACGAAATGTTTGCAAGGATCGATATATCGGATACCGGTTCAGGCATACCGGAAACTGAGCAAGCGAAGATATTTGCTCGCTTTTACCGCTCAAAGGCGGTTCAGGAGCAGGAAGGGGTCGGCATCGGCTTATACCTTGCCCGACAGATCATATCCGGCGAGGGCGGTTATATCAAGGTTGCTTCCGTTCCGGGAAAAGGAAGTACGTTTTCCATATTTCTGCCGAAATAACAACAATTCTATCAAAACTGTTAGATTTCATTTTCCGCCGGAAAGAATGTGGAAAGATTCCTATGCGATAATCTGTATGTATCAAAGGATGATTTCCTTTCATACATACAGATTTTTTCATGGAGGTACTCATTTATGGATGTTTTACAGGCAAAAGACCTGAAAAAGATTTATGGCTCCGGCAATAACGCAGTTCATGCGTTGGATGGAGTTGATTTAAGTGTAAAGAAGGGCGAATTTGTTGCAATTGTCGGCACATCCGGCTCCGGCAAATCCACGCTGCTGCACATGCTGGGCGGGCTGGATCGCCCTACAAGCGGCACAGTCAGGGTGGACGGACAGGATATTTTCTCCCTGAAGGAGGAAGCGCTGACCATCTTCCGCCGCAGGAAAATCGGCTTTGTGTTCCAAGCATATAATCTTGTTCCGGTGCTGAATGTGTATGAAAATATCGTTCTACCCATTGAGCTGGACGGTGGCAAGGTCAACAAGGATTTCGTACAGCAGATCGTGCAGACCCTTGGGCTGGATGAGCGTCTGGATGCCCTGCCCAATCAGCTCTCCGGCGGTCAGCAGCAGCGTGTGGCAATCGCCCGTGCGCTGGCGGCAGCACCCGCTATCATTCTGGCAGATGAACCGACAGGTAATCTGGATTCCAAAACCAGTCAGGATGTATTGAGCCTTTTGAAAGTCACCAGTCAAAAGTTCGCCCAGACAATCGTAATGATCACTCACAACGAAGAAATTGCACAGATGGCAGACCGCATTATCCGTATCGAAGATGGTCGGATCGTCTCCCAAAACTAACGGGAGGTGGTTACGATGAATGTCAAAAACAGAAAATGTATTCGTAAACTCAGCTTAAAATCTCTTTATGCGAACCGTCGTCGCAATCTGATCGCCATTTTTGCCATTGCGCTGACAACGCTGCTATTTACGTCCATGTTCACCATTGTCTTGTCGTTGAACGCCAGCTATGAAACCTACCAGTTTCGGCAGGTAGGCGGCTATGCGCATGGCACCTTTAAGGATGTTTCCCCCGAGCAGGCGGAACGCATCGCTGCCCACCCAAAGGTGAAGGCTGCGGGGGCACGGAAGGTAATCGGTATCACTGCGGAGGGGGTCTTTGCCAAAATACCGGCAGAGATCAGCTACATGGATGCCAACTGCACTAAATGGAGCTATGCAACCCCTACTACCGGACGGATGCCCGAAAGCGGCAAAGAGGTAGCCATGGATACGGCAGCGTTGCAGCTGCTTGGCGTAACGCCGGAGCTGGGCGCCGAGGTCACGGTTTCCTATTCCATTACGGACAAGGATCAAACCGCCTTTACTGTAACAGATACCTTTACGCTGGTGGGCTATTGGGACTATGATGAACTAATGCCTGTTCACTACATCAACATCAGCCGTGATTACGCAGATGACATCGAAGCGCAGGCAGTGAAAACAGGTTTACAGCCTTTCCGCACAGATTTGAATGTCATGCTGGCCTCCGGCACAAACATTCAAGGGCAGATGGAGCAGGTGGATACCGATCTTGGCTACACCTGGGACAGCTATACCGATCCCAACAGCGTCCGGATCGGCGTTAACTGGGGATATACCTCATCCCAGCTGGAGTCGCAGCTCGATCTAGAGCTGATGATCGCCATAGCAGCTTTTTTGCTGCTGGTCATTTTCACGGGGTATCTTATCATCTATAACATTTTTCAGATCTCCGTTGCAGGGGATATCCGGTTTTACGGACTTCTGAAAACCATTGGCACAACGCCCCGGCAGCTCAAACGCATCATTCGCCAGCAGGCACTTCTGCTTTGTCTGATCGGTATTCCGGCGGGGCTGCTGCTGGGCTATGGCATCGGCGCTGTTTTGGTTCCTGTTGTCTTGCGCTCCACCCAGTTGGATGCAGGCATCACCACCATCAGCACATCGCCTGTGATCTTCCTTGGTTCTATGCTGTTCGCCTTGTTGACGGTGCTCTTGTCCTGTTCCAAGCCCGGAAAAATGGCAGCCAGGGTCTCTCCGGTGGAGGCTACCAAATATACGGATGCAATGCAGACCAAGAAAAAACAGCGCAGCACCCGGGGAGCCAAGCTCCATCAGATGGCCTTTGCCAATTTGGGACGAAACAAGAAAAAGACGGTGCTGGTGGTGGTGTCTCTGGCACTGTCGGTGACGCTGTTCAATGCACTGTGTGCCTTTGTGGGCGGCTTCAGCATGGAGAAGTATGTATCCTTCATGACCTGCGCCGATTTTATCGTCAGCACGCCCGACTATTTCCGTTACAACCCGGCAGATGAATTCATCACGCCGGAACAGATCGAAGAGATCGCAGCAAACACAAAGTCCAGTCTTTCCGGCACGGGATATGCTGTGCGAAAACCCGTATATCTTTGGATGACGGAGGATGCTCTGCGGCAGGACTATGCAAGGTACGAAAGTGCTGAGCAGTTGGACAGCCATATGAGCCGCATGGAGCACCGGGGCGATATGGTGATGGGAGATACCAGAATCGAGGCTCTGGATAACAGCCTGTTTGACAAGCTGCAAGTGTTCGACGGAGATATTTCTCCTATGCTGGAGCCAAACAATAACGCTATTGCCATTGCGGTTTCTTTGGATGATTACGGCAATCTGCTCAATCCTGAATACTACCCCAAGGTGGGGGACACGATTACCGCTACCTATGCGGATGATGTGAAATATATCGACAGCCGCACCGGGGAACTCCGCACCGAAGATACACCGGAGGAGTACTTTCAGGCAAAATTGTATGGAGCCAGAGATGTAGAGTACACGGTCTGCGCCTTGGTAGAACTTCCGAATTCCATGAGTTATCGTTATGGCGGTATTGGATATGACGCAGTTTTGTCTGTGGACACCGCACAGAGGGACAGCGGTGGTGCAGCCATTCCGATGCTCTACCTGTTCGACACAGCGGACGAAGTTGACGAGGCCGAAGCAGAGCAATATCTATCGAAGCTCACTGCCGATGAGTTTTCGCCCTTGATGTATGAAAGCAAGGCCACGGCTCGCTCTGAATTTGCTCAGTTCCGGCAGATGTTCCTTCTGATAGGTGGTATCCTCTGTGCTATCATTGGGCTGGTGGGACTCTTAAATTTCTTCAACGCCATGATGACCGGTATTCTTTCCCGCCGCCGTGAATTTGCTGTGCTTCAGACTGTAGGAATGACAAACCGACAGCTCAAAACCATGTTGATCTACGAGGGGTTGTTTTACGCAATGTCTTCCGTAGCGGCGGCCTTTATTCTGTCGCTGGCGGTGGGACCTCTTGCAGGAAAAATGCTGGGCAGTATGTTCTGGTTCTTTGAGTATCGGTTCACCGTTCTGCCTGTCCTGCTGACAATTCCGGTATTTCTTCTGCTTGGGTGGCTGATTCCTTGCATGATGTATGATAACGCAGCGAAATGCAGCATTGTAGATCAGTTAAGGGATGCTCAATAATTGCTAAGCCCATAATAGCCCTCTGTCAATGAAAAGGCTGAGGGCTGGAATTCAAATAATAATCAAAGTGACCATTACACTGGCCAGCGGCAAGAAACAGGTCATTTCTATTACTGTGCAGAAAACAACGGTAAGAACAATAAAGATCACCGGACTGAAATCAAGCGTGACCGTTGCAAGAAATAAAAAACTTACGCTGAAACCGGACATCAGCCCGATCACTTCCCAGGAGAAGGTTACCTACAGTTCTTCAAATAAGAAGATTGCAACGGTAAGTTCCAGTGGTGTGATCACTGGAAAGAAAAAGGGAACAGCCTATATCACAGTGAAATCTGGAAAGATCCGCAAAAAAGTAAAAGTAGTAGTTAAATAAAAATGATTTAAGCAGGAGCTGCCTTTCATGAATACATGGAATGGCAGCTTCTATTTTTTGAAATTATATAATATTTGACTATAAATCACAAAGTAATTTTTGACTATCTTTTTAAAAGTTCTTATATGCCGGTATAGCCTATTGTTACAGGCTTTTCCGGCATTTTTCGTTATGGAAGATATTCTCAAATCTTCTTATATCCCCGTATGTTTTGGTGTTCAAAAGTAGTATGTGGAGTAGTAAATTCTCCGTTTACTACTTATGCAATCAGCCGCTTCATTTCTGTTATCGACGTTTCGGAAGTCGTATGCGCGTAATAGTTCAGTGTCATGTTGATATTAGAATGTCCCATAATGTACTGTAATGCCTTTGGGTTCATTCCTGCATTTGCTAACGTGGTGCAGAATGTGTGGCGTAAGGTATGCGGTGTCATTACCTTTGGCAATGCTACCTTTTGCGTTTTGTTGTATTTCCTTACAAGCCCCCGAAACATACTTTCATAGTTGACTGCCACTTTTGGCAAGCCGTTCCGGTTAAGGAACAGAAACTTTGTGTAGCCCTCCAAAATAACAGGCTGTGCATATTTCCGTTTGTTCAGCACCCGTTGAAATGCTTCCAACACTTTTTCACTCATAGGAATAACCCGGTTGCCGCTTTTCGTCTTAGGCGTTTCCACATAGTAGCCCACGTCTGCAATCTTCAAAAGTTGGTGGTCTACATTGATAAGCTGTTTGTCTAAGTCAATGTCAGCTTCCGTCAGTCCGCAGAGTTCCGAAATGCGAAGTCCTGTCCCTAACAGTATGATAATCTCGTCGTAGTATTTCTGATAGACTTTATCATGCTGCACAAAGGACAGAAAAGCCGCTTCCTGCGTAGGGGATAGAGGTTCCTTTGGTTCCGTATCATCTTCAAGGACTGTGTTCAACTGGAAGTCAAACGGATTTTTACGAATACAATCGTCCTGTATAGCTGTGTAAAAAGCAGCCTTTAAGGAACGCTTGTGGTTATTGATAGTTTTGAAGCCGTAACCTTTTTCTTTCATGCGTAACGCCCATTCCTTTGCGTCGGAGAGCTTCACATTTTCAATCCGGCAGGCTCCAAGTTTATCCTCCTGCAAAATCCGCATGAGCTGTTTTCGCCCCTGCTTTGTACCATGCCGCACATTTGCCCGGTGGCGTATCTGCTTTGCGTAGAGTTGGCAGACCGTCATTTTCTTTCCGATATGGTCGATACCGTCGTCAAGGTCTTTTTGGATTTCTTTCTCTTTTTCCCTCAACGCTATATCGTCGCGTTTTCCTGCCGGGGTTTTGTCCGTAGGTACTAACTTCCAAGAATACACAAACTGCGGTTTTCCAAAGGTATCTATATATTTGTAGGCATATCTCCCGTCTTTTCTCTGGCTCTCTCCGGTGCGGAGAATACGATTTTTATTATCCCGTCTTTTTTCCGACATCGTTATGCTCCTTTCCATAATGGAAAGAGCCTTGATATGCTTGACTACATTGTACCACATTCAAGGCTCGATTTCACTATCAGATTGCGTCCACCATATCAATCATTTTTTCAAACTGCTTACGCTTAATCTGAATACGGTTTCCGTTCATCATTACCCAGTCCGGGACGGGATTTTCTTCTGCCAGTTTCCGCAGCTTGCTTTCTCCGATACGGAAATATTTTGCTGCTTCTTCTATGGTAAGCGTGTACTTTTCCCAAATCGGCACGTCGTTATTGTTCAATTTGTCGTCCCCCTTTCTTAATGGGTCAAAAGTCAATTTGTAACATAGGCTTTAATCGGACGGCTATTAGCGTAACCTCATGGGACTTGCACCCCTCCGGCGGTCTGCCGAAGCCCTACCCATTGCCTGCGACGCTTCTAACGCTCGGACTATGGCTGTAAGGAAGTATCATTATGTATTCTGTGCGTTATCGCCCGCAAGTTGCTACACTTGCTTTGCAGCGGTGGTGTTGTTCGCTCGCTTTTCCCGTAGGAGAAAGGTCATGGCGCACCCGCCGTATGGCTCGGCACAAAAGGAACGTATCCGATTTGCCTTATGCTGCGCCGCCGTTTTCTTGCGCCGCTTTCTTTGTCAAGGTTCAAAATGGCTGTGCTGCCGCATTAGCAGCGGAACGGAAAAGGGGGAGTAAAGACGTTCCACTGCCGATTGCGGTTATTTCTCTGTTCTAAAATTGAGGACAGCCATCATCAGTTTGGCTTGCAGCCGTTCCCGAATGTCGTTGTCTATACCAAAATAAACATTTCCACGCTCGTCATATAACTTTCGCATGGATAAACGGGCTATGTAACCGCTGAAATGCTGCAAGACCATTTTCATAGCGTCCGGGTCGCCCTTTGTCGCTGCCACAATGACAGGATAAGGAACAAGGGCATTTTCCGGGTAGCCGGGTTGATTACCATTCGTCCCATTCATCAGCATTTTCCTCCAAATATTTTCTTAATTGTTCAAAAGAGCTTGTCCGTCTGTACTGTATTGTGCTTCTCGGTGTATTGAGCAACTCTGCAATTTCTGTATCGCTCATTCCCTCGAAATAATACAGCAATATGGCTTTGCGCTTTTCTTCCGGCAAAGTACGGATTGCTTCAAGAAGCAGCTTCGGCGTGATTTTCTTTCCGGCTTTTTCAAAGACGGTTTCAGCAGTTTCCCGTTTGAAATATTCATCAAAGGTATGTAGCTGTCGCGCTTCATCTAAGGTCATGTCGGAAAAGGTTACTTCCTTTGCCTTATGTGTACGAAGCTCTCTATGAGCGTCGCACGCTTCATTGTGCAATACCGCATTGCAATACTTCTGAAAAGAACATTGCTTATAAAACTCCCTGCTATTAGGTTCCACATTCTCACCTCCTTTCTTGTTGAAAGTTGGTGGTGCTTCCCCCTTTTCGCGGGGTAATACGGAGCCTTGAAAAAATGCCAAATATTTTCGGAAATTTTTTCAAAAATTTTTTTAAGCATACAAAATGCGCCCGTCCGCAAAAAAACGCGGACAGGCGCATAGGAACAATAAAAAGTATTTAGATGATTTAATAGTTCATATCTAAGGGTAGGAATATCCCCGGTGGCGGTCGGGCTTTTTTTGATAAATCAAAGAATGTAAGAATTTGTTGATGTGGTTTATAACTCATGGCGGCTACCTCCTAAAGCCGCCATGTCTACATGGTTAAGGGTCGTCGTACAGACAAAAAGAAACGGCGGCTCTGAAAATCAAAGCCGCCGAAATAGAATAGGCGCGTGAAAATATGGCTGCTCTGCGACGGCTTTTTTTCTTTGCCGTCGTCCGGCAGATGTTGGTTGTATCATTACTTATTTTTGATTGTTTTTTTAGATGTTAAAATCAAGACAGAAAACAATCCACAAAAGAACAAACTCATAAGGCTAATAATGATTTCTCCAAAGGTGGCAGAATAATAGCCGGAAATATTGAATGTAGCAGTAATAGGATAGCAAGCCGAAAGAACATCGGATATACTTGTGAATAATCCTGCAAAAGAATAAATTACTGTAAAAATCAAAGCAAGCCAATAGCCTTTCTTTATTCTTGATACAACCGCAATAACAGGTGCAATAGCAAAGAAAATTCCAATGCCGTCAAGTAAATAGATTTTGAAAAAACTTAAAATCATTTTGATAGACAAGCCCCTAAAATGCAAAATAACTTCAACTAAAAATGTAATGCCGAAAAGCAGCAAATAAAAGAGTACGCTAAATGCAAAAGTAATAAGTAATTTTGCAATCGTCATTTTAGCTTCACTTATAGGAATTAAACGTAATGATTTAATAGTATCTTCTTGTTCCTCACGACAAATCATATAGCTCCCAAAAAGTGCAATAACCGCAGGAAGAACAAAAAAAGTTGCTAAAGACTGTGCTGCGTTCATAAACCACCCTGCGTCATCTATATAGCGTTTTTCCCCAAAAGAAAACTGCCCTTGAGTAAAAACAATAATTGCAACCATAATAACTGCGAATATGGCGACCAACACAATTTTTGAACGTCGGAGTTTTTGATGTTCTGCCCAAATCAATTCTTTCATCATTCAATCACTCACTTTCTATGCTTTAAGGAAATGTACGCAAATACGATAGAAACAATAGTCCATATACCGATACAAAAAAGTGCAGCCGGAATATTGACTTCCTGTGCCAAAATAACACCGGGAATATCTCGCATGATAATTGCTGTTGCACTGGATAGAGGGTGTAGGTACATATTAACCATAAGCAAAATAAAGCTAAGAAAGGTGTAAACCAGTGTCACACATACAGGAAGTATATAGTTCTTCCCGGCAGCTGCAACCGCTAAAAGTGGTAATATGGAAAATGCGGTAAGTATGGCGATTTCAATACATTTCTTAAATAGATAACTGATACTATTCCATTCAAAGGTTATATAACCGGGAAGCATACCGAAAAATACAGACGCTATGGCTGTAAGCAACATAAAACAAACGGAATAAGACAGTACAACAATAAATTTGCTAAAAAAATATCCTGTCTTGCTAATCGGTATAATCCACAACTGTTTGAGCATATCGTTTTGATTTTCGTCATACATGAGCATAGTAGAAACCAAACCTAATACAACAGGAAGTATAATCCAAGCTGTATAGCTGAATGTAGTCCACTTATAAAATTGTAATGATTCAATAACTGTTTTATCAGCACTTCTGAAATAAAAGACTGCAAGAAGTGGCATGAAAAGAGCGGATAACAGCATTAACACAATAAATTTTTTTCGACGCAGTTTAAGAAACTCTGCCTGTATCAGCCTAAGCAATTCCTTCTCCTCCTGTGATTTTTTTGAAATAGTCCTCTAATGTATCATTGCATAGCTGAGAACTGATAACAGCTATATCCTGTACCACAAGAGCTTTATTGACAGCAGCCATATCCAACGAAGTGTCATAAATCCGCAGGGTGTGTTCGTCCTGTACGGAATATTCGGTAACCCCAAACTGCCTTTCCAAAACAAGAGAAGTTTTCGGTATATCAGAAACTTGCAGAAGTATATACTTACTGTTTTTCTTTTGCAGCTCATTCATGCTGTTTTCTTCCAGTAGTACACCATGGTCAATAATGCCGATGTCATCAGCCAGTAGTGCAATTTCGGACAGAATATGACTGGAAATAAGAATTGTTTTTCCACGCTCGATACTTAAAGTCTTAATAAAGTCCCTTACTTCTGCAATGCCTATCGGGTCAAGACCGTTTGTAGGTTCATCTAAGATTAGCAGTTCCGGGTCATGTAAAATAGCATTTGCTATTCCAAGACGCTGCTTCATTCCAAGAGAATACTTGCTAAACAATTTTTTATCCCGATAAGGCAGACCGACAATCTCCAAGGCGTTTTTTACTGCATTTGGCGCAGCAGTACCGCGCAGTTTTGCAAATATCTCCAAGTTTTCCGTACCTGTTAAATTCGGATAAAAGCCGGGTGTTTCAATAATAGCACCAATCCGGGGATATACTCTTTTTTCCCTCCCTTTGATATTTTGACCGAATACGTCTACTTCGCCGGAAGTAATATCGGTCAACCCCAAAATCATTTTCATAATTGTGGTTTTACCCGCCCCATTACGCCCCAACAGCCCATATATCTGTCCTTGTTTCACATGGATATTAACAGAATTGACTACCGTTTGCTCTCCATAAGTTTTTGTCAGTTGTTTTGTTTCAATTACATATTTATTCATCATATATCCTCACTTTCAATAGGTCTGTTTCCGCAATGCAAGTACGGAAACAATGGCTGAAATACTTCCAATTACCAAAAGAGAAATTAAACAGATATTCGGAGATATAGTTATTTCTATTCCTCCCGCCCATTTCTTAACCATTTCTGCTGCGTCAGATGAAATATAGGGATAAATTCCCATAACACTCGCCAGTGGGTGCAGTCCCATAATCCCCGACGGAATAAGCACGACAGGCACAAGATAAAGTAATGCAGCCCCAATCGGTAGAACATATCCCTTTGCCAATGTTGCTAAAAAAATAACGGGGAGCATTGCAAGTGGAACTAACACGCCACCGGCTAAAAATAATAATCCCGCCTGTAAAATTGTTTCCGTATTCAAATCTGTAAAGCCGCCTGCAAGAAAGCCGCCAAGAATACAGATTGCAAAAGTAAGCAGACATAGTGCTAATGACATAAAAATTACCACTGCTATCTTTGAAAAATAAAGTTGCGTTTTGGAAATCGGAATAATCAGAAGTCCTTTTAAGGTATCATTTTTCTGTTCATCAAAGAACAATGTGGTTGCAAACATACTCAACACAATAGGCAGAAACAAACTTGTAAGGTTCTTAAATGCCAATGTGTATAAATCACTAAAACTATTCATTAGTGAGCTACTTCTTGATATACTGAAAGCACGTTCAACTGCGAATATTCCTAAAATTGCAGTTAGAATAAAGATACCTAAGACTGTCTTATTGCGTTTCCATTTCAGCATTTCAGTAGAAATGATAGTCATTGTCTTTTCCTCCTTTCTACCTCCCATTATATAGTATCAACCTTGCCATAACCTTGCCGAAACCTTGCTTTTTTCTTGTTTTATAACAGGAAAGCCCCGCATTATTTACAGGGCTTTGGGAAGCAATATAGTAAATACAGTCCCTTTATCAGAGCTGTTTTCAGCGGTAATGGTTCCTTTGTGAACACTGATAAGCTCTTTCGCAATCGCCAGTCCTAAACCATTTCCCTTTGCAGACCGCGACTGGTCGCACTGGTACATTCTTTCAAAAATATGTGGCAGCTTGTCGGGAGCTATTCCTTTTCCATTATCTGAAATTATAATTTTAGCTTGTTGTATATCTTCACAAATATGCAGTGCCATTTTATCTCCCGCACTATGGATAATAATATTTTGAAAAAGATTGTTAAGTACGCGGGTATATGCGTTTACATCTATGCGAATAAAATACTCTGTTTCGGGTATGACAAACTCATATTCAAAATGATTGCTTTCTAAGACGGGAATCCAATCCGCTATAATGTTGCGGGATAACTCGTTAAGGTCAAATTTTTCAAAATGAAAAATCTGCTCTCCGGAATCCAGTTTTACCCATTCAAACAAATTTTCTACAAAGGATTTCATATAGTGGGCTTTTTCATGTGCGACATGGATATATTCGTCCTTTTCCTCTCCAATAACAATTTTGTTTTCAACCGCTTCCAGATAACCTACAAGAGAAGCAAGCGGGGTCTTTACATCATGTGAAAGACTTGTCATCAGCGTTTATATGCCTGTTCAGATTGTCTTTGCCGTATAAGCTGCGCCTGACTGTTTACTGCTATTTTGTTAATGTCATAGCAAATTGTTTTTGTCATATCGTTTTCGCCTGCTAAAATACGTCGGTTCAAATTCCCGCCCTTTATATCCTCTAAGGCGTCTTTTATCAGCGCAAGCTGTGTCCGCACACGCCGTAAGACAAAAAGGAGATACATAATAATAAGCAGCATAAGGGCTATCACTATGAAAAGATAAACATTTATATCCATGTTACGCCTCCTTGTTAAAACGGTAGCCGACACCCCGGACAGTTAAAATGTAAAAGGGGTGGTCGGGGTCTGGCTCAATCTTTTTCCTTAATTTGCTAATAAAAGACATAATATTGCTATCATCAAAAGCGTATTCTTCCTCCCATACCTGTGAATAAATTTGTTTTTTGGTAAATACTCGTCCTTTGTTGGAAGCAAGAAAGAGAAGTAAATCAAATTCTTTTCCTGTAAGCAAAACGGGAATATCTTTGACCGTAACTGTACGATTTAATTTGTCAATTACCATATCTTTCAACGATATGCTGTCTATGTCTGCCGTAAAGGGGTTTAAGGTGGTATATCGCCGGATAAGGGAATTGACACGCGCCAAAAGCTCGTTAATACCAAATGGCTTTGTCAAGTAGTCGTCTGCTCCCAGTCGCAGACCGAAAACCTTATCTTCTTCGCTGCTTTTTGCAGTAAGCATAAGCACCGGGATATTGCTTTTATCTCTAATTTTTTGGAGAATCTGAAACCCGTCTATATCCGGCAGCATTACGTCCAAAATAATAAGGGAATAGCTATCTTTATTTTCATCAATTAGACGAACCCCCTCAATACCGTTATATACAGTTACGGCTGATAATTTTTCCTGCTCTATACACTTTTTCATAAGAGCGCAAAGCTCTTTATCATCATCTATAATCAAAACTTTATTCATGGTGCAGCTCCTTTCCTTGTTTTGTTCTCCCATCAATCGGTTTTTCTGCGTCTTTTGGTATCAACCACATATACCCAAGCTTTGAAACACCCGGTATGCGGTTATCTCTGCAAAGTATCTGTACACGTCGTTCAGAAATCCCCCATTTCTTCGCTGCTTCGGGGCAAGACATATATTCCATAACACTAAAGTCCTTTCTACAAATCATATCAGTATAATTATAGTCGGATACACGAACAATAGCAAGTATACAGATATGAATTATTATGGCTAATTAGCGGAACTGTATAGACATATCCAAGAAGAAAGGGGAACAGTAAAATGTAACTGGGTGAATAAATATGGCAAAAAGACCAGTAGAAAAATATGACTTCAAAGCATTTGGAGAAGCAATAAAAGCTGCGCGGACGGGACGCAAGGAAAGCCGTAAACAGGTAAGTGATGAAATGTATATTTCCCCTCGCTACCTTGCGAATATTGAAAATAAAGGACAACACCCCAGTCTGCAAATCTTTTTTGAGCTTATGCTCCGTTACAATATATCCGTAGACCAGTTTCTTTTAGATACGCCCGCCGGAAAAGATACAAAGCGGCGGCAGCTCGACGCTCTCCTTGATGATATGAGCGATAACGGCATACGGATTGTAACAGCAACCGCAAAGGAAATTTCAGAAGTCGAAAAAGAGGACAATAAAAACGTCCGGCAAAATTGAATATGGATTTTCGGAAGCGTTGTAATCTTTTTTGAGATTACAGCGTTTTTCTTTTGTATAAGTTCGGCAAAATGGCTTTTTCTTCGTAGAGGGAAATAAGGGCATAAAAGATAAAAACTTTCTTAGCAAGCATAGGAAAAGAGTACCCTTTTCCGTATTTTCGCCCTCTTGCCCTGCGGTGCGTCGGTTGAAAATTGCTTGTTGGGAAGTGTCCCAAACCCTCAAAGCGGAAAGGAGCGATTGCATGAACGGACGCAAAAGAAAAGTACAAATCAAATTCTATGTAACAGAGGAAGAACGGGCGTTGATTGAGCAGAAAATGAAGCTCGTTCCTACCCAAAACATGGCGGCGTATCTTCGCAAGATTGCCATTGACGGCTATATCATTCAGACAGACCATAGCGATATAAAAGCCATGACAGCGGAGATACAGAAAATCGGGGTCAACATCAATCAGATTGCAAAGCGCGTCAATGCGACAGGCAGCGTCTACCAAGAGGACATAGAGGAAATAAAGGGGGTGCTTGCGGAGATATGGCGGTTACAAAGATTAAGCCTATTAAAAGCACGTTGAGCAAAGCCCTTGATTATATCCAAAACCCGGATAAGACAGACGGGAAAACACTTGTGTCCTCTTTTGGGTGCAGCTATGAAACGGCAGATATTGAGTTTGAATATACTTTGTCGCAGGCTCGGCAGAAAGGGAACAACTTAGCCTTTCATCTGATACAATCGTTTGAACCGGGAGAGGTGGACTGTGAGAAAGCCCATGCAATCGGAAAGCAGCTTGCCGACGCAGTAACAAAGGGACAGCACGAATACGTCCTAACTACCCACATAGACAAGGGGCATATCCATAACCACATCATTTTTTGCGCGGTCAACTTTGTTGACTACCATAAGTACAATTCCAATAAGCGCAGTTACTACGGCATACGGAACATGAGCGATAAGCTGTGCAGGGAAAACGGGCTGTCCGTTGTCATTCCGGGTAAAGGCAGTAAGGGAAAAAGCTATGCAGAATATCAAGCGGAAAAGACGGGAACAAGTTGGAAAGGCAAGCTAAAAATTGCCGTTGATACACTTATCCCCCAAGTAGCAAGTTTTGAAGAATTATTGCAGCGGTTACAGGCGGCGGGCTATGAGATAAAGCCGGGAAAATATATCTCCTGCCGCGCTCCCGGACAGGAACGCTTTACCCGCTTAAAAACCCTCGGTGCAGATTATACAGAGGAAGCAATCAAAGAACGGATTGCAGGCAAGCGCACAAAGGCAGCGAAAGCTCCCAAAGAGCAGCGCGGCGTATCGCTGCTTATCGACATTGAAAGTAGTATCAAGCACAAGAGAGCCGGGGCTATGAACAGTGGGCGAAAATCCATAATCTGAAACTGGCTGCAAAGACTATGAATTTCTTGACGGAACATAAGATTGAGCAGTATGCAGATTTAGTCAGTCGGATTGAGGACGTAAATGCGGAAAATGAAAAGACAGCAGACGCATTAAAGGGTGTGGAGAAGCGTCTTGCGGATATGGCGGTGCTGATGAAGCACGTTACCACCTACCAAAAAACAAAAAACGTCTATGAAGCATACCGCAGGGCAAAGGATAAGGACACATACCGGGCAAAGCAGGAAAGCAGTCTGATACTCCATGAAGCGGCGGCAAAGGCATTGAAAGCGGCGGGTGTTACCAAGCTCCCCAATCTTGCCGCCATGCAGGAAGAATACGGGAAGCTCCAAGCGCAGAAAGAAGCCCTTTACACTGATTATGGCAAGTTGAAAAAACAGGTCAAGGAATACGACGTTATCAAACAGAACATAGACAGTATTTTAAGACTGGAAAAAGAACCGGAACGGGGCAGGGAAACCGAACGCTTACAGTAGAAATATCTATAAAAGCGTGGTAGGATAAAGGTATTCCAATATAGACAGGAGCGTGAAAACATGGCAGACCAAACGATACCCGATTATGAAACCATACGCGCCGCCGTTACCGGAGAAACATGGGCGGTGGAAAAGGTGCTTATGTGCTACAAGGACGAAATCGACAGGCAGGCAACTGTAAAGAAACGTCAACCGGACGGAACATTCAAACTGGAAATTGATGAAGATATGCGCCAGTATATCACAATGAAGCTGATAGAAGCCCTCCCCCAATTTCCCCTTGAAGAAATGGAAAGAGAGGAAAAAAGAAATCGGGACAAAAAATCATAAAAAGGTAGACGGGAAGCTGCTGCGGACAGATAAGCAGTTTCGACATTTGAAACAACGGCAAAAAGAAACTATCAGTACATGGCTTTATGAAGAATACCGCCGCCTTTGGATAGAAAAGGGACAGGAGCCGCATAAACGCAACAACCGGGAAATCGTTGCCGCTGTTATGGAACGGATAGAAGCTGCGGGGATATGGCTGCCGGAACAGGAAGTAACAAAATATTTTTACCGCAGGAAAACCCATTACCGGAACCGGATAGAAAAAGAATTACAGCCGAAGCCGGAAATGCAGGATAAAGACAGTCAGACACAAAAAGAACAGGGCGCAGGAAGCCAGTAATGACCTCCCGCACCCTGTTCTTTTATAGGTACTAATTTTAAATTGTTACGCAGTAGAACCCTGATTTCAAGGGAAAAGGTATTCTGTATCGCCTATGCCAGTTTCACGCCGTTTATGCCCTGTAAATCAAGGCTTTTTTCGCCCTTATTGCGTAACCGCCGCACGTCGTTTCCTCATGCGCTCCGCTGCCTGTCTGCGGGTAATGCGTTTCCGGCAATCCGGGCAGTATTTGACGCTATTTGATTTTGATACAAAAAATGTGCCGCACTCGGTACAACGCTTTTTGTCCTCGGTTTTGAAAAGCTCTGCATACAGCAGCTTATCAAGAGGAAGTACGGCAATCTGAAACCACTTGCATAAAAGCGAACAGGAAATAAGCTGCGGGCAGACACATTCCTCCCCGTCGTCCAGTAAGATACAGTGTCCGCGCTCGCAGTTGCAGCACTCCTTTTTTACAAGGCTGTTGACTTTCCGGCTCTGTGGCGGCGTGAGCCGCTTACTCCTGGTCATACTTCATCAGCGGCGAAAATGGCAAGCTCCGCATACTCGTTTTCTGTTAGTGGGGAAATTTTCTGTAAGGTGCGTTCTGCAAAGGGGCGCATATCCTCGTCCATGAACGGCAGCGCAGCCGTCATATTTTCCATAAGCTGTGCTTTGCTTCCCTCATGGTAAATACTCAACAGGTTCATTTCTTCAACGGTCAGTCTAATCATGCTCATACCTCCAATTCGTGATGTTTTGTTTTTGCTGTCTTTTTCGGGACTTTTTGGGATTTTTCTGTTTGTAACTGCGCCCGGACAGAGGGAGGGGACTGTTTCATCTCTTTATTCCTCTCGCTTTTATCTATCAGCGCATAAACGCCATGCCTGCCCTCCAACGTAGATAAGGAAAGGCTTTTGTAAGGGAGCATGGAAAGCAGCCGTTCCATATCCTTATCCGTTGCCAGTGGAACAAAGTAGGGAGAAAGTTCTACCGCACAATGGGTCTTTTCGGGGCTGTCCGGTTCCCCAAGCCCTTTTACATTTTCCACAATCCGGCGGGCTTCTGCTTCAATCCGTCTGTCATGCAGGGCGGCGATATGTAACTGAAAATCCCTCTGCGTATGCGGTGTTCGTTTTTTCTGCTGTTCCCTCAAAAGGCTTTTTAAGGCTTCCGGGTCGTTTGGCTGTGCTTCAAAACGTATAAACTTTCCAAGTTGCGGGTCAGTGTCCCCGTCAAAATATTGTCCGGCAGGCTTTGTCAGCTCCCCATGCTCATAAATCAGCGTGTAGTTGTCGGCAGGGATTGATTTTTCGATTACTTCCCGGAAATGCTGCAAATAATCCAGTTCATAAAGATTGCCCTTGATTTTTCCCTGCTCTGTGCCTGTCAGTTCCACCGCATAGGCAAGGATAGTATCGCGGGTCTGTTCCCCGTAAAACCGCCATGTATTATGCTGCCTTGTATCCTTTAGAAAAACGTCCCGTTCCCGGAAGCAGCACGTCCCGGACGGGCGGGAAAACCACAAAAGCCGTTTGTCCTCCGGGACAGGGCTTACCGCCGCTTTCTGTAAAATCTGTTTGTCTATGTCAAAATCGCTCTGATAAAAAGCGGTATTCTGTTTCATTATGGCTTCAAGGGAAGCGATAACGTCCACATTTTCAAATTTTTGTAACTTCATAGGTCAGCTCCTTTCCAAATCCTGTGTTTTCTGTCTTGCCTGTTTCTTCGTCGTCTGTTCTTTCGCTGCTTTAAGCTGCGCCCGGATAGAGGGCTTTTCCTGTTTGGCAGACTTGCCGCGTTCCTTATCGGTTTTCAATGCTTTGGCGTATTCTGCAAGGGAAATCTGTTCCCCGGCTTTCGCCTTTTCCTCCAGTTCCGCAGCGGTCGGGGTGTTGTTTATCTGCCCGTCAATCATATTGTAATTTTGCTCGGTGGTCTGCTCGGCAGCTTTCAGATAGTTTTCCGGTTGCAAAAACTCCGACACGTCCTTATAGCCGAAGCTGTCTACATAGTGGGCGGTGTCCTGCCCGTTCTGATGAAGCACCACCACGTCGGAAACGGAAAGGCTGTGTCCCTTAAAATCTTTCGGGTGGTCGATATTAAAGCGGGTGTAAATATCTTCAAGGGAAGTCCCCTGCGTAAGAGGTGCGGAATAGACAAGCGCATAGTTTTTCGGGTCTACCCGCTGTCCTGTGGTAGTCAGACGGTCATAAGGTTCAAAGCGCAAGTCCCTTGTTTCGTTCCCGTCTTTTATCTGATAAATGGAAAAGGTGTCTTTGTCCTGTGGGGCTTCCTGTTCCTGTGCAGCTACCTTTTGCTGCCGGATATGCGCCCGCTGTAACTCGGTAGGCTTTTCCCCGGTAAGAGGTGCAATCGCCTTGACATAATCAGCCGCATAGTAGGCGTTACTGGTAAGCTGCCGCTGCCATGCCCCTGCTTTTGGCGACCAACGGAAGCCATTACTTTTTAAGGCTTCCCGCGTGGCTTCGTCCGGCTTATCCTCAAAGAAGATTTGCAGGCGGTTCGCTTCGGTGTTTGCTTCCACCTTGCCGCCGTCAAATTCCCAACCCACAAAACCGATTTCTTTTTGCTGTGAAAGGGATTTGATACGGTCTTTCACGCGCCGGATTTCTGCGCTGTTGTTGGATAACGCCCAAGTCGCAAAGGGCTTGTCCTCCAAATGCCAACTGCTCGACATGTCTGATTTCAGTTTTTCAAGCTGTTCCGGCGGTAAATGCGGGCAGCCGTCAAGGGTCTTATGTTTGCGGTAATAGGCGTTTACGGCTTTCATGGTTTCCTGCGATTTTTCAAGGCTTTCCAGTTTCTTTTCCAACTTCTGTACTGCCTGCGGGTCGTCTGCGCTGATACCGCCCATGCCGGTGCTGCGGATTTTATCAAGAAGTCCTTGTATGTCCTGCCATTCCCGGTAATTGCTGCCGCGGGCTGCGTTCTGCTTTTCTTTCTTCCTTGTGGGGAAGTTAGAGCCGCCTGCAATGAGGATAGAGGGAACACGCGCGTCAATCTCATAGCCTTTGTTCATGTTCGCCGCCAGTTTTCGGGCGTAAGTGTCAAGCAGGCTGTCGATTTTCTCATGGTACATCGGGTCTACCCGGCGTTTCTGCTGTTCTGCAAGCTGTACGGCTTCATCTACATAATGCCTGTATTCCGCTGTTACGCTGCCTTGCTTATAATCGGAAAAGCTGTTTGCGTCCTTTGCACGTTTGGCGGCAGCTTCGTTGATTGTGTAATAAGGTGCGGCGGGTGCAGCCTGTTCCGGCTGTGTGGGCTGTGGTGCTTCGCTGCTTGCGCCTGTATCAGCTTCCGGCTCTGTCTGTGCTTCTTTTTCCAGTGCCGGGGCTGTTTCTTCGGGAAGCTCCGGCGCGGCGGTTTCTTCTTCGGGCTGTTTGGCGGTTTCCTGTGCGGGCTGTGCCTGTTCGGTGGTCTGTTCCTTATCCTGTGCCTTTTGGATTTCTGCAAAATGTCCGTCTATGGTATCAATCAGCTTTGCGGCAGTGCTGCGGATTGTTTCAAGAGAGCCTTTCAGTTCTGCAAGTTCTTTTCCGCTGCTCCACCCGGCAATATACCCAAAAGAATAGTCCGACGTATCAAGCCCGTAATGTTGGCAGACAGCATAGGCGACGCTTTCTGCCTGTACCTCGCGGGTGCGGCGGTCGGGGCGTTCCGACGCGTCTTTGTCTATGTCATGGAGCGTCGCATGGGCGATTTCATGGATTGCAGTCTTGATGTTCTGCAATTCGTCCATTCCCTCGTTGATGAGAATACGCTTTTCCTCATAATTACAGCGTCCTTTTGCGCCGCCGCTTAGGGCTTCAAATCCCATAGCAAAGGGGGAAGTCTTTTCAAGGGCAGCGAAAAAATCCCTGTATTGTTCCACGTTGCCCGTCAGCTCATAAGTAAGGGCAGGAAGCTCCTTTCCCTCGGTCTGTGAAATATCAAAGACAGATACCACACGAAAAGCGGGTATCTTGATTTCCTTTTCCTCGGTAACAGGCTTCCCGTCCTTATCGAAAACAGGCTTTTGGGTGTCCGGGTCTATTTTTTCCACCTGTTTCTTGACGGTAAACGGGGACGGTGCAAGTATCTTGATAGCTTTTTCTCCGGGCTTTACATGGCGGTCAAATTCCTTTTCCCATTGCTTATAGCCTTTTACAAGATTGCCGCCCTGCATGGCGATAAGGATTGTATTGTTAAGGCTGTAATCATGGAATTTTGACATGGTACGCAGATAATCGGCGTAACGGTCGCTTTCATATAGTCCTAAAATCCCCTGTTCCAGTCGGTCGGTAATCTCTTTCATTTTGTCAGCGGGCTTTTCAGAAGATAGGATAATCGGGAGAACCGGGGGCTGCTCTGCGGCGGTGGTCGGTATAGCTGCGGAAGCGTCAAGGTCTGCCTGTTCCTTTTCCTGTACTGGCGGCTGCGGCGTTACCCGGTATTCCTCCGGCACGTCGCGCCCGTCGTACCATTGTGTAAAGGTGTTGCGGTTGTTATAGATATAGCCCTGCTCGGTAAATCTGCCCCCGTCATTGATAGCAGTGTCCCGCCCATATTCCTCATACATGAAATAATTTTTTGCTTCTTCCAGTAGCTCCAACTCGTCCAGTTCTTCAATCAGATAATGCCCGTAATCTTCCTCGCTCTGTACGGACGGGTAAAGCCAGTAACAGTCAAGGTTTTGTGCAAGGTTGATGATGTCCTGCAAATCCCTTGTATGGTCGCCGTATGTGATAGCCGCAGCAAATTTTTTCCGGTCGTCGTCAAACTGCATTTTCAAAAGCTCGCCTAAATAGTTCAGCTCGTCAAGGCTTTCAAGCTCGGTCAGTTTTCCTGCCAGTCCCGCAATAGAGGACTGGTATTCTGTGATGTGCAGCTCCCCGTAGTTTTTGCCGTCAATCCCGATACGGTCAAAGACTTCTTTCAAATGTTTAGCAGTCGTGGGGAATGATACCCATTCGCCCGCAGGTCTGCCCTCGGTGTACTTTCCAAGATTAGAAAGATACCCGCTTAAAATCGTTTCTGCCATGCGTTCACTCCTTTCTTTCTCAATCATGCGGTGCATAAGTTCGTAGTCCTCCATGCTCATGCTCCCGTCAAATAGATAGGGGTCGGGTTCTTCGCCGTCCCGGTAGCCTTTTTCAGAGAAAGGCAGCCCCGCAGCGTGGGCGGCGGCTCTTGCTTCCTCGATAAGCTCCGGCGGCAGCCTGTCGTCGTGGGCTTCGATAAATTCCTCGATATTGCTATATCCGTTTTCGTAATGGTGGCGCACTCCTGCGGTCAGCTCGTCAAGGCTCATATCCTCGCCAAGATAGCCGGAATAATAGCCGTTTACCACAACGGCGGCAGGGTCAGCCTGCTTGATTTCCTCCATGCGGCTTCTGTCCTCCGGGTAAAGGTAGTCGCCCATTTCAAGGGAAAAATGCTCGGCGTTCCAAGAACGTCCCGTTTTCCAAAACGCCACCCAAGCGATACCGTCCCGTAATTCTTCTTGATAGTCCTTTACGGTGTCCCGTAAACTTTCCATGTGTAACCTCCTTTCCAAACGGCAGCGCGGACGCTGCATTTTCCGGTTTCATCATTCAGTACCCCGCGCCCGCGTTTTTGCCAAAAATTTTAGATATTTTTTCAAGATTTCAGAGGGTTTGGGACACTTCCCAACAAGCAAAAATCCCCGCCGTTCTCGGTAGAGAAAGCAGGGATTTTACGGAAAAGGGTACTCTTTTCCTATGCTTGCTATTCAGTTATTTTTTCTTCGGAAGCTCCACCCGGTAGTTGACGTATTTCCCGCCCGTATCAGCTAATACGATAGTTCCGTCGTAGGTTTTGCCCGTCTTTGGGGAATAGAGCTTCTTCACGTTTACTTTGCCGGATTTTAAGAGCGCGGCGGCAATCTTCGTGGTAAAGGCTACTTTTCGTTCTTCAAAGAAACGGTCATTTTTCCACATGGTAAAGATACATTCTTTATTGCTGCAATAGTAGTTTTTCTTTCCCTCATAGACAGGAGAACCGCAGCGGGGGCAGCTTCCCAACGCTTCCCGTTCCGGCTTGAACATCTGCGCTTTATCATCAGAAAGAAACGGATAGGTCTTTACCAGTTCTCGCGCCATATCCTCGATACCCTCCATAAATGCGGCGGGGTTTGCCTTGCCTTTTGCAATCTGCGTCAGATTGTTTTCCCATTCTGCGGTAAGCTGCGGGCTTGTCAAAGTGTCCGGTAGGACGCACACAAGGTTGATACCGTCTTTTGTGGGAAGTAGCTGCTTGCCTTTTCGCTCCACAAAACCGCCCTTTACCAGTTTTTCAATGACGGCGGCGCGGGTGGCGGGAGTTCCAAGCCCTTTGCGTTCTGCGTCCGGGTCGGTGTCCTCGCTTCCGGCGTGCTCCATAGCAGAGAGCAGCGACGCTTCGTTGTGAGGTTTTGGCGGTGTTGTGTCATGCTCCGTTACCTTTGCCGCCGGTTTTTCAAAGGTCTGTCCCTCGGTAAATGGCGGCAGGGTCTTTTCTGTGTCGCTGTCTGCGTCGTCCGTTTCGGGCTTGTTCTTTAAGGCTGCCCTGTATTTTCGGTCAATCTCTTTCCAACCCTCACAAAGAATGGTCTTGCCCCTTGCGGTAAAGGACTGTCCGGCACATTCAAAAACTGCTGTAACCGCTTCAAAGGTATGCGGTACAGCGGTCGCCGTGAGCAGACGCGCCCCGGCAAGGGTAAGGATATTCCTTTCACTTTTCGGCAGCGCAGCAAGGTCGGTCTTTGCAAGCTCCATAGTCGGTATAATAGCATGGTGGTCTGATACCTTTTTACTGTTCAGAACCTTTCCAAGCTCCGGCGTGAAGTCTTTTCCCGCCATAAAAGAAAATTTCCTATAAAGCAGCTTGATAATGCCCGCCGCTGTGTCGCCCATGTCGTCGGTCAGAAATACGCTGTCTGTTCTCGGATAAGTAAGAAGTCTTTTTTCATACAGGGCTTGTGCAAGGTCAAGGGTCTGCTTTGCGGTATAACCGAACAGGCGGTTTGCTTCCCTTTGTAAAGAAGTAAGGTCAAAGAGCTTCGGCGGGGCTGCGGTCTTTTTCTCTTTCACAAGGGAAGTACAGACTGCCCGCAACGCTTCGCAAGCAGCTTTCAGCCTGTCAGCTTCGGAACGGTCAGACAGTTTTTCACTTGCAGCTTCCGCGCCGGATAAGGCAAGGCGCACATGGTAGTATTTTTCTTTCTTAAATGTGGTAATCGCTGCGTCCCGGTCAACAAGCATTTTTAAGGTCGGGGTCTGTACGCGTCCCACGTTCAAGGTATGATTGTAAAGGACAGAGAAAAGGCGGGTGGCGTTGATACCGATAAGCCAGTCAGCCTTTGCCCTGCACAATGCGGAAGCAAAGAGCGCGTCGTATTCTTCGCCGTTCTTCAGACGGGAAAAGCCCTCTTTGATTGCGCTGTCCTCCATAGAAGAAATCCAAAGGCGGCGCATAGGTTTCTTGCAGCCCGCCATTTCATAGACAAAACGGAAAATGAGTTCTCCCTCACGCCCTGCGTCGCAGGCATTGACGACTTCGGAAACATCTGCCCGGTGCATAAGCTCTTTTAGGGTCTTGAATTGTTTTTCTTTGTCAGAAGCAACGGTGTACTTCCATTCCTGCGGTAAAATCGGTAAGCTGTCATAGCTCCACTTTTTATACTGTTCCCCGTAGGCGGCAGCTTCGGAAAGCCCTACCAAATGTCCCACGCACCAAGAAACGATATAGCCGCTTCCTGTGAGAAATCCGTCTTTCTTTTCCTTTGCCCCAAGTACGGCAGCGATTGTCTGCGCCACACTGGGCTTTTCTGCGATAACTAAAATCAATGATAAATCCTCCTTTCAGCGTTCCGGCTCGGCTTCTTTTTTCTTCTGTACCTGTTTCAGACAGTACCCCACACAAGTGGACTGTCCCTTGTAAGGGCAGGAAGCGCAAGCCGGGGGATAAGGAACAGGCGGCGCATTATCACGCCGCCCGTCCGGTTTCTGTATCATCATCTTTTCAAAGGGATTGTCGGTAAACAGGGTCATAGGGTTTCTTCCTCCGTTTCTTCATCTTCGGGAGTTTCCCCGGTATCTGTTTCCGGCTCGTCCTCGTCGTAATCCTCAAATTCAAAATCTTCAAGGTCAGTGTTCCCTTTCACGTTCTGCTTCGGTTTTAGAAACTTAAAGTAGTAGAACGCTGCGCCGCCACCAAGCAGGGCAAAGAGGACTAAGGCAAGCACCACACCGGGATTGCCGCCTTTTTCTTTCGGTTCTTCCGACTGCTCTGTTGGTGTTGGGGTGGGTTCTTTGCCTGTGCAGCCTGTCATACTGGTAACACATACCGGGCAGGACGTGTTTACCTTTCCGGCTTCGCATTTTTCCGTACAGTTACAGATTTCCGGCTTTTTGGCAGCTTCACCGTTTTCGGTCAGTGCCATAAGGTCGGCTTCGTCCACTTGATTTAGGAAATGTACGGTCTGTTCGCCCTCGGCGGCGCGGTCAATGAGGATATAGAAATAGTTGCCGCTTTTGGTGGTAACAGTGATAAGCTGCTTATTGCCGCCGTAATCGTCAACCAGTGTTGCGTTTCCCTTTGGGGTAAGGGGCGGCGTTTCCTCTTTTTCCTCCACAACTACGTTGCTGTCGTTGGTCGCGTCCCCTGCGGGCTGCTCTGTGGCTGCGCCCTGTGCATAGGCAGGGACAGAAAAACCGCCCATAAGGATAAGGGCGGCACAAAGGGCAGTCATGGTCTTTTTCAGTTTATTCTTCATCTGCATTTTCCTCCTGTTCGTTTTCTCCTGCGGGTGCGGCAGTCATGCCGGGAATACCGCCGCCGGACAGCATAGCGTTCAGTTCCTGCGGGGTCAGACGCATAGCTCGTACAAGCTGTACGATTTCAAGGTTTTCCGCTTCGGTTTTCTGCGCTTCCAGTCCTTTTAACTTGTTCTGATACTCTGTGATTTTCTCGCGGGTCTTTGCGATTTCCTTATTGATACGGTCGATTTTATTGTTTGCCATAGGTCATTTCTCCTTTCTTTTTGGGGCTGCTTTACCAGTTCATCAGCCCGTAGCCTTTGATACATTGATAGTTAAGGTCATAGCTCTTTATCTTGCAGGCGTCGCCGGAATTGCCCTCAACGGTATAGACGCGGCTTTCGTCCCTGCCAAGCACAAGCCCCACATGGTCGGCAACGCCGTCTAAATCCCAATCGAAAAAGATTGCGTCGCCCGGTGCAATATTCTCATAGCCGCGTGCGCCCCATTGTCCCCTTGACTGAAACCAAGGGACACCCTGCCATTCGCAGCCCGCAAATCGGGGTTCGCTTTTTCCGGCTTGATTGTAGCACCATGATACAAAACAGGCACACCATTCCACGCGGCTGTTAAAGCCGTACCAAGACCAGTAAGGGTATCCGCCCACATTTCCGACTTGCTGTTTTGCAAGCTCCATAAGCTCTTGATTTCCGGGGCGCGTACCGTTTACAAACTCCACGCCGCTTAAATCCTCGGACGGGCTTCCGTCGGGAGAACCGCCGCCAAAAATCAGCGGTTTGTTGCCGCTTGTTTCCAAGTACACATGGAACATTTCAAGCTGCTGTGGCGTAAGAAGTTCCTCTGCAAGCTCGGAAATCGGCTTGTTTGTCAGTTTCACATTCAAGATGTAATACTCATAAGGGACTTCCTCGGTGGTGGTTTCCCCGGTTTCCGGTCGGTGCTTGTTTCGGTGCGGTAGCGTATTTCCACTTCCTCGGTCAGCGTCAAGGTGTATTGCATGGCAAAGATACGTTCAAGCTCTGCCTGTGCGCTCTGCGGGGTGTAGCTCTGCAAGAAGGCGGTCAAGTAAGACGCTAATTCGTGGGGGTTATGCCCGATACTGTCAAGGTCATAGCGGTATTCATCATAGCCGGGGTGGGTGCTTTCGATAGCGTCAATCTCACTTTGCAGCCCGTTTTCCAATGCGGCATAGTTGTTTTCAACTGCCACAAGGTCGCTGTCCTCGGACGTGTAGGAAGTCCCTAACACGCTGTTCATGCTGCCGGAAAACATTGCCCCGCAAGAGGAAAGCCCTACGGATACCATGATGAACAGAAGCAGCGCGGCGATAGCGATTATCACGCCTGCCGGGTGTCGTCCTGCAAAGGCAGCCGCTTTCTTTGCCGCTGTTTGGGACGCTCCGGCGGCAGCTTTGGCGGTGGCTGCACCGCCTTTCTTTGCCGCCTTTGCATACTGACGTTTTATCTGCTGTTTCTGCATGAAACGGGAAAGAGGGTTAGAAGTAAGCTGCGGGTTGTCGTGCAGGGTCTTGTGATACTGGAAGTTGACGTTTGCCTTAAATGCTGCCTTTTCTGCCTTTGCTGCTTCCCGGTAGGTTTTGAGCTTATGGCTGCGGTAGCCCTGTTTTAATTTCCTCACCCCGTATTTCGCGCCGCGCTCGGCAAGTTCCTCTGATTTATGCGCCCCCTCAACGCCGGAATTGTCCTTTTCAACGGAATGTATCTTGTTGTGGACGAAAATACCCGCTCCCTGCGCGGGGCGGGATAACGGGTTCCTGTGGGCTTTGCCGCCGGGTATGGGCTTTTCCTGTTCTTCAAAGCGTAAGCGGGTCTTTGCCTTGCCTGCGGCTTCATCAAAGGTGCGCTCCTTAACCAGATTCTTTTGCTTCGGGATTGCTGTCTTTACTGCGTCCAGTCGGTCAGCGGCGTTTTCCGATTTTTTGATGTAAGTTTCCAGTTCCGGCGTTGCCCGTTCCTCGTCGGTAAACTGTAAGCGGGAAGTGGAAGTACGCAAAGCAGTAGCTTCCTGCTCTTTTTTGACTGCCTTTTTGTTTGTTTTTCGGGTATGTGCTGCGTCAAGATGTTCTATGGCGCGTTCCGCTGCGGCACTGTCCGGCTTTGAAAAGTCGCTGTCTGCTTCCCGGCTGCTGATACGCTCGGCGGTCTGCTGTGTTTCGTTTACCTCAATAAGCCCGTCGCGGGTCATTTTCTGTGTGATTTTATCGCGTGGTTTTAACTGCTTGATAGTCCTGCACCTCCAATCCGCGCCCTCGCAAGGGCGCAATACTCTGCATTTAATTCAATCCCGATATAATGGCGGTCAAGGCTTTTTGCTGCAAATCCTGTGGTGCCGCTTCCAAAAAACGGGTCTATGACAATCCCGCCTTTGGGGCAGCCTGCCAAGATACAGGTTTCCGCTAATTTTGGGGGAAAAGCTGCAAAATGCGCCCCTTTATATGGGACAGTGTTAATCAGCCACACGTCCCGCTTGTTCCGCGTGGTCGGCATGAGCGCGTCGTCATAGTAGCCGCCGTCCCGCGGTCGGTTTAGTCCCTGCACCTTTCCTTGTCCGGGTATTTCCAGTGTGTATTTGCTGTTGGTGCTGCGCGCTCTGCGATACCGTTCTGCGGTAGTAGGTGCTAAGGGTTCTGCAATGGCGGCAGCGTCATAGTAATATTTCTTTTCCTTTGAAAGCAGGAAGATATGTTCATAGCAGCGGGTCGGGCGGTCTTTGCAGCTTTCCGGCATAGGATTTTGTTTCTGCCATATAATATCGCTGCGCAGATACCACCCCTGTTCCCGCAGGGAAAACGCCAGGAGCCAGGGAATACCGATTAAGTCCTTTTGCTTGCAGCCGGTAACGCGGCTGTTCCTTGCAATCCGCTGTCCGGTGCGCCCCTTTGGGTTTTTCGGGTCAGCATAGCCGCCTTTATTTCCTGTACCGCAATAGGTGTCTGCGATATTCAGCCATAACGTACCGTCCTTTCTAAGCACCCGGTAAAGCTCGCCAAAAACAGCGGTCAGCCTATCAATATACTGTTCCGGCGTGTCCTCCTGTCCGATTTGTGCGTCAAGCCCATAGTCCCGCAGCGCAAAGTAGGGCGGGCTTGTAACGCAGCAATGGACGCTTTCACTGGGTAATTCCTGCAAAGCACAAAGCGCGTCCCGGTTGATAATCACGTCTGTTTTCATAGGCTGCTCACTTCCTCCGGCTTCGTCGTCATAATGCGGTAAAGCTCGGTATCTTTCGGGAAATGGTCTACAAAAGGCAGCACCACATTTCCGTAAAAGATAAGTCCCTCGCCCGCTTCGGTGTGGGTAACGTATTTCATCTGCTGTGGGCTGATATTTAGCTGCTTTGCAAGGATAGCCCGGTCGCCCTGTGCCTGATTGAGCATAAGGACAAAATCAGAGTTTTCAAAGATATTTTCCACCTCGCGGCTTGCCAAAAGGTCTTTGATGTTCTGCGTGATTGCTGTGGGTATGCCGCCCCATTTACGGAAACGCTTCCAAATCTCCACGCTGTACGCGGCGGTCTGTTCCTCTTTTAAGAGCAGATGAAATTCGTCCATATAGTAGCGGGTAGATTTTTTCTCTGCCCGGTTAATGGTAACGCGGTTCCATATCTGGTCTTGCACAATGAGCATACCTAACTTTTTGAGCTGTTTTCCAAGCTGCTTAATATCAAAGCAGACAAGGCGGTTAGAAAGCTCCACATTCGTTCTGTGGTTGAATACATTAAGGCTGCCGGAAACATACAGCTCCAATGCTGCCGCAATGCGGGCAGCTTCCGGCTCCGGCTGCTTTAACAGTTCGTCGTAAAGGTCGCCCAAGATAGGCATTTTCTCCGGTACAGGGTCAGCAAGATAGTCCCGGTACACATTCCTTACGGCGCGGTCAATGACGGTCTTATCAACAGGCTGCAAGCCCTCCTTGCCGCCAATGACAAGCTCGCAGAGGGAAAGGATAAAATCACTTTTCAGTGCAAGGGGGCTGTCGTCCTCGCTGTAATTGAGGTTCATATCCATAGGGTTCACATACTGGGGCGTACCGTCCATGCCTTTCCCTGTCGGGGATAACCGTATCACTTGCCCGCCAAGCCGCTTTACAAGGGCAAAATATTCCGCTTCCGGGTCGCAGATAAAAATATCGTCGTCAGTAATGAGAAAGGCATTTGTGATTTCCCGCTTTGCTGCAAAGGATTTTCCACTGCCCGGTGTTCCCAAGATAAGCCCATTCGGGTTTTTAAGCTGTTTACGGTCGCAGAGTATCATGTTGTTTGACAGGGCATTTAAGCCATAATACAGGGCAGCCCCGGTCTGAAATAGCTCCTGCGTGATGAACGGGATAAAAATAGCGGTGCTGCTCGTCGTCAACCCTCTCTGAATAGGGATAAGGTTCTCGCCCAAAGGGATAGAGGACATTAGCCCCGCTTCCTGCTGATAGTCAAGACGGGTCAAGGCGCAGTTGTATTTCTGTGCAATGCCCGCCGCCGCGAAAATGTCATTTTCCAGTTTCCGTTTCGTGTCTGCCATGTTTACCACAAGGAACGTAAGGAGAAACATTCGCTCGTTTCGGCTCTGTAAATCCTGCAACAAGTTCTTTGCTTCATTCCCAAAAGTAGCAAGGTCAGACGGGATTATATCCATGTCATAGCCGCTTCTAACCGCTTTTTTCTGTTCCTCAATCTTCATCTTGTCAAGGTCTGTGATTTTGCGCTTAATGGTCTTGATTGCTTCCGACTGGTCGATACTTTTAATGTGGAGATTGACAATAACCCCTGTTTCCAAGTCCAACATATCCGCTAAGATACGGTCGTTCAGCTCCGGGGCAAGGATTTCAAGGAACGACACCGCCCCCGTCTTTTTCCCCATAGCAAAGTAGCGTCCCTCCCCAAACTTGAAAGAGGACGGGGCGATAAAGTCCTTTGTGGTAAGCCCTGTCGGGGTCAGCCAGTCATAGGAGAATGAGAACGGCTCGCCTGCCGGGTGGAATACCCCATGCAGCACCTTTAAGCGTTCATAGCCGGATAAGGGGTGCGCCGATACGCCAAGCACCTTGAAATTGTTGAGTACGTCCGTTTCGATACGGGAAAGCCGCGCCCTTGCCGCCGCCGGATTGTCCGCTTCAATGGAAAACGTGATGTACTTGTGCTTTACAAGCCCGTTGTTCCCTTTGGCAAGCTGCATTTTCAGCATATCGGAATACTCGGTGCGGATAGAGTTAAAATCGTCATTTTGCGGCGGGATATGGATTGCCCGCGCTGCCTGTTCCTGCTGTGAGCCTTGATTGATAAAAGAAAGCTGCACGTTCACGCTCGCGTCAAAGTAGTTGAGAAAATCGCACCAGTTTTCAAAAATGGCGGTCTTATCGTCTGCCTGTGCAAGCTGATAGTTAATGTCCTCAAAAGCAATGCTCTTTGAATATTTCCGCTGCGCCACTTTGCAGATACCGTCCGGGTACATGGCAAGGTAGGGAATGGTCTGCTGTGCGGTGTGGGCTTTGCCGTCCCCCTTTGCCTGCCGGATAACCGCCGCTATCTGTTTCTTTTCCACGCGGGTCAGCTTACGCCTGTTTCCTGCGGCTTCCCGCGTCTTTTTTGTCTGTCCTTTTGACAATCGCTGATACCTCCTTTTCTAATGCCCGCTGTTTCTCCAAGAGTGCATATAGGTTTTCTGTCTGATATGGTCGCACTTTGGGGCGGGTAAATTTTGTCTGAATGATGTTCTTTATTACCACTTCAAGGGGCTGCCCATGCTTTTCATACATGGCAACCAAGAAGCAGGGAAGCATGACGACAATCATTACCATTGCCGCAAGGCTCGTCCCTGCGCTGTCTTTGAGCAAAAAGAAAAGCGGCAGTCCTATAAGAAGTGCCACTGAAAAACAAAGGATTTGCCGCTTTGTCAGATTGAAAGCGACTTTTGTTTTGACTTTGGAAAGGTCTTTGGGTACAGGTACATACGCCAAGAAAAAACCTCCTTTCTGCCCTTAGTGGGCGTTGAATATGGATTTTGCCAGTGCGCCGGATTTGAACAGGGAGAAACAGAGGATAACGGTATAGGCTGCAAGGGAAAAAATCGCGCTGTGCAGATTGTCCGCTAAGACCATTTCGCCTACCAAAACTGCGTAAATGCCGACGCATATCATAATGAGGAAGCCTTGAAAACCAAGTGCAAACAGCCCCTTTAGGTAGTTGTTCCCAATCTGTCCCCATTCTCGGTTTGTCATGGTGGCAAAAGGGATAGGGGAAACGGAACAGTAGGCGTATATCTCAATCATTCTGCCGTAGAGGATAACGGTTATCAGTACGGACATGATTTTCATACAAAGGCTTACAAGGCTCGTTTCCATAACAAGTAACAGTAGTTCGGGGATTTCCATATCTTTTAGTCCCTCCTGCATGGCGGCAAGGGCTTCGGTTACGTCGATATTCGTATCGCCGCCGATGACCCCTGCCGCGCCGGACACAATATGCTGCGCCATATCAAACACCGCCATAGTAATATCAAAGGTATGTGTTACCAGGAAAACGGCAACAAAGGCTTTGAAAAACCACTTAAAAAATAGGAATGTGTCAACGTCGTGCATATTGTTTTTTTCCGTTACCATGCTGATAAGCTCATAACAGAGGACATAGGTAATGACAAGCCCCGCAATGGGTACAATCACATTTTCCGACAGATTTTGTATCATGCTGAAAATGTTTGCGTTCCACCCCTGCGGGGTCTTGCCTACCTCCGCTGCAATGGTGCCTACTTTTTCGTTTACGTCCCCGAACATAGTTGACAGATTACCGTTTATCGCGCCGATAAGGATTTCCTTTATCCATTCGTTAATCGCGTCAAGTATGCTCTCCATAGGCTACCCTCCGTAAACTTATCCGAACAGACCGGAAAGCAGAGGTACAAGGATAGTGCCGATAAGGGCAACACCGCCGCCCGCCATAAGCTGCTTAATGCCCTGTGATTTTGCACCCGGATTGTCGTTTCCATATCCCTCCAAGAGATTGATAACGCCCCAAATGCCTAAGCCTGCGCCCAGTGCGATAACAAGGGTCTGTAATACGTCGATAGCAGAGTTAAAAAATTCCATAAAGCTCCTTTCTGCCGCAAATGCGGCTTGCCCCCTAAAAAGGGCATAAAAAACGGCGGTCAGTTTTGTAACTGCCGCGGTCGTAAGTCCCCACGCTGCGTAAAATTCTGCCGCGCGGCGGTATTCAGTTTTTAAGTGTGGGCGTTATGGATTTTCCAGTAGGGGCGCGTATTCTGCACCCACTCATAAATTTTGTTACTGCGTCAATTCCTCCTTTCTTTTCGCTGCTGCTCATACAGGGCTTCACACCGTTTCACAAACTGCTGGATAGCAGCCTGCCGCTGTCTTTCCTGCCACTCGGCAATGGAGATAAGTCCGTTTATGGCTTCTGTGATTTTCTTGTCCTTTTTCTTTCTGATACGTCTATTCATGGTCGGTGTCCTCCTGCAAATCGCTTTCGCTGATTTCGTAGTAGTCAAATACTTCGTCCGGCTTCACAAGGGCGGGTCTGCGCCTTAAATGCTTTTCCATATCAAAGGTATTTTTCTTGTCATAGTCGGAAAGATATTTATAGTTGGGGTGCTTTGTAATGTCGTACTTATCAGAGAAGAACGGGCGCACCCCTCGTAGCTGTAAAATACATTTCCCGCCGTCCATGACTGCTATTTCATCTTCCGTCATAAGCTGCTTGCCTAACTTCTGATAGTTCAGCCCATGCGATACCTCGCGCCCCCGGTTCTCGGAAGTGTTGAAGCTGTCAATGGTTTCTTTCCCCAAGATTTCCGACATTTCTTTGAGGGTGGTTTTCTCCTTGCCGCCCAAGAAAAGGGTGGTGTCGCAGTTGCCGACTATGGTATCGGCGTTGTCCTTATAGATTGCCTTTAACTGGCTTTGCGACTGTAAGATAATCGACGCGGAGATTTCCCGGCTTCGTATGGTGGCTATGAGCTTTTCAAACTTCGGTATCTGCCCGATATTTGCAAACTCGTCTAACAGACAGCGCACATGGACGGGCAGCCTGCCGCCGTATTCATCATCTGCCTTGTCGCAAAGGAGATTGAAAAGCTGCGTGTAAAGAATACTCACGACAAAGTTAAAAGTATCGTCGGTGTCGCTGATGATAACAAACAGGGCGGTCTTGCGGTCGCCTATGGTGTCAAGCTCCATTTCGTCAGTTTCCATAAGGTCGCGCAGCTCCTTAATGTCAAAGGGTGCAAGCCGCGCCCCGCAGGAAATGAGGATAGAGCTTCTTGTTTTTCCCGCAGATAACAGGAATTTCTTATACTGCCGGACGGCAAAGTGTTCCGGGTCTTTTTCCTCCAACCGTTCAAACATGAGGTCAACGGGGGACTGAAATTCCGGGTCGTCCTCGCGGGCTTCACTGGCATTTATCATTTCAAGCAGCGTCGTGAAGTTCTTTTCTTCCTCCGGGGCTTCGTACCAAATGTAGCCGATAAGGGCGCAGTAAAAGAGCCGTTCCGATTTTACCCAAAAATCCTCCCCGGCTTTTTCCCCGTCCCCTTTGGTGTTGGCAATCAAGGTATTTACCAGTTTCAAAATGTCTTTTTCGCTGCGGAGATAGGCAAAGGGATTGTATTTCATACTTTTTTTGAAGTTTATCGTGTTTAGCACCTTTATCCGATACCCGCCGCGCTGTAAGAGCTTCCCACACTCGACTAAAACCGTACCTTTCGGGTCGGTTACAACGTAACTTGAGTGCATTTGCATTAAGTTGGGCTTCACAAAAAATCTCGTCTTGCCGCTGCCGCTTCCCCCGATAACAAGGATATTTTTATTCCTTGCATACTTCGGCTGCTTCGGGCGGCTGTTCATGGTAAGCTGTTCCGTCTGTGTCAGCAGCACGTTATTTTGAAATATCGGGTCGGTGTAGGGCTTTATATCTTCGGCGTTGCCCCAACGGGCTGAACCGTATTCGATACCTTTTCGATATTTCTTCGCGTTCTTGCCTTTGAAGTACACCATAAGCCGGATAAGGACAGCCCCCACAATACCGATAAGCAAATCCATAGGGGCAAGGCTCGGAAGCGGGGTTGCAAAAGCCATAGAAAAGCCCTCCCCAAGCGACAGCACCTTGCCGGATAGGTCAGCCCCCGGCGCAAGGCGTACCGCCTGTCCGACTTTATCAAAGAGATACACAAAGAGCAGATAGGGAATGTTGGGAAGTAGCAGCTTTTTCCAGTTGATAGCGTTCATCTTACAATCCCCCTGTCTTTGTTTTTTACTTTGTCCCGCTGTGCGTTCAGAGCCGCCGCCTTTTCTTTGAGGGAAACAATCAGCTTGCGGATAGAGGGCTTTTGTCCCTGTGTCAGCTTCTTTGCGGAAAACTCCTTGAAAGCTGCGGTCAGTGCGTCCGCGTCCCGTCCCTTGAAAAACACAAGATAGCGGGGTGGGGTTTCGGTGCTGTCTTTCTTTAGTGCAAAATCAATCCCGTATTTTTTCGCCGTACTCTCAAAGGCTTTGATATTGTCCTTTGTGATTTCAATGTTGGAAACACCCGCGTTCTGCTTCATAAGCTGCTTTAGGGTCTGCTTTCCATGCGGGATTTTCTGTTTGTCATGCTGCTTTTTCATCTGTGCAAGCAGAGCTTTCATAGCCTTTTGGAGCTGCTGCGCGGTCAGCTTCCCGGTCTTGATGTAAAGGGCTATGGTCTTTTCGTTGGTTTCCTCCTGCAATGGGTGTCCTCCTTTCGTGTTCTATGGTGGTATGCCCGCCGCTGGGAAGCGGGGCGGGCATGAAAAAGAGCGTCCGCTTTCACGCCGCCCTGTTAAATCCGTACTCGCAGCCCGGAAAGGTCTGCCGCCCGAATACCCACAAGATACCAGTTGTCCCCGTACTCCATACGGGTCGGCTTCCACTTGCCCCGCACAAAGACTTCCATGCAGTCGCCGCAATGCAAGCCCCCGTAATAGTCGTTTACGTCAAAGCGAATGTCGTAGCGGTCAGCGGTTTCATCAAAAATCAAAGCTCCTGTTTTCTGCGTCATAATCAAATCCTCCTTTGGGTTGGTTTACAGGCTTTCGCCCTCGTTGCAAGAATAATAGTCCGGGTCGCCAAACTGCGGCTTCTTCGGTGCCAGTGCGCCGCTTGCCATGTCGTGCGCTACAAGGGACGTATAGTAGCTGTTCATAGTGGACGGGGCATTGAAAAGCACTGCCCGCAGGTATTGTTTGATGTTGCGGATTTTGGTGGTGTTCTCGCTCATGCAGGCAAGGACAAATTCAATGTGGCTGCTGTCAAGTTTCATAAACCTTGCCTTGACAAGCCCTGCCGGATAATCGTCCCCGGCGATACGGATAGTTTTTCGTTTAGTGCAGACCGTTTCAAGTATGAGGGTCACAATCTCATTGATGAGGTCTTTATCAAGGCGGTTATCCTGCATGAGTATGTCATACTCGATATTGTCCTTGATGATTTCCTCATAAATATCAAATGCGCTCGGTTCCGTTTCCTTTCGCTTCCGTTCCGGCGGCTGTGCCGCGTCCTCTAAGGGAGAGGGATTTAGGGAACGGAAAGGAATGGAATGGGTACTTGATATATCTGTATTTAATTTTTCTTTTTTTGGTAAGTTAGTCTTTAATAGTTCTTTATTTAATTGCGTTGGATTTTCCAACGTAGGTTTTTCCAATGTTGGATTATCCAATGTTGGTTTTTCCAATGTAGGTAAATCCAACTTAGGCGGCTGCTCATAGATAACATACGTTGTACCGCGTAAGCGTCCTTTCTCATCACGTTCCCTTGAACGCTGTATATATCCGGCATTTTCCAGTTCCCGTACTGCTTCCCGGATAGCGTCAATTTTTTCCCGGTTGATAAGGGACAGTCCTGCAAGGGTGTAGTCCCAATCTTCGGGAAGTGAGAGCATTTGCGACAACAAGCCCTTTGCCTTTAGGGAAAGTTCCTTGTTGCGTAAATGGTGGTTGCTCATAACCGTATAACCTTTGTTCTTTTCCACGCGGAAAACTGCCATAGCTTCGTCACTCCTTTTCGTTGGATTTGTTACGCAGTAGAAACGCGGTTTTGAGGGAAAAGGTATCAACCCTTGTCCTTCTCATTTCCGCGCGCTAAGAGCCGCATAAATCAAGGCTTTGTTTGCCCTACTGCGTAACATGAGGGCATAAAAAAAGCAGCGTTCCTGTTCTCCTGTGTAGGAGTGAGAAACGCCGCCTTATAGGTGGTGCTTATTTTATTTTTTCTTTTCGACGTGCCGCGTAAGGTGGTGCAGCGGTCTATCCGGCAGCCCGCAGGTGTTTTTTGCATATCAAGGCTCAATTTGTTAAAAGTAGTAAATGAGTAGTAAAATCAATCTGCAACCCTGCGAATATGCCCGTAAATCAAGCATTTTTCAAGACAATCAACTAATTTATATTGAAATGTAGTGATAATAATAAAAATATGATAAAATATAGAAAAAATAGTGGGAGATGATAAATATGGCAAAAAAATCACCTGAAGATCAGAACGAAATCCCCTTTTTAGAAAAGTTTATGGTGTCACAAACGTATGATATATTTCGCTTCGGAGGTGAAGAAATAAAAAATGATGAAGTTGGCATACAAAGAATGCTGCAAAATTTCTCAGGACTTTTAACAGAAGAACAAATTCGGGAGAATATGAAAAAATATAATCTCCCTAAAATGTTTGAATTAGTAAAAGAGTATTTTAAAAAAGAATATGATTTTGAAGGAAATGCAATTCAGTTAAATAATCGTTATCAGAAGACAATCAATAGCTATATTTATAACGATCAAAAAAATCCAACTTTTATTCATATAGATGAATTATTTGAATCAACAGTGATTTCTTTTTTTGTAGCAATGTTCAAGTGGTCCAAAGAATTTGATAACTTGGATATTTACGGAGACTGTTTTAGATACACACTTTTTTTGATGAATGATGTATGTATTTTTGGCGAGATGCAGGCACTTGATGCAAATAATGCTTTGCTGCATTTACTAAATGGAGATATGCAGATTATGAAACTTGCAGAAGACTGTTATTGGACGATTGTAGTTTTCAGCATGGCTCACGAAATTGCACATGCTTATCTCGCGCATATTGGCAAAAAATACTCCGAAAGACATCTGGAGAAGGAAGAATACGATGCAGATGCAATAGCCTATGATATTGTCCTTAAAATTATCATGAAGGAGAGTAATGAGGAGCCGATTCTGGAAAAATATACTTATTTGGCACCTGCAATGTATATGGATTTTTTTGACTTGTATTATTATACAGACCGTGTATTGTATAAGACAATGCTTTCAGACTCAGAGCATCCAAACCCAGTTAAGCGAAAAGGAAAGTTATTTGCCATTGTAGATAGAGATGAATATGATTTTGATACGATAGATGGAAATCATCTATATGGTGGATTCCTTGACGTCTATGATGAATATAGGGATCAGGTTTTTCTAAAAAAAGAAAAAGGAAAATTGGATAAAATTATTCATACAGAGCGAAGAAACAGAATGAGGAGATGAGTAAATGACCCACCATGAAGCAGAAGAGTATAATCATTTATTAATCAATGAAGTAATAAAAGAAGCAGAAACACTTGGGATTGAAGGGAAAGCTGGAGGTGAATTTATTGATAGAAATATCCTGGTAATTCCTGATGATCCCAGAAAGGGAATGATTTTTCTGGGAGAAGAATCCGCATCGTACAAATTAGGAAATGTGCGTCTAAATATTAAAAGTGCAATTATAGCAGCATTGGAACTAGTTGCATCAGTCAATTTACCAGAGAGTTTTTTTAATTACCTGCAATTATTAATCGTCACAGCTTTGTTTATTCAAAAAGCTACAAAGCAGGAAATCAAACAGGAAGATGCTTATGTATTATATTTTCTACACCAACGGAACTGTTACGAACAGGGAATTTGTGAATCAGAGGTTCAACAGGAATATCTGCATTGGTGCGAGAGGACTCTGGATAAATATCCGGATAATTTAGAATGGGATAAAACCATTGAAAGGTTACGTGAAGAAAAAATTATAGATATTGAAAATGAAAAAATCTATTTGAAAGAGCTGGTATTAGGACATATCAAGTAACTTTATTTGAAAGAAAGGAAATTAAGATATGCGTATTTTTATTAGTCATTCAATAAAAAACGAAAAAATTGTTTTAAAATTTGCAGAATTTTTAGAATCAATTAATAGTGAAATTGAAGTGTTTTGCTCTTCTGAAAGGGGAAGCATTGGAACTGGAAAAAACTTTGTAAAAACAATATTTGACGAATTAGATGCCTGTGACCTTTTTATTCCAGTCTTGAGCAGAGAGTATTACGAGAGCAAATTTTGCATGATTGAATTGGGGGTTGCATATTCTTATTTGATAAAAAAGTATGAAAGCAATGGGGAAGATTACATTTTTCCGTATGCGTTGTATCCGGTAACCAAAAGTCAGGCATTGGCGGGAACACCAATGATGAATATTCAGGTAGGAGAAATTAATAACAAAGAGGATATCAGATCACTTCTTGAATATATAGACCTGGAACGAAAAATTCATGTCGGTACGGGAGCAAATCGAAAATTACATGCTCTTATAACAGAGATAGATCAAATTTTATTAAAAAATCAAAATATTATCGAAATGGCAAACATTGGAACATATTTTGATGATAAGATTGATTTTCGATGTAAAGAAGATATTGTTAAATATAGTATTAAGGATAATGCAATTGTAGTTAATTATAATATGAATCCATATGAAAAGGAAAATGTAAAATATCCTAACTTTATTAGCATGGTATTAGGTTTCCCAGATAAAATAGATTTAGGCAGATATCTGGATTTCAACGATGAGGCTGAATTTAATTTTTTACTGACAAGTTTTACAAATTCATTAACTAGAATTTTTGTAGAATTCAAGCATTCTGATGGAATCAGACCTTTGGGAACTATGGAATTTCAAATAAATTATGGAGAAAACAAAATACATATACCTTTAAAGAAAATGCGATCCAAGGCATTAGGACAAATAGCAGAAATTTGTTTTGTAATTCATCCGGCAGATGTGTTAGAAAAAGAGGGAATGTTTCAAATTAGTGAAATCACAATAAGCTAGCATTGTATCGAGTATTTTATAGTAAACAATTTTAATAATCAATTATTGAAATATGCCAATAAGAAAATAGATGTCTAAATAATAATTCAAGGATTATGGTTTTTTGCAAACACAAAATATAGCAAAGTGTGATTGACGCCAACAATATCTTGTGTTAATATGATTGTGAGATTTGTATTTGTATCTGTAAACACAGATAAGAAACGCTGGTTCCGGATCTGACCGGGAGTAAAACATTAAGGAGCCAAAAGCCTCCTGCCTTTGTAATAAATAAGGTCATTTAGAATGAAAATTTCTAAATGGCCTTTTTTTGTTGCAAAAATATGGCAGACAACAAGTACAGATCAGCAAATAAGGAAAGGAGGATCACAAAAAAACACAAGGAAACTCAGAATGCAAGGAGGGTGTTATGAAACGAAAAAAGATGGAAAAGGAGGTCGTGCACCTTCTTGAATGGATTATCGAATATCCAGGAGTATGGCAGATTGTATGTAATCCAGATGGAAAGGAAACTTCGCCGGAATCTTTTAAGATGGCATATGATATGCTGGTCAAAAAATCTCTGTTTTATCTGATACCGGTATTGTTTGCAACACATCCGGGAGAAGAATCACTGGAGATGGCAAAAAATTTATGTACGGCTGACTCTGCTGCCCGCGAGATCCGAAAAAATGGTATGGGAGCATTAGTCAAATGTATGCGGGAACATCTGGAATGAAACTGGAAAACTTTATAAAGTTATGGAGGACAATTATGAACAAATCAATCATGATGGGACGAGTAGTAAATGAGCCTGATTTACGCTACACACAGACAGAGAATGGAGAACTTGCCATCGCAAACTTTCGCTTGGCGGTAAACCGGAAATTTGTACGAAGAGGAGATCCGGAAGCAGATTTCTTCAGCTGTACGGCTTTTGGCCGAAAAGCAGAGTTCGCGGAAAAATATCTGTTTAAGGGTATCAAGATTCTGGTAGAAGGTCGTATGCAGAATGACAACTACAAGAATCGGGCTGGTGAAAATGTCTACGGCATGCGGCTTATGATAGAAGAGATTTCTTTTGCAGAAAGTAAGAAAGCTTTAGAATCTGGAAATGACGAGCTGGAAGAACCGGAAAGAGAAACGAGGGCATCTTCTAATCGAAACCGTTCTGACCGTGCAGAAAACCAGCGTTCAGCTCCAGAAGCACCAGAAGTGAAAGAGCAGCAGAAATGGATGACCGTGACTATGACAGGGAACGTGAAGGTGGAAGATACAGAAGCAATACCAGGACAGATGCATCGGATGACAGACGGAGATCAAATTCTGGCGGGACAAGATCCAGAGGAACTTCGGCAAGAAGTCGGGGGCGTAGTCAGGATATTGATGACCGGTACATGGAAACAGATGATGAAAAACTGGATTTTGACTGAGCAAATCATAGGAGGAAATGCTTATGATGGAGGAAATGAACAAATGGTTGTCTGCACATAAACAGCTGTGCGTGATAACTGGAATTTTTGGTCTGTTAGTATCACCATTTTTATGGCCGGTATTTCTGGCAGTGATCATACAGTCCCTTTCATTAGTCATTCCGGTTGCAGCAGGATTGTTTTTCTATGAAAAATTTATTATGAAAAAGGACAAGGAGGAAACGAATGAGAATGATGATGACAATAAGCAGCAAAAAAAACATGCAGATGCCCGTAAAGTACATGCAGATGCTGAAAAGACCGAGGATTTACCGAAAAATCATGAGAAGGGATCGGAAACGGTAAATTTCGATAATCAGGAGAAGCAGGCAAGATGCAGGGCACAGGCTGCCATATGGTACGAAAAGGAAGGCTTTGAGCGGATCCAGGCGATTCGGAAAACTCTGGAATCTGAAAATCGAAACCGTTTTTCAGTAAACAGGGAAGGAATCTGCAGTATTTCCATTGGAAAAAGGAAATATCGAAGGATTGGAATTTTAAAAGGTTATCCTTTTGGACAGACAGAGGTGATCCGGGAAAAACTAAAGAAGGATGGTTTCATCACCAGTATGGGATGCAATAATTATCTCTGGATTTCATGGTAGAGAGGAGCTGGAACATGAGCATTTGCTGTAAAGCCATCCGGCAGATCTATTATAATGCAGGAAGTGGATATACGGTAGCTTCCTACATGACCAATGAAGATTTACCGGAGGAAGTAAAAAAACAAAAGAATGGAAATTATGGAATATTTCAGGCATTTGGAACCGAACTTCCGACAAACGAAGGCCTGGATGTGGAACTGACGGGAGACTGGAAACCCACAAAATATGGAATGCAGTATAGTGTGAGCAATTTTTCAGTAACCATGCCAACCACAAAAGAAGGTATTCGGACTTATTTGTCGTCATCCCTGATCAAAGGGATCGGACCGGCAATGGCAGCCCGCATCGTGGAAACGTTTGGGGAAGACATACTGAATGTTTTTAATGACAGCCCGGAGAAACTCCTTCAGGTAAAAGGAATTACGCAGAAACGCTTAGATGATATTCTGGAAGGATATCAAAAAAGCAGTTCCATCCGGGAACTGATGATGTATTTGTCCCCTTTTGGGGTGACTCCTGCAAAAGCTTCAAAAATACAGGAGAAATTTGGCCCTGCTGCAGTTATGATCGTGAAGGAGGAGCCTTTCCGGCTCTGTGAGGTTCATGGATTTGGATTTCTGACTGTTGACCAGATTGCAGTAAAGGCAAAACATTTCCGTGCAGATGATCCCCTTCGCATTAAGGCTGCTATTCTGCATATTATGTCAGAAGCAGAAGGCGAAGGACATTTGTATTTAAAAAGAGAGGACATTATAGAACGTGTCGAAAAACTTTTAAATCACAACAAAGATGTTTCACCGGTCTCTGAACGGGCAATCCGGGATACAGGCAATGATATGATCCATACAGATGGAAGCCTGGTCTGCCACGATGGAGGGTTTTATACACGCAAAAGCTTCCAGGCCGAACTGGGAGCTGCTGCCGCATTAGTCAGACTCCATATGCAGACGGGAATGGCTGTAAATGTTGACCGTATTTTAAGAAAGATCCAGAAAGAACAGGATATTATTTTGAATGCGAAACAGCAGGTGGCAGTAAAAAATGTCTTTGAAAACCCGGTATCCATCATTACAGGAGGACCCGGCAGAGGAAAGACTACGGTGATCCGTTTCATCATTGCTGTACAGGAAGCATTGGATAAAAATGCGGTGATCCTTTTATGTGCACCTACAGGCATCGCCAGAAGGCGAATGCGGGAATGTACAGAGTATCCAGCACTGACGATCCATAAATCCATAGGGCTTACCGGAGAAGCTGGAGAGGAAGAATGGAAGAACGAGCAGCCAATTCCAGATGACCTGATCATAGCAGATGAGTTCAGCATGGTCGATATGTATCTGGCGGATAAACTGTTTTCCAGTATTAAATCCGGTGCCAGACTGGTTCTGGTGGGGGATAAAGATCAGATCGAATCCGTAGGGCCTGGAAAAGTATTTCAGGAGATCATTGATTCCGGCGTATTTCCGGTAACTGTCTTAGATGAATGTTTTCGACAGGAAGGGAATTCCACCATCAGCCAGAATGCCATTAAGATCAATAAGAATCAGCTGGATCTGGTGTTTGATGATACCTTTCAGTTTATTCCGGCTTCCACACCGGAGGAGGCTTCGCAAAAGATACAGAAGATCTATCGGAAAGAAGTACTGCAGAGAAACGGTTCTCTGGAAGAAGTGCAGGTGATGTCACCGCTTCGAAAAGATACGGAAGCAGGTACGGATGCATTGAATCTGGTATTGCGTGACATTGCGAATCCAAAGCGTTTCGGTTATCCGGAAATCACAAATGGCAGGAATACTTACCGGGAAGGTGACCGGGTCATGCAGACAAAAAACAACGATGAAGTAGCAAATGGCGACATTGGAGAAGTCATAGGGATTTTTCGGAAAGATCAAAAAATGGTCATGCGTGTAGATTTTGGGGATGGCCGGGTCATGGAATATCAGGAGGAAGACTATTGGCCGCTGACACTGGCATATGCGATTACGGTACATAAGGCTCAGGGCAGTGAATATCCGATGGCAATCCTTCCAATGCTTCCATGTTTCCGGTGGATGCTTCGCAGAAACATTTTCTATACAGCAGTAACAAGAGCCAGAGAAAGGTTTATAATTGTGGGAAGCAAACGTGCAATCGCACAGGCTATCCGGACGGATTACATCAGCCGGCGAAACACCATGTTTGGGTACCGTATCCGAAAAATATATGAAGCAATCCTGGAACAGGAAAAGAGCGCATAAAGAATGAATGACAGGCAGACGTTGGAAAAATCCAATGCTCTGCCTGTTTCTTTCCTTCGTATGCAGAAAATCACATAATGAAAGAGGAGGGAACAAAATGCCAGATCTTTGTTTTTATGCACCATGGATTATGAAAGAACCCATTCCGGACCCATTTCGGATGATGTTGGAAAAAGCAGGGAAAAAACGGATCAGCTATGATGAAGCGGATTGTTCCATGCGAAATATCAGGAAGCAGGGAAAAGTATCGCGCCTTCATGGGCCTACGTTACATGCTCTTCTGACACTGATTCAGATTCGGAAAGAAAAAGACTCTGGTGCTGCCGGTATACAAAGGGGCAGGGATGCCATAAATTATTTCTGCATGGAATATCCTGGAAATCAGGGAAAGTATGTAATGACTTATAATTCGAAAAACGGACGTTTCAGTGGGATTTTAAAGACAGAAGAAAAAAACGAGAAGCTTCCGGGAATCCGGGAGGGCAAAAACACAGGCGAGCAGTACCTGGCCCTTTTGGCTTATGCCAATCTGGTCCCGGATAATCCTTTATTTAACGAAGAGTTCCAAAAAAATTTCTACATGCTGGAAGAACAGGAAAAAAAGGAATGGGAAGACATGGAAGCTGCACTGAGGGCGGCATTTATCTGTTGCGATGCCATGTACTGCGAAGTAATAGCAAATCCGCAGCAGGCAATCCCGCTGGAAAAGAGCCAGTTCCGTGCAGAGGAACTGGAGGATGTGCTTCCGGAATATAAAATTGCGGCCGGGGTATATGCACCAAACGATGAAATCTATGGAAAGTTTCATGTGCTTTTGCCTGTAAATAAGAAGACAAAAAGAACACTTTTTGAATTAAAACAGATCTACTCTGGCAGATGGGATGTAAATGAAAGGACAAAAGAAAGGATCCCTCGCTTCCAGAAGACTATCTGGTAAGTAAGGAAGCTGAAGAAATCCTGCAGATGGTGGATAAGACACCGGCAAGGCTGTTTATGATGACAGGCGATGCCGGTACTGGAAAGACAACGGATGCCAGAATGATCGCCCAGATCTTAGGGCTTCCATATTATGTGTTCACCTGTGGACCTGGAACGGATGAACTGGAACTTTTAGCGACCACCGTGCCAAATATGGGCGGAACAGCACATCTGGAAATGGAATTGCCAAGTCTGGAAGACATTGAAATGGATCCGGCTTCAGCTCTTGCAACGGTAAATGGCATTTATGAGGAGGGGATCAGCCGGGAAAAAGCTTTTCGGGAGATCCTGAAAGCAGTTTATGAAAAAGGCTATGAAAAGTCGAAAAATGAAAAAGACTTTCTATTAAAAGAGTCAGAAATCGTAAAGGCATGCAGGGAACCATCTGTGCTTGAAATTCAGGAGCCGGCCATGATTGAAAAACCTGGGACACTTACGAGATTAAACTCCCTGTTTGACGATGGAGCTGTAACCGATCTGGTAAATGGAGAACAGATACGGAGAAATCCGGATACGATTGTGATCATGACCACCAATCTGGATTATGTTGGCTGTCAGAACTTCAACCAGTCAGTTCTTTCCCGAATGAATCTGATTCAGCCAAAGGAAGCCCTGACAGAAGAGGAAATGGTAAAAAGGGCAATGAAAAGAACAGGGTTTAAAAACAAAGAACTTCTGTCCTTTATGGCTGCCACGGTCTGCAAGATCCATGAATATTTGATCGAACAGGACATTACAGATGGCGTATGCGGATACCGGGAATTGGAAAACTGGGTGTTAAGTTACATGGTTTCCAATGATCTCAGGAGGTCAGCTTGGACAGCACTGCTCAGTAAAGCATCCATGGACAGGGAAGAACAGGGAACTATGGAACGCGTCTTTCTTCTTCCTCATTGTGATGTGGATTAAAAACGGATGGAGGAAACGAATGAAAAAGGCTTTATACCGGAAACAGATATGTGCAGAGAAAGAAAAACTGACACCGGAAAAAGTATTTCATACGCCGCAGTATCGTGATCTTTTGACCTCGATTGGGCATGAAATCACGGGTGGAAAGTTGACTACATTACGGTTATACGATGATAAAAATTCAGGGATTGCAGGATGGAATCAGGGAGAAACTGTTGCCGTAAATCTTGGAAACCAGATTACGTCAAGTTTTCTGACACTGGAATTAAAAAGTGACAGCCTGATCGGGATTCTGGGACATGAATGCGGACATTACAGGTATACGGATTCTGCACTTAGAAAAAGGTATGCCGAGCATATGTTAAATGGCAGCTGGTATCCAAAGGAGCCAGTACCGGAAAATGCACAGGAAAAAGAGGCATTGGATGCGATGAATGTCTACTTTGAAAGAAAAGATAAAGCAATCCTTTCTATCTTTCTGCAGACAGCATCCTATCTCAGCAATCTTTTGAATGATATGTACATAGAAGAGAAGATGTGCGCCCTTTTTCCGGGAAGCATCCGCAGGGGAATCCTTATGAATCGTGACCGAAATGTGGAATGGCTTCCAACACTTAGGGAAATGCTGGAAACGGAGAAAGACAGGTTATCTATTCTTATGAACCTGTGTGCACAGTATGCCCTGTCTTCAAGGGTGAATGCCTGGGATGGTGCGGATTACGAGCTTATTGATACACTAAAACTGCTTATGCCGGTCATTGATGAAGCGGGAAAGGCAGCAGATGACATGGAGAGATATCTTGCCGCCAACCATATCCTTCTGATGATCTGGAAATATTTTGCGGAAATCATAGATGAAATAGAGAAGAACAGTACAGAAAATGAAGAGCAAAAGCCAGAACAGGAAGAGCGTGAAGGGCAAAAGGAAAACCCGAATGAATCCGAAGAAGAACCGGAGGAAGAAAAGCAGGATAACACAGGGTCACAGACTGAGCAAAATGAAGATAAGATCAGAAAAGAGGATACGGAACAGGAGTCGGAAACAGAAGACAAAACAGAAAGAAACGGAAAGGATCAGGAAACGGAAGGCCATGAAAACGGGCGCACTGCAGAGCTTCAGAAATTTCTACAGCAACTGTGTGAAAATCTTCCGAAATGTGTCAGGGAGTCTGGTGGCTTCGAAGACAAACAGAATGAATGTGGCATCCCTGCCTCAGAAACGGAAGCATCCAGTGATAATGCCTTACAAAAGATCCTTTATGAAATGGCGAAAGAGACGCTTGATGAGAAGATACAGAAAGAAATTTTCGAACATCTTCAAAAGGAATTGATGGAGATACCGTTTGAAGAAGGCCATGACCTGGTACAGAAAAAACTTTGCCGTAAGACCGAGATATCAGATTTTTTAAAATTACAGACAGAAAAGTATGAGGGGCAGCTTAAACAGGTAAAAAAGAGACTTCGCCTGAAACTGCTTCCTATATTGAAAAATCAGAAAGAACGCACGGAACATAAGCTTTTTCTTGGACGTCGGGTAGATCTTCGAAACATAGCTGAACCGTCTGGGGCAGTATTTAAGAAACAACAGCCAGGAAAAAATCTGGATATCTGTGTGGCTGTGTTGGTCGATAATTCTTTTTCCATGTGTGGGGAACGGATGGAGCATGCCATTCTTGCAGCACTTTGCCTGTATGATTTTTGTATGGAATCAGAAATACCGGTTTTGGTGTGCGGACATCATACAGATGGATACCGGCATGAGAACCTGAAAGACGAAACAGTGTATCTGCATTGCTGCGCAGATTTTGAAACGGATGAAAAGGATCGGTTCCGGATCGCTGGTATGCAGCCTTATGGAAGCAACCGGGATGGAACTGCATTGTGGTATGCTGGCAGCCGTCTTTTGGAACGACCGGAAAAGCAGAAACTGCTGTTTGTGATCAGTGATGGTGCACCTAATGCAAACCAGTATGGAGGCACAGGGGCAAAAAGGAACCTTCAGAAGATTCGGAAAAAGCTGCTGCAGCAGGGAGTATTCTTTCAGGCAGCTGCGATCGGAAGCGACAAGGAAGCAATTCAGGAAATTTATGAGGAGTCTTTTCTGGATATTACGGATCTTGAACAGCTTCCGGCTCTTCTGACAAAGAAACTGCTGCGTTTTATCAGGAGGTAAGGATGAACAGGAAAAACAGGAAAGAAAAAGAACAGAATGCGGATGTATCAAAACAGATCTGTGTTCATAAGACACAGAACACGTTACTGGAATTTAATAGCTTTTTGCGGATGGCAGAACCAAAGGATTTCTGGCATCTTCACGAAGACTTTGCCAGCGATTATTCCAGGATTCGGGCGGTCATGGTTGACTACAGCAAAGAAGACAGCATCAGCGTTTATGCAAATCTGAGTCCGGAAATCATAAAATACGTGTATTCCCGTATATGGAATAATGTGCAGGAATTTAAATTCTTCCAGCAAAAGATCTTTTGCGAGGATAAAAATTCCAACGCTGTGATCCAGGCGTTTGAACAGGATTGCATGACACGCCGCAGACAGGCTGGAAATTTCCGGAATTTGTACAGAATGATAGAAAAACTCATTGTGGGAACTGAGGAGGAAAAAGATAATGCTGCGTAAAAAAATAAAGAAGAATACATTGAAATGGAAAAAAATCTATGCGGAACAACTTCTTGATATGATGGACGAGGAAGAAAATGCTTTACAGAAGATTTATCTGACAGGGTATGTACTTGAACTGAAAAAGAACCGGTATTTTGCCGGATGGTACAAAGACCGAATCGTTTGCCGTTCCCTGGAGTATGCACGTTATTTTCCAAGTGCCGAGGCAGCGGAAGAGTATGTACATAAGTATCTGGGATTTGCAGGCATGACCTGTTATATCTGCCACGTAAACTGGACGCTGGCTTCCTGCGGGAGTGAAAATATGGAAGATAACGAAGAGAACTTGTTAGAGGAAAATGGTAAGATCCTTTCGTTTGCAAATTATGCAGATGTAAAGCAATACCAGAAACAGCGAGGCATGGAACATTCTACAATGGCGATCACTTATGCAAGCCGGAAAAAGAAGATTATCCTGGCAGCATAAGAACAATTTTGGGGGACTGGCGAACAGTCCCCTTTTTATATGGGAAAACAGGAGGAAATTGGATGGAATGGAAGATTTATGAAGAATGGCTTGATATTACCCTATACCGGCAGATGACGAACCTGATTTATAAGCTGTCATCTAATGAGGAAAAATATAAAATTTATATGCAATTAAAAGAAAATGACATGTTTCTGGAAAAGCCGAAAGTAGACATGGAAACCGCTTATGGACTGCACTATCCGGGAGAAGTCCTGGAGCGCATTGGAGAACATCTGACCTTGACAAAGCAGACATACCGTGCCCTCGGACTTGCCCTGGCAAGGATGATGCCTTTACAGGAGACCTGTATGTTCAATGGGGCACAAAAGGATCTGTTCTGGAAAAAGATGAAACAGATTCTTGGAGAGAAAGACCTGTTTTTGATCAGTATCAATTATATCTGTGAGGAAAAGGAAAAGAATCGGTGGAAACAGGCCATGCATGCGTATCCATTTGAGCGAGCAGAAGAAATGCTGTTTGCCATGTCCATCCTCCCAGATGATGAAACACTGTGGGAAGGCATAAAACAGAAACTTGCTGACAGCTTTTCAAAGAACCGGAAGATATCCGTATTTACTGAATGGAATCTTTTCGTGTGGATGGTAGGCAAAGTAATGACCAAGCTTAAAGGGTATCGTAAAAAGGATCTGGATATCCTGAAACTGCTGGCAAAGTTAGCAGTCACAAATGCTAAAAATGCGGATGCCGTTTTGGAAAAACGTATGCGTATGTTTGGATATTCCGACAAAGAGACCGCTTTTTTAAATTTTGTACTGATGTATTTTGTAGAGAGACCCGATCGGATAAGCCTTTCAGGGTTGACAGCAGAAAAAATTGGTCTGAATGTATTAGAGGCATTTTTGCCCGGAAAAGAGACATATCCAGAAGAAGCATATGTACTTTGTTCACGGATTTTAAGAACATATGGGAAACTTTCTGTCCGTATCGACGGTAAAGAACGGCTGGAAAAATGCATGAATGAAACGTTCAGGGTGGAAAATGTAAAAACGTTTCTTACGTTGTTTCCATTTAGAAGTAATGAACCGGAAGAGTGGCACTACATTGATCTGACAGAAGAAAAATGGGATCCTCTGGTAAAAGAACTCTCTTCGGAAGAATTTGAAGCGTGTGTTACAGATACTCTGAAAGGCAAAACATACAGTACGAAAAGTTTGTTGAAGTATCTGGAACGTTATGAAAACCTTACAGGAAAAAGATACCAGGATGTTTTCTGGAAAAAGAGTGAGCCGGAACTACATGTGGTTTTCAACCGGCTGATCCTGCATGGGATTTTGGATGGAAAAAAGTATCTGGAAGAGTTTGTAAAGGATTATAAAAATGAAGATCCAGATTTGGAAAAGAAATGGGAATTTATGGCAGGATATTTAAAAAGTGAAATAAAGGGTCTTTGTAATGAGCATTCCTATCCTATGCTGAAATTTCTGATCAATGAGATTGGAATGGATGGATGTGAATTCTTAAGCCCCTGGAGGATTTTAAAGGAAACTTTCTCCTTGGGATACTATGCTATCCAACATAGAGAGTGCGAATTTTTTTCGCCAGTTCTGGGAAAAGAGGAACACTGGGAACTGTTTTCAATGGTAGAAAAGAAGTTCTTTTATGAATATCCGGATATTTATCCAGAATACCTGACGGCCTTACTTTTAAAGGAAAGTACAGCACTTTGGATGGAACAGTCAGAAGCATATGAGCTTTCCAAATTGCTTCTCCCATTTATAAGCGATTCTTATCGAAGGGAAACCCTGTATCAGAAATATATGACAGAAGAGGATCGGAAAAGATATCAGGAACGGAAAGAATGGCTGAAGGAACAGAAAAAACGGATGGAACGCTGGAAAACTGAAAAAAACATCAAACAGCAGTTTAACCAGATGTTACGGGAAAACAGGAAAACGGATAAGGAGCTTCAGTCTATTTATGAGTTTTACAAGAACGGGCGGTATTCATATGGCTATAAGAAACTCTACTGTAAGATCGTTTCCTCGTATTTAAAAGATGATTTCGCAGGAACAGCGAAAAAGCCTATGGCAAAAAAGGAAGCTCTGTATCTTCTTAAACTAGCAGAAAATATGTACCAGGACGAATGCATGGAGTTAACGGAGATTAACGGATTAATAGAAAGGGCAGAGGTAGCATGATGATTGAAAGAATATTAAAGCACATGAATATTTACAAGGAAATGAAAAATGCAGCAATTCCCTTGAAACTGATAGGAAAGAAAGGGGAAGATTTCTGTATGAATGCAGCCAGATTGGTAAATCAGCAAGAACTTTCCGGTCTGATGGAGGGGTTAAATGAGGAGACGATTTCTTCTCTGATGGACGATCCGGAAATGCTCACCTACTTGGGAAAAATGAACAAAAAGGATTTTTCTATTTTAGAACCAGACCGCATCAGAATGATAGTAGAATGTGCAGGAAATGAAAAGCTGTCCGAATTTCCCTATGAAAAAATTGAAAAAGTATTGGCAGATAAGGAAATCCCGGACCGGATTGTATATGTTTATCTGAAATATTATGCTTTTCTGGAACCGAAAGAAGAGTTAAAGAAACAGCTTGTAGCAAGTCTTGAGACCTGCATTGGTGAGTTTGATGTTGCCCGGGCGGGGATAAAGATACGCATGCTTTTGATAAATCCGGCTTTTTCAACGGAGCTTCTTTATGAGCTGCTCAAGGATGAGGAATCATTGGCATTACTTTTGAAGCAGGATCTGATGGAACTTGTAAATTATTTATCCGAGTTTTGTAAAGAAACGGAAAGCTTAAATAAGAAACAGCTGGAAGAACTAAGCCGGCATCCAAAAGAAATTCGGAATGGACTGGAAGTGATTCTCACTCAGATTCCAAAAGAATGGCAGGCCTCTTTTCTTCACTTGTGGCTTTGGAACGAATCATTATATGCAGACATTCCAAAGCTGATAAGATTTTTGACAGGTCCGGATGCAGATTTTGAAAAGATTTCAAATGGAAAGGCAGCCTATGTGAACACTCTGTATGGAAATCCGCTTCCAGATATGGATCTTTATGAGCTGACTTTGGAAAAGACAGAGCTTATCCTGTATGCCATTACGAAACGGAAGAAACATTTCCTGGAACTTTTGCGAAAGAATGGAGACTGGCTTATAAACCTTGACAGGAATTCGTTGATTCTGGATGAAGAGGTTTATAAAAGATGCCTGAATCTAAATACTTTAAACGAGCAAAATTTAAGGGATTGTGAATATATGGTAGTTCCCTGGAGAAAGAGTGAAGAATCACTGTTTTCGAAGCCTCGTGTATTTGAAGAATTGAAAATCCTGTACAATGTAAAAGCAGTCTATATAGACCTGTATGATCGTTTAGCATACTCCAAAAGTGATGATCGTCTTCGGGTGATCCGTGAGTTGATAAAAAGAGACTGCCTGACAGATGCATTAGAGGAAAATCAGATTGAGCGATTGGCAGAAGCTTTGTCAAAAAAGTCGCTTTCCAGATGGATGCAGGAGGATTTTAAAAACATTCTGGATCTTCGGCATGAAACAGCCATATGGATTCTGATATTTTTAATGGATTTTACTGAACTTTTAAAAGAGCTTACAAGGGATAATCAGGTTTACTTCCTTTTACATAACCAGAATCTTTTAAATGGCTGTTCCGGATTACCTGCATTGATGGACAAACTGCTGGCCCAGGATCCTTCCTGGAAGAATTTAAAGACAGAATTGAATATTTCGGATGCTTTTGTCGCGGAAAATAAATCCAATATCCAGAAATTCATTTATGAAGGTGGCGCTGAGATCATGACTTCCTTTCTGAACAGGCAGCCGAAAAAGAAGGAAGAAATCCGAAGAATCGTAAATGCTGAGTTATTAGGAAAATTCATGGAGCTGAAATACCATGGAGGAGATCTGGGACGGGAAATTGCTTTTCCAATAAAAAGAGATACAGAAGAAATCTGGAAAGAAAAGCTGCTGCGCGTGGATTGTGGATGGGAAATCTGGGAAGAGGACAGCCTGCTTCCGGTCATGCAGATAGGAGAAGTACCGCTGCGCAGCTGTATTTCCTATCGGAATGGTCCAAATTGTGATTGTCTGTTATCCTGTTTTGATGCAAATAAAAAAATTATATTTATCAAACACAATGGTAAAATTGTATTTCGTGCAATCCTCCGTCTGACAAAGGGATCTTTTGTAGCTGCGGATGAAAGGAAGACGATTGAGTTTGTTGATGTGACTGTCAAAAGCGAACCACATGAAAATAAAGCAGAAGAACTGGTCTTGTTTTTGGAACGTTATTATCAAAGTGGACTTAGCGAACAGGAAATACGAAAAGCAGTAAATTTAACAGTTATGCTGGTAAGAGAAAAAGCAGAAAAACTTGGAGCAAGGCTTGTACTTAGCAGCAGTTATAAGAATGTTCTGGAAAATAAAAACTATGTTTTGACAAACTTTTATATGTACATTTCTGCATCAAAAAATGGAAGCCAGTATCTGGATAGCCTTGGAGGGGCAGCTGGTGTCAGTGCTTCCGGAAGCTATACTTGTAATACATTTTTGTTAGAAGCAGAAGAGAGGAGAGAAGAGAGCTTATGAATATACGAAGAGCAGGAAGAAAAGTAGTAAAAAATCAACATAAAAAGTATGGCATATATCGGATTGGTTTTGTAAATATTTATGGTGAAGAAGATGAAACAGAATTGGACGCCATGAACATCAATGATCTGGAAAGATTATGGCTGTCTCTTTGTCCGGAATTTGAGTGCAAGGGAAACAGTGTATGCTATGTGGAACGGGTAGGTTAAAAAACACCCGATGCAACTCGGGGAAAAAGTGTCTTGTAAAGGTCATTCATTGATGCTAAGATAAAATAAACAAAAGCTTTTTCGAAAATTTCTTCATAACATAAAAAGAATAAAGTGGGAGGTGACAGCGAACGTGGCAGATGAAAAAATTGTGCCAGAGAACGGATTGGAAGTACGTTACGAAAGATATAAAGGTATTATTAAGAATTTTACACTCATGAGTGACATATTTATGAGAAATGTTTTCAAACAGAGAGAATGCCTGGAATATGTTCTGCAGGTCATTATGGAAAAACAGGATCTGAAAGTAATTGATCAGATCATCCAGAAGGATTATAAGAATCTGCAGGGACGATCTGCAATCATGGACTGTGTTGCCAGAGATTCCGAAGGCAAACAGTTTGACGTGGAGATCCAGCAGGATAATGAAGGTGCATCACCTAAGAGGGCACGTTACCATAGTGGTTTGATGGACATGAACACTTTAAATCCGGGTCAGGATTTTGATGAATTACCGGAAAGCTATGTGATCTTTATTACCAGGGATGACATCCTTGGGTATGGCTTTCCTATTTACCATATTGACAGGCATATCAAAGAAGCCGATGATAGCTTTCAGGACGAAGCACATATTATATATGTGAATTCCAGAAAACAGGAAGACACAGAACTTGGGAGACTTATGCATGATCTGCATTGTAAGAATGCTGATGAAATGCACAGTCCGGTTCTTGCAAAACGGGTACATGAATTAAAAGACACGCAGAAAGGAGTTGAGCTTATGTGCCATGAGATGGAGAAAATCTACAGTGAGGGAATGGAAAGTGGGGAGAAACGTGGTGAACTCAAAAAAGCAAAAGAAACAGCACTTTCACTTGCAGAAATGGGTCTGCCTGTTGAAAAAATTGCAAAAGCTGTAAATCATAATGTGAATGAAGTCCAAAAATGGATTGATGAAACTTTGTGTGTAACAAAATAATTGAAAAATCATTATAAAAGGGCAGGTCAGATTAGACTTGCCTTTTTGCAATACAGTATATTTAGTTTTTTCAAAAAAGATGAAGGAGCAAATATGGGACAAAGATCTGTTCGAATAAATACTTTCTTTGTCTATAATTTGTGATTTTTGTTGTTTTATTTCGTATTATTTTTAAGAGTTAAAATTGCGTATTTAAAATTCAAGCTCTAATTGTAACAAAATAGTTCTAGCCCAAAATTAGAAGGAGAACATATGCATATGATCATCAAAAAAAGAAAAATGTCTATCTTTATTGCAAAGTCCTTACATTGCCCCATATTCAATCAAAAGTATAGATAATGAAGCGTTACATGAAGAAGAATTGGAAAAAATAGTTGTTTCAGCCAATGAACTCACAGTCCATTCCGTTGAAAAAAATTGCAACAATATCGTATTCGTTGCCATAAGAATGGTAATATAGCTGCTTTTACAATAAAAAATTTTACAAAAGATCAATTATTTTTAACTGAATACCTGCAAAATAAACTGCATTTATTTAATGAATTGATATATTTCCCTAAAAATCAAGGTTTTTATAGGATTTTGAAACAAAAACAGGTAGTATTTGACACTACCTTTCAAAAATGGGAGGGGAACAATGGAAATAAACGGAGTTACCATACAAATGCTTCCTGCTGCCTCGGGAGATTGTATATATTTGGAATTTCCAGATCCTGATTTTAGAATACTGATTGATGGAGGTTATGCAAAAACCTATCATAAGTACTTGAAAAAATTTTTGCTCAATCTGGCCGCCGAAGGAAAACGATTAAATTTAATCGTAGTCACACATATAGATAATGATCATATAAATGGAATCAAATCGTTATTGCAAGAAAATGGGAACGCTAAAGATCCCCAGATTATAGGAATTGACGAGATCTGGTTTAATGGATTGGATCAGTGCATTGGTTCACGTAAATCAGAACAGACAATGACTTTTTCCTTGGAAAATATTTTAGAAAGTATGTCTCCATCCCAAATTAACCTTGATTATGAAAATGGAAGTCAAAATATAAGTTATATTAGCGGTTGTCATCTAGCCCAATTAATTCACTCTGGAGACTATCGTTGGAATATCTCAACCCAAAACAGTCTTGTATGCAAAGAACAAACTATTTTGTTTGGAGATTTAAAAATCAAAATATTAAATCCAACCATCAAAATTTTAAACGAAATGAAAGAAGATTGGCTTCATTATCTGAGTGAAAAATGTCACAAAAATATTGAAATTACAAAGGCATTATTATTTGATGCTGCTTTTGAGGGATTCTTTCTAAATAATGAAATTGATGTAGAAATAGAGCAAGAGGAAATTTCATATTCAGATGGATCATCGAATTGGTTGGATGAATATACCGAAAATAAAGAAACGGAAATGGATTCAAAAACAACAAACTGTTCATCAATTGCATTATTACTTGAATATAAGAATTTAAAAATGCTATTTCCCGGAGATAGTCCAATTCAGCTATTTGAAAACGAGCTTCCAGAGGAGTTTGACCTTATAAAGCTTCCACACCATGGTTCAGTAAAAAATATTTCCTTGGAATTTATAAAAAACACAAAGGTAAAATATTATTTATTATCTACAGACGGGAACCGGTACGGGCATCCAGGAAAAGCGGTAATTGCAAATATAATAAAGCACACGGAAAATAACACTAAATTGATAAAAAATTACAACGTTAGCTTGCTTACTGGATTAGGAGAATTAGATGAAAGTTATAACGGATAAAGAATTAGACGATACTACAGTTCAAATAAAATGCGGTGAAAACTACGGTACCGCATTTTTAATAAATGAAAACACAGCAATAACGGTGAAACATTGTCTTTATAATGACAAAGAAAAAAAATATGAAACAAATGCCGTGTTATTAGTTTACATAAATAATGAAGAAATAAAGATTAATGTAATTGTAGATAAACTGTTTGATAGTCGCTTTGACGAATTAGTTGTACTACATTGTGAAGAAAAAATTAATGTTCCAACACTTTATCTTGCATATGCAGATATCTGTATGTTTGAAGACTTAAAAGCAATTGGGTTTGGAAACAGCTATGAACGCAAAAAAAGATGGATTAAACTACAAAATAGTAATTTTATAAATAATGATATTTCTGAAAATATGATTTTAGATATGCAAAATTCCAAAGCTATAGATTATCGTGGCTTTTCTGGTGCCCTAATAGCCGATACCTATAATTATGTTGTCGGAGTAATCAAAAGTCAACTTAATGAAAATGGTAAAGCGAATGCATTGTTAGGAATTAGTCTAAAAAATCAGTTAGCATTCTGCAGAAAATATAATCTTCAAATACAGGATAGACAAAAAGCATTAGGCGATCATTGTGAAAAGGCAAGAATAACAGATTTTCGAGATGGTATAAATCAAAATGCATATTTTAAAAATAAGCAATATGAAAACATTGCTTTTTCTATAAATTCGGGAGATGAAACGGAAGGTACAAGATTTTCGGAAGAAACAACAAATCCAGATTGCAAAGAACTTAATTGGAATATTAAATATACAAGTATCGATGGTTTATTGGGAAATTCTAATAAACGTAGAAAAGAAAGAAAAGAGTTAGCCAAGCAATGGGCCAAAGAATTTGATTGGTATCCTGGATGGCTTACAGTTCCGGCAGATTTCAGGCAACAGGTAAAAAGTTATACCAATGGAAAAGAACTTTTACAATGTAGCGAAAAAGAATTAGAATCTAATTTTGACTACTGTAATGAATTACTGGATTTTGCTTATGAATATACAAGGAGATATAAAAAATCTTGTTTGCCTTTAGATAAAAATATTGAGAATAACTTATATAAAATATGGGATACTTTAAATTTTCACTCGGATTGGAAAGAAAAAAACAAGAATAAATGGTTTACAGTAGGGTTATATTTACTTGAAAACTATAGACAAAATATGGATGAAGAAAAGTGGAACAGCATTTGTGACCTGCTTAAACCTTGCACAAATTTTATAGTTGATGGCAAATATTATTTGAAACTTGAAGAAATTCTTATGAATTTATTTAAAATGGATCTGGAAAAAGTTCAGCTAGAACTGGTATCATGCTTTTTAGAAGAAATGCCTTATGAGGTACGCTTAAGATTCATTGGCGTAATGACTGAATGTGGTCTTAATGAGGAAGCACTGAAAGCAGTAGAAGAACTTACCAACGATATACAAAAGAATAATAATGAAATAGCAGAGAGCAGTCTCCAAAACGTATATTTGAAGTCTCTGCTGGTATGTGCATTGTATTTAAAAGAACATTTACTATTTTGTATGAATCCATATAAGGAAGAAACCAGAAAAAAATGCAATGAAATTAATAATGAGATTTCTAAATATAAAAAGTATTATAACTGGGATAAAGAAAAAATTCTGTTTACAGACGGTGCATTAACCTGGTTAAAAAAAGAATCTCCAGAACCGGAATTTGAATTAAATCGGGAATCCATTACTTTGGTTAGATCTGAGAACAATTGTTGGGAAGCATATTCTGTTTTTAAAAGCATTGAATATAGTGGATTTCCATTATATCTTCGAAGTAAAAGTTTACTGAATAATCAGCAGGATATTTTAGTAAAAAGCTTGCTATCTTACTATCCTCAATATACATGGCAACTTTTACTTCGTCTTGGAAAAGCAGATGTGGTAAAAAAATGTATTACAAGAGAATATTTGCAATCAAAGAACAGAAAAGAAATCGATGAACTTTTTGAATATGTATATAATGCGATAATAAATAATATAGGAAAATTTCAGAAATATGATCCATGGTATGACCAAAATATTTATACCTCTATTGTAGCATCCGGAATTCCGATATTAGAAAGAATGTGTGCCGTATTGGATTCTGTGCAGCAGGGAAAAATGATAGACTTGATGATCCGATTGATCGAAGAAAATGCGGTGAAAGATCAAAGATTATTAAATCAATTCATTTCCTCTGTTATGAATCAAACCGCAGATTATATTAAAAGAACTAAAATAAATGCATTATTAACCTGCTCAATGAAAAAAAGAGAAAATATACTTGGAGTAGTACAGCTTGATCCTTTTGATGTGTTTACAGAGTATGAATTATCAAATCCATTATATAGAAAAGCTCATCTTGAACCCAAAATTATTAAAGCAATATTTAATATAGGAAAACAACAGAAAATAAATCGAACCTCCGTATTGGCCAGAATGGGGCAGTTATATACATGGGGAAAATTAACCAAAGAACAAGAAGTTGCTTTTGGAGAACTATTATGGAGTAAACTTAATGAAGATACGCAGTTGCCAGATCTAGAACAATATTATTTTTTTGTATTTATGAAATGGCCACATCCAGAAGAAATAGATCCCTTAAAAAGAATAAAAAAGAGTTTTATCAGTGAAAAAGTATCTTCAAAATGGAAAGAGGATATAAGAGGCAGGAATTTTACTGAAATATCATATTGGGAACAACTGGCGGTTTGGAATAGGTACTATGTAGATGAATGGTCTGCGAAAGAAAAAAAATGGTTTTTGGAACTGTTCATCGACTGTTGTTCAGATATGGTAAAATATTGGAAAGAAAGCAAATTCGATTTTCAATTTACTTTTTCAAAATGGCATATGAAAATGATGATTCGTGCGATTGCATCTTTTGGCAGAAATGGATGGAAGGGAGTTAATCCGGTTCAGTCAAAAAAACTATGTACTCTGCTAAAAGAATTCTATGACGAAGGAATTTATTCATGGGAAGTGGAAGCAATGTTTCTTGCAGATGAAAAAGTTCCAGCCTTTATGAACGAAATGTTGGAACTAATGTATGAAACTGAATCAGATATGGTATTTTCAGCTACAATGGCAGTTGAAAAGTGTCTGGAAACAATTATGGATCAGCAATTAAAAGAAAATACCCTGCTGGAATTGTTTAATTTAATTAAAGCACGAAAAGAACCCGGATTGGAGTATTTCTTGATGATTATACATAATATTTTTTACCGAACAAATTCGCGTTTTCCCTCCAAAATCATGAAAGGAGTTTCACAAGTACTTAGGTTAGTAGAAAAATATACGCGAATCAATTTTCAAACTTCGACGCAAGAAGAGTTTAAAGAAAATATTAAAGTTAGAAAGCAATGTGCTACTCTTGCATTCTTGGTATATCGTTTTGAAAATACATTTTATGAAGGCCAACATTGCCCCGAAGTAGAAGAATGGAAAAATATATGCACTGGTGAGAAAGCAGAAAATGAATTTGCTGAAGTAAAAAATTGTTGGTTACTTCCTGAACTGTAAATATGTGAATGAATTGTCGGGAAAAGGGTACATGAATTGAAAGAGACACAGAAAGGGGCCACCGCTTATGTGCCATGAAATGGAAAAAATTTATAGCGAAGGAATGGAAAGTGGGGAATTAAAGGCCAAAAAAGAAACAGCTCTTTCTCTTGCAGAAATGGGTCTGCCTGTTGAAAAAATTGCAAAAGCTGTAAATCATAATGTGAATGAAGTCCAAAAATGGATTGATGAAAATCTATGTGCAATAAAATAAGGAACGCATTTATAAATGGGCAGGTCTGTTGGGCTTGCCCTGATTTATATAATATCGTGCTTAAGAGTAAATATCCAGTTATAATAGAGCAGTTATTCTGTATCAGAGTTGTAGAGACATCAGCCATAAATATATTGTATTAGATGAATCAACAAATATCTTGATACAGAAGAAAAGAAAACGGAAAAATCATATAGTTGCCAAGTCATAATAAGAACGAAATAGATATATTATGTGATAAGGTATTTGTGATGGAAAATGGAGTCCTGATAAAAAAAGGAGGGGCGAAGGATTCCCGATTGTAATGGATACATACTGCCACGAAAGTAATTGATTTTCACTGACAATTATCCTAACACACAGGGGGAATTCTGGCTTTAGAGGCAAACTTGAGATTTGGTGTCGATGTAGAACAAAATAGGATTAATCAGTTTTCTAACAGCTGATTAATCCTATTTCATTTTTATTATTCTTTTTGTATGTGATTGTTTTTACGAAAACTGAGTTCTCGCATAAAAACACTTCCGTTTTCGTATTGATTGATTCAGCAGGTCGCACCGGTGTGGTACTGTTCTGCTGTGGGATAAGCATACGAAAATCGGAGGAAAAAGACATTGAGGGGAAATTGAGCTGGAATTGAGAAAAAAGATATATTGTGCTTACGTTCTTCATGTACTCTTGTTGTGATTTCATTGTTTTTTATCGTATAATATGGATACTGGAGGTGGTTTGGATGAAATACAAGATTTTAGTTGTCGATGATGATAAAGAATTGGTGAAAATGCTTTGTAGTTATTTTAATATGAAACAATATGAAACCATTACGGCTACAGACGGAATGGAAGCATTAAATAAAATAAAAATGAAACCGGATATTATTTTGTTGGATATCAATATGCCACGCATGGATGGGATTGAAGTATGTCGTCTGATACGCAGTAAAGTGTTATGTCCAATTTTATTTCTAACAGCAAGAGTTGACGAAGATGATAAAATTAATGGGTTGCTTTCAGGTGGGGATGATTATATTACGAAACCATTTAGTCTTCGGGAGTTGGAAGCGAGGATTGTCACAAACATAAAGAGAGAAGAAAGGCATCAACAAAAAACAGAATACCGTTTCATGGATGAAATGCTGATTGATTATTCTGAAAAAATAGTAGCTATAGCTGGACACAGGATGGAGTTCACAAAAATTGAATATCAGATTATTGAATTCTTATCCATGCATCCAGGGCAGGTGTTTGATAAAGAACGTATATATGCACAAGTCTGTGGATATGATGCGGAAGGGGACAGTAGAACGATAACGGAATTAGTACGGCGTATAAGGAAAAAAATAGCGGATTATTCAGAAAAAGAATACATAGAAACTGTATGGGGGATTGGATACCGATGGAAAAAATAAGAAACTTGTCACTGAAAAAAACAATTCTGCTTTATTTTGTGATCAGCTTAACGGCAGCATTTCTGTTATCTGGATTTACAGTTCATTTTGCAAGAAATATGCAGAATAAAATATGGGAAAAATATATTGATTATGCAGATTATACGGACGTGTTTCAGCAATATGGAAAGAAATACGAGATTGAGATATCAAGACCTAATCAATCGCAGATGAATCGTTTGGACCATCATCTTTCGGAAATGTGTGACTTTATGGAAACATATTCGGTACTGATTTTTTCGATTGTTGGGAGTGTTGTTGCGGTATTCTTTTTTTATAAAAATAAGTTAAAGACACCTCTACAGGAACTAAAAGATGCCTCACAAATGATTGCAGATAATGAACTGGATTTTCATGTGTCCTATGAAAATAAAGATGAGATGGGAACTTTGTGTAAAGAATTTGAAATGATGCGGAGTGCTTTAGCAGATAACAACAGAAAGATGTGGCGAATGATTGATGACGAGAAGGCCTTGCGGAATGCAATTGCACATGACATACGTTCTCCACTTTCCATATTGCGAGGGTATCAGGAAATGCTCTTAGAGTTTATTTCTGCTGAGAGTATAAAAACAGAGGATATTATGGATATCTTGCAAACAGGCATGTATCAGATTGACCGAATAGAACATTTCACGGAAAACATGAGAAAAATGTCCCATTTAGAACAGAGGGAACTGCAATGTTCAGAGATAGTATTATCGGAGCTGGCAAAAAAGATTGAGACAGAAGCTGTCATGCTGTCCAAGAAGGAAAGTAAACTATGTAAGGTAGAAAGCGTACAGGAACAAAACGTTGTGAAAGTGGATGAGGAACTTGTCATGGAAGTGACAGACAACTTACTGGAAAATGCGGTTCGATATGCGCAAAAAAGTATTGCTCTGCAGATAAGGAAAAAAAATGGTTTTCTTATAATTTCTGTTGAAGATGATGGAATAGGTTTTGTGGATACTGAGGAAAAAGTAACAGAGCCGTTTTATCATAAGAATCCACAAGATGATTTAAAGCATTTTGGTCTTGGCATGTATATTTCTCGTATTTTCTGTGAAAAGCATGGAGGAAATTTGAAAATATATAATGCCAGACAGGGCGGTGCTCATGTAGAAGCTCTTTTCAAAGCTGAATAAAAATATGTTAGAAGGCTAAGATCATAAATAAAGTGGTTTTAGTCTTTTTTGTTGTGAATTTATTGAGAATTGATTTGTATGATGCTGTTAAAGAAATAAAGAAAGGAAGAGATACAATGAAAACAATCATAAAAAGAAGTATACTTGATTATTTAAAGAACCCTGTTTTGTGGATTGGCTTGATTATTATAGTCGCCAGTATATATCAATGTCTGTCATCGTATTTGCAAATTCATTATATCAAACCGAATGAACAGGTTACACAAAATGATGTAGCATTGGGAGATGCCGATGTCATGGATGGCTACATTCCCACATCTGATGATAAGGAAAGAAGAAGGGAGTGGGAAGATACGATCAGAGAGACTTTAATGGACACCTCCAAAAATGGTTTTGGATTTAGCAGGCAGGAAGCGGATGATGTAGTGAAAAAAATTCAGAATATGGATGTAAAGACTGCTTCTGAGTTCCTGGAATCCCAATATGGCTATTATAACGCAATATATGCTTATGAAGACCTTGAAATTCATAAGGGGACAACAGAAGAAATCAATCATTATATCGAACAGAAATTATCCGAACATTCTTTTTCCTGGTACTTTGCAAAAAAATTTACGGATTTTGCAGGATTGCATATGGCCTTTTTTGCAACAGTCTTGCTATCATTTTTATTTATTCAAGATACACGAAAAAGTACCTATGAATTATTACATACAAAGCCTGTTACGGCAATCCAATATATATGTGGGAAAGTAATAAGCGGATTCATTAGTATGCTGGGAGTATTAGTGATTTTGAATGTTATATTCTTTATGCTGTGTTTGAAAACGTCTTTAGAATCGGGCTTTCCGGTAACACCAATTGATTTTTGCGTGAATTCTCTGATCTATATTGTGCCGAATCTTTTGATGATATGTTGTGTCTATACAATTACAGCATTAATATTTAAAAATCCGCTTCCGGCAGCACCAATCTTGTTTTTACACATTATATATTCAAATATGCTGACCATGAAGAATGATATTTATTATATGAGACCGTTCTCTATTATGGTGCGATTCCCTGGCAGATTTTTTGAAACACATGTAGCCAAAATGTCAAATATAAATCAGATTATTCTTGTAATTTCATCAGTTATATTAGTATGTATTTCTGTTACAATCTGGAAAAGGAGGAGGGTTCATTGAAAACGGAACTAAAAAACTGCCTGTCGTTATATAAGATTTTTTATTCATGTGCATTTATACTGATATTGTGTGTTATTCATCCGATTATATACTATGAAGAAATCGGTTCAGCAATTCAGTCTCCAATAGCATTTTTAACAATTATTTTTTGTAGTGACACATATTTGATGGAAGTAAAAAGTAAGCGTGCCGATGTATTTCATTTGTATGATCAAAAAAAGCAGTTAAAAGTAATATCGCAGAGAGTGGGCGTTCAAATATTATATTTATTAATACTTTCTTGTGTTGGATATGTTTTGTTTTTCTGGCAAAAACCGGGCAGTGTAAACGAAGGCATTTCGGGTATTCAGATATTTCTTTTATATTTCATTGCAATGTTTGGAACTATCTGGCTTTGGAGTATATGCTCTGTGATTTTGTGTACATTGCTTGGAAATATGTGGGCAGGTATTGGATGTTTATTTGGAATTGTCATTGGTCTTATATCGAAAGCGGGCAGTTCATTTTTCGGGAATCTGGGATTGTTTTCTTTCAGCTTTTGTGAACCTACTCAATTAATGTCCGAGAGTTGGATTTATGGAACGCTTGTGTCTTTTATAGCGGGGCTGTTTTTATTTGCAGTATTACCAATGGCTTTAAAGAAAAGAGGATAGATTATGAGTATTAGAATAAATGATTTAACAGTTAGATTTAAAAATGGTGTAGTTGCAGTAAATAAGGCATCTCTTGAAATACCTAAGGGAATTTACGGACTTTTGGGTGAGAATGGTGCTGGAAAAACCACTTTGATGAGGGTTCTTACAACCGTTTTAAAACAAACGGAAGGAATGGTTTCCCTTGATGGAATTCTGTATAACGAGGGAAATTATGAGAAAATACAGAAAAAGATTGGTTATCTTCCACAGGAAATCGACTTATATCCGAATCTTACGGTGAAAGAATGTCTTGTATATATGGGGGGAATGTCAGGAGTATCCAGAAATGACCTCGAACAAAGAATTACCTATTATCTGGAAAAGACTTCTCTTACAGAGCATCAGAATAAAAAAATGCGGCAATTATCTGGTGGTATGAAGAGACGTGTCGGACTCATACAGGCACTTCTTAATAATCCGGATTTTTTGATTATTGATGAACCTACCACCGGGTTAGATCCGGAAGAAAGGATTAGGATCCGCAATCTTCTGGTTGATTTTTCAAAGGATAGAACAGTGCTGTTTTCCACTCATGTAGTAGAAGATTTAGCAGCAACCTGTACACAGCTTGCCATTATGAAAAAAGGAAGTTTTTTATATTCCGGAAGCGTGAGTGGATTGCTGGAAAATGCAAAGGGCTGTGTTTGGAATTGTACGGTACAAAATGCAGAAGAAGCCCGTTTGTTAGAAGCCAATTATTCTATTTCATCTAAGCAGTATGTAGAAAATGGAATTCATATGAAAGTATTAAGCAAAGAAAAGCCAAATGAGAATTGTGTCCCGGATAATGATATCACTTTGGAAGATGCATATATTTATTTGACGAATAATCGAGAGTAAAGGATATTAGTGTAATGTGTCATGTTTTATTTAATGGAAAATATCCAACCAATGAAGTATTTTCAACATCAAACCCACTTAAGTAATAAATTAATCTTTTTGGTAAACTCAATCTCATTATCTAATAAGAAATATTCTTCTTCATTGAGATTTCAGGTCAAAATAGAAGAGGCGTAAATACTGTCCGGAAAATATTAAAAGAAAACGTCTATCAATTTCTTTTATACTTTGATAAACTATATGATAATGATAAGCTAACTAAAAGGGAAACTCAGTTTGTAGAATATGTAAGAAAAAAGCGATAAGACATAAGAAAAAAACTTTAGATCACTTAAAACAGTTGAAATCTCAATTGGGAATGTATTAGAGAGAGACGGTGTCTGCCGCACGACGGCTTTTTTCTTTTGCTGTCGTGCGGCAGAGCTGGCTTTATTTTACATACCGCTCAAGTTCTTGAGCCTCTGTTTCCACCAGTTTTTCAATGTCGCCATTTTTATCACGGATCACTTTGAGATTGATACCATCGCTTGCACTGTTATCACAGTAGGTGTTGTGGTCTGAATCATAGAGAATATGAATAATTTTCCCATCATATATCCAGTTACCAGAGGTTTTGTCATAGGAAATTCCAAATGTGGTATAGGCATCAAGGCTATTATCACGATAATTTGGATCACCTAATTCAAAACTACCGCTGTTTCCGGTAATGCCAGTCGCAGCAAGTTCTGACTTTATTTCTTCCTGTTTTTCCGTTCGAGCCTTGAAGTCAGCATCCGAGGACTGCTTTAATCCTGTTAAGGTTCCATTGGTATCTTTAATCGGCTCCACGTCTACAACGCCATCCTCAAAGAAGAACGAATTTGCGTGTTCTGCGTTTATCTGATCTTTGAAGTAGCGCACAGTCTGACCTTCATAAAAGAAACGGTCTTTTTCTTTATCATAGGTCATACCATAGGGCTCATAAGCGGAGTACTGTTCTGCAATTTCTTTCCTGCGGGTTTCTTCAGCTTTAGCCTGTTCCTCCGAGGAAATCGCTTCATCATTTTCATAGGCTTCTGCCGTTAAGTTGGATGAAGAAGTGTCACTACTGTCATAGGCTTGTTCTTCGGAAATTAAGCTATTTGAGGTTATCTTATTTGCTTGTTGTGTATCAGCAGCGTTAGAGGCACGAGCACTTAATATCGTTGATACACAAAGTGTCATAGTAAATGCGAGAATTCTAATGTTATTTTTTTTCATATCTAAAACAACTCCTTTCTGTTGATGCTTTTATATTACCAAATCTTTTTGGGATACTATTGTGATGAATATGTTTTTTATGTGTAGTTAAAAAAACATGGGCAGTGCTTATCGCCGCCTCATGCTTTCAGAATTGAATTGTGAATAAACACCTCTTTCGGTATTTGTTATACTGTATTCTGCTTGATGTTGTTCTAAAATGGTTTTGACAATGTATAATCCCAAACCACTCCCACCAGTTTTCTTATTGCGAGAATGTTCTACTCTGTAAAATGCATCAAACAGTTTTGGAATTTCTAAATCAGGAATATGAATACCTGTGTTTTCCAACAAAAATTGAACCGTCCCATCTTCCGCAAAGGCAGTCAAATAGATTGAGCTACCCTCCGGTGAGTAGGAAATCGCATTGGAAATTAAGTTATTGATTACTTTTTGTATCAGTGCCTTATCCCCAATAACACTCAAATCGGGAGTAATATTTTCATTCCAATCTATATCTTTTTGGATAATTAAATCTTCAAACAGTGCGTATTTCTGTTTGAGAATATCCGAAAATTGAATAGTTTCTTTTTTAAGCCCGACTTTTGACGATTTCATACGGGAAACCGTGAGGATTTCCTGTACCATATTTTCCATTGTATTGATGATTTCCAGAGAGCGCACCAGATATTTATTACGATTTTGATAATCCCCAACGTTCAAAATCATACCCTCGGTCTGCCCCTTGATAACTGTAATAGGCGTTTTCAGTTCGTGAGAAACTGCGGAAAAAAAGTCTAATTGTGCCTGTTCCAATGCACGTTCACGCTCAATGTCTGCTTGTAGTTTCTCATTAGCACATTTCAAATCTGTCATAGAAGCAGACAGCTTTTGTGACATTTCATTTAAGCTATGAGCCAATGTTCCGAGTTCGTCTGTCCGATTTTCTTCACATCTCCAACTAAAATCCAATTCTGCCATTCTTTTTGATACACGATTGATACGCAGAACTGGCCTGGTTACATAATGAGAATATACGATAGAGGCCAGTACAGCAACTAACAGAATTACAAAAAGCAGAATAATAAAAATACCACCCAAAGTATCCTTTAACAAATTAACTTCTTGTGCACTACCTGCGACTGTTAATGTGTAGACATCATCCGAATCTGCAAATGTAAAGATATAACTGTGCGTGGCCCGATATGCCGCTGGATCGGCACATTCAATTGCTACACCACCTGTGACGAAAACGGGAAATGTCATGCTGTTTTGTGACGGTAGTTCAATTTCACGATTTAAGGAATCAAATAATTGAATTAACACACCATTTTGATTTATTACAAATTCATCAAAAAGGTTTCCACTTTCCATGGGGGTGAGATTTTCAACTTCTGTGAGAAGTGAATTGACTGCACTATCTAAACTTGCATCAAGTGTTGTGCTATAAGTTTTTGGGATAAGCCATGAGATAACCCCGTAAGTTATCATGCAACAAAGGCTGGTCAACAAAAAAGTCACAATGAATATCTTTATAAACAAACTGCTCTTATTTTTCTTTATCAATTTTATATCCCACCCCTCTGATTGTCTGGATAAAGTCGATACCAAGTTTTTTTCTCAAATTCTTGATATGTGTATCAACAACACGTTCGTCCCCGTAGAAATCATATTTCCAAAGGCGATCCAACAGATTTTGCCGGGTAAGAACGCGCCCTTGATTCAAAAGTAATTCCCGTAAAATCTCAAATTCCCGCTGTGTCAATTCGTGGGTTTCTCCATTTATTGAAGCAGAGTAGCTGTCTAAATCCAAAATCAAGTTTTTATAGGATATTGTTTGATGTTCTTGATTTGGTTTCATTGTACTCCGCCGTAAAACCGCAGCTATTTTACGAATTAATATTGGCATGGAAAACGGCTTTGTAATATAATCGTCTACTTGCAAATCTAACCCTCTGATTTGTTCTTCTTCTCCGTTTAGAGCAGTCAGCATAATGATGGGAACCTGTGATTGTTTACGGATTAGCTCGCATACTGTAAACCCATCAATTTTAGGCAACATTATATCCAACAATATCAAGTCAAAACGAGCGGATGAAAACAGTGCAATAGCTTCCATGCCGTCACTTGCAATCGTAATTTCATATCCAACTTCTTGCAAAAAGTTTCTTAAAAGATCTTGAATATCTAAATCGTCCTCAACAATTAAAATGTGCTGCATAAAACCACCTCCACTGGTATAGTATCATAAAATTTTGTGATTCGTGTGTAGTTCCTACCTAAATTATAATTAAAGCCATCAAATCTTTCAAATTTCAAAGCGTGAAACAAAATACTATTTCACATCAAATTTCATTACATTCTCATAATCAGACCCGAAATGTACGATGATATCGGGTGATATGAAAGGATAAAGTTTTACTTGAATGGAATGAGGATATTGTTCCAAATAATTATGTAAAGTAGTTTTATCAAAAAATCCTGGACTACTACATCCATCTATATAAATTTCTGATATTCCAGATGTTCTAGTTGAATAGCTTTCATTATTATGAGTGTTCCATTTTGTGAATTATATGATAAAACGAATGTTTTGGATTATATCGGTTGATTCTATGATAGTAACATCTATCAAGGCCCATTCATTAGTAGTAAATTGATGTATTTGTTCCCTTGAAAATGCTGATAGATACTGTGTTTTAGCGGATAATCAGATTTTTATTGTATTTTTATATAAAAGCAAATGTAAAGAAGACGTGAGTTACATCATTAAAATGAAGTGACTTACGTCTTTTTTCATTATTTGAAAAAAATATTAAAAAAAGTGTAACCCATGCAAAGAAAATACGATATCTATTATGTAAAGGGTACCCCTTTCCTATGCTTGCTAAGAAACTTTCTCCCTTTATCCCTACTACATGGAAAATCTGATTTTGCCAAAGCAGGACAAAAGAAAAACGCCGCAAACTGCGACGTTTCAAACTGCTTTTTCTATGAAGAAACGAGGGAACTTTATTCCCCCGTTATTTCGTTGTTGGCTTCCTCAATCCCTTTTGCGGTAGCTGACAGGATTTTCAAATCCTTTTCGCTCATGCCGTTGAGCATGGTATCAAGCTGACGGCGGCGTGTGGACTTTTCCTGTTCCCGTTCCGGGAAAAAGAACTGGTCTACCGATACGTCAAGCAGGGTTACAAGCTCATACAAAATCTGCAAACTTGGGTGCTGCCCGCTGTTTTCAATGGACGCGATATATCGCGGCGCAATGTTCAGCTTATCCGCTAACTGGTTGCGGGAAATTCCCTTTGCTTTTCTTGCCGCTTTGATAGCCTGTCCGAAAGCCTTAAAATCAAACTTTTCTTTGCTCTGCTTCATAATCATTTCACCCAACTACATTGTATATTTCATCTCTCTTTCAAGATATGATTACACACATCATAGTATGGATAGAAATAGAGCATATCATGTACTTGCTATTATTCGGTTATCCGAGTATAATTATATTGATAATGTTTGAAGAAAGGACGGTTACGATATGGAATATATGTCTTGTCCCGAAGCAGCGGAAAAATGGGGTATTTCTGAACGGCGTGTGCAGATACTTTGTAAAGAAAATCGAATACCTGGTGTTTCAAAAATCGGTTATATGTGGTTGATACCCAAGAGCGCAGTAAAACCATTTGATAAAAGGATAAAAAGGAGTGTAGACAATGAATGAAAAAATTTTAGTTGTAGATGATGAAAAAGAGATAGCAGATTTACTTGAAGTTTATCTTAAAAACGATAATTATATAGTACACAAATATTACAATGGAATTGAAGCATTGGAATGTATTCAGAAAACGGAAATTGATTTGGCGATATTGGACGTTATGCTTCCTGATATAGACGGATTCCGTATTTGCCAAAAAATTAGAGAAAATTATTATTTCCCTGTTATTATGCTTACAGCTAAAATTGATGATGGCGATAAAATAATGGGGCTAACAATAGGTGCCGATGATTATATAACAAAACCTTTTAATCCCCTTGAAGTCATTGCAAGAGTGAAAACACAGTTAAGACGCTATCAGAAGTACAACAATCCAACAAAAAAGCAGTTTTTTCCAAAAAGTGAATATGACATTAGAGGATTGATTATCAATAAGGACACGCATAAATGCTTTTTGTTCGGAAAAGAAATATCTTTAACTCCTATCGAGTTTTCAATCCTTTGGTATTTATGTGAACATCAAGGCAAAGTTGTTTCAACTGAGGAACTATTTGAAAATATCTGGAAAGAAAAATATTTAGATAATAACAACACCGTAATGGCACATATAGGGCGGCTTAGAGAAAAATTAAATGAACCCGCCAAAAATCCAAAATTTATCAAAACAGTTTGGGGGGTAGGTTATGAAATTGAATAAAAATGAACAAAATTATCTGCTTACAATCCTGTTTAAAAGTTATATCTTACAGAGTGTAATTTGTTCGGGAATTATCTTAGTGTGTACGGTTTCGTTAGATATGGGACTTACTTGGGTACTGGATAGATATGTGGAACATTACTACCTGATATATAGGGGACTTTATGTTTATATGGTAGGGCTTATATTATGGGTAGTTTGCATTTTGTATTTGACTTATAAACTTTTGAAAAAGGTTGTTAATTATGTCTACGAGTTACAAGCTGCAACAGGAAAACTATTTGATAAATCAGTAGATTATATTGAACTCTCACCGGAACTAAGCGAAATTGCTATCAACATAAATCGCTTAAAGCAAGAAGCAGAAAACAATGCGCGACTTGCACAGGAAAATGAACAGCGCAAGAATGATTTGATTATGTACCTTGCACATGATTTGAAAACGCCGCTTTCTTCCGTCATTGGCTATCTAACACTACTGCATGATGATGAACAACAAATATCACAGGAGTTAAGAGAAAAGTATCTTTCTATTTCTCTTGATAAAGCAGAACGTCTTGAAGATTTGATAAACGAGTTTTTTGAAATCACACGATTTAACTTATCTAACATAACATTACAATACAGCAACATAAATTTGACCCGTTTATTAGAACAACTTATCTATGAATTTAAGCCCATATTAAAGGAAAAAAATTTGAAATGTACTCTCAATAGTACAAGCGACATTATGCTACATTGCGACGCAAACAAAATACAACGTGTGTTCGATAATCTCTTGCGTAATGCGGTAATTTACAGTTATACAGATACAGAAGTTGCAATAACCACAGAACTTCAAGAGAACACTATTGTAATTACTTTTGAAAATTTTGGGAATCCTATCGCAGAAGAAAAACTAAAACTAATATTTGAGCAGTTTTACCGAGTTGACACATCAAGAAATACTACAAGTGGTGGTGCCGGATTGGGACTTGCGATTGCGAAACATATTGTAGAACTACATAAGGGGACTATTGTTGCTCATAGTAAAGACGAGTGTATAAAATTTATAGTTACACTTCCACTTTCGTAGGAAAATCGTAAGAAATTCCGTAGCAAAAAAGAGGATTTTCTTGCGAACAATCATCAAAATTAAGGCTTTTATTTTGATATAATTATTGTATCAAGGTGAAAGCCTTTTATCTTTAAACGAAATATAATATACAATAACAAGGAGGTATGTTGGTGAAATACCAAAATCGAATTATGGCGTTACCTATGCTATGTATGATAATAATTGTGTTATCTGCCTGTTGTTTTGACGAGCAGAAAAATGAAACCAGTAACGTAAATCCAAAAGTACAATCCGTTGAAACGGTATCCGTTACTCGCGGTAATCTTACTCCAACGGTATCTGCTCACACAACTATTATTCCGGCTTTGGATTTTGTTTTATGTTCTTCTGTTGAGGGTACTTTTGAAGCCTGTTCCTCAGCCGGCAACAAAATTACTGAGGGTGGTGTGATTGGGAAAGTATCTGAAGAAGAAATAAAATCCCCAGTTGACGCAACGATTCTTTCTATTATCTCATCTAATGAGAGTGTTCCCAAAAATTATCCCTTAGCAACAGCTAAGTACACAGGTTTTGCTCTCAATATTGAAGCTGAAAATTTTTTGAAAATATTGCCGGAAAATGCAGCATTAAAAGCAAAGTTTCAAGTAGTTGATGGTGTGGGACCTACGGAAGCGATTGCAGTTGTAGTACCAGTATCAGAAAATGCAGAAAGCACATTGCAATGTTTAATTGGAAAAGATATTGATGTAAAACCCGGACAAAGTGCTACCGTTGTCATAACAGCCGAAACTAGAAAAGATGTGCTTTTGTTACCACTTTCAGTCATTGCGGGCAGACAAGGTAAGGGAATGGTAACCGTAATAAATGACGGAAAACAAATTCAAACAGAAGTTATGCTGGGTGCAACTGATGGTGCATATATAGAAATATTGTCGGGTGTAAATGAGGGCGATACAATTTCTTCTATTCCCCCAAACCTTGACCCAAGGAGTAAGGAGTAATTTGTAACATGGAAAAAACGAATGGAGGAAATTTAATTCAAATAAAAAACTTGGTAGCGACTGTTAATTTGAATAATGGTGATACCTTAGTAACTGTAAACAAAGCAAATATGGAACTAAAGCGAGGAAACAGCTATGCTATTGTAGGCAAATCGGGTTCAGGAAAAACAAGCCTTATATCAATTATAGGTTTACTCAACCACTCATATCAAGGCGAATTTCTTTATAATGGTATGTCTGTTTCCACTTTAACAGATAGCCAGCTATCTATGCTTCGAGCAAGTAATATCGGTTTTGTTTTTCAAAACTATTCTTTAATTAAACATTTAAGAGTTTGGGAAAATATTGAGCTTCCTTTACTTTATTCCAAAAAGAAAATGAATACAAGACAGCGGAAAGAAGCAATACGAAATCTTTTGCAAAGTGTTGGATTAGAAGGAAAAGAAAATGATTATCCATCTAATTTATCAGGAGGCGAACAACAAAGAGTGGCGATTGCCCGCGCACTTGCAGTATCGCCGGAAGCCATTTTATGTGATGAACCTACTGGTGCTTTAGATAAAAAAACCGGAAAACAAATTATGGACCTTTTACATCAAGTTGTGCTTAAAAATGGCATTATGCTTTTAATAGTAACTCATGACCTCGATATTGCAAAGACTTGTAATACAATTTTTGAAATGGACGGAGGGAGGCTTCAATGTGTTAAATATGATTCTTAAAGACCTTCGTATTTCTCCTCTAAGAAATATCTTAACAGGTATATCGATGTTTGTAGGAATTATTGCAATGATTAGTTCTGTCTTGGTGGGAACGCTTGGTAAAGAATATTTGATTTCTGTCAATGCACAGATGTATGGATGGAGTCCTACATATTCTTTTTCAATTACAGGATCAGATTTTCAAGATACCATTAAAATGGAGAATTTTTTTCGAGAAATTTACAATACTGATCATTTTGTGGCTGTTACCTTTTCCATGCTGGAAGAGATAACAGTTGCTCCAGTAGCGTCTGTCTCTTCTCTACAAGACATAAGTGACACTGTTTACAAAAAGACTGTACCCGTAGATGTTGTTTTTACTACAAGCACATATAACAAAATCTATAATTTGCCTATGTCATCAGGGGATTGGTTTGATTCTTCGGAAATAAATAAAACTCTGTGCATGGTAGTAAATAAAGCAGCACAGAATTATTTTGATACTTCATATGCTGTTGGAAATGTAGAAAGTAGTCTTTCATTAACACCATTTAATGTGGTAGGTACTGTGAATGACGGGACAGATATACCAACTGTATATCTTGACGCCCATTCAATAGAACTACTTGTTCCGAATATGTGGAAAGTAAAAAATGCAACTGTTCATTGGCATTCAGAAGCGGGAATTACCATGAGACAGATGTATTCGTCATTACATGACATTTTAGAAGATACAATAGGAGGAAATTTGGATATCATAGGGAAAAGTGATATTGGAGATACTTATAATTCCGTACTTTCTGTACTTCAATTAGGACTTTTGGTAACATCATTTTTATTGTTATTTGTTTCTGTATTAGGACAAATTAACATAGGGTTATCATCCTTGGAACAACGTACTCACGAATTACTAATTAGACGGGCGATTGGCGCTTCTCGTGCGAATATTGTTACTTTAGTGTTAGGCGCACAATTAACTATATCAGTGTTTGTTTGTATTGTTTCAATCCTGATATCCTTTTTCTTGGTTCAAGGCATGGGGTTATTTCTGCCTGTGGATTCTCCCGTAGCGGCACTGGAATATCCTATTCTTTCGGCAGTGGTAGCTGTTATAACATCCGTTGTTGTAGCGTTGCTTGGAGGACTATTGCCAGCGTTAAAAGCTGCAAAGCTTGAACCTGCATTGGCGCTTAGATAAAATAAATTTTATAAAATTGGAGGAAAAACATGAAAATATTATCTATGAAAACAACGATTTTTTTAGGAGCAATGCTTTCTTTATTGGTATGTCTGATGTTTACAGGTTGTTCAAATTCTGAAACAAATTCTACTTCAAGAGGACTCACGGATTTTGCACACATTGAAGAAGAATATCTTGCAACCATTGACAGTTTGAATTGGCCTGATGGCATTACACTTCCTGATAAACTGGAAGATGAAGATACAGGAGCTTCCTTTCAGGTTGGTTATGGAGAAACGAGAGCTTCTTATTTGTGGGAATATTCATGGATGAAAGAATGGCTTGATACTTATAATACAGATCCAGAGCGAGCCGAAAAAGCATTAGAAGAATTGGAAAAAGCCTTCGACATGCCATATATGGGAATAGACCGGTGTGATGACGCAACTCGTAATTATTTGCGCGAAAATATAGATAAAGCAAAATTAGGTGACCCCTCTGGATTTACAGAAAGTATAAGAGCAAATTATGCCAATTAGATTTACCTATTAAATCTGACTGATTACTGTCGGAGGTGCAATTTATGAAAAGAAAATACAAGAGAAGGACGTCTCGTTTCGGAATATTTTTTGTTTTCCTTACTGCTGTAACGATAGCAGGTGTATTTTTCATACCGTGGGCAATGAAACCTGACAATTTTCGCAATGAGAAGAATAAAATCAACTCTTGGCTGAGTGGAATTTTCTTTCAAGATTTTTATAATGCAAAATCCCTCATATTAGTTGACCTTTCTAATGACAATATATTTATTTCAAAGCGAGAAAACGAGCAACAGCTTCCTGCCAGCTTAGCCAAATTATTTGTCATTGAATACGCAGCAACACTTGCGGATTTAGATAGTATTGTTCCTGCAAATTATGAAGCAATCCAATTAACTAAACCTGGTTCATCTGTTGCGAATATAGACGCGAAAAAATATTTTCTCCACAATTTGTTTGCTGCCATGTTGGTTCCATCTGGAAATGACGCTGCTTATGTAGTCGCGGATTATTGTGGTTCTATTCTTTCACCACAAGCTAAGAATAGTCAAGAACGTATTAATGTTTTTATGGAACATCTAAATAATTACTTACAAAATCAAGGGTATGAAAACACAATTTTATATGACCCAAGCGGATATGATGTCAATGCTCTCACTACCGTTTCAGACCTAAAATCAGTATCTACTCACCTTTTAGAGAAGCAATGGTTTAGAGATATTGTTTCAAAGAGTAATTATACAGCTACTTTACCTGACGGAAGTACGCAGACATGGAGGAATACTAATACTTTTCTTGACCAAACATCAGAATATTACAATGAAAATGTTAAAGGTATCAAGACAGGTTCCTTATCTAATGACTATAATTTAGTTGTTCTTTATCAACAACATGGAAAGGAATTTTTAATATGTAGTTTAGGCTCTCAATCGGATTCTTCAAGATATGATGATGTGAATTATATTCTTAAAACAATAGATGAATCTGACTATTTAACTAAATGATTTCATCTGCCGGACGACGGCAAAAGAAAAAAAGCCGTCGCAGAGCAGACACATTTTCACGCGCCTACTCTATTTCGGTGGCTTTGATTATCAGAGCCGCCGTTTCTTTTTATCCATCTAAATTCCAACGACGACCCTCTACCATGCACTTATCAACTTATCGACACAAATCGACATTCCCCCAATTATCAAAAAAAGTCTATCCCCTGCAACGGGGTATTTCGGGCATAAAGATGAACAATCACATCATCTAAATACTTTTTATGTTTGCGTTGGCGCAATGTGGATTTGGAGAACAACACCTTTGATGTTACCGAGCAGCTACCTTTCAAGGTACCGCCAAAAACAAAAGTCATTGAAGAAATGGCACCGCCGAAATCCAACGGCAGAAAGCTACCCATTACGGAGCTTGCCCGCCCGTTCTTCCTCAAACAGCTTGCCATGCAGGAAGTACAGAAAGAACAGGCAGCAAAAGACGGAAAGCCTTACTATGACAATGACCTTGTTGTAGCAAAGCCGGACGGCGCACCTATCGCCGCGTCGTGGGTGTCCTCTCAATTTGGAAAGCTGCTTGAAGATTTGGATATGCCGCACATTCGTTTTCACGATTTACGACATACGGCAGCGACCAATATGCACCAACTGACAGGCGACTTCTATACGGTTGGCGAAGTCTTGGTGCATACGCTTGCGGGTATCGGCGCGTCGCTTGGGCTTTCCATGAACTTTGAAGCTGTTACCGCCCGTTATGTGGACGTGCGGCTTGAACGAAAAAAAGAAGTTTTGGACGCTTACCATAGCGCGGTGGAAAAAGCAGCCCCGGAGAAACCAAAGGAAGCCGAGCCGAAAAAAGGAAAACGGGCAGCAAAGAAAAAACACAGCGAAATAGACCTTTAACCGCTGTATCTCTTTACTGCTCTTTACAACCTTTTATATGCCCGCGTGGAATTTGGGCACCATTTGGGCACCATTTACGGAAAAAGCACCATGAAAACAGAGGGTAAAAGAAACGCCGGCAACTCACAAAAACGTAGTGTTCATGCGGGTTTTCGGCGTTTTCCTATCCTTAACGGGCTTCTATTCATCTTGTGCGAGAGAGAAAAATTCTACTATTTTTTATAGTATATTTCAATATATGACTCCTTGGAAATTTTCCTGATGAACGTAGAAATGACAGAGAAGTAAAAATGGTAAGCGTACTTGAAAAATGGCAGAATAACAAGATATAGCATTCTATGCGCTGTATTTTATTGACGAATTCAATATATTGTGTTACCATATAAATGGATTATTTTTTATGCATGGTTTGCCACGCAGTAAAGTTTTTTGTTCCGGATATGCTGTTCCGGGAGCAACATTTAGGCGAAGGCCTTTTATCAATAGGAAGACATCAAAAATCAAAAGAAGATTTTTGGTGTCTTTTTTTGTTGCCCAAAAACGAAATGTGGGGTGTACAAAAAACAGGAAGGGAGGAAATATAAAATAATCCATAAAAGATGAACAGGAAAATCAAAAAAGGAGGCAGAATATGGGACAGGATATATGCATTCGAAAAGATGAAAAACCATTGGGATATGACTGGGAATGTGGACATGAGGAATTATATGTCAGAGTGAATATGTACTACAACGGATCCCTGTATGTCGGATTATGGCAAAAGCAAAAGGAATGTGAGAAAAAGCTGGAATTATTCGGAGACCTTACAATTGGAGTTATGGGATTCCTAAGACCGGGGCAGGCAATAATCTCGGATTGCGGAGCAAAAGCAAAGGTTGCGTTTATTGAGAAGTATAAACTCGGAAAAGTTGTAGGTAAGAGGAAAATCAATTATGGCAGCTATTATGTTGCAGAGTTTAATCTTGCACGACTTGCACAGCTCGATCCAGAAGGTACGGAAAGATATCTGCTCGAAAATGGTCTTGATCAAAAAGAATTTAAAGCAGATTAGGGTAAAGAGGTACATTTGAAAACCAGGCAATAAAGGTGGTGCGGCATGAAAGACGACGAATATAAGGGATATTACTGTCTGCTGATTGCAATCCTGTGCAATTTGAATGCAGCGGAAGCCAGCACAATGTACGAATACGGACCAGATCATCCGCTTTGCCGGAAAATCCTGAAAAAGAAAGTTCGGAAACCGTCCATAAAAAAGCTCAAGGAATCAGAAATGGCAGCGGCTATGAAGGCTCTTCTTGATCAGGGATACAGCCAGGATGCAGTATCGGAAGCATTTCAGTGTTTTCCATCTACGGTCAGGCGCAGAGTAAGAAAATTAACAGAAAGGAAGGAAACGAATGACAGATCAGAAATTGATTGCAGGAATATTTAATGATTTTTTAGGACTTTATACGGGTAAAATTCAGACCGGTATCCGTCCTTTGATTGAAAAATATAAAAACCATCCCATGCTGATGGGACTCCTCTCCAATTTGGATGAAGCGGCAAAGATTCAGGCACCGAAAGCCATGAAAGAAATCTATTCTTTCTATAAAGAATATCGTGGCAGGGATCTGGAAGATGCTGATTGGAAGGAACTGACGGAAAAAGCCCGTCAGATCTGTGCAGGATGGGAGGAAAATGAATGGGTTCGCCGTATTGTACTGGAAATGATCAGCCTTTTAGATTCTGATGATGCAGAGAGACGCAGGATTGCATTGGAAGTAGAAAAAGAAATGGAAGCGGCTGAACAGAAAATGAATGCGGCATAAAAAGCAGGCAGAGGCAGGAGATTTTTTCTTCTGCCTCATGTTTTTATCAGGAAAGAAGGGATCGATTATGTTAAATGAGATCATAAAAACTGCAGAAGAATTAAATACAGCAGCATTGTATTACCGCCAGAGCGGGAATATGGATGGTGTGCGGGAACTTGCCAAAGCACATGCAGTTTCCAAAAAACAGACAGAGGAATTTATTCAGGGCAGCCGCTACCGGCTGGTTGATATACCGATTGAGGAAAGAACGTTTGCGAATGCGTCTGAAAAACTGCGTGCAGAAATGTTTGCCTTAAAGGATGCAGGCTTTGCAGACATCATAGGACAGTATCTCGTAAATCTTGCCAAAACGGATTCTGCTTTAGATGCACAGGTGTTAAAAAAACATAAGATGCTTCAGAGATGTTTGGATTACGTGACGCAAAAAGCCTACAACATTGCACTGGAGGGAGCGAAAAAAAAGGGAGAGAACGGCATTCGAGCCAATACAGGCCTGGCACTCTCCGGCGACCAGGTTTTTCCTTGGGTACTTGAATATTATGCGAAAGATGATGAAAAAGAAATAGCAGAAAAAGAGCAGGAAGAAAAGAAAAAGATTCAAAAGGAATGGGATTCGGTAAATAAGAGAACGAAAACAATACCGAAAAACCAGGGGACAAAGAAAGATTCCGAGGTGCATCCCAAAGAAGCAGCGGAGCAGGAAGAAAAGTATATTAGCAAGAAAAAATCAAAAGATTCCGGGCAGATGTCCTTGTTTGACATGATGCAGCAGAAAGAGAGTTAAAGGAGAAGGATATGATCGCATATAAAGGATTTCAAAAGGATTTGAAATGTCGGGGCTTTCAGTTTCAGGAGTATGGCATAAATGAAACGGAAAAAGCAAACTGTAGACAAAATGGATTTCATTGTGCAGAAAACCCACTGGATTGTCTCTGCTATTATCCGAATTGGAAAAATTCCGTGTATTACATAGTAGATGCATCAGGGGATTTGGATGAAGATGGAGAAGATTCAAAAATCTCCTGCACAAAGATGCGCCTATTAAAGAAAATTGAATTGAGAAGCCTGTTATTACATGGAGCTGCTTACATGGCGAAATATCCAAACCGAAAATGGAACTCCCATGTTGCAAAAGAAAGCGGGACCAGCTGCAACGGATTTTGTATTGTACGTGGAAAAGCCCCCAAAGCCAAAGGACAAAAGGGCGATTTACTGTTACTTTTAAAGGAGCAGCCTGGCAACAGCCAGATCCTGGAAATTGGGGTCATCTGTATCGATGGTCAGAAATATCCGGAGGAAGCATGGATTGATGTGACTGGAAAGCTGGTGGAGTTATGAGAAAAAAGGGGTTGATGGAATTAAAACCATTAAAAGTGATGAACAGACATATCGCCGATGCAAAGAAAACGGAAATATCTTTGAGTACACTGGAGAATCAAAGGGGTGAACCCGGAAAATATCGGATGTATTGTCGGGCAGCAGTAGAAAAAGGAATTTTAAAAGTGTATCTGTTTGCCGTAACGGATATTGAGGAGAATATAAACTTTCCAAGGTACCGTCTGTTTATCAGCAGAAAAGAGAGACGGTTTATAACCTATGATGAAAAATTAAAAAAATGGAAAAAGGCACTTCTTGAAAGTATCTTATGGGATGTAAGGATTAATCTTGGCAACATCTATGTAAATGACTGTGATACAAAGGTCATCCAAAAATATTTAAAGACAATGCAGCCTGCAATCCGGTCACTGGAAGAGTTTCAGGCGAATATCCGCAAAGAACAAAGGATACGTCATGATAAAAAACTTACAGATTCATGGGACCAGGTGATGAAAACTGTATCTGGACTGCCTAAGAACTGGATCGGATGGGTTTCAAAATATGGAATTACGGAACACTATATCTTCTACAAGTATCAGAAAAATGGTGCTACAGAAGGATATTGTACATATTGCAAAAAATATGTTCCAATCCGCTCACCCAAATATAACCAGAAAGGACAGTGCAATGTGTGTGGACAACCGATTACTTTTCGTTCTGTGGGAAAGTCTGGAAGATTTTGTACAAAGTGGTACAGAGTCTATCTTATCCAGAGGAGACGCAAAACTTCTGGTTTTGTGCTCCGGATCTTTCATGCCAGAACGTGGTATAAAAGGGGCGGCTATACAGATTGCGAAACTACCTGCCATGAAGAGCAGAGAAGAATCTTCTCTGCAAATGGAAAGGAAATTTCAAATTTTGTTTATGGCCTGTTTAAACAGCGGGAAATGCGATGGATTTCATATGGGGAACCTTGGTATTATACTTGCTGCGGTATTCAGTATAAAGGGATGGTCTATCCTTACACCCTGTCGGATCTGTCCAGGCATGAATTAAAAGAAACAGGTCTGCGTGAGTACGCCCTTGGTCAGAAAAAGATAGATCCTGGAAAATATCTTTACCTGTGGAAGACGTATCCGGTACTGGAACAGATTGTAAAGACAGGGCTTTTCCAGTTAGTTGATGATGTACTGGATTACAGGACAACAGATGCAATAAAAAGAAAAGGTAGAAAACCATCCGAATTCCTATCCGTGAATAAGAAAGAGTTTCGAAGGCTCCGAGATATGAATGGCGGGGTAAAAGAACTTAAATGGCTGCAACTTGAAAAGAGTACAGGAAAAACAATCGGGGATGAAGAAATATGCTGGATGGTAAAAGAAGGATTTGAACCAAACGACCTGAAGTTTGTTCTGGACCAGATGAGCATCTGCCAGATTCGACATTATCTTGTGAAACAATCAGAAAAATCCGGGGATGATATCAGCCATGTGCTGCAGGTGTGGAACGATTATCTTTCTATGGCAAAAAGACTGGGAATGGATATACATGATTCCATTATTTACCGTACCAGAGATCTTCAACTGCGCCATAAAGAGGCGGTTTTGAAGATAGAAGAAATGAAACGCGGAATCCGACGCAGGGAGCTGGAAGAAAAGTATGTCGGATTTCAGAAACATCTCATTGATTTGAAAGAAAAATATGAGTTCAGTGACGGTGAATATCAGGTTATTGCGCCAAAGAGTATCGATGACATCCTACATGAAGGTGATACGCTTCATCACTGTGTAAATAAGACGGATACTTATTTTGACCGGATCGTTTCAAAGGAAAGCTATATCCTGTTTTTGCGGGAAAAAGAGAATCCGAAAGTACCGTTTTATACACTGGAAGTTGAACCAGATGGAACCATCCGGCAAAAACGTGCGGAATTCAACCGTCAAAATAAGGACATTGATAAGGTGACTTCTTTTTTAACATTGTGGCAGAAGGAAATTCAGAAACGATTAACCAAAAAAGATCGTAAGAGCACAGAAGAAAGCAGGAAGCTCAGGCAGCAGAACTATCAGGAGATACGTGATAAGCATGTAGTTGTCCATGGCGGAGCATTTGCTGGGGAACTTCTGGCTGATCTTTTAGAGAAAGACTTAATGGACCTACCAGTGGAATCGGCAGAAAACGAAGAAAGCCCTACTGAAATAGCGGCGTAAATGAAAGGATAAAGTGGATGCGGCAGGGAGTTCCCCTGCTGCATTTGAGCAGAAAAGAGAAAATGACATTATATGCAGTAGAAAATGAAGGAGAGGACGGAAATGAATAAAAAAGAATTGCGTAACATGAAATTGCTGGAAGCTACGGATGAACTGATAAAACTTGCAAAAGAAGATGTGCCGGTAAGAGATAAAAGATACTATACGGAGCAGCTGATTTATCAGAGAGGGCTATATTTACGTGCAGAAGTAGAAAACAATATTTTAAAAGCAGCATTTTATCTGGCAGAATATCTTTCCATGGACTGTCGGAAACCTGTATATACATTATATATTGATAAAAAGAACGATATTTTTAAAGGGTATGATTACCGGACAAAGAAATGGTCAGAAAGTATGCTGGATAAGACCATTTTCTCAAAATGGTTATATCAGGAAAATTCTTATATGAAAGAGGCGGATACAGCGTTGATCCAAAAGTATCTTGAAAGTGAATATGACGATGCTTTTTATGCACTGTATGTATATCAACGTGAGCAAAGACACCGGAGGCTGGGCATGAAATATGAAAAAATTCTGACAAGCTGGGATCAGTGTATGGATAGACTTCCCAAAATTCCGAAAGACTGGCTGAGATGGCAGAAAAAAGTTGGAATTACCCAGAATTTTATCTTTTATCATTACAGCCGCAGGAAAGATCAGACAGGATATTGTAGTTGGTGTGAAAGCGAAGTTCCAATCAGCCATCCTCACCATAATGCAGTGGGGCATTGCCCAAAATGCAGACATCAGATTCAATATAAAGCATTAGGCCGGGCCAAAAATATAGAAACCCAAAAAGAGACTGCATACCTGCTTCAGACCTGTGGAAATAATGTATTTGTTTTGAGAGAATTCCAGCTTCAGATGCTCATAGTAAGCAGCTCATATAAAAAACCAGTATATTCTTTCTTTGAGCGTCGGAGAATCCTGTATGATGAAAAATTAAATACGAAAGAATATTATTTCGGCCGTCATCATTGGACAAAAGAAAGCCGATGGATCCAGGGTAAATTACAGGTTCCACTGTATCCAGGTTACGGTGGCTATATGACATATGAAAAATATAATATGGGAAATATTTATGGAAAATCACTGTATGGCATTAAAAACAGGACATTCCGTAGGACAGGATCTACGAATATGCAAAAGTCAAAAGGTTTTTAGATCCGGTAAGTTTTTTTGAAATGGTTAGAGAAAGGCCCTACCTGGAACGGCTCATTAAAGCAGGACTTTATCATCTGGCAGAGGACATTATGGATAATAAAGCACAGATCTATTGTGAAGATTCCGGAGACCTTGGAAAAGCACTGGGAATTGACAGGTTCCGCTTAAAAAGGCTGCGTACAAACAATGGGGGAGAGATTTTTCTTCAATGGCTATTACTTGAAAAAGCCCAAAACAAGCTGATCCGTGACGATGTGATTTCGTGGATGTGCCGGGAAAAGCTTAAACCAGCGGATCTTATGTTCATTATGGATCGTATGGCCCCTTTACAGATCAAAAATTATCTGGAAAAGCAGGCAGCAGAAAGTGGGGAATCCGTGAAAGACCTGATCAAAACATGGAAGGATTATCTCAATATGGCAATTCGGGTCGGAGTGAATGTGCAGGATTCTGTTATCTACCGTGCACGAAAGCTCATGCAGAGACATAATGAAATGATAAAAGAGATAGAAGCAAAAGATTTGATTTTAAAAGCCGGAGAGCTGAAAAAGAAGTATCCGGGTCTGAATCGTATATGCAGGGATTTGAAAAAATATGAATATGCGGACAAAGAGTATCAGATCGTTGTGCCGGAAAAAGTGGATGACATTTTGTATGAAGCAAAACTGATGCATCACTGCGTAAATAATACAGAAACCTATTATGAACGAATGAGCCAGCAGGAATCCTATATCCTGTTTTTGAGAAAGGCAGAACAACCAACGGAGGCATACTATACGCTTGAAGTGGAACCGGATGGAACCATAAGGCAGACACGCACTTTTTATAACCAGCAGAATGAAGATATTGAGCTTGCAAGGGATTTTCTTATAAAATGGCAGAAACAATTAAAAAAGAAACTGGCAAAAGAAGATTATAAACTGGCTGTAAAAAGTCAGAGTCTTAGGAAAAAAGAGATTGACGAGCTCCGCAGCAAAGGCGTTCGTGTAAATGGTGTTGGGTATTGCAACAAATTGCTTGCTGAAATTCTGGAGGAAGATTTAATGGAGGCAGGGAATCGGGAACTGGAAGAACAGGCCGCATAATAGCAGATTGATATATCACAAAAGTAACTTCAAAAGTAAAAATGAAATTCCTGTGAAAGTTTGGGGATATTTACAGAAACAGCTCTGAAATTCTCTTTTATTTAAGTATAAGGGATTTTATGGAATTCCTTAAATATACTCGAAACGGAGGATGAGCTTTGGAGGAAAAATTAAAGTTGCTTTGGCTGATATTGATCTTTGTTGATTTTGGGCTTATGTTTGTTTCATTTCCAATCTTGATTTATGTGATTTTTTGTATGACATGAATACAAAAAGCCTTCTGTAAGTGCCCTTTTCCGGTGAAAAGACCGGAGGGGCATTTACATGTATGCAACAGTTTATGTATGTATTCGCAGGAATACGAGTAAAATACTACGCAGCTGCTACTGTTTAAAGCCTGTAGTGAAATTGACATTAAATATCTGGAATGATACGATAAAATTGAACATTTTGCAAGGCAGATTGCATAAAATTTTATTCTGATACGAGGTCAGAATTTTATACTTTATACCGCGTCTGCGGATCAACCGATAAAGACACAAAAAGAGTAAAATGGACTCTTGGAGTGTCTTTTTTTGTTTGGCAAAATGTTTTGACATGTATCAGATCCAATCACGCCAAAAGGAGGAAAGAAGTTTTTATGCCACGTAAAATCAGATCAAACTATAGGGAGAAATTCAAATTTGTATATAATGGAAAGACTTTTGAAAGTAAACGTCAATGTTGCAAAGTTTATGGAATATGTTACCGTAGTGTAATGTCGTACCAGAATCAATATAAATGCAATACTGAAGAAGCAATTACACATTTTATTGAATTGAAAAAAAATAAAGAGATCATATTCCGAAATCGAAAATGGGCCAGCATTAAGACCTGCTGCGAATTTTATGATTTAAACGAAGATTCTGTCAAGACCGATATATGGAATCGAAAATGCACACCACAGGAAGCGATTGAACGGGCAATAGAATGGAAAAAAGCACATGAAATCACATATCATGGTGTGAAATACCCATCACTGCCTCAATGTTGTGAAGACCTGGGAATAAATCCTATATCAGTACGTTTGTATATGGAAAAAAATGGGGTTTCTTCTACACGTGCGATTACACATTATATCAAGTCTAAAGAGAAAAGAGCCTTTGAATTCCGTGGAAAAGAATACAAAAATTTTACGGAATGTTGTCTTGCGTATGGATTAAAGCCAAAGTCAGTAAGTTCAGCAGTATTTAAAGCGAAACGTCCTCACGCGGATGTTATGGAAGAAATTATCTCTCATATGGAAGGTTGTATGCCAAAAGAAGTAACGAAAAAAGAAGAGATTCCTGAAAATCAGGTGATGTCTAAAGAAAGGCATCGTGCGAAAGAGGCTTTTTTTTATGAGGGAAATAAATATATCTCACTTGGACAATGTTGTGAATTCTATGGAATTAATGAATCTAGTGTACGCAGTAGAGCTTGGCGAAAAAAGTGTACATGGGAAGAAGCTGTGAAATATTATATTCAAAAAAAGGAAACAGAAACACCGAAAATGCAATTCTTTTATAAAGGGAAAAAGTATAAAAGTGTTTCAGCATGTTGTGCTGAATACGGCGTTAATGCTTCCAGTGTGCGTAACCGTGCCAAAACAACAGAATGCAGCATTGAAGAATCTTTGGATCATTTCATAAAGAAAGCCAGAATGGAAATACAGCCGTCGGTATTTATTTTTAGAGACAAAACCTATAGGTCTTTGGAAGAATGCTGTCTGGAATATGGAGTCAACGCTGACAGTGTATCTTCAAGAAAATATAGATTGAATTGTACTATGGAAGAATCATTGGAGCATTTTATTGAAAATAAAGATATGATTGCCGAAAGAATACAAAAATTTACATTTAAAGGAATAGAATATCGAAGTCTCCGGGCATGTTGTCAAAAATATGGTATTGATGATATATGTGTGAGACAAAGAGCACGAGATAAGAATTGTTCTCTTGAAGAATCGTTTACACATTTTATGACGAGAAAAAGGAAAAAAATGTTAAGTAACCCGGAATTTGAATATCATGGAACTGTTTATCCATCGCTTAAAGTATGCTGTGAGGAATTAGGAATAAATAAAAGCAGTGTAATAAGTCGAAGCCATAGGGCCGGATGCAGTTTACAGGAAGCAGTGGAGTATTATGTCAGCCAACAGGAACGTAGAACATTGGATTAATCTATAAGGCCAGCAGGCAGCCTTTTTTAGAATTTATATTAGGTAATTGCGAAACTCGCGGTGCTCGTTCGCAACCTTGAACCAAAACAAGGAAGAATTCGCGAAGAGCACGACTTGTGGAATGAAAAATGGATAATCGGACATTTTA